>NZ_LIST01000001.1:0-1031026 GCF_001280455.1 Halorubrum tropicale
TGGCGTAGGCGTGGAACGCGGTGGTTCCACGCTTTGCGACCGAATGATAGAGGCCGTCTGTGTCGTCTTCGTCACCGTAGTAGGGCCGCAGGTGGAGGTCTGCGCAGACCTCCACCTGCTCGGGGAGCAGTTCATCAAGGTTCTTTCGCAGGAGCGTGTTAGCGACTCGTTCGAGCCGATCCGGCTCGAACTTCGTCCGGAGGTGGTAGAGGATCGTGTTCGCAGCGGGTGTGTTCTGGCTCGAAGCACAGAGCGTAGAGACAGAGGTCCCGTCGGCGCAAGCGCCGACGAGGACCTCGTAGATGTCCTCAGAAGTGATTTGAGCATTATTCGCTAAGGAGAGCGGAACTTCCTCGTCAAGGCGGTTGACGAGAAAGTTAAGAAGCTGGTCCTCATGGATCTCACCGTCTGCTTGCTGGGTCGTAGACACACCTTCAGCAAGCAGACGTTCTAACTAAGCGGCTTTGTGAAGTACTGAGTATCGTCTCAAGCCGTCCGACGCCCACCGCAAGGAGTTGGACCGCCACCGCGATATTTGTAGGCAACTGTAGCAACTGTACAACCACACGCGCTACCGCCTCAACGAGTACCAAGACGCCCACGGCGAACTGCCGTCCATGACCACGCTTCGGTCGGAACTCCCCGACCTCAAGAAATGGTGGGACGGTCTCTCAGACGTATACTCAAAGGTTCTCCAAACCGTCGTAGAACGGCTGTTCGATAACCTCAACAGCCTCTCCAAACTCAAGGAGAACGGCTACGGCGTCGGGAAACTCAACTGGAAATCACCACGAGAGTTCCGCAGTTTCACGTACAGTCAGTCTGGCTTCAAGCTCGACAAGAAGGGCGGTCAGACTGTGCTGTCACTCTCGAAAATCGCGGACATTCCGATACGACTCCACCGCAACATCCCCGACGACGCCAGCCTCAAGCAGGTCACGGTCAAGAAGAAACCGACGGGCGAGTGGTTCGCCACGTTCGGCGTCCAAATCGACCGTGAACCGCCCGAACCCACCGAAAATCCCGAGAAGTGCGTCGGAATTGATGTAGGGATTCTCAAGTACGCCCACGACACCGACGGCACGGCGATCGAGTCGCTCGATCTCTCCGACGAGCGTGAACGCTTGGAGCGTGAGCAACGGAAACTCTCGCGGAAGCAACACGGGTCGAACAACTACGAGAAGCAACGGCGTCGCGTCGCGGAGTGTCACGCCGATCTCCGACGGAAGCGCCGTGATTTTCTCCATAAACTCTCGAACTACTACGCTCGGGAGTACGACCTCGTGGCGGTCGAAGACCTGAACGTGAAGAGGATGATGGAGTCGCCGTCGAACAGCCGCAATACGGCGTCTGCCGCGTGGCGAACGTTCTTTCGGATGCTCGAGTATAAGTGCAAGCGAGAGGGGACGCAGTTCGTGGCGGTCAACCCGAGAGGGACGACAAGAGAGTGCGCGGCGTGCGGCGTCTCGACGGAGAAGCCGTTGTGGGTCCGCGAACATTCCTGTCCTGCCTGCCGGTTTCGAGACGGATAGAGATGCGAACGCGGCGTGGAACATTCTTTGTCGCGGTATCGAGCAAGTAGGAGCGGGACGCTCCGAATTAACGCCTGTGGAGACTGCGCTCCCTACGGGAACCACCACGGTTTCTGCAAAGCGCGTCGTGGAAGCAGGAAGCCCTACCCTCAAGGAACGAGCCGCGTCGGCGGCGAGTGAGTAGGGTAGGGTAGTTCACTGATATATTGTGGTTGGGGTTCGTAGCCCCCTGGAGAGATCAATATAAAAGATAGCCCTGAAGAGGTGGGTTTCCGTGCTGTTTCCGCTATGAACAGGTTGGGCAATTACCCGCTCCGCAAAGCGGAGAACGCACAAGTGAATTCGCCTGTGTTTGTCCGTCCGTTTCTGGACGATACAGACACAACGGTGAAGCCTCGGGGCTCGTCCCCGAGGTACTTCACCTGCACAGATTGTGTCAAGCGACTCAAAAAAAGGTTCCAAGACTACTTCCGATTGCAACACCGACGGCGATTTTCGTACAGGTTTGCCAAGACTGCGAACTGAAGCTATAGAGGAGGAATACAACAGGAACCGCTCCGATAGCCGCAGCAGTCCAGTCTGGGATATACTGAAATGGATTTATCCAAAAATAGAGAACAGTAATACTTACCCCGATTATAAAAGCAAAAATACGAATCCACTGAAACTCTGACCGGTCTGGCCCATTAGATGGATTTTCTTCTTCGAGAAGATCACGCTTAGAGGGCATACTTAAATGTATGTGCCCCCGCCAATATGTTTTTTTGTAGCGCATCAGTCGGAGCCTAATAGCAAACTCTTAATCACTAAGCTAAACCCTTTAATTCGGAACAGTGACTTATATTCACTTCTATCATAGAACTATTTCAAGTTAGAATATATTTGAATAAGAATATTTTAACAAAGCCAGATACAAGTATATCCCTAGGGAGCGCAGTCTCCACAGGCGTTAATTCGGAGCGTCCCGCTCCTACTTGCTCGATACCGCGAGAAAGAATTTCTCAGTGCGGTCGAGAATCCTCGCCTTCAGGGCAATGAGGGTGTCAATTGCTCGTGCGGCTGTACAAATAAACCGACACGATCGCGAGGAAGGCCTCCGCAATTTTCGTAATGGTGACAATTGGGTTAATCTCCCCATTCATGTAGAACGCTTCAATCCCCCACCCTCGGAACGGGAATAACGCAAGAATCGTCACCAACGAGTATACTGCAGCCACAAGGAAAAATGAGCGTCGCCAGAACCGGGTGAAATATACTGCTGCTCCGCCGAGGAAACCCAGTCCGTTGAGCACGAAGAGCACTGCCAGCACAACGCTCATTTCAATCGCTCGTGTCGTCGCCACGAGATGGATGAGTCCCGTAATGAGGGCCAAAAGAACCGCCACATACCCGATCGGTTCCGACGGCCACTGAAACATACTGTCTGACCTTGTTGTATGGTTTGTACCCATACGCACAATACTGACTGAACATATAAAAAGGAACATTGCTATATAGAATCGTGGGAATCGACTGTTTAACCAATTTCAAGTGCCGGAGATCGACTCATCCGACCCAACGAGAGTGCGAACACGGCGCGCAAGGACCGTGGGCGGGAACTGTCCGCACACTGACCTTCGGACACACCCGAACGTTTCGACACTGGCGTGAATTGTCGCTGCCGGGCCAAGCTCTTGGCGGAGGATGTGCTCGTAGGCGGCGATCTGGAGTTCATACCGCGGTTGCGTTGCGTCGTGTGACTCATTCAGCGCAATTTTGAGATCGGCCAGTTGCCACTCGCCTCCGCCCAGATCTATGAGGATATCGGCCTCACCATGAACTTCTACCTCAACCGCTCCAGCAGTCACGAGTCCACTCAAATCGTGGTCGACATAGACAGCTTCTGCTGCTTGGATCTGGGCCCACAGATCGGACTTGAGGAAGTCCGCCACGACTGACACGTGGAAGAAGCTGACGAGGCCACCACGTTCAGTATCTGGAAGCATCTCGATCGACTGCGGCGTTATCTGTTCCATCGCGTGCTGAAGCGCGCTTCGGACGGGCTTGCTCCACGCATCAATCTCGGTGGCCGGCACGTCCATCTCGATGAGGGTGAGTAAGGCCTCGTGGAGACAGGTTCCGACGGCCTCTGGCCCAAGCGTCTCGAACGTGATTGGGAGGTCGTCGGCCACCGTCTCAGTGTCGGTGTGAATCGGCTCGTCAAGGAGGTGGGCACCCACGGTAGCGTCGACATCGTCAGTCAACGGATAAGCTGTACTCGGGTCGAGAAAGCGTGGGACCCACGACTCCAACTGGTCGCGTCGAGGCGGGACGGCACCCGTCACCGATAGCGGCGTGTCGTACATCTCGCGTGTCTCACTGCCGTCGACGTCATTCACACCGATCGTCAAATCACCGGCACTGGACGGCTCGTCGATCGCATACGTGGGTGTTCGTCCAGGCGAAAACTCGAGTGTCTCAAACAGGGTATCGAGCCAGCGATCACGCGGCTGTGCCGTGCCGGGTAACGTCTTCGGAAGCGGGATGACGAGATGGTCACGTGCCCGAGAGAGTGCCACATACAGGAGTCGCCACGCCTCCGCACGCTCGTTGGCTGCGACTGACTGGAGCTGGTCGGGACCAAGCAGGTGCGGGCCCCCACCGCCGGCGCCGTCGAGCCAGTGCTCGGTCGCCCACCGCAACCCGATATCGCGTGATGCAGCACCCTGTTTATCGCGACTGTCACTGCTTGGCGTGTAGAGTCCCCCATCGAATGGTGGCAGTTCGATATCGGGTGCTGTCTCGACGTTCGTCGGCGGCGCTAACGCCGCAACGCCACCCTGCGTCATGAACCGCTGAGAGAACGGGCCAGTGTCCCAGAGCTTGAACCCCGGCGTTGCGAGCACAATCACATCGTCTTGATCGCCTTTGAGCCGATGAACTGTGCTGAAGACGACGTCAGCATCAGTGGTCACACTCGGGATATCGGGCCCCTCGCTCGGAGCCGCCCGAAACGGCGCGAGTAGGTCACCGAGGGCGGCTGGTGGGTACTGCGTGTCCGCTTCCCAGTCGGCGACGGTGCTCGTGAGCGCGTCGAGCGCGGCTACTCGTTGTGCTGCCGGCAGGTCGGTGAACTGGTCGCCCGGGTCGGCTCGAAGCGCGAGTTGCTCGGTGATGTCTTCCAGATACACCGACGCTGGAACGCGATGGAACCGGCCCAGCTGACCGCGAAGATCGCGCAGGCCACAGAGGATGTCTCGGGTTTCGGCGTCGAGGTCGTTGGCCGCACAGATAATGTCAAGGTCGTACCCAGCCCGCTCGAAGCAGTCGTGGGCGCCTGTGAAATCGAACGGCGAGTCAGTCAACAACGCGCGTGTCTGGACCCGATCGGTCGGCGCAGTGAGCCAGTCACACACGGCGAGGACCGCCTTGACCACGGGACACGCAAAGAGTCTCGAACTCGCATTTTGAACGGTCAGTCCTTCGGCCTCGAACGCGTCTTTGTACGCGTCCATCCGCGTTCGCTTTCTGAAGACGACGGTTATCGACTGTGGCGACCCGGTCTCGTCAGTCAATGTCCCATCAGCGAGGCCTTGTGCGATGTACGTCGCAAGGATGTTCGCCTCGCCAGCGCGGCCGTCGGGGTTGACCCACCGTGTCTTGTCGGGCGCTGCCCCACCGGTGAACGCGGCGACGTGGATGCTCGGGTCGGCAGTTGGATCCCGAGATGCGTCGAGACCGGAGTAAGTCGCCGCAAAATCACTGAGCCCCCCGCGAGCTGGATCGTCGAAGACGGGCCGCATGATGGTGTTGATGCCAGCGGCGATATCGGGGGTTCCACGATAAGTTGTTGCGGCTGTCACCGTCGCATGGGTGTCCCAATCGATACCGAGATACTGGCCCTCGCGACAGGCAGTCGTGAACAGCGACGGATCGGCGTGCCGCCAGCGGTAGATGCTTTGGAGTGTATCGCCACACGCGAGGACGCGCATCGAGGGAGTGACAAGCTCTGACAGCGCCGCGTGCTGGATAATAGAGACATCCTGTGCTTCATCGATGATCACGCTATCAAGCCGCGCGTGGTACCGCTGACGAAGGGCTGTGTACTGGTCGGTCGTTGGCCCATCGCCATCGACTGGCCAGTCACGCTTGAACACACTGGTGACAAAGAAGGCGACATCGGTGTGAGTGACCACGCCATACTCGCGGATCAGGGCTCGGTACTGCTCGCGGTAGGCCTCAAGCACGTCACCAAACGCTGTCAGCGTCCTCTCCCATGCGTCATAGAGACGCTGGTCAGCAGCCACAAGGTCGTCCCACTCCGCTGGTGAGAGGGTTTCGTCGGTGTCAACTGCGGCGTCGGCGTCGACGATGTCTGCGATCGTCGCCACGATATCCGCACGACTGCTGGTTCGTCCGTCAGGATACACTGCCTCCTGTGTGGCACGGAGTTTGCGTTCGAAGGCGGCCGTGGTGAGTCGCTGATCGCGACAGTACTTGACAGCGTCAGCAAGCATCTCCTCGGGAGTGGCTGCCCAGCGGCCATCCGGGTATGCTGCTTCCAGTTCGGCTATCGCGTCTTCGTGGGCTGGATCGGCAGCGACGGCGTCATAACACGCGTTGTGAACCGTTTCCAGCAACGCCTTATTCCCGACCGTTGGCGTCTCCTCGAACCCCAGGTCGGTAGCCAGTTCTTCGAATGCGTCACGCAACACGCTGTCGACAGTGCCGATGAACGGTGCGTGCCGGACCCGCGTCACGAGATACGCGGTATCTGACTCGGTGAGTGACGCTGCCTCGGAGATTAACCCATGATCCACGATCTCCCGAATGTGTTCACAGACACCGGGTCCGATCGCGGCCGCCTCATCGGTGGTAAACGACATGACGGCCACGCTCTGGGCGGGAGTCTGGTCGCCACGAGCGTACCGCCGAATGATGGTTTCAGCCGCGATTCGCTGCATCGTCAGTGATTTGCCAGCACCGGCGACACAGTTCATGGTAAACAGTCCCGACTCGGCGTCGACGAATCGGTCTCTGATCGTTGCTTGTGCGTTCCGGAGTCTCCGTGGGTCGTCGTCGTTACTCATGAGGTGTCTTGGTGGGTGCTGGAACGGTATCTGTACTCGCAGAGAGGAGCGCGGCAATCGGCTCAGGAAGCTGCGGTGTCGTGCTCACCAGTTGGGTGCGGGCCTGCTCGGAGACAGTCTCCATCTCGAGTGACGCAAGAAACGGCGAGGGGTACACAACACCACCGTCGGCGGTCTGTGTGTACCGTGTCACGATCACGCCGCGCTCGGCGGCACGCATCGCATCGGCGAAGTGATCGCGATCACGGCCGTTTCCCCACGCGGTTCGCGGCGCAACGATATCTGTCTCACCAGCTCCCGCGAGAACGGCTTCCTGGAGCTCTGTGGGAACAACGCTGTCAATCTGGGCCGGCCACTCGGCTGCTGTCGCGCCGACCGCGATAACGAATGGAACAGACAGCGCCCACACGTCGTTTGCCTCCATTATGTCGATGGCCCAGGCGTTCGAGTGTTCACGGCGGCCCGGGCGTTGTGTCGCCAGCAGCTCACACAGCTCCTGTACAGCGTCCCACGATCGGGAGACCGTCCCGTCTGCGAGCCATTCGTCGTATTTGTGCAAGACCTGATCGACGAGCCGAGTGACCCTGACGGTTGCTCGCGCGGCTGTCTCCGTCGCCATGAGCGCCGGTGAGTCAGCCTGCTTGCGGGCGGGCACGCTCGTCTCGCGATACGCGTCGATCGACGCCCCCAGAACCGTTCCAACTGTCTCTGGCGTTGGCTCGCGCTCGGCATGCGACAGTAGCCAGTCACAGTAGGTTGTGAGTCGCTCGTCCGTGGTGTGTGTCTGTATCGTTTCGGCCCACTCGGCGATCGATCGATGCCCGGGGGGAAGGGCCTCGAGAGCGGCCTGGATCGTCGACTGTTCGAGTGGCCAGCTGGCTGTATCCGTGAGCGGCGCCCACCGCTGCGCCACTGGTTCCAACAGCGTTGTAGCAGCGACGTCGCCGGCGCCAAAGAGCGTACAAATCGCCGCTATCAGCGCGTATGGTTCGGTGCGGGTCACGCGCAACTGTGTCCAAAACACTGGCGTCACCCCATACTGGATGGCTGCCCGGGTCAGCGGCTGTTCATACGGATCAAGATCGCGAGCCACAACGACGATGTCGCGGACGTCCACGCCACGATCGCGAAGTTCGCTGATCGTCGCCATCACAGCACGCGCTTCCTCGCGACGCGTCGGTGCGGGCAATTCGACAACAGGACATGACGGTGCTGGCAGCTCGCCAGTGAGTGCCGTGCGGTGGGCGTGGGTCACAGATTCACCTCTCGCCCGGGATAATCAATGGACAAAAGATCCGGGAGTCGCATGGTGAGGTACTCGCTGGTTCCGGGGCGGAGGTGGAGTTCGATATCTGCCGTTGTTGCGGTACAGAGGCCATACAGGAAGTCAACTTCTGGTGCCGGGATGCTGCTCACACCGACGAGCGAGATCCGCTCGATATCGGGATAGCAATCGGTCCACACCTCGTCGCCGTCGATGAGGCGGCGCGTCGCCCGTCTGAGAAGCGCCGTCTTCGAGACCGCTTTGTCAGTCTGGTCGCGCAGCCACGTCTCGACGGCGAGGCCACCGTCAACCAGTGTGGTCGCCTCGTCCGCAATGGGAGTCGCAAACTCGTCGGTGACATCGCGCAGCGCCGCAATCCGATCCGGATGGAAGTTCGTCATTGATTCGACCTCTGAACGGATCTGCTCCAGTTGTTGGGGATCGACGTCTCGACGGGCAGCAAGCAACGGACGGAGTCCCGATGGCTGATCCGGTGTCGTCGTCGGAAGCGACTGGAGGAGCGCTAAACGATCGACGCGATCGAGGCTTGTCGGGGCCGGGTCTGCAGCTCCAAGCAGTACTTCCGCAACGGTTTTCGGGTCGACAAATTCAAACGCATTCTGTGGCTGTGTACGCTCTCGCAGTCGCCGTTGGAGGTTTCGTTGGTGGAGTTCGGTCGGCGCCAACACGAGTTCTGTCGGCGTCGCTGTGCGGTCAGCACGGTTGAGAAGCCGTTCTTCCTCGCCACAGTAAATCGAGATCTGCGAGGCAATATCGTCGTCAGTCGTGTGGAGGTCCGTTGTCGACATCAGATCTATCAGTAAGTAATGTACAACAAGGCGGTAATAAACTGCTTGCCCCAGAGCGGAAGTAGTCAGATAGTGTACTGAGCTATCAGTTACGTGACCTACGAGATGACGACCGTTGCAAATGCGTGTCCAAACTGTGGGCCACTTGTGATACCATCTGGTGTCGCCTCGATCACATTGAGCTGGGCCATCTTTTTGATTGCCTCATCGAGTGTCGCTTTCAGATCCGGATTGATGGGTTGGTCAGTATTGGTGTCGCCGTGGTCGTATGCTGTGACAAATCGTTCAAGCTGCTCACGGCGCACAGGTTCATCAAGCAGACTCACCGTTTGAAGAATCTGCCAAGCGCGCTCTTTAGCGACAATTTTGAACAGTTCGAGCGGACGAGACGGACCTGTTGATCGATATTGAGACGTCTCCAGGCCCTGTAGCGGCTGTGTCCTAAGTTGAGCCGTTGTGAGCGGTTCCCGACCAACGATCTGCCAGCGATTCTCGGCGTCGCGCAGTTCGATTAACCACCAGCCAGTGCTGTCCTCGCGAGGCACAAATTGGAGTCGGCGGCGAGAGCCCTGCTCCGGGCGATACGTTACAGAGAATCGGGAGGTTGAGGGCACATGATCAGGATCAAAGGATTCTGACATACATATCTGTCAAAACCAATCGTATTTAAAGGCCAAGGGCAGAAAGCATGAGTCGAGTAGCAGTTGGGCCACCAGAGAAGAGTTGGCGCATGAGATTGGCGAGAGTATCGCGTCGGTCCGATAGCGCAGAAAAAAATGGAAACCGGCTGGCTATAGTTCTTCGGTCTCGATCGAGAGGTCGTCAGGCGAGAGCTCCACGTCGTCGACGAGGTCGGCCACGATCTCGGCGGCCGCCTCGATAGCCTCCTTGACGTCGAACCCGAGCGTGGCCTCGATGACCTCGCCGTTGTGGACGACGGTCGCGACGACCGGCTGCTGGGTGTAGACGATCAGGTCCTCCTCGAGCGACTGGTACGGGCCCGCCGAGACGAACTGGCGGGCACACTCAAGCGAACAGAAGCCGACCGTCCCGTAGTCAGCGACCATCCCACGGGCGTCGCAGCCGAGGAGGAGTTTCAGCTGGTCGTCGACGTCGTCGTGACAGCCCTCACAGGCACACTCGATCTCGTCGTCAAGGGTAGTCGTCAGGTCAAACTCGGACTGGGGCGTCGAACCGCGAAGTGTTTCACTCATAGTCGGTTGGTCGGGTCACCCCCTCGGGGGAAACCCTCGTCTCCGGATGAGGCAATAATGTTGCCAGCTGAAGCGAGGTCAGGACTCGGCCGTAGCCGGTGTCTTCGACACCGTGCTGAACGGTGGGTTAGTAGTTGCTGCTAACGTCACAACCAGCCGTCCCACGGAGGCCGTTACGAGTGGGGAGTCACAGAGAGTTTCTCCCACTGGTTACCCATCGAGATCGACCCCGAGATCGACCCCGAACAAACCCGGATCGTTTCCCGTCTCCACTACCGGCTGGTTGCGGTTCCGTCAACTGCCGCAACAAACCCACCAGTCACCGGGCCATAGAGAGGGGGTCTCGACCCTCGCTGAGAAGCCGGTCAGAGGACCCGGCGTTTGCAGTCACTACACGCCACGTCACCACCCCCGAGACGAGTGGCCGACTCACTCGAACAGAAGTCACACCCCTCCGATCCACTCCGGGCATTCATCGACATGAGGACGGCAAGAACCACGCCGACGAGCAGGGCGATTGCGGTGCCGAACGAGACGGTGAAAACGACGAGTGCGAGAAGCGTGTTCATCTTGGGAAAACCTCACCGCTGGCCCGGCCACAATAATGCCACCATTGGGTTGGGGCCTGCCGACACTCCGTCCGAGTTAGGACGGTGTCGTCTCACCGTGTTGAGACAGAACGAGTCCCCACCGAAGGTGGGTGGCTCGTGGACGCCATTTAGTATACCAGATCGTTGAGAGATTCCCGGTGGGGATACTGGCGAGGACTCCCGCCAAGAGGGAGTCGTCGAGGTGGGGGCAACCCACCCAGCGGTGCGACGGCCAGCTGCCCTCGAGGCGTGTCGGTCGCGACCACTGTTGGTGGGGTGGACCCGACACCGTTCGGTCCCCGTCGGCTGTCAGACTCGAAGCGGCCATCTGCCGTGTCTGTGGTGGTGGCGTTCCGTCGCTGGTGACGGCCGACGGCGTCATCATCAGAATACTGAGAGGTCCGTCTCGCTGTGGATCCTGATCGTCGGATCCGAGCCGATGCCCACCGATGGTGAAGCGGCAACTGGTCGCCGCGTCTGTGGTCTCAAGAAGAGGCGGTGTCGATGCCGACTGGTGACCACGTCGTGACCCTCGGTCGGGAGACACCGCGAGTCGAGATCGACGAGTCGAGTCGCATCGACAAGCCCACCCGGACGAGGGGATCAGCGAAGTCGGTCACCGACGTCGGAGGTGAGAATCCCGCCGGGGTCGAAGCCGTTCCACACGGCGTGTGATCGTGGCGATGGTGACAGCCGGTCGGCGTCTGCGGTAGGGCCGACTGTCGGCAGACTCATCAGGTTCCTGAAACAGTCACGAGAGCCGCGACTCGGCGGTGAGAGACTGGTCGACAGCCGATGTGTTAAGGGAGTCTCTCGTCTGTGGATCGAAGAGTAGGTCGACGGCAGTCGACTGGTCCCCAAGGGGACTGTCCCGGTGGTGGTCATCGACCGTCAGGAGATGTGGAGTCAGTTGTGTCGATCGCGGTCGTCGAGACGACGAGTCGTGTTGCGTCCGGGGTCCACCTGACCCGTGGCGAAGTGTGTTGAGAGTGTTTCGAGATTCTGAGAGGATTTGTGAAACAGAGTGTGTCGATGAGGCGGTGGTAGTGCCGACCGCCGTGTAGTGGTGTCCTGTTCTGGTTGGCCGACTGCCCTCTGCGGTCAGTCTCGATCTTGGTGGTCATCCAGCTGGTGATGCTTCTGTCTGAGACCCTGTCTCTCCATGTCCCCTTCAGGGGACTGCTGGGGTGATCCCGGTTGCCTGCTGTATCAGGCATCTTACTCTTGGCCCTTGGGCCTGAACACCCCCCACCCAGAGGGGGTATTACCCGGTATATCACAGACGTACCGGGTCAAATTGGGGGTGTTCTGAGAGGGTGAAAATAAGTCGGTCTCGGAAACCGGCTGAAACGGCTTTCTAGAACACGCTCAGGTATGCGAGCGAGTCATATTTGATTGAGCAGTGATTTTGGTGTGGTGACCCCCGGACCACCCTTGCCGTCTTGCGATTTTGTGAAGTGGTCCAAGGGGGTGGGTTATCACCCCCTCAAATTGCGGTAAATCCCACCCCGTATGCTTATTTTCAGTCTTTAGCGGCGATGTATCTGAAATAGTATACTTTATTGTGGAAAAAAGACAAAAACCACAGTACTGTACCCCCCGGACCACCGCTGCCTTCATGCGGTTTTGTGGAGTGGTCCAAGGGGGGTCCGGATATACTGGCTACCCCCGGACCACCCGCTACGTCTGGTTATTTTCACAAATTCAAATATGCGTTATTCCTTGGCGATATTGGTGAAAATAACAGCAGATATGGCTTGTAGTTCATTACTACCGATTTGACCAAGAAAACAATAACTGGTGCCCACATGCTGGACCCCCCGGACCACCCGTGCAGTCTTGCGGTTTTGGGAAGTGGTCCAAGGGGGTGTTTTCGGCTGAATTGCTGCCTCGAGTTATGGATCAGATAGCAACTACTGCGAGCCCCGTCTGTTTGAGACACCCATCAGTTCTGTGTCGTCGCAACGTTCACAGGTACCATCTAAGCTAGCGACGAAGACCACCAACTCTAGCCCGGCAGGAAGATCAGAATCATGCGTCAAATCCCTGCGCTATGTTCGTGTAAAATATCTGGTTGATTCGAGAAAGAGACTGCCAATAAAATTTGGTCGAGGAATACGTTGGTTGCTCCGGCTACGCGAACTTCCCCTCGAGTTCCGCAAGGGTCGAGCCTTCGTCGGTGAGCTCGATACCGAACCACACACGTTCACGCTCGCCACTACTGAGTCGCGGTCGACCTTCCTTCAGTTCGACGTCGACTTGCGCTTTCAGCGGCCCGGTGAACGCACCCGGCGCGTACTCTTGGATCGCCACCTCATCCACCGACGTATCAGTACTATTACGAATGTGCCGAAGGCAGATTTGCGCCCACGAATTGAACGCATCACGGAGTTCGGCCTTCGGAACGAACACCGTCTCGTCGGTGTCGGTCGTGATCGTCTCGTCTTCCGTGTTGGTGTAACGACGGAGGAACTGCTTCAGTGGGTCGGGCATGTCGTCCCCGATGAGCGGCTGGCCATACTTCCGGTGGATGCTGTCGAACGCAACGTCTTCTGTGTCGACCGAGGGTGTCGTCGAACCGCTCTCGTCCCCGCCCGAGTCACTCCCGGATCCGCTACTGTCTGCGAGGCGTGCGGGCGTGTATCCTGTCGTGTCTACGATATCTTTGAGAACTGGGAAGTACACATCATCCGGGAGCTTGAGGTTGCGCTTTCCAGCTTTGTTCCTGCCCGGCGAGTCGGCATTCTGTTCGTCTGAATTACTGTCGGAATCATCGCTATCTCCACCGAATTGTTCGAGGTCGTCAGACTCGCAATAATCATGCTCGATCGCGTATCCCACAAGCCCCTTCAGGGGGATGGGCGTGTGCTCTGGAACAAGGTTGTTCTGCCGCGCGTAGGTCCACAGATGAAGGTACTCTAAATCATCGAGATTCTGACCACTCGCGGAATCCTTCGGGTCGCGCTTGCCCATGTCACAGAGGGCAAAGTGTTGGAAGTTATAGAGTGCCTCCCGCTTGTGGCAGTAGGCAGTTTCGTCGTCGATCACGACGAAGTAGTTCTCCGATTCACCGAAGTGACCGAAGGGGTTTTTCCCACGGGATCCGGGCGTGAGTCCAAGGTCGCGCAGGTCGAGACTCCAGAGGGGGTTGTGGCTCCCAGTGAGCTCGCGATAGTCGCCCGCTTCGATCCGGTCTTCGATCTCCTGTGGGTCGATGTCCATCGCGGTGCTGGCGTCGTTCACCAGCCCCCCAATGTTGCCCGTCGCGGCGGGGTGTTGAGACGGGTGGATTGTGGGGATGAATCCGAACAGCGAGAGGGGTGGATACACCGCGTTTTGTTCAGGCACAGGATCGAGAACATTACCCTCGCCGCGAAGCGTACTCGCGTCGCCAACAGGCCACCTGTGAGCGGCCGTCAGCGCCCCCGTGTCAGCGTCGGGATCAGCTGGGATGATGTGGGGGTCACGAACGGGGAGATCCACGCCCGTTTCCGTCCGGTCGATCGCCCCGACTGTCTGGGGCAGATCGTGGGCTGTGGGGTAGCCAAGCGACGCCGGATCCATCCCGGTTGGGTACTCGCCAACCGGGTCCGACCGGTCGGCGAGCGCCCGCATCCACGCAGGGGCCGTGGCCGGTCCATCACTCCCGTCGTCGGCGGGCGTCGGGCCATTCCCCATCGTCAGTCGAAGCGCCCACTTAGCCGGCGGCGTGAGCGCGAGCCAACCCTCTTGGAGGAAGTCGTCAAGGTCGCGCTTCTCATCGCCAAACTGCGGTAGCTCTAAGAGCCACACGTTCGTCCCGCCGTAGTCAGTGTGGGTCGGCTCCTCGTCGGGTGTCAGCGCCGTCTGTCCGTCCGCGTCGGCGCTCTCAGCGGTCTCGTCTGTCTCGGTGTCGACGTCGATCATACCGAGCCGCGTCGCGACTTTCTCCCAGAGCTCGTGATCATCCTCGTTGGGGTCGGCGTCGCCCTCGAGGACTTCCTCACGGTAGACCTCGGCGGCCGCTTGGACCGTCCCGGTGAACGTATCGTCTGGCGACGGCGTATGCGTGTCCAGTACCCGACCCATGTTGACGGCGCTATCCACGCCGGGCCCGTACTGGTGAATCTCGATGACCTCGCTGATCGGGCCCTTTCCGTGGAATTCGCCTTCAGACTCTAGCAGGTGAACGGGCACTTCTTCGGCCGTGACGGGCGTTTTGTCCTCCGCGTCGACATCGGCGTCAGCCGGCGGCGCGACGCGAATGTCCTGATCGTCGAGTTTGTCTTGGAGCGTCCCGTCGCGGGCGGCCTCGAGAACCAGCTTCCGGGTGAACATCTCGTCGCCGGGGAACTCACCGGTACAGAACAACTCCCGGATGTTCATGTCGCGTTCACACTCGCGCTCGTCGTGGTCGCGATCTTCTTCGGCCAGTACCACCCCTTTGGCGGGTCCGAATCTTGAAGGAAGTACACGTCGGGGATCTCCCGGCGCTTGATGATCTCCGCGAGCACGTCGCGGTGTTTCATCTTGAACGACTTCGTGACTGGGGAGATGCACGGAATGCCATGCGCATGGGCGGTAATCGCGTCGGCCATCCCCTCCGTGATTGCGAGAGGTTCGCCCTCGACGATGGTCTCCCGGCCGTAGATCGGCTCGTCAGCGATGGTGTAGTTCTTTGTCGTCGCGAGCTTGGCGTACTTCCCCTTCGTGAAGTCGTCGGGGTGCGTGCCGTGTTCCGTATCGAAGTCGGGCTGGCGCCCGATGAAGAAGGCGACCTTGCCGTCCTCGTCGTAGTACGGGAAGATGTAGCGGCCCCGGAAGAGACACGAGAGGTCGTCGGGGTCGTCAGGATCGTCTATCGTGGTGTAATCAACGTACTCCTCGCCGTCCTCGTTCTCGCCGTAGGCGTCGTTCGGGTATGTGAACAGCCCGGTCGCGACCATCGTGTGGTGACTGAAGCCCTGCTCCTCGAGGTGGAAGAATAACTCCTTGCCGAACGCAGGCGCCCACCCGAGCTGCTTGTCATCGACGAGGTCGTCGCTCCAGCCCCGATGGTCAGCGCCGAGATACTGATACGGCTGTTCGTCAGCAGCGAAGTCCTCGGGCTCAGCAATGCGCTCGGCGGCGTCTTCCGTGGACTGGATGCCGGCGGTCTGTGCGTCTTCGTTCGGCGGCATCGCGTCGGCAGCGTCGGGATCCTGCTCAACAGGGTATGCCGGGTCGGGCTCGTCAAGCGCGGTGAAGTACTCGCGTGGTGTCTCGGGTTTCCGGTAGCCCGCCTCGAACGCCTGCTCGTCGTTCCACGTAACGTTCTGGTCAATCGTCGTATCCAGCTGGCTGTGGAAGAAGCGGGCGGCTTCCTCGAGACACGCTTGGACTGCGCCGAGGTCCGGCGTGGGGCTCAAGCGAAGGTCGGTGGGGTCGGCGTCGACGAGCGTGCTGTTAGGCTCGGCACGCGGCTCGCCGGGTGCGGTTTGTCCCGTCGGGCGTGTGTCGTCGACGTCGCTCTCTGCGTCGGCTACGTCGTCTGCGGGCGGCTCTGTCTCGCCGTCGTCCGGGTCGGTGTCGCTTCCGGCGTCTGTCTCGGCGCTGTCCTCGCCCCCAGTGTTCGTCTCGGCGCCGTCGACGTTCGCTGTCTCCGTCTCGGCGTCGGGCGTGGTGTCTGCGTCGTCTTGATCTCCGGCCTCGCTGTGCGCGCCTGTGCGCCCCTCTGATCCATTCCGACTCTCGGACGGGGGAGTATCAACGTTCTCACGGACAACGCCTTGGTAGCGAGTGATGGCGTTCTCATCCCGGCGTACGCCGAGGCACTCTCTGTACAGGGGCTCGATCGCCTGCAAAAGCAGATCGATAGCGTTCGGGAGTACTTTGGTACAGTCAGGATCCTCGGAATCGTCGCAAACCGCGTCGAGCACAACAAGCAGGCCGACGCGATGCTTGAGCAGCTCCACGCCGAGTTCGAGGACGGACTCGGCATCCCAGTGTTCGACGTGTACAAGCGAGTCGACCTCCAGCGAGCGATCGCTACGCAGGAGCGCTCTATCTTTGCTGCCGAGGAGCTCGACACTGACATGGCCGAGGTGATCGCCGAGATTGCGGCGCTCGTCGACGACGAACTCGTGGGGCAGGCTAATGACTGACGACGAGGGCGACGCTAGCGAGGAGCTGGGGAAGACCGGGGAGAAGATGGGCGGCATTGCCGACCGTTTCGGCGCATCAACTGACACGACTGACACGATCGAAACGTCCGAAACAGGCAACACGACTGACACGCTCGCCCCCGGCGATGAGGGGTTCGTGCTGCGAGAGGACTGGAACGGGCGGACAATCTACCTCTCGGACGACGACGTCGACGAACTTGACATCCGCTACTCCGAGGTCAACGTCGAGTGGCAGCGTGAAGACGGCGAGCAGCTACCAAAGAACGAGAAGTTCTACCCAGAAGTAATCCGGGCGGGGCTCTCCGGGACATCGATTGAAGAAGAGCTCGGCCTCAAGGACTAGCTGTTATAATCTTTGACATCCTCCTCCGCGTGAACGCGGAGGAATCCCGACCGCATTTGGGATATTAGGGTTTACAGTCTACCACTTGTTCCTGCGGTTGGAATCCGCTGGACAAGTCGTATAGGTGGACTGCGGGCTGTGCCAACCAGCCGGTACGCCTATCTCCGAACAGCTGTCCGGGAGACTCGGAGTTACTTTTCTCGTTGATATTGAGTCGGATGTTCTCCGCTCCGTTCACGTCCGCGTTGAACGCCGCATCGCACTCCTCGCAGACGTACAAGCCACGCTCGACGCGCTGGCTGTCCTCCTCTCTCCCACACATACAACACGTCTTGCTCGTGGCACTCTCGTCTACTTCCACAACTTCGATCCCCTCGACCTTCGCTTTGTATTCGAGGATGTTGGTGAAGCGGTCGAATGCCCACCCGTGTAGATCGAGGTTGCCGTGCCTGCCCCAGTTTTTCGAGTTGCCGTTCTCGTCCTCACGGACGCCTTCCAAGTTACCGACATTGATACGGCCAACACCCTTCTCGATACATCGTTGGACGACGTGTTTGGCGAGACCGTGGAAGAAGTGGGTGCGGCGTTCCGACCACTTCGCATGGAGACGTGTAGCTCGTTCACCACCGCTGTCGTCGCACTTGGCAATTTCCTTCGGGAAGTAGTACCCGTCCTGTTTCAGACGGGTTCCGGGGTACAGGTCAGCGGCCTCGGTACTGTAGGCGACAGCGGCGAAGTTGCTGATGCCGAGGTCGATGCCCGCTGTCTCGGTACCCGGAGCAGCGGGAGTCTCGATCTCGTCTGTACAGACGAGGTGGAGTTCCCACCGCTCCTTCGCTTGGTAGTAGACGGCGCGAACCTGTTGAAGATTCTCGACGGTGACGCCGGGGCGCGTTTCGTATTCAACAAGGATGTATTCCCGCGCTCGGGGGTGTTCCTTGTGGTTCGCGCCCTTCGAGAGTCGCACGCGATTGTTCTTGGTGTCGTGGCGGATGCCGTTCTGCTTCCACGATACCGTGCTACGCGGGTGTTCTTCGTGGACGCGGTTGCCGTCGGTATCGTAGTAGTTGCGCTTGCGGTAGCCGGGCGGATTCGCCCTGTCGTCGGACTTCCTCTTTTCGTACCACGAGTTGAAGGCTTCAGCGAGTTCCTCCAGAACGCGCTGACTGGACTGCGAATGTAGCCCCTTGTACTTGTTGTGAGTCTTCAACTCGTCTTTGAGGTCGCCGTGATCGGGAATCTCCCCGGTTTCTTCCCAGACTTCTCGGGAGTGGTAGTTGGCGACGTTCCAGAGTTTGCTGGCGCTCCACCCGTGCCGGTCGAGTATCTCAGCCACTTGACTGTGGTTGAGAATTTTGGCGCGGTGGGTGCGGTGGACCTCCAGCATTCTGAACGCCTGTATAACCTGTTATACGAGCTTTTCTTGTAAAGGTTCGGCTGAGAACGTGGAATATTCGGCCTTGCCATCGGCGGTGGATTGTTGAACGGGTTGTCGGATTCATCCCGCGCCTAAAGGCGCGGGTATTCTTCTTGCGATTTATAACCCAAGTTGGTCTGCCATCCATTTTCTCCAGCCTTCCCGAGCATCGATTCCCAAGTAGCGAACATCGTTGTGTCTTCGACGTACGCATCGAACCCATCTTCTGGTATCTCTTCGAAGTCTTTCTCATCCTCGACTGTCCATGGGCTTTTCTCGAAGAACTCCCCGATGTCGCCGAAGTCAGAGAATGAAGGTTTGCTATGGCAATGAGGTCGAGTTAACGGCAAACGTGTACTCGACGGACGGTTCGTCTGAAACGACCGGCGGGGTCACGTTAGGGTATATCGTCGGTGCCGCCGGAGCGCATAGCGGTAGGAGCCGTACGAAACGCCGACCGTCAACAGCAGATACGTACCGAAGAGCACGCCGAACACGGGCGTTAGCACAACGTTTCCGGTGACGGCGAACCACGTCACGAACAGCCCGAGAACCGTTCCGCCACCCACGACGAACAGGTACACCATCATGACGAGCGTCGACGGGACGACCGTTTCCGTCCCCCAGAACTCGCGCTCCTCATAGATCGGATACGCCGAGCCGATACCGACCGCGAACATCGCCGCAGTGAGACACATTCCAACTCCAACGGCGGCGGTCGCCACCGCCTCAAGCACCAGTATCCCGAAACCGATCGAGACGAGCGAGCTGAGAACAGCGACCGGCACTCCAATCGCAACGCCGGCGAGGAGCCGTCCACGGACGAGATCCGCGGATGATGTCTCGGTGAGAAGGAGGAACGGTAGTTGCGGCCGCTCGTCACCGAGCGGGTTCAACCCGAAGGTAGCGCCTGAGAGGTATGTCGCGAGAACGACGCCGCCCCCAGTGATGAGGGGTCCGAGGGCGTCGCCCGAAAACTCGAGAAACATCGTCCCGAACGGTGCGATAAAAAAGACGGCAATCAGGAGATGACTCAACTCCGCCGGATCACGGCGACCGCGTACGAGAATCCCCCACGCGATACGACCGGGTTTAGTCCATGCGAACGGTCGTGGGGCAGAGAATCCGCCGCTCGATCGCCGCACCTGCGTCGACTCGTTGTTGTCGACCGGATCGGTAAACCAGAGCGTAGAGACCTGCCTAGTCGAGACGGCGAGACCGACCGGCGTGAGGGCGATTAACGCCGCGAGCACCGCCACCGCCCTTAGGGAAGTCGGTCTGGAGACCGGTGTTCCGACGAACGCGAGCGCAACGTATTCCACGAGGGGATCGAACGCTACTGTCGACAACAGCCGTTGCACTGAGAGGTCGGATTCGACGATGAACTGCCCGGCGAACTGTGACGCGACGACGAGTCCGACCATCGCGAGGACACCCACCGCTTTCAGGAGACGGCGAAGGCTGGGGAGTTTCCGCAGGAGTCGCAACACAGCAATTCCCCCGGCGTACCCCCAGACGGCGGCACAGCAGACGAGCGGCAGCGCGACCGCCCCGCCCGAAGCAACGAGCAGCGGCGAGCCCATTCCGAGTGCGAATGTGACCACCACTGCCCCGACCGGGATCCCGAACCACAGGGAGAGCCGCCCCACCTCCGCTGTGATGAGCCCGATAACGACTGCTCGCGGGTGAACCGCCAGCAGGACGAAATCCGCACCGTCGATATGTCCGAGCCGTTCGAGGGTCCGAAACACCGATATCGACAGGAGACTGAGAGGAACGAGCGTCGCAGCGGGCGCGAAGAACGGGACCGCCGCCACGGAGCGCGCGGTTTGCCCGAGCACATACGCCGTCGGCAGCGCGAACAGGAGCGCGCCGCCGAAGAACAGCGCCGTAAGCAGGAGTCCAAGGACTCGACGGGGGTTTCCGAGGTACCCACGGAGGCTTCGGACGAACTCCGCCCGCCCAATTTGGAGCCCGTGGCGAACGTCCTGTCGGACGCTCATTCTCTCCGGGAGGCCGCGTCTGTTTCGGGTTCGCTCGTGACGGCGAGGAACGCGTCTTCCAGGGATCCACTCTCGCCAGTCTCCGCACGAGCCTGTACTTCGGTGGGCGTCCCCTCGGTGACGAGTCTCCCGTCGAACAACACCCCGACCTCGTCGGCGACGGCTTCGACGACCGGGAGAATGTGTGTCGAGAGGAACACCGTGGTTCCTGCGTCGGCGAACGCGGTGATCGATTCCCGGATGGTTCGCGCCGCTCGGGGGTCAAGCCCCGATGTCGGTTCGTCTAGATACAGGACGTCCGGGTCGTGTAGGACACTCTGTATGAACGCGGTCTTCTGTTTCATTCCCTTCGAATACCCGTCGATCCGCCTGTCTGCGTCACCAACTAACCCGAATTGGTCGAGGTACTCACCGATGCGCTCGCGGGCAACGGACCGCGAAATGTCGCGAAGATCGGCGACGTATTCGAGCTGCTCGCGGGCGCTGAACTCGTCGTACAGCGGTGGCGTCTCAGGGAGATAGCCGACCCGACCGGCGATCGCACGCCGGTCGCTTGGGTCGACGCCACAGACGCGTACCGATCCGCCGTCCGGATCGCTGAGACCGGTAAGGAGCCGCATCGTCGTCGTCTTCCCCGCACCGTTCGGGCCAAGAAAGCCGTAGACGGTCCCGTGCGGGATGTCGAGCGTGAGACTGTCGAGAGCAACTTCTGAGCCGTAGCTCTTCCGGAGATCGGTCGCCAGAATGGCGGATTCGTCGTGGGTGGAGGGCATACGTAACGGATGTCATTTCTCGAACCGGTCGTCTATGCGTTTCGGAATCATCTTCCGATTATAAAGAACAAGGAGAATACCCGCGCCTTTAGGCGCGGGCTGAATCCGACACTCTGACCGACACCCCACCGAAGCCACTCCAATCGGATATTCCACGTCTGGTCATTGGTTTTAATATATACTTTCTCATAATACATTATGAAAACAGTTCGATGCTGGAGACAACACGCACCTACGTCGCACGCATCACGAACCACAGTCAGGTTCGTGACGACCTCGACCAGTGCGGGTTCTCCGCATCCAAACTGTGGAACGTCGGACGCTACTACATCCAAGGCAGGTGGGATGAAGACGGTAAGATACCCGACGAAGTCGAACTGAAGTCGGAGTTAAAAGACCACGAACGCTACAGTGACCTACATTCTCAGTCAAGTCAGCGAGTTCTCGAAGAACTTGCTGAGGCGTTCACGGGCTGGTACAATTCCGACGATGGCAACAACCCACCCGGCTACCGGAAACGTGGCGACGACCACCCGCGCTCCACCGTGACGTGGAAGAAACGAGCGATCAAGCACGATACGAAACACGGCCAACTCCGCCTCTCGAAAGGCTTCAACCTGAAAGAGTCGCGGTCGGACTTCATCCTCGCAGAGTACGAAACCCGTCCCGATATAGAAGTCGAGAACATCCAGCAGGTGCGTGCCGTCTGGAACGGCGACCGTTGGGAACTCCACCTCGTCTGTAAGAAAGAAATCCCAGTCGAAGACGCACCGGGTGACAACACGGCGGGGATCGACCTCGGTATCAGCAAGTATCTTGCTGTCGACTACGAAGATGGGGCGAGCGAACTGTATCCGGGGAACGTACTGAAAGAGGACAAACACTACTTCACCCGCGAGGAGTACCAGACCGAAGGCGAGAACGGACCGTCGAAGCGTGCGCGGAAGGCTCGACAGAAACTCTCCCAGCGCAAAGACCATTTCCTCCACACGCTCTCGAAACACATCGCTGAGCGGTGTGTCGAAGAAGGTGTGGGGAAGATCGCGGTTGGCGACCTCAGTGACATCCGCGAGGATGAAAACGGCAACTCGCGGAATTGTGGTCAGTCGGGGAACAAGAAACTCCACGGATGGGAGTTCGACAGATTTGTTCGCCTGCTCGAATACAAGGCCGAGGAACACGGTATCCTCGTTGACCGAGTGGACGAAGAAAACACCTCGAAGACGTGTTCGTGTTGCGGGCAGATTCGAGACAGCAACCGAGTGGAGCGCGGTCTGTACGTCTGTGAGTCGTGCGAGACGACGATGAACGCAGACGTGAACGGTGCGGTGAACATTCGCAGAAGGATAACTCAGAGTCCCCCGACGGGGGATATGAGTAACGGCTGGTTGGCACAGCCCGGAGTCTTCCTGTTCGACCGCGAGAGCGGACGGTTCACACCGCGAGAACAGGGAGTCTGTAAACCCTAATATCCCAACGCTCGGGATTCCTCCGCGTTCACGCGGAGGAGGATGTCAAACGTATCGGGGGTGATGCCGCATGGGTAGATAACGACGTGATTAGGGGGCGTAGTCGCTTCTGTACGGCCTTGGAGGATAGAATTGATACGTGCCTTCTGTTCGATTCATCTGTTCTAGATCGAAATCGAGACTGATCTCTCTTGTCTGCTCTGCGCTGGTTCTACTTCCGGAATATCCCAGACGTCGAGTTCTCTGTCCGGCAGAACGTACGCCTTGCGGTGGATTTCAGTTTCGTCTGTTCGGCCGCTCGACCTCCTCTGCGGCCTCGATTTCGTCTGTTTTCTCGACTTCGGCGAATAGTTCTCGGTATGCGTCGGGCTCAAAGAGGTTGTTTCGGTCGAACAGTTCGCGAGCGGCGTCGGTCAGCTGAAAGAACCGGTATGGATGACCCCGTTCAAGCCCCTCACGATCCCGTTCGATGGCCTCGATCAGTCCCACTTCTTCTAGCCGGATGAGATGGTCGGTGAGCGTCGACGCTGCGATACTCGGATTGTAGTATTCGAGTTCTTTCTTCGAGGGCGCGCCTTTCGGGTGACCGACGATGGTCCCGATGATATTCGCACGGGTCGTGTCGTCGAGGGCACTCAACGCTGCGATCGGATCGAGTCCGGCTGAACTCTCGGCTGGGGTGAGCGGGGTGGCGTCAGGCCGGGACATTGTGTATTAGTGTTTGTCTCCCGGCGATATAACCATTTCGGTGAAAATCGAAGTGGTAGCCAGAGTGCTCGCGTATTCCACTTCTGGTCGGATTTCCGTACCGTTAGGTGGCGGTGGTGAATCCTATCCAGTATGACCAACGACGACGCGACTCGTGCCGTCATCGACAAATTGGGTTATCAGCCGGGAGAGACGCTCACACCAGAACGGATCGAGGCAATCCAGACCCCGATGCATGAGAGCCTCGGACGATTTATCAGGCCGTTTCAGAATTGGTAGCGAATACTGATGGCACATAGAGGGAGCCCCAGAGTCTGTTTTCCATCCTATCCCGGCACTCAGTGACCCGCTCTCGGGCCCGTGACCGCTAAAGACCTCGAAGACGACGCTTTTGAAGGGTGGTGGTCACGAGTATGACGTGAGTACCGAGATCCCAGTAGGATAATTTCGGACGTGTTCCGTATGAACATCGACACAGAAACCATCCGAGACCGATGTACCGACCCCGTGTTTGAGCGGGGACAAACCTATCGCAAGGAGGGACGGATTCAGCAGCTCAACCGGTTCGACGAGCGCATTTCAGCAGTCGTCAGTGGATCGAACCCCTACGACGTGACTGTCAAATTCGGTGGCCAAAGTCTTGAGACCCGGTGTACATGTCCGTACGACGGCCAAGGCGACTGTAAACACGTCGTCGCGGTACTCCTCGCTGTCGCAGACGATCCGCCAGAAGACGGGAGTGAGCGTATCGACTCCGTCCTTGCGGACGTCTCTGACGAAGAGCTGCGTACGTTTGTCCGTGAAATTCTCGCCACACACAACAGGGCCCGAGAACAGTTTCTCGCACAGTTCGGTGACGAACACAAATCGGTCGATGAGTATCGACAAGAGATTAGCCACTTGTTCGAGCAACACGCCGACCCGGTCGTGTTCGAAGCGATCGACCTCTCCCGATTCTTCGATATTGCCGAACAGTACCGTGAGCGCGATCGATACCTCGCCGCCGCGACCGTCTATCGAGCAGTGTTCGAAGAAGTCGATGAGAAATTCACTTGGATCGACGGTTCCTACGACCACTACGCACAGACGCTCCAGACAGCTCTTGATGGATACATCGACTGTGTAGTGGCGGTTGATCCCAACCCCGAGGACTTCGAGACGTACGCGGGTGTTTTGGAAACACGGGCATCAACAGAGTCAGAGATTAACAACAGGCAGTTCTGGCGAGCACTCGACGCCCTCGAAGATCGATACGACGAATAGACCACCACGATCTCAAAACAGCGACTCCAGCTCCCCGTCGCTATCCATCAGCTCCGAGAAACGGTCCTCGCTCTCGTCAGTGATCTCCCCGAGATTCTGTTGTGCTTCGATTGCGACCTGCTGGAGTTCTTTCACTCGCGGGACGTTCGTCACGCCGCCGAGCAGTACGAGCGCTGCGACCGTCCCTTCTCCACGCCGCGGATAGTCACCACCTCGGACCTCCATCGAGCCGGTCTGTTCTTCGAGCCACTTGCGACCGTGCTCGATGCCTTTTCGATTGAGATACTCCGGGGGGCCGGCAACCACAAGCAACGCCCGCTCTGTCCCGTTCACCTCACAGGGTAAGGTGAGTCGACCCAGCGTCGCTTTCCGGACGAGGCTCGTGATCCGGTTGGTCGCCTCTGTACTGTCGATCCCAAAATTCGAATCGCCACGAAGTCGCGAGAGCAACCCCTTCCGCTCTGGTTCGTCTACCTCAACGTCGGCATAGCCCAGTGAGGAGATCCCACCCCCTTTGAGCGTGTTAATAATCTCCGAGGAGTCGACCACACTCTCGGCGATGTCGTTTCCTTCGGTTATCTCGCCCGCACTGAAGAGCACGCCAAACCGCTGGACCAGCTCCTCGTTGATCACATCGAACCCCTCCTCAACGGATTCACCCGAACTGCGCCACGCGTCGTTGTCGAACAGCATGAGGTTGTCCACCTCATCGACAAACGTCTTGAGCGACCGAGCGGCGTTCAGCGTGTAGATCCCGCCCTCGTTGCTGCCGGGCAGGATACCGAGTCCATACACAGGTTCGGTGTAGATCCGCTTGAGGTTCTCGGCGATCACGGGTGCCCCACCCGACCCCGTCCCGCCACCAAGCCCCGCAACGACGAGGAACGCATCGATCTCGTGGACCGGCACATCGTCGAGCGCTCCCTGGATCTCATCGATGTCTTCTTCGGCCACCTCTGCGCCGAGTTCGTTATCTGCGCCCACACCATGGCCCTTCACTCGCGATTGACCAATCAGGATCCGGCGGTCTTTCGAGAGGTGGTCAATTCCTTGGAGATCTGCTTTCGCCGTGTTGACAGCGATCGCTCCACGAACAATATCTGCGCCTGTCCGTGCGTCGTAGGCCAAGAATTCGTCGACCACCTTCCCACCCGCCTGTCCGACCCCGATCAATGCGAGTTTCATGTGAACACACCACGTGTAGATACGCAGGTTAGACACATAAAGGTTAGAAGCTCAAAATATCGGAGTGAAGATGTTGACATACGAAAAGCGTCGGTATCTCATACGTGCCCCTGAGAGTATCTCTCGAAGGTCGGTGACCAGGAGACGGAAGCCAGCCATGTCGGCGACAATACATCCGCTGAGAATAAAACAGTGTTCAGACAGGTATTGACGCCATTGTTCAGCAAGTCAAAGGGGTCAGGAATATCGATCCCAACAGACTGTTTGTTCAATAGGACTCCAACGGAGACAGTTGGGTGGTGGGGAAAGCCGTATTAATACTGGGGCTCATATCCCGAGTGTCGAATGGGCCAACAAACGCTCGGCGGCGACGACATCACGCTCTTACGCAAGAGATATCTCCAACGGGTTACCGAGGCACTCCCCGAGGCGGCAGCCGAGGCCGGCGACTGGCCGATTCACCAAGACCACTGTTTTGCCCGTGTGGTGCTGGACACACTGTTCCAAGGAGTCTGGTACGACCACATCGATGGAACTCCCGCATACGAGCAATTGTCAATCGAGGAACTGCGTGAGGCGATCGAGATCGCCGAGAGGATGCTCAAAGGTGGAAAGCGGACCGTTGAGGCGCTAAATCGGCAATCACTCGAGTGGCGGGGTCAGTGACTCAGACACAAGCGTCCACAGGCAGTCGGTCAGGCTACGCTTGAACGACGCTGTCTGTCAGCCAGTGCTCATCGAGTTCGCCGGGTCGACGTCGCGATAATCTGAAAACGTATGTCACTGTCCGCCCGTTGGGACCGGTCAGCGTGACGCGCTGTGTGGCATCATCGTCGTCACGCTCAACGGGGCCTGTCGTTGCCTCGACGTGGTCGATCATGGGAGCATACCGTGGATTGTGCACCATCTTTCGGAAGCGGTCAAACGGGCCTGTAGTCCGTCTGTTCGCCGGGGAAGCGAAGTTGTACGCGACGCCGATACCGGTGTCTTCGAACGGCTCGTCGTTGGTCGCTAGTGCCTTGAGTTGGATTGAGACCACCCGGCCGGGATCGTACGTGGGGCTTGGCGTTGGGAACTCCGCTATTGCGTACTGCTCAGCCATCTGAATGCCAGACTTAGGGTCGCGAGCGGCATTAATCGTCCGCTGAAACGGACTCTAGTTTAGTGTTGGACCTGATATGGAAGCCGATTAGTCGCGGCCGTGACTTCTGTCGTCGCGGTCCAACTTCGCGTCCTGGCCGGCACATTGAAACCACTGTTTTGATTCAGGAACGACGCCCATCGTAATCCCGACGAGCAGCGCAAAGTAGCCGGCGAGACCTCCGAGTGTCACCGCGTGAGGCGTGCCATTGCGAGGCTTTACTGACAGGGTCGCGGCGAGAAGTGCGACAGGCGAACCGAAGCGGATCGCTGGACGGCGCCAGAAGCGAGCCATGCGGTCTGGCCACCGTGCGAACACGGCCTCAACAAGCACCGCGACGGCCGCACCGCCAAAGAACGGGACCGGCCGAAGCATCGATCGTGGAGACAGCCCCTCTCGTCGTCCAGCGAGCCAAACGACGAGTGCGACCAACGTAGCCGAAGCGGCGTCAGTGCGTCGTGTCGACATAGTTCATAGTCTATCGCCCGTTTAAATATCGATATTGGTCGTGACCGACCTGACCGGCGTCACACGCTCTATCCACTGGTGCTAGAAATAAAGCTACGACCGAGCCCGCAGCCGTGCCTACCGCGCCTTGTCCTCGTTGACAGCCGCAAGAACGTGATTGAGTTCTCGGCCGACTGCGTCTACGGCGGCATCAAGTGAATCGAATGTGTCGCTCCCCGCATCACTACAGCCGCGCTTACGGACGAGTCGGACAGCCGCGTCACTCAGGATATCAGGACGTACTGCGATTTTCGCCGCAGTACAGGGACTTTCCTCGTCTGGAAGTCGGTACTCGACGATCCCGCCGGGCTCTTCGTTTCGGTCCCAGTCGCCAGGCGCCGCTGGAAGCTCGTTGACCAGCACTCTTGGATTCGCCGCTGTTGCGACGCTTGTGGTGGACATACAAGTTGTTCGGTCGTCACGCACAAACCAGTGTCGGCGTCTTCCAACCGGGCACCTACTGTACCCGCAGAGCGTTTCACCCGGGTCACAGAATCGGCACAAGATAGCTTGCGGTCACCATCGAAGCCCTCGCTACTGGGTATCGATTCGAGGGTTTAACGGCGAGACCAAGTCGGCTGCTCCTCTGGTGGCACCGCTGAGAGCTGATGAGGACGGTCGTGACGGCGCGTGCTGTCAACGAGCCACTGAAGCGCTTGTCATTCGAAGTCACCGAATCTCGTTTGTCCGGTGGACCGCACGTCTCTCTCTTCGTCACGCTCAGCACCTTCCTCACTATCTCGGCGTTGGCCCGACACCGCTGCGCGGTCGTCCGGCGACGGTTCACCGGCGTTCCGGCCCGCTCCCGTTGGAATCGTCGTCTGCGTACTTGATTCACGTGGATCAGTCACTGTCGGGTTGACCGGCTCCGCCGTGTTCGTTTGCGGTGGCGTCGCTGCGGCTCCCTCGGTCTCAGCAGTGGCGGTGTCTGTGTCGGCGAGGTCACCGAGCGAGGCCTGCGTTCCGTCTGGAGCGTCGGCCTCGACTGTCCCGTGTTTGTCCGCGATGGCCCGCGCAGCGCTATAGCCGCCGGAGAATGAGGCCCGCTTTGCGATCGCTGGGCGTCGAAGCTCTCGCGCGGCCTCGGGCCGCTGGGCCTCATACCGCGACCAGAACTGTTCGCGGCGCGCCTCGAAGTCGACAACCGGACGCGGGTACACCTCACCGACGTGGACCCCACATTCCTGCTGGACGGCAAGCGGCGCCTTCTCGGGTTGATCAAGGAACTCACTGGGCAGGTCGGCGAGCTCGGGAATCCATCGCGTGATCCAGTCGCCATCAGGGTCTTGATCGCGGACCTGCTTCCGAGGATTGTACACCCGCTGTGACGGCTTGCCGATGAGCCCCGCCTGGCTCTGCCACTGCGTGTAGTTGATGCCGACATCGCTGTCGATGAGATGGTGGTGATACCAGTCGGCGCCGATCCACCACGGTTGATGAAGAACGTGGGTGAAAAATGACGCACACATCGCGCGCATCCGGAAGTTGAGCCATCCGGTTTCCTTGAGACATCGCATCGATGCGTCGACCATCGGGAACCCGGTCTGTCCGCGTTTCCACGCGGTCACAAGCTCGGGGTCGTGAAATGCCTCATTACGGTTTTCAAACGCCGGATTGACCGCCTGCTCAGTCCAACCCGGCCAGTCGACAAGCTTCTGGCTGTAATGGAGGTTCCAGACGAGCCGGCTCTCAAACATATCTGCTCCCCGGCACGACGGCGCATTATCGGCGACATACTGGTGTGCCTGCCGGACCGAGAGCAGGCCGAAGTTGAGGTACGGCGAGAGCCCGCTTGTGCCGTCACGAGCGTCCTGCGGTGCTGAGATGTTGCTCGGGTACGACCGGACGCGGTCAGTGAACTCTCGTAATGTAGTCATCGCTGCCCGGTGGGTTCCCACCGGAACCTGCGTCTTCGCGGGGGAGACGTCGAAGTGGCGGTCAACCGCTGCCGGCGTAACGCCAGTGCGGATACTGACTCGGACTGTGTTGTGGTCGTCCCACCCTGGCGTGTGTTGATCGGCCGCGAGCCACTCGGTGATTTGTGTCTGCCAGTTCGACCGCGGCCACTCTTCATCGCGGACGAGTCCGTCACCGGAGACAAACGTGACTGCGTCGCCACACACGTCCCGCACACGCTCGTCTCGCCGCTGACCATAGCGACTGGTGGGGGTCGCCATCGTGATGATATGCCAGCCGCGATCAACGAAGCGAGACAGGATATCGACTGGATCGCCGTACCCGAGCGTCAAACCTGGCGCGTCCGGTCGTTGGAGTGTCTCCGGCTGCTCACTGACAGCCTCGGTCGTAGGCGGCGATGAATCCAGCGTGTCGGCGAGCCGCGCTGCTGAATCCGTCGCAGCCACGTGCGTCGCGTTAGGAGGTGCCGCGGCATACAGTCGGTCGAGGCTTGTAACCGCTTCCTCAAACAAGCGGACCCGAGCGTCACACGCGAGGCCGCTGTCCGCGTAGAACGTTGGGTCGAACACAAACAGCGGGCAGAACACGTCACCATCAGCGACCGCACGCGACACTGCCAGCTGATCTTCCACGCGGAGGTGTTTCCGGTGCCACACAACGATACCCGTCGGGTTGGCGGCATCGCAGACCGCGTCTGGCGTCGGAATATCTGCCGACAGCGGACTCGTTGGCTGTGACAGTTCGTCGCTATCTACAGACGCCGAGCGCTCAGTCTCGCGTTCGGTATCGCCCGGCATTCACATTAATAATATTGCTGGGACAGCGTTTTAATGCGTCGGCCGGTCAACCGAAGTCCCGACGATGTCGGCTGTCAGCGTGTCAAGCGCGCGGTTGGGGCTTGGCGTATCGATTGGCAGGCCGTAACGAGTATCCGCATGGGGCCGGATATTATAATATGAACTGGTGCTCAACTTCTAGCCTTTGGGCGTCACGCGACTCGCCAACGAGTGGCGACAACAACGCGAAACGGCCTACCCACTTCCGTCCATGCCGGTAACTACGCATCTCAGTCTCGTTTCGCCCGATCGGAACGCACTACTAGATGTCATTGATGACGCTGAGGCAGCGTCTTTCGACTACGGACTAGCCCCCGACATCAGCGACGTCCAACACCTGACGGGCACGGAGTCGGATTCAATAGAGGACATCCACGCAGTCACTGACGACGCGCTTCCAGACCACTTCTCGTCAGAATTCACCAGCGAAATATCGCAGTTCGACGGGGACAAGCTATATTACGCGGCCATGCGCGGACTTCCAGTAATTGGACGGATTGTCCGCGAGGAGACACCAGGTCGGCCAAGCGTGGTCATCCAGTCGAACACACAGACCGGGAGTGGCCCCAGTTGTGGGGTGTACCGACACGACAAGCTCACTGGTGACTACGTATTACTCTCGAAGGCTGACAGCCGTCTGGGTTAGTGAGCCGCACGTCAACTGCCAACCGCGTCATGTGCGGGCCTCAAGTACAGAGGGAGGCGTGGACACGCTCCCGCGAGGGCGTCCTGCCTCGTTCGAGGATGTTGCTGCTCCGCTGCGATTCTTTTTGAGTGATGCGGCCGACTACATCAGCAGGGAGAACGTCGCGGTCGATGGGGGACAAATACCTGAGTTCGACAGTTGAATCGATCGGCGTGCGCCACAATTGAGATGCCTCGCCGGTGTGACCAATAAAAAAAGATGCCAGGAAACACGCCAGCTGACGGCCCGCGGAAGATTCCTGTCGATCCGGTGATCCACGTCGAAACGTTTGCGACTCATCGGACATTGACGTGGAAAGCTGGGGGCCGGTCGCAGTTCGTCGAAGCGGCCCGTGCGCTTGACGCGGTTCCATCGACGGCGTCAGTAGTCGTCGACGACACAACCGTTGCCGGGAGGCAACACCACTCAGTCTCGGACCTCGAAAGCGTGAGTAAGACTACGATGTATCTTCGGATCGAACCGGATGCCTCGTGGACGCTCTCATGGGAGCAACGAACGGACCCAATTGTTTCTGTAAGCGGAACACCGTCAGCAACGTTTTGCCGCCGTCTTCACTGCTACACAACCGACTGCTCGGAGTGGTGTGACGAAGCGGTCGAAACGCTACAGAGTCTGACAAAAGACGGGACTGCCTGATTGCTATCGTTGATGAGCACTGTGTGGTGCTGGGCACTAGGCCGCTGAATCACGCTCTTGGGAATCTCGCATGCGGCACGGCCGACCTACGCATCGTCACGAAGTCGTAACACGGCTTGTTCCTTACCGTCTGCTTCGATCACAACGTCGCTGTTCGCCACTAGCCATGCTGGCAGGTCCACGACAAACTCGGCGTGCGCTTGTGGGCGTACGGCCGGGTCACGCAGACAAGCCGGCTCGGAGTAGTGTGCCATCGGCCGGACATCACCCCAGGTCTCTGCTGCGAGTTCGAAGGCCTCACGGTACGTGTAGCCGCGGTCAGCAAACGAGTGGTGGTGGTAATCAAACACCACCGGAACATCAGTTGGCTCGCTAATCAGTTCCACGAGCTCTGAAACGCTCCACAGGGTTTCCTTGTCGTCGTTTTCGACGGTCAGCCGCGCTCGTGCGGCATCCGACAGGCTATCGACGAATGCGTGGAAGCGCTCGGCAGTTGCCTCAACGTCGCCGTACGTCGCACCGATGTGGACTGTGATACCGTAGTACGGTGTAACTGGGAGCCCTAGCAGGTCAAACCAGTCAGCGTGGTACTCTAACGCCGTTCGAGCGCGGTCACGGGTATCTGCTGAGTCACTCGCCGGCTTACACCAGTAGTCAGGGTGGAACGTAAGCCGCATGTCGGTCTCTTTGATGAGATTGCCACAGCGACGCGCAAGGCGGCGGATTTCTTCGTATTCAGGGAGTTCGGAGAGTTTAAACTGAGAGTTCCACGGGATCAGCGACGACGTACAACGGTACGTTCGAATCTCATGCTCGAGATTCCACGTGAGTAGCTCATACAAGTCAGTCAGGTTCTGTTGTGCGAGCGTCGAGACATACGAGAGACCGCGTTCTTCGAACGTCTGTTTCTGCATACCGCGTGTACATCGCACCGGCGGATCGCGGTCGCGGAGTGTCCGGTTCAGTCCTGGATAGCCTATCATTGTGTCTGCTAACGACTGTGGTCGTTTATTTTGTGCGACGTAGTGCCTGCGGGCAGTCGCCGTACCGACCTTCCTGCCAGAACAAACGCTCGTGTCGGAGGTCGATCGGGGATGTTTGCAACAACACGATTAGGCTTCTATACCGTCACCAGTTTTTCTGACTGTCTAATCCACTGGTCAAATAGATTGATGGAAACTATCAGATGTGCCTCCTTCTTTCCAGAAGCTGACCCCACGACCGTACCTGAAACTGTCCGCACCCCAATCGCGAAGTTACCAAGGCCCAAACTTCATTCACGATCAGATATGTCGGTAGATCTGGAGCCTCCCGGTCAAAAGAGACCTCGAACCCAATTAGTGATTTTAGCGTGGCAGTGAAAAATATCTTAAGCGTCTATCTTAGACATCTATCTTAGTTAAGTGTCTTAGTCAGGTGTCTCAGAAATACAACTTAGAGATACGTTCCAGAAAGCGACTTCCTCGGTTGTATGCGAAACCAGGTGAAAGTCCGGGTTGCGAGCAGGATCACAACGTCTATTCTACGTGGGCTGCGACGAGCGAATGTTATGAGAAATCTTAGATAGCAATCTAAGCTGTCTTAGACATATTAGTATCTGAGAAATCTAAGAAACCTATCTCAGAAATGTGTCTGGCATAGATTTATTTGATGCGTATCTAATAATTTGGTATGCTCTCGTACACGGTTTACAGCGAGGCGGGCGGCGTCGGCAAGACGTCGTTGACAGCGAACGTCGCCTGTGCGCACGCCCGAGCAGGGCTTGATGTCTTAGTGATCCCGCTAGACCCACAAGACGGCAATCTGAGTCGTCTGTTCGATGTCGACGACGATCGGAGTGATTCGTCCGCAGATAGTCTTGTTCGACATCTCGTCGATAACCCTGGTGGAGAGTTCGATGACCTGATTCGAACGGCTGAGGGAATCGACATCATCCCGGAGCACAACACGCTCTCGGACCTCTCAGACCACCTTGCTCGCGAAAAGAGCCGGGCAGAGGATTTCGGCGACGCGTACAACATCTATGCGCAGCTCCGCCGTGTACTGGCTGAAAACGATGTACCGGACCGATATGACGTTCTCGTCTGTGACCCGCCAGCGACAGAGTCAGATCACCTCTATAATGCGATTTACGCGACGCGAAACCTCCTCATTCCGTTTGAGCCATCGGCGAAGGGGGAAGCGTCCGTTGAGGGCTTAGAAGAACTTGCGACAAACTTCGCGGACGAATTGAGTATTGACGTCGGCGTCCTCGGTGCGGTCCCGATCGAGTTCAAAGGGACGAAAGACCAGAACGAGATCGTCGAAGAGGTGCCGTTCGAGGTGCCTGAGGTTATCGGCGATCGGACATCAATGATGGAAGGATGTTGGCGACACCAGTGTAGTGCATTCGAATTCGTACGAACGCACCGGAGTCGGCGTCGTGATTACGAAGTTGAGACACTGGCCAAGTTCGATCGGATTGCTCGATTCCTCGAGACCCAAGGCGGAATTACTGCCCCGTCCCCGCCAGAACCAGGCGCATTAGACGATCCTGAGGAGGTGACTGTCTGATGGGGGGATTCAAGGAAGGCACCGTCAACGGGTGGGACGATGAGGAGGAAGAGGAAGATGCTGACAGCGGGCCTGAGTTCGAGGAGGAGACCGTAGGTAATGAGGACGGCAGCTCGGAAGAGCGATCGACCGAAGTGGAGATCGAGACCGAAGCTGACGATACAGTCGAAAGCGGTACGAACAGCACTTCAGCGAGAGAGATCCCCTGGGTTCTCCGGCGAAATAGCATCACTGACGGCCGCGACCAGACGGTCCAGCTTCACCTCCAAGAGGAGACGATGAACGTTCAGCGGAAACAGAAATCCCTCATCGAGGCCCGGCTTGGAGAGAGCGTTCGAAAAGCCGATCTCCGGGAAGCAGCGTTATTGGTCGGACTCCAACACACAGACGATGTCGTTGACGTCCTCCAAGAGTGGGGGTACAATCTGGAATGATAGAAATACGAGCGCATACCCCCGTCTTTACGCGGGGGTCAAGCAGACAATAGCGTACACTTCCAACGACGACGCCACTGCTCGATTTCCCACCAAGTCACCGCCAGTATTAAAATCCTGTGGTCTTATAGTATACAACCGGATGAAGACCACACGGCACGCGACTTACAACCTCAACTACCACATAGTGTGGTTGCCGAAGTACCGCAACTCGGTACTCGTCAACGAGGTCGCAGACCGTGTGCGGACCATCCTCCACGAAATAGCCGACAACAAAAGCGTCGAAATTCTCGACCTTACCGTACAGCCCGACCACGTTCACCTGTTCGTCAGTAGTCCGCCCAAGAACGAACCGGCGCTCCTCGCCAACTGGTTCAAGGGTATCTCTTCCCGCAAGTACAACCATCGATACGCCGACCACGACGGCGAGAAAATCGGATGGGTGCGAGGATACTACGCAGGGACTGCCGGGCACGTTTCGAGTGAGACTGTCGAGAACTACATCCAGCAACACAAGGAAGGCGATTCGTGACCGAACTCACGAAGACGCTCGAACTCAAACTGGTAGAGCCGAACGCCCACAAGCGGAGAAAACTCCGTGAGACGCGAGAAGCGTACCAGCACGCCCTCCAAGATGCCTTCGACGCCCGATGTACCACGCAGACCGAAGCGAACGACGTGGTGGTCAACTACGACCTGAGCGGGTACGCCAAGAACGCGCTCAAGAAGTACGTCCCGCAACTCACGACGACCTACAACGCGGGCGAACTTCACGACGACCACCCTGTTCGCTTCACGAACAAAGGGTTACGGCTTAACCACAAGCCCGAGAACGCGATCGAGTGGTACGTCAAAATCCCGCACCACGAGGACTACCACCTCTGGATGCCAGCACAGCCGAATCCGGAACAGCGAGACTGGCTGGAAGCGTTGAACGCTGGTGACGCGGAGATGGGTGAGAGTCGGCTGTTCGAGCGAGACGGGACGTGGTTCCTCCACGTCACCGCCACCCGCGACGTGGAGGATGGTTCCGAGGTGTCCACTGAAGAACGGACGCCCATCGGTGTCGACATTGGGGAAGCGTCGCTCGTCACGGTGTGTCACCGCGACGACCACGGTTGCCCGACCGCTCCCGAACTGTGGGCCGACGAGGGGAAGACCGTTCGTCGGCTACGCAAGACCCACTTCACCGCCACGAGGCGACTTCAGACGCGCGGAAGCGAGCGTATCGCTGAATCGTTCGGTGACGAACTGTGGAACCAGATAGACGACGTGTTCCACCGCGTCACCCGCGAAGTCGTGGAATACGCCGAGTCCGTCGAGAACCCCGTGCTTGTTCTGGAAGACCTGACATACATACGGGAGTCGATGGACTACGGCGAGTATATGAACCGGCGTCTCCACGGATGGGGATTCGCCAAACTCCACGCACAGATTCGATACAAAGCCGTCGAGAAGGGTATCCCGGTGGAGACGGTGAACCCGCGCAACACCTCGAAGGAGTGCCATGCGTGCGGTGAGGTAGGATACCGCCCGCGACAGGCGACGTTCAAGTGTACGAACGACGCTTGCTGGATGGGCGAGTACCAAGCGGACGTGAACGGCGCGATAAACATCGCAGACCGCTACCTCAGCGGAGAGAGTCGTTTCAGAGAACACGAGAATGACGATGACTCGGCTGAGGATGGGGGGCGTTTGACCGCCCCACAAGACACCCACGCCGATGCTGAAACCCAGCAAGGGACGCGTGGAACGAATGCGTCTTGAAACCGTAGGGTTGAGCAGACGCTCGGCCTGAAATCCCGTGGTGGGATTCCCGCGTCTTTAGGCGCGGGAGGAGGTCAAATCGCAGTAAGTGGTTTATTCATTCTCCCGCTGATCGCTAGACGGCAAGACGAACACTACTCTTCAGATGAGAAGATCTCGCTGCCGACGTCGGACAGTTCGCTAGCTTCCTTGTGAGCGTACATCTTCGACGTCGTCGACGGATCCTCGTGTCGGAGGGCGCGTTGTGCGTCACTGAATCCTGCCTCGTCGTAGTATGCCTCCCCAACACCGCGGCGGGCGCCATGGAGCGTCAGATAGTCTTTTGGATCGGCTGAACAATCCACAGCAGCTTCTTGAGAGAGCTTCTTAAGCGTGTACCGACCGCCCTCAGTGGTTAACGCCGGTGGCGTAAGGTCTCGCTCGCGGAAGGCATCGGCGAGATCAGCCGTGCTGAGGCTGGTGACTGTGTCAATCGTCTCAGTATCGACTCCACGGTCCTGAAGCTGGCTCCGTGCGGCCTCTCGCAATGAGGCAAGGTGGAACGAAGGGAACACGGGCCACGTCTCGGCAGGCGGGTCTAAGAGCGTCTGCCAGCGGCTGAGAGCCCTGACAGGACGGTCAGTTAACGGTGCCTTCTCGACTTTCTGGCTCTTTCCAAGCACCGTCAGAATTTCCTGGTCAGTATCGATGTCTGCCCACGTAATCCCAGTCCGCCGGTCATCGCGACTGGCAGCCAGAACCTCAGCGCCACGGACACCTGAAAATCCGAGGACGTAGACAAGCGCCCGGTCACGAGCGGCTGTGAGTGCCTCTCGACTCCGAGGATCCGCATCAATGGCATCGTGTGCTCGTTCGTCGACGTACGAGACAATGGTCTCACGCTGTTGCTGAGACCAGAACTGTTGTTGCCCAGAATCCGTCGTGGGGCGGTCAGGCATTTCGTCTTTCGCCCGGTCGGTGTCTGCCGGATTTTCTGCGATGTACTCCCACTGCTGGCAATAATGGAGATACGCAGAGACGAGCGAGTAGTAGTTCCACGCAGTAGCGGGTGTGATCCCCTCGGCATCACCGTTCGCCCGTCGAGCGTTCACGCGCCGGGCGAGATGACCAGCATATCGGGCGAGGTGCCGGCTGTCGAGCGCTTCCAGGGTGGTTACCCCGCGACTGTCCATCCATTCAATCCAGTCCGGGACGACGCGTTCGAGCGCTTGAACGTAGTTCCCTGAGCGGTGGATCCCGTCTTCAGGCGAATCTGTTTCTTCGATCGTCTTCGCCTTAGCGTCGAGGAAATCAGGCAGCGGCTCGTCGAGTGCTGTATCGCCGGTCATTTCCCTGGGTTGCGGGCCATCAGCTGGCGGTGCCATCGATTCAGCTTCACCGACGGCGGCGACCCTCAAAAATTTACTTGTGACTACTCGACTAATCCAAAGTAGATAGCAAAATTTTCAATATCGCCCCAATAACCCGTCTAGCGGCTGATTACGGACAAATAGGCTAGATTCTTCGTGTTGTAAATTGCATGTCGCTATACAGAATATGGGCAGGTGGATGTTGAGACTACAGCGGGTTTAGCGGGTGTGAGATGCGTGATTTCGACTGAATCGGTGCGCAAACCTCGGTTGAGCGATGCCTCCGAGAGCGGACTCATGTCGGACATCGAACTATTTCGGGAAGCGACCGAAGTTCGCAAGAGCGCTGCCGCTCACGAGTCGGGGCATCCCCTGAGTCTCAGATGGCCGCTACCCGACCCCCGTCTCCTTCCGGAGCAATGTCAGCGTGTTCTGCGCCGTTACAACGGGTTCACGGTCGTACACACCACCATTCTCACACTGAAACAGCATATCGATCCCCCGCCAAATCGAATACAGGAGACACGCAAACGCGAAATAGAAGAATCGCAGCACGAAATCTTTCGACGTTGTCGCTGCCATGAACCGCTTGATCGACTTGTAGCCGCGCTCGATGTCCCAGCGTTTCCCGTATTCTGTGATCGCGCTGGGGTCGCCGTTGGTCATGAACACGGCGTACTGCCCGTAATCCGTCCGGTCTGAGTTCTCCTTTCGACGGTACTGGAGCGTCGTCTCGTGCCACTCGTTGTTCCCCAGATGGAGTTTGCGGTCGGTGACGTAGCGGTCTTGGTCGCGCTGAAGCAATCGTTTGGCCTGAGCTTTCTCGCTGGTGTGCATCCGCTTTGGTACGACATATGTGACGCCCCGGTCGGCTATCGCTTCGAGAATATGCTGGCTGTCGAACTCTCGGTCCATGAACACGCGGTCAACGTCGACAAGCCCCAGTGCCGAATCGAGGAGATCCTCGACGATCTCTAGGCGGGTGTCACCCTTCCGGATGGGACGTGCGTCGAGAACCAGCGGTACGGAATCACCGACGAGCTGGACGGTCGCCCACTGATAGGCGTACTCGTCGGTCTTCTCTTTCGTGCCGATAATCTCGTCTTTGTGGCCGGTCCGGTCACCGGTGAACGGGTCGGCTTCCGTCGTGTCGATAGCGATACAGCTGCGCTGGTACAGGCTTCGCATCTGGGCCGTCCGATTGACGAGTCGCTGGGCAGCCCCGCGATACATCTCACGGATGCGCTCGATAGACAGGGATCGTATCTGGTCTCGATGATTATGACCGAGAGGCGTCCGCTCGCGTGTCGTGTCGTAGCGGAAGCTGCGGGCGCCCTCATTGGCGGCGAGGTTCTCTTGAAGGCCGAGATACGTTTGTAGGTTCCAAAACGCGTTCTCGTGGATAGCACAACCACTCGCGCGGTCGAGCGAAAACACCGGATAGACGAGGTGGCTGACGTGAGTCGTGAGCTGTTGTTTGCGCTCGAACGCAGATGGGCCGGTCGTCACGTCGTCATCGGTCTGGCGACGCGGAATTGTACGCGGCGGGGTCCGTGGAACCGAGACCCCAGCGTCGGACGCTTTGAAGAGGATCGTCCGCGCGGCAGTTTCGATACACTCGCGGAGGTCGGAGGTGAACCGATAGTGCCAACTCCGCCAGAGCGTCGACTGGTCGGGCACAGTCTCGAACCCGAGGCGACGGCGGAGAGAGGGTCGGTCTTCCAGATACGAGCAGAGTGCCGTTTCGTAGTCCCACCCGTAGAGTTCCTTGAGGAGAAACCCACGGAATAGCACCTCCATCTCGTACGTCGTGCTCCCAGTGTAGCGGTCGTGAGCGTCGAATTCGACGTAGGCTAGCGGCCAGTGAGCGACGAACGCTTCGATAGAGTCGTGGGCGTCGTGGTCGAACCAGACGGTCGCGAGGACCCGGACATCTTCAGCAAGGCCGGCTGTTGAACTCCGGTCGTAGAGGGGCGTCGCACGATAGGCTGGCCAGTCGTAGTAGGACGTCTGGGCGATGCGACGGTACACAGCACGTCGAGAGGATCGTGTCGGTGTCATCGGACAGCGCTACTATAACCGACGACAAAAGCTACTTTGGTGAATCACCTACTCAACAGTGCTCAATACAGATTACCTCACGAACGAGGAACGACTTTACTGGCACCCCTTTAGTGTCCTCGCAGGTGCCGAGTCGGCAGAAACAAAATCACATCTTTGAGCGGCTCTTGCTACGTGTCAGGATCTCCCGCCGAACCCATTCGTTGAGTGTCTGCTCGTGGGAAAGTTGGCCTACCAGAGCAAATTCGCTCCCACACCTGTTGATCGCCGTAACGTCCACCAGAGATAGATTGTTGTACGTCTGGGAGAGTGTACAAAACCCTATACCTGTGTGTACCATAATCAACGCTATGTCCTCCAGACGCGCGTTTCTCACAACAGGCGGAGCTGTACTTGGCACAGTCCTTGCTGGGTGTTCAACGAGTGACGAGGCAGACCCTCCGGCGGGGAGTCTTCGGTTTAGTAATCGTCATGATCTCCCTCACGAAGTGAGACTCTCCGTGACTGACACCGGAGCAGAACGTGGAGAGGACCGCGGAACAGTTACCGGCGACCCAGAAACGGTACCCGGAATTCCATTTACGACAACCGCACAACTTGAGCCAGAGACAGAGCAGGTCTTCGAAGGTGTATTCACAGAACCAGTCTACTATGCGGCTCACCATACTGTTGATGGTGCCGAACCAGCGAACAGTCAGGCTGAATTTGCGTTTAATCCAGCGCCTCCCGACCGTGAGAATACTTCGTTTCTTGAAGTACAAATCGACAGTAGTGGTGTATTCGGATGGGTTATCAATACCACCGAGAACCTGGGGCCATTCGATTCGTAAGGCTCTGTTGAAATCCTCAGTCAGTGATACGTGTTGACTCGGTTGCGGTCAATATAGGGGACTCACGGAACGCTCAGTACAGGTCTCGTATTTAACACTCAAGAACGGTAAAATAGAGATAGTTACTCTATTAGGATACTGCTGAGGATAACACTCGTATGAGTGACCTGAGAGAGATGCTATTCGCAATCGAGATCACATTAGTGGGTATCGCTGCCGGTGTGCTCTCGATTCCGTACAACTCTTTTTTGTTAACTGTGATTGCTGGGGGAATGGTCCTTATCGGATTGCTTGAAGCAGCCAGAATACGATAGGAGCGTCAGTGGACACCGACGGCGTTCAGTTCGCAAGCGCAATCTTGCGGTTGATTCAGCTGTCCAACCTCGGAAGTACCGGCCGTAGATCGTTCAGTACAGGCGAACCGATTATTGACTCTACGCTGATCGGGGTACTAATTCGAAGAAGTCTCAACGTCATATTCATATCCAAGTCTCTCACGTAACTGACGGAACGCATCCAGTATTTTTTCTCCGTCTTCACCAGCAGGAATCTCGACTTGTGGTGGTGGAGCAGCACTCCCCGAACCTAGAACTCGCCAAACCGTTCGACGAAGTAACGACTCCGCGGGCACCGGCTTCCAATCAAGGCGTACGAGGTTCTCAGAAAACAGTGCAGTTACCTGCCTTAGCCGTTCCAAATCATATGACGCGCTCTTCTCTCTATCGGAGCAATACAAAGAGTTCCATTTCAAATCATACGTGGTACCGCCAGTTGTCCACGAGACAAGCCCACCAAACGGAACGACAGCCGAACCTCGAACCTGAGCAAATGTCTCGTTCAATTTCTCGATTACTCCCTCGATTCCCCCTGCGTTGATTTCTCGGATATGGGCCTCATGCGGCACTGAGCGATATAGCCACGACTGGTCGGTCAGAACTACAAATTCGACGAAGTAGAACAGACGGTCCGTCCACGCATCAGTATCACCGTCCGGGATTTCGAGCAATGACTCAACCAATGCCCGATCCTCGGGAAGCGACGCTCGAAATTCATGATCCGAACCGACAAAGATACATTTCGAGTCGGGAACCTGCGCTAGTTCCCGTTGTACAGTCTCAAACTGACCGTGTTTTGGATCAAGCTCTAGGTGAACAACAGTTCCGTAGTCCATCAGAACACAAATCGCCCGGTTCTCGACTGTCACACCGCCGAGCTCGTCCCAGTCCTTGACACCGGATAGACGCCGAGTGACGAGTCTATGCGTCGGTTCTGCAGCATCGAACGTCTCTGTAAACTCCATTGTCGTTACGTACTCTCGCGTTTGTTGAAATCCTCAGCAAGTGATATATTTTGACCCAGTCGCGGTCAGTACAGGATACTCACTAATAGACCAGATCTCCCGATCTTTATATTACAAGGCCGACTGAGATGGCGAGGGATTATTTGTAATGAACAGAACACGATTAATATGAGCGCAAACAAGAGTATCATCGGTCTTCAGGTATCGATACTAGGCTTGGCGGTAGCTAATTTCTACCGAGGATCAGACATATTTGGGTTTGTAGTGCCTGTTGCCCTCTTGTTATATGGTTCGTATCTGGTGGGGAATAACGAGTTTGACCGTTAAGAAACAAGATACGCAGTTCCCATCGACCGGCTGTTTCAGGTGATAATGTATCTGAAGAAGAGGATTTTAACAAAGCCCCAGAGCCTATTCTTCCTCTCTGGATGTCCGGAACGATTCTTTGAGCGCATTTCGAAGAATACTGTTATCTAACTCATGTTCTTCAATACCAGTACTGGTTGCTCGAAACCCGCTTCCCTCATCATTCAGAAAGGCAACAATGAGCGGGTATAGTTCCTGTGCGTCCCTTTCTAGGTCCTGAATCTCGTCCAACTCCTCTATCATAGCATACGATACCTCACCGCTGTCAACTTTTTCTGGGTCTAGGCCAATCCACGTGGCTATTGCTCGGTCGTCCTCGTTAGTATAGTGGCGGATAACTTGGTAGAAATCGAATGGATCTTCCGGACGTATACCGCGCTGAACGGCTCTGTTGAAATCCTCAGGGAGTTACATGTTCGCCGTGTAATTCGACGAGATGAAGGCCCTCCCGAAGTCGCAAATACTCCGGTTTACTGAAAAGGCGATTCATCTGGCACGGCGAGCGGTCTCTCGATACTCCTCGAAGTTCTCTAAACACCGCTACACACTCCCCCAGCACGTTGTTCTGCTGTGTCTCAAAGTTCGAAAAAACACGACCTATCGTGGTCTACTTGATGAATTAATCGAGATGCCACGCATTCGTCGAGTTCTTGCATTAGCCGAACTTCCCACGCCATCAACGCTCTGTAAAGCGTTCAATCGACTTGATATGGCTGTATGGCGTGCGATATTGACTCTCTCAGCGACGCTACTTCCGACGAGCGGTGTCGTTGGTGTTGATGCGTCAGGGTTTGACCGCAGTCACGCTTCGAAACACTACACGAAACGAGCTGAACTCACGATTCAGCAGCTCAAAGTGACGTTGCTGGTCGATACGAAAGTGAATGCGATTCTCGATTTACACGTGACGACGACTCGGAAACACGATAGCCAGATTGCTCCCTCGTTGATCAAGCGCAACCCCGAGGATATTGGCATTCTACTCGGTGACAAGGGCTACGACGACCAGAAGATCAGGCAACTTGCCCGGCAACACGAGGTTCGGCCACTAATAAAGCACCGTGAGTTTACATCGCTCCACAAGGCATGGAACGCGCGCTTAGACGCTGATCTCTACGGCCAGCGGAGTCAATCCGAGGCGGTCAACTCAACGCTCAAGCGGAAGTACGGTGCGTTTGTCCGGTCACGTCGCTGGTGGAAGCAGTTCCGTGAACTCACTATCGCCTGTCTCATTCATAACGTAGATCGATCACTCTGAGCGGTCAATATGCGTACTTTAGATGAAAATCCGCGTGAGTATTAGTGAAATATATTGGCGTTTCCACGTCAAGCAAGAGCACCATAGATCCAAACCATTTTGATTGGGTAATACATTTCTCTATCTAACCGGCTGTTATAATCTCGCTAATGGATCAATTCCAAATTCTCCCGGGCAATTGTGTGGTACATGATGACTGTATCGAGGTCGAAAGTAACAAAATCACTAGAGCTAAGCGTCTCCTGAAAAATAGCCATACACTACAAATAATTCTATCAACAACAGCTCTCTATCTGATATTATCTATTGTTTTTAATACTAGTATATTTGTTAGAGAAGTCGCGGTAAATGGCTTAGTTAGCGGTGTACTTTTGGGAGTTTTATTATTATCAGGGAAATACATCTACAATAGATATTTTGAAGTCTCTGACGAAACTAAAATTGAGCTTGGAACAATCCAACAGATCATCTTATCCAAACCAAATAAGATCGGTCACCCACACATGATCATACAGTATCAGGAGAATGACTCTGAAAAACTCCGAGTAGTTCAATTGATGCCGACGTGGTCTAAGAGTGAAACAGATACTCTATCAGATGTTGAAGATATTTTAGTCCAAAATGGGTTGAATGTGAAATATCGTGAGGATCTTGAGTAACTTTTTTTGACTTCAGCCGCGCAACCCCCGGAAGTATCGACTGTAGATCGTTCAGTACAGAGGCGGCGGTGAGCGATCTCCGGTGCGGTGGCGCGTGCCTGCGAGCGGCCGCGAGTCGCACGCGCGAGGGAGTCGGTCGCCGGAGCGAAGCGACGGCGACCGACGAGGCTGGGGAGGGGTGAGGCTGCGATGCTGTGCGGGATAGGAATCGAAGGGGCAGCCGTGAGGACGAAGCACGGCACAGTAAGCACCACAGCGAGGGAGCTAGCGACCGAGCGAGAAGCGCAACAAGCCGCGCGAGCCCTCGCGGTTGGGGCTTTGGAGGCACTCACCATCGGTCCGAAGTCAGTTACTTATCAATGTCTAACAGCAGCGTGCCACCGAATCTTAACACCGGGTCTCTCTGGACACGAACCTGCCGGCCGGATCGACGAAGACTGAGATGCCACCGGCAATTCGGGCATAGACCACCACGTAGATACAGCCGCCGTACTCCTCGCCAAGAGGCTGGGTGAGGACGGTTTCATCCTCGGACGAGTCGGGACCGTCGTCGGGATACCCCGCTTTCACGTCCAGCCACAACCGTTCCTCACCGTTCCCGAACGGACCTTCGACGATAGCTAAATTTCCGTCACCCCTCTGCGACGCATCGACCTCGAACGAGTCCCAGTAGCGTACGCTCTCGGCGGATCGCAGAACGATTTCGAACGTTCGTGCGACGTCCTGACCGTTTGCGATCTCGATTGTGTCGATAACCGTGGGGTCGTTATCGCTCTCCGTGGAATCACCGCGGAGATCGGTACAGCCCGCGAGACCGACGAGGCCGACACCGCCGAGGCTCTCGAGGAGCTTACGACGGTCAGTAGACAGTTCGGGGACCATTCGTACGATGGATGTATTTCGGATAGATCTGTTTGGTTCTGTTGAAATCCTCAAAAGGTGATAGGTTCTATCCCCCTGCGGTCAATACAAGCCAAGTAATTAATAGACGAAACGCTCTAAATAATACAATAGAACCCCATCATATGTCGCTACAGCAGTATCGAAAACTCACCGGGATTCTCTCCGTTATAGCCGGAGTAGTTATTCTTGGTATCGCTTTGTCACAGCCCAATTTCCGCACAGTTCTATGGGGATTATTTGCTATCTTACTCGGCTTGTTTGGCTATTTTAAAAGTTAAATACTACTCAGTACGCACTCTTCAGCGACCAGCTGTTTCAGGCGAGAATATGTCTGAAAAATAGGATTTCAACAGAGCCGAATTACGATGTTCTATCTCAGAAAGGACGACTGGTTCTGATATATTCCATCAATACGCACCCTTCATCGACCAGCTGTTTCAGTCGATAATGTGTCTAAAGAATAGGATTTCAACAGAGCCCGCTGAACGATAGATTCCGTCTCCTCGTATCCTCGTTCGCGTATTTTCTTGTCGAGATATGCGAATTTTGTGGTATCGTAGACCCTCTCCAAGAGCATATCTCGTTTCTGCCCAACCACCTGCTGCCTCGAATTTCCACGATCGTTTTCGTTATCCTTGCTCATTTTGTATTGCTATTCTAAAATTACAAGTGGTAGATACTAAATTGGTCCCCGTATCTGCTACGCTCGCAGACCAGTATACAACTCTGCCGGATAGACGTGCGGTCGGCACGCAGACATACTGAACGGGTGACTCACCCCCTACTGACGTCGAAGGAAAGGAATGCATCGGTTCCACCTTCTGAAGCTGTGACCGTATACATTGAGATAGTTGGTCTCATCTTCAGTGGGCAGTGGAGTTGCCACAGTTTCGGAGGATAGGCTAGTTTTGGATCGAATGGCCATCAAGTCGTGGTGATTCTCACCGATCAGGCATCGGTTTTGAATCCTTACTCTCGAACTACCGGACGGGCGTACGAAATTGCGTGGATTTTGGCGCTGCTGAATACGGTTGTCACTCTTGAGCGGCGGACCCAGCGAGAGCTCAGCCGATTAGTCGTGCGGGATCAACGCCGAGGCAACGAGCTCAACACACTCACCCGCAGTAATCACAGGTGCGTAGTCCATCTCGCCGTCGATGTCCGCTTTCAGCAGGAAGTCGGTCAGCCGCCAGATATTGTACAAGAGGACCGCGAACACGAAATAGAACAAACGAACGCGGTAGTCTTTCGAGGAGGTCTTCGCGAGAAAGTCACCTTTGATAGATTTGTACTCACTCTCGATCTGCCACCGGCGGCTGTAACGCTGACAGAACGTCTCGGCTTCCTCGGGACCGACTCGAAGATTCGTCGCGAAGACGGCCGTTCCCTCTCCACTCGTCGACGGTACGTACAGGAGCCGCATTGGATGCGATCCAGATTCCACATGGACAGAAGCTGACTCAACAGCCACCTCTTGGTCGTCTCCCTCCATTTGTTTGAGTACATCCCGTTCGGAGCTGGAGACTCGCTTCGGAATGAGGTAGTTCACATCGAGGTTTGAGAGCGTCTGGAACACTTGTATCGAATCGAACTCTCGGTCACAGAGTACTGTCTCGATCGGAACGTGTCTTTTCGTTCGTCGAACGAGTCGCCGAACAGTACGATGGATCTGATTCGACGGGTTGTCGTCCCATCCAGAACTTTCTCGAACCGGTTCCACGGCAAGAACGAGCGGGATATTCTGTCCGATGATCGAGAGCGTTGCGAATTTGAAGGCCCGACTGTCTCTATCTTTCGTACCGCTGACCATCGGCATCCCGTCGACATCCCCGTAATAGGGGATAGTCGTGATGTCGATCGCAGCTGTCACCGGCCGACGGAACGATGCTTCGGATTCGATGACCGAGAGCAGCCGATCGGCCACTGCATCGAATCCATCGATCAGCTCCCCTGGCGCAAACTGTTTGATCGTTCTAAGATGCGTATCGCCGTGTGGGCTGCTGTCCGAGCCGTGTCGATATTGAAACCGAGCCGCTCCTTGCGGTGTCCCGCAGCTGACCATTCCGATGAACGTTTGCAATTCGAAGAACTGTGTGTCTTCGTAGGTCGCGTTCGCAGCGCGACCGGAATCAAACTCATCGAAGCCGTGATCACGAGCAAGTCGAGCCGTCCGGTAGATTTGCTTGTCGGAGAATTCACACCCAGCCGTCTCATCATCAGTGGAGGGGTCCACTTCGTCGACGATCTCTGCTTTCGGCCGGACAGCGGGAGCTGAAAACTCGCGGTCGTGCGATTGTTTAATGACGAAGTGCGAAGCAATCTGGACGAACTCCCGAACGCCCTCGTCGAAGCGTTTCCGCCACGTTCGGGACAACACGGATTCATCGGGGATGTGTTCCAAATCGAGTGGCTCGGCGAGTTCTTGGTACCGAGCCAGCGCTCGATAGCTTGTACCTGTGGCCTCTTTGTAGATGAGGAGCCGAACCATTCCGAGAAAGGAGTGTGGAGTAGGGTGCCACTCGGGATAGCCATCGTTGAGGTATTCGGTTCGAATCGTACTCTCAGCGACGCTCAATAGCAGGGAGTCACCTTCTCGCAACTGTTCAGTGATTTCGATTCCTGTGTTGTAGGCGTTGGTCATCCGGCAGGCACGGTCAGAAAGCGGGTCTAGTGACTCCGCCATCAATTCCCAAGACGGTTGGTTTGACTGTTCTGTTGAATCCGCAGAAAGTGTCTGGATCGGGTCACTCTGTACTCGGCTCTGGAGCGCTGTCAAAAAATCAAATGTGGAATCTTGGCAGAGAGAGTGAGGGCCAAGGTCACTAGGTGGATCGATCTAACTCCTCGATGAGGAAGAGTGAGATGATCCTCTCTTCAGGGATCGTGATCTCCATGCTGTCATCGGATTCAATAGAACAGACCTCGTAGTACTCCCCGATGGGAGAGTTACTGTCAGTCAGTATTTTGACATATTGAAGTTGTACAAACCGATTTCGGGTTCTTCAAATCAGTATAAGAGTACCCAGCTATATGGACAACGACGATTCGTATGACCACGTCGTCCCCGGAAGTGATGAGGAACTCAACACACCAGACGTCCGTGGCTACGACTTCCGCGGAGAATTCGACTTCCACGAGATGCTTGACGCCTACGCGACTACAGGCTTCCAAGCAACACAACTCGCGGAAGCCATTGATATTGCCGACCGCATGCAAGAGGCGGACGCTACGGTCTACCTCACATTCACATCAAATATCATTTCCTCGGGCCTGCGTGAGGCTGTTGCCTACCTTGTCCGAGAAGGATATGTGGACGTTCTCATCACGACGTCTGGGTCACTAACTGAGGATGTCATCAAGACAGCGAAACCGTTCAAGATGGGTGATTGGGACGCCGACGAGGCAGCACTTCGAGATCAGGGTATCAACCGACTCGGGAATATTTTCGTCCCTTCCGATCGATACGTATGGTTGGAAGAGTATCTGTATGACTTCTTTGACGATTTCTTTGCAGATGAGAAGATCCGGACCCCGACAGCCTTTGCACGCGAGTTAGGAAAAACGCTTGATGACGACGATTCTGTGTTGAAGCAAGCGGCAGACAACGATGTCCCGGTGTACTGTCCGGCCCTGACGGATGCTGAGGTTGGGAACTTTCTCTATTATTACCGACAAGGCTACGATTCGGACGTTGGAATCGAAATCTTAGACGACTACGATTCCCTGATCGAAGACGGTCTTTTAGCAGATACAACCGGTCTTATTGCTGTCGGCGGTGGTGTCCCGAAACATCACGCCATTATGACGAATCTCTTTCGAGGTGGTGCAGATTATGTCGTTTATATCTCTACTGGGATGGAAGGAGATGGGTCGTTATCAGGTGCACCACCGAATGAGGCGGTTTCCTGGGGAAAAATCAAAAAAGAGCAAACGAATTATACCCAGGTTGAGGCAGAAGCAACACTTGTATTCCCACTCTTGATCGCAAGCGCGTTCACCGAGTGAATTCGGTCCGTTTCGTCTGAGAGGTGTACCAGACCATTCTGTTTTATTGAATCCGATGACGGCGTTAAGCACACTCGACTCTCCCGCTCCGCTACTGCGTTCAGAGTGAGGCTATCCTGTCGCCTTCTGCGGATTCAAATAATGCTTGGAACCTCACTGGATTCCAAGGATGGTCCTCTGTCACCCGATTACGTCGTCGGCTCTTACAGTCTCCACCTGCTGAAAAGATTCAATCTTTGGTTACATATCGAATAGCTAGTACGTCACCTGATTTGTCAGACTCGTATCTTCCGACGTCGACGGTCGATTCACGGACGTTCCCTGTCTTCGGCATCGTCCCGGAGAGTCCAGCGCCGAGTTCCGACTTCCCGATATTCTCCTTGCCGACGACCACGACGGGTTCCTTCCCATCGTTCTCGGTCGATGGGATCTTGTCAGTGACGCTCCGTGCGTCAGTCATATTTTTTGAATCCCATCTTTGGAGCCAGTTCCCGGAACGATTGCCGGCAGAGCCAGATGTCGTACTTACCGACGAGGCCCTGTTCGCGCCCCGTCATCCGGCAGACGTGTCGGTCGTCGTCTCTCGAATCGTTCGACTGCCCAGTTCCACTGTCTTTCTGCGGAGTATCTCGTGTCATGATTAGCAGTCACACATGTCGGGTTCGCAGCAGGACAAGTCCTCGAGGAACATGTTCTTCTCACGGTACTCGTCGAGGACAGTTCGGTCGACGTCGAGTCTGGTAGCGATTTCGTCGGCCACGACAGCGAAGCGCTGTCTGAACTTGTAGATGGAGCAGAACTGCTGGCCGTTGTGGGCGACCTGTGGACCGGCGAGAAACAGGCCGGGACTGATGGTCGACCCGTCTTGGTCGGTCAGCCGGGGCTGGCCACTTTCGAACTCGAAGTGCTCGTCGACGATGCCGAGTCCACTCTCGAATCCAGTCGCGAGCACTGGCTGATTCCGTGTCGTAAATGACGCGCCGTCGGTCCCGATTACGTCGAAGGTCCCCTCCTCGACGTCGACGCGCTCGACTCGAATTCCGTCTTCGAGGGCGATCGGTGCGTCGTGTTCAAGTGCCTCCCGTAGCCGCTGGCTCGTGTATGGGGAGAGGACTTCGCTCGGGTCCGGTCCTCGAAACTGCCACGACCCGTCCTCGTCGACGACGAACACTTCGTGACCCAGGTCAGCGAGTGCGAGGGCCGCGTCGATACCACTCTCGTACCCGCCGACGACGACGATGGGGTCCTCGATACACTCGTCGGCGAACGCACTCCAGGACTCGACTCGGGAGTTGTGGAGGGAGTGATTCGCGCCGGGGAACGGATCGTCGTTCGGTTGCTCGAACTGCCCGGCCGCCCAGATGACGAATCGACTCTGGATGACGCCGGTTGACGTGTGGAGTATGAATCCGTCGTCGTGTCGTTGTACCGACTCCACGTCTACACCGGTTCGGATGGGTAAGTCGTGAAACTCGACAACTCCTTGGAGATATTCAGCGTACTCTCCGCCGGTCGAGTGTTCACGGTCGAGCGCAAATGCGGGCGAGGTGTCAGTGGTGACGGCGTTGAGGTCGCGGCAGCCGAAGCTGTTGCTGGGAAACGATGGCGTAATGAGGCGCATCTCTTCTGGCCACTGTTGGAACGACGCCCCGACATCGTCTCGCTCGAGGATGGCGTAGGAGTCGAGACCCAGATCCGCGAGGACGGCCCCAACACCGACGCCTGCGGCGCCTGCCACGACAATCGCTACGTTGAGCGACTCGTGTTTACGTGCTTCTTCGGATGTCACTGTTAACAACATAGGATAGTAGATAGCCAATTATAAATAATATGCGCTATGGTCTTAATAACAGATGAGTCGAGAGACGATTCCCGTCACCGTGCTGAGCGGCAACCTCGGCGCGGGCAAGACAACCGTGCTGAACAACCTCCTGAGCACGCGAACGGACCTGGACGTCGCGGTCCTCGTCAACGACATGGGCGAGGTGAACGTCGACGCCGAGCGCGTCGCCGAACACTCGGACATCTCGGAGGACGACGAGGATCTGATCGAACTGTCGAACGGCTGTATCTGCTGTGAGCTACGCGGCGACCTGCTGGACGCGCTCGCGAAGCTCGCACAAGCCCGCGAGTTTGATTACTTGGTCATCGAATCGACCGGCGTCGCCGAACCGTTGCCGGTCGCCCAGACGCTCACCATGGGATTCGATCAAGGCGACCTCGATCCCACGGAGTTCTACGAGGAGACCGGCATCGAAGTGATGGACTACTACGAACTCGACACGACCGTCACTGTGGTCGATGCCCACCAGTTCTGGACAACGTTCGATTCGAAGGAATCGCTGATGGACGGCGACACCGAGAAAGACCTCGGAAGCCTCTTGATCGAACAGATCGAGTTCTGTGACGTCCTGCTGTTGAACAAGTGCGACCTCGTCGACGAGGAGACGCTCGGCGAGATCGAAGATATGATCGAAGTGCTACAACCGCGCGCGAAGATCATCCGAACCGAACACGGCGCCGTCGATCCCGGCGAGATCCTCGACACAGGACGGTTCGACTTCGAAGCGGCGAGCCAGTCCGCGGGGTGGCTACGGGAGCTCCAGCAGCCGCACGAATCTGCTGAAGAGGAACACGGTGTCACGTCATTCGTCTACACGTCGCGCCGTCCGTTCCACCCCGAGCGGTTCGCCGAGCTCCTCGACTCGTTCCCCGCAAACGTCGTCCGCTCGAAAGGCCACTTTTGGCTGGCGGGTCGCGAAGAAATGGCACTCGGATTGAACGTTGCGGGACGGTCGATCCGAGTCGGGTCGGCCGGTGGTTGGATTGCGACGCTGCCGGAGAACGAGCGCGAGAGCTACTTCGAGGCCAATCCGGAGCTCGAAGAGATATGGGACGACAAGTGGGGTGACAGGGGGACCCAGCTCGTGCTCATCGGTACGGACATGGACCACGACGCGCTCCGCACCGACCTCAATACGGCCCTGCTGACCGACGAGGAAATGGACGCCGACTGGACCGCCTTCGACGACCGGTTCCCGACGTGGGACGACGGAGACTCCGCCACACCTGAAGAGGGGACCGAGGAGCCGACCGAGACGACCGACGACGGCGCCGAGGAGGTCGGCCTCGCGGACTGACGATGTCCTCGCCACGATCCCTCTTCCGGACTGTCGTCAACAAGAACGCACCGCACGAGACCCGTAAAGCGGCGATCAGCGAGCTCGCCGAGATAGACGCGACGACACAGCTTCGCGTGATCGTCGTCGCAGACGGCCTCAACGGGTCGTTCCGCCGGAACGCGTTGAACGCGCTTGGTCGATGCCGAGCGACAACAGAACTCGGTGAGCTGGTCGACGACGCGAGCCTACCGACAGCGCTCCGAGAGCGGGCGGACCGGCTTCGCTAGCGCTCGATGCGGTTGGTCAAATCTCGTTTTGAGCTCGGAACTTAGTTAGTAAGTGCTCCAATTTAATATTCTAAAGCAGTTTTCACACTCCGTTTTTTAATAACACTCTTGTATATATGGCCCTGAGTTGTTAATGTAATGTCGTACACCTGCTCCAGCTGCGATGCACAGTTCCAGAGCGCTGCCGGCGTGACCCAGCATGTCGCGCTTCACCACAACACGTGTGCCGAGTGCGACGAGAATTTCGACGACACCGATTCGTTGCGCAACCACATCCACGAGAACCACTGAGCGATCAAGGAGAAAGCCTCGCGCTTCAGCGCGAGGGGAATGTCAAAGAGAATTGAACCGCAGAGCAAATTCGAACCGGTGAAGCTGTTAATCGCTTGTGCTGCTGTACAGGTAAACCGACACGATCGCGAGGAAAGCTTCCGCAACCTTCGTGATGGTGACAATTGGATTAATCGCCCCGTTCATGTAGAATGCTTCAATCCCCCAACCCCGGAACGGGAATAGCGCAAGAATTGTCACCAACGAGTACACTGCAGCCACCAGGAAAAATGAGCGTCGCCAAAACCGGGTGAAATACAGTGCTGCTCCGCCAAGGAAACCTAGTCCGTTAAGCACGAAGAGAACCGCCAGCACAACGCTCATTTCAATCGCTCGCGTCGTCGCCACGAGATGGATGAGTCCCGTAATGAGGGCCAAAAGAACCGCCACATACCCGATCGATTCCGACGGCCACTGAAGCATACTGTCTGACTTTGTTGTATGGTTCGTACCCATACACACAATACTATATGAACATATAAAAGTGAACGTTATTATATAGAATCGTGGGAATCAGCTGTCCACTGTTTCGGAGGATAGGCTGGTTTTGTGTCCAATATCTATTGACTTGTGGTGCTATTCACCAATCACTACGCCGCGGAAAATATCTGTCTCGGTCACGATACTGATTTTTCGGTAGAAGACGAAGCAACGAATGTGCCCAAAGACACGTTCAGCTACGAATCGATTGGAGTGATTCGGACGCCGTTCGAATCAGCAGAAGGAATGCCGATTCAACCGATCGGGGCAGATTCAGTCACAGGAACTGTCGAAATCGAGGCGTCGTATGCGGACGGATTAGCGGATCTTGCCGAGTTCTCGCACTGTATGCTGTTGTACCATTTTCACGCATCTAGCGATGAAGCTCCCCTACGGATCGAACCGTTTCTCGATGACGAACAGCGAGGAGTCTTCTCGACACGGGCGCCACAACGTCCGAATCCGATTGGCCTCTCCGTTGTGGCAATCGAGTCCGTCACAGAACAAGAACTGACCGTGAGCGGTATCGACGTCGTCGACGGGACACCATTGCTTGATATCAAACCGTTCGTTCCCGAGTTCGATATTCCGTCCGAGGTGGAGACAGGCTGGCTCGATGCGTCGGAATCGACGATCCGATCAGAACAGGCCGACAAGCGGTTTCTCTGATAAAGATACAAGTGCATACCTCCGTCTTCAGGCGGAGGTCGAGCGACACTCGGCTCGTTTGTTCCGGTAGTTTGAATCCTGTGGCCTCCAGTTGTCACGGATGCTACGGAATCGGTGAGAGGCCGTCCCCGAACCACAAGGGGTGGTGAACTAGCGGTGGTCCACACGGCAATGACACGGATTCCGACGGGGCCTCATTGGCCGGGCCACAGCCCTACGAGGGAGACAAACGAGAGTTTCCCCGGTGTGTCGCCGGTTCCCTCCGAGTGCGGGTTGGAACCAAATGGCGACGACCGCCCGAATCCGATGGTCGGATTCCTCCGCGTTTACGCGGAGGAGGAGGTCAATTCCCGGTCGCTACTCGTGGATATTCTGAGCGAGTTTCCAGTCCTACAAACGAGTTGTCTTACCGCGACAGGCGAGCGCTTTATATATTCAGCTTCATTCATCTCGCTACGGCCAGTTGCCGCCAGTTGAGGACGTAGTCTCAATCTCCCAGTCCGCAGTGCCCGCAGCGTCGGTCACTAATTGAAACGTCCAGTCGGGTACTGTCTCTACCACCCTCGCGGTCTCGTCTGTCCCGACGAATACGTACCGTTCCGTCTCGAAGTGTCCTCGGACCGCCGTCAGCGCCTCCGCTATCGAACGTGGTCCGGACAGGAACTCTTGGTGATATCCGGCCTCTCGCACTCGCCGTCGTTCGATGTACGACGGCTCCGAGGAGACGATCCCGACGTTGCTGGTCCAGGTAGTGGCATCTTCAAGGGCACGGGCGGGCCGCGCGAGTTGCTCGAGTGCGCCAAGCGAGACGGCGAGCGTGAGATCGGTCGAAGCCACGTCACGATCCTCCTCGAGAGCTCATCGGTAGGGGGTCTGTCCGCGCCTGATCTGGTGGGTCGAGAATCCGCTCTGCGGCCCGGCGGGCACCGACGATATTGCGAGCGAAGGGACCGACGCTGGGCTCCGCGAGCGCGCCCGAAACGTACACCGCGGACTCAGTGCTGTCGGTCCGTCTCCATGCGAGGGTTCGATCGTCGAGGACGGGAAATCCCTCGGCCCCGCGTGCGAGCGACAGCGACTCGCTGACGCGGTCGACCAACGGCTGCTCGGGAACCGGTTCGAGTCCGGTCGCGAGGACGACGCGTGCGGCCGTCGCTCTCGTGCCGTCGTCGAAGCGGAGGGACAGCCCCTCGTCTGTCGCGTTCGCAGACGTGATTTCGCCTTGCCGGTGTTCAAGCGCACCACCGTCACGCGCTTCGGCCAGTCGTCGTTCGACGTACGGCGGGATCGTGGCGTCGTTGCGGGCGGACCGGATCCGATCGAGACGAGCCTCCGATCCCGGCGGGAGCGTGTGGATTTCTTTGCCGATGTGACGCCAGTTGATCCAGTGCGGGTCGGCCTCGGTCAGTTCGATTTCGAGTTCGTGACGCGACAGGAGTGTCACCGCGGTCCGCTCTGCCAGACGCCAGGCGAGGTGCCCGGCAGTGATACCCCCTCCGACGACGAACGTTCGCCCCTCGAACGGGTCGGGCGTCGCCGGGTCGAACGCTTCGTCCCAGACGTGTGCGAGCGGCGCGTCGTCCGGGAGCGACGCCGTCCACTCTGGGAGCGTCGGTGTCGCACCGAGCCCGACGGCCAAGACGACGCGGTGGGTCTCAATCGCTCCCGCGTCCGCTTCCACCAGATACGTCTCTGTGCCCGCAGACCGGGAAACATTGGTTATCTTCAACCGATGATGACAGTCGGAAAGCTCACGACGCTCGATAACGTCGCGAGCGTGGTCGAGAAACAGGTCAAGAGTCGGTCGGTCCGGGTAGTTCTTCGTCGACACGAGTTCGTTCGCTCGGTGGTGTCCTTCCGCGAACGACTCGAGCGAGAACGACTCGGTGTCGATGTGGTGGACGAACGTCGACCGGAGGGTCTCCATGCCGCACTGATTGGCCTTCTTGGCGAACGAAGCGAGTAACTCCTCGCGCGGGTCGAGGATCCGAATCTCGTCGCGCGTGTACTCACCCTCCGTAATGAGGTGGTTTGCGAGGCAAGTGCCGTGAATTCCGCCGCCAACAATCACGTACTCGTAGGGGGGATCACCACTCAGTGAGTGATCAGCCGTCAACCTACCGACTGTCACTCTCGTTTTCCTCCGTCGACTTCCAATTCTTTTCGGTGGTGATTGGACTGACGATCACTGAACCGTTGTACGATCGGAAGCCGATACCCCAACTTTCGACTACTAAGCGCGACGGCGTACACTGCAATCGCCGCGACGACGATCGAGCCGCCGGCCGCAATTCCGTAGACGTACGACAGCGTCACACCGGCTATCGCCGCGAACTCGGCGGCGAGGATCGCCAGTAAGATGGATTGCTTGAAGCTCTCGGCGACTTGCGCCGCAGCGGCGACCGGAACGACGAGCATCGCAGCGACGAGGATGACGCCCATAATCTGCATCGCGCTGACGACGACCAGCGCCGTGAGCACGACCATGAGGCGTTTGTATAGGCGGACGTTCAGTCGCGCCGCGCGGGCGGCCGTCGCGTCGAATGTGACGTACAAGAGTGGCCGATAGGCCAGCGTGACGAGGCTACCGACGAGGACACTCATTAACGCGAGGATACCGACGCTCTCCGTCGAGACAGTCGCCAAACTGCCGAATAAGTAGGCGTCGATACCGACCGCGATGCCGCCGTCGGTGGCAGTGATGAGGATGCTGCCGACGGCGAATCCTCCCGTCAGGACGATCGCCAGCGAGGTGTCGCTGTACGCCCCGGCGTGTTCGACGAGCAACTCTACGAGTAGCGCCGTGACGATTGCGACCACGAATGCGGTGAACAGCGGCGACAGCGTGAGCGAGAAGGCCGAATTGAGGAACAACCCGACGGCGACGCCGGCGAAGGCTGTGTGTGCGAGCGTATCGCTGATCATCGCCATCTCTCGATGGACGAGGAACGTCCCGACGACCGGCCCAATGAGAGCGATACACAACGCAGCGAGGTAGGCACGTTGCATATACGGGTATTCGAGCATCGGCATGCCGAGCAGGTCGGCCAACACGTCCATTCCGGGACCAAAGACGTAGTTGAGGAACCACTCGATAGGGGCGAAGACGTTGACAGCAAAAAGCGGAGTCGCTATCATGTCGTCGAGTGGAACACTCTCTCCGAGGCGACGTAGTGTGAACATCATTTGTGGTCGTGCTGGAGGATGTGTTGGTCTCTCCCATATGCCTGCGAGAGGGCATCAGTCTCGACGAATTCCTCCGGGTCGCCGTCGAAGTACAACTGACGGTTGAGACAGGCGACGTCCGTCGCGTGCGTGGTGACGACACCGATGTCGTGTTCGATCAGGATGACGGTCAGCCCGGTCGCGTTCAGCTCATGGATGAGGCCGTAGAACTCCTCTCTGGATTCGGCGTCGACGCCGACCGTCGGTTCGTCGAGCGCGAGCAGGTCGGCCTCCGAGGCGAGCGCACGGGCGATGAACACCCGTTGGCGTTGGCCACCGGACAGTCGACCGACCCGGCGAGACGCGAGGTCTGTGATTCCCACCTGTTCCAGCGCGTCTTCGATCGCTTGCCGGTCCGCTGCCGAGAATCGACCGAAGAGCCGCCGCGGGTACCGCCCCATCTCGACAACCTCTTGAACCGTGATTGGCATATCGCGCGCCGCCTTCGTTGCGTCCTGTGCGACGTATCCGATCCGCTCACCGGCGTCGAACTCGTGGGCGGGTTCGCCGAACAGCGAAACCGTGCCTTCGTCTGGTCGACGAAGTCCGAGCATCAGGTCAAGCAGCGTGCTCTTGCCGCTCCCGTTTGGCCCGACTAGTCCGAGGAAGGAGCCAGGCTCGACGTCGATCGACACCGACTCGAGAACTGGGGCCCCTCCGTAGCCGAATGTGACGTCATCGACGCTGATGAGGGGGTTCCCCGACTGTTGCCGCTCCATCGTTGCTGTCGTCATCGGTAGTCGTCGAGGTCGACGAACGAGTTCTCGTACGCCGTAATCCAGGTTGTTGTTCGATACGGAACAGCCACGTCCGGCGGATAAATCGTACAGACGGGTCTCTCCGCTGGGCCGACGACCAGTGCCATCAGTCCCGAACGAGGGCTCTCGGATGGGCCGGGCTCGGCGTTCCCGTCCCACTCCGGTTCCGTGTCGCCAGACGTGGTGTCGCTCATTCTGCGTCGAGGGCCTGCTTCAGGGTCTCGAGATTGATGTTTTCCATGATCTCAATGTAGCCCCAGCCCTCATCGGCCCACTCCTGGGTCTGTCCGGGAATTGGCGTCAGCGGGAGGACTTCGGTGGCGTCGGTCTCTGCGACCAGCTGGTTCGCCGCCGTCTGAGATTCGAGCGGATCCGCACAGACGTACTGGAGGTCGTGTTCGGCGATGATCTCCTGGGCCCGTTCGATATCCCTCGGCGTCGGCTGGTCGTCCGGTGACAGTCCCGTCAGCGTCCGGACCTCGAAGTCGTAGCGCTGACCGAGGTACTGGAAGGCGTTGTGACCAGCGACGAACACGACGTCTTTCGAGGCGCCCTCTAGCGTGGACCGGAACGACTCGTCGAGTTCGTCCAGACGATTACGGTACGACTCGGCGTTCTCGGCGTAGGCACTGGCGTTGTCGCCGTCGACGTCGACGAACCCGCTCCGGATGTTGTCGACGGCCTGCTTCGCTCGCTCGGGGTCTAACCAGAAGTGCGGGTCCGCTCCGCCGGAGTGGTTGTGGCCGTGTCCCTCCTCGCCTTCGTGATCGGCTTCTCCCTCGTGCTCGCCTTCGTGTTCTTCACCACTCTCGTGGCCGTGTTCACCCTCATGCTCGCCATCGCCCTCGTGCCCGTGTCCGCCCGCACTCTCAGTCACTTCGGGCTCGATGACCGACCCACTGCCGTCGGTGAGCGTCGCGTCGAACTCAGCGGGAGCGTGCTGGGCAAAGAGGACATAGTGACCCTCTGTTTCAATGTCGAGGGAGAACGTCGTCTCACCTGAGTCCGCGAACTGGAGGTGATAGAGTGACTCACTGGACGGCGTGAGTGTCTCGCCGCCTTCGACCGGTGTGTGCGTGTCGTGGTCGCCGTAGAGGGCTGCCGCAGTTTCCTCGACGTGGTGAATGCCGTGGTCGCCACCCTCGTCGGTCGCGATGACGGCGAGCTGCATCTTCGGATCGGGGCCCTCGTGGAACGTGTGCGTGTAGGTGCCAGCTTCGAGGTGGTAGAGGCCAGCCCACTCCCAAGGAGTCTCCCCACCGTGATCGTGTTCTCCTTCGCCGTCGTGGCCTTCCTCGTGTTCCCCCTCGTGACGTTCCTCGTGTTCGCCCTCATGATCTCCTTCGTGACCGTGATCGTGGTTATGTCCGCCTTCAAGGAGGCTGATACCAGCACCGGCAGCGACCACGTCGACGTCAGCGTCGTCGTCACCGAGACTCGTCACGAGGTCGTCAGCCCACGGCTGGAATCCCTCCATCCCGTAGAGGAAGAGGTCAGATTCGAGGACTGTTCCCTGGATCTGTGGCCCCGGTTCCCACCCATGGCCGTGTTGGCCGATCGGGACGAGCGTCTCTGCGGTCGCGGTGTCGCCTGCAACCTGGCTGGCTAAGTCCCCGAATACGAAGAACGAAGACTGGGCTTCCGGCCCGGTATTCTCTGTCGCTGTTGAGCCGTCATTCTCCGCCGCGCCGGAGTCGCCGTTGTTCGATGTACAGCCCGCGAGCGCACCGATGGTTGCCGTACCGAGTCCAGCTACGATGAGTCGACGTCGAGTGTATCGAGGCATCTGTTGATAACATCAGCAAATTAGATAATAAAGACTGTGATTTTAGTCAGTCAAGTTAATAAGAATCACTAACCAAAATCTGAGTTTAGTAACTAGTGTCGTGGTAACTAATGCGAGTCGTAGAATTGCTAATTATTGCTACCTCGAAATCCGTATTACACAACCCCGAGAATGGTGCTAACAGGCTTTTCGTACTCGCATCCCGAATGAATGAATGTAATGTGCCACTGTTTCAGCGACCTAGCCGAGATGAGTGATAAAGAGCGTACGGAAATCCTCAGCGAACACTCGACAGAAGAACTCCGCGCGGAATACTCCACGGAAGAACTAGAAACCCTCGGCGTCACCGCCTGAGGCTAGTTCACGTTGGTGCTACCCGGACGACCGACAGCGTCCGCCCATCACGAAGACCCGGTCGCCTCCCGTTTCTCTGCGTACGCGAGTGTGTAGTAGTCTCGATCAGTTACCTCTCCGGGATTGTTCGTAACAAGGGCCTCTTCGGTATCCATGAAGAGTCGCCGTCCGAACGTCACCTCGTAGCCCGCTTCGGTCATCTTGTCGTAGGTCGTCGGTGCGTCGGTTACTTTGAACAGGATCAGCCGATTTGGGCCGATCGGTGCTTCTCCCTCGGTCGCCTCGCGGAGCGTCAGTTCTGCTCCGGCGTCGATGTCGACCCCGAGGACTGAAGCGAACGCCGTCACACTGCTGACACCCGGAACGACTTCGATGTCGACGCTGGGATGCTGCTCGCGAAGCGTCCGACGCAGGTGTCCGAACGTCGAGTAGATACAGGGATCGCCGAGCGTGACGAACGCCGCGTCGGCGTCGCGCGCGTTCGGCGCGACTTCCGCGGCCGCCGCCTCCCACGCCGCCTCCAGCTCTTGGGGGTCGGTCGTCATCGGGAACTCGAGGTCACCCAGTTTCGAGTCGGGAACGTACTCGGTCGCGACGCGCCGTGACAGTCGTCCGGGTGAGTAGACGATGTCGGCCGATTCGAGCCGTCGCTTGCCGCGAACCGTGAGCAGGTCAGTCGCGCCCGGCCCCAGTCCAATTCCGTAGAGCGTCATCGTTGCTGCTCCCTCGGTAAGCTTGGGGCTCCGCGCACTTGCTTACCCATCGATCTCACCGACTGTGTGTCGCGTCGCGAGCCCGGCGAGATGCGGGGCCTCTTCGACGATGATCTCGGCCGTGGCGAGTTCAACGGCGTTCACGCTTCCGGGCAGCACGAACACTGGAACGTCGCGGGCGATACCCGCCGTTGCGCGGGTCGCGACGACGCGGGTTCCGACCTCCTCCCACGAGAGCCGCCTGAACGCCTCGCCGAAGCCTGGTAGCTCGCGGTCGAAGAGCTCGCTCACCGCGTCCGGACTGACGTCGTCGACAGTGACTCCCGTCCCGCCGGTAGTTACGACAAGGTCAACGTCCAACCGATCCAGACACTCGCTCACAGTGGTCTTAATCCGGACGTAGTCGTCCGGAACCGTCCGGCGTGACGTGACGACGTGACCCGCGTCAACGAGAGTGTTCACGACGGCGTCACCGCCGGGATCGGTCGGGTCTGCTTCCGTGGCGGTTCCTCGGGACGACGAGACGGTCACGATTGCGACACCGAGTGGATCAACGCAGTCGTGACCGTCTTCGTCCGTCGTCCGTCGGTCCGCCGCCGACGGGAGCTCCGAGTGATTCCCGGTCACTGTCCCTCACCGACCACGAGACGCTGTTCCATCGGTGGCTGAGACCGGTCCATCGTCCCCGGAAACGGATTCTCGAGTTCGTCCCAGTTCCCCGCCATCTCCGGTTCTGAGAGGAGACAGTCGTCAAGGGCGGCGGCGATGGCCGAGTCGTCCATTCCAGCGCCGATGAAGACGAGCTTTATTTCACGGTCTCCCCACTGTTCGTCCCAGTGGAGATCCGGTCGTGACTCACGGTAGGAATCACGCTGGAACTTTGGGACCGTGACCGCCCATCGGCCGTTGACTTCGACGTGCGTCTGCGTACCCGCTTGGCTCAAGTCCAGCGCGTATCGCTCGCGTCCAGCGACCCACAAGTGTCCTTTCGCTCGGACGACGGACTCGGGGAACGAGCGGAGCCACTCACTGAACCGTTCCGGATGGAACGGTCGGTGGCGCTCGTACACGAACGAGTCGACGCCGAACTCCTCCGGCGGGTGACGGTGATCGTGGTCGTCACCCGGACCATCGTGGGTACCGTCGTGACCGTTGTCACGCTCGGAAGCCTCGTCGTGGCTGTGACTTTTTCGGTGATCCATCTCTGCTGATTCCGGCTCTCCGGTTCCTCCGTGGTCGCTCGAGAGCACCTGCTTCCACCGGGCGGACCGTTTCGCTTGTTCTCTGTCGAATCGTCCAGTTCCGAGAACGTCGTCGGGTTCGACGGCGCTCTCGGTCGTGCGGGTGATGTCGACACCGGGGTGGAGCGTTTCGAGCACGCGTTCGACCGTCTCGCGTTCGTCTTCCGTGACGAGGTCACACTTGTTGAGGACGAGTACGTCGCAGAATTCGACCTGTTCAGCAAGTAGATCCGAAAGCGGTCGAGAGCCGTCATCCGTCGACTTGATCGGACGACCGTCGACGAACGTTCGATGGAACTGTGCGGCGTCGACCACCGTGACGGTCGTATCGAGATCGTACAGCGTCGACGCACGTGCGGGCGAGACGAACCGCTGGGCGATGGGGACCGGATCGCTGATCCCCGAGGCTTCGATGACTAGATAATCGAACTCCTCGTCGAAGGCCAGACGTAGCAGCTCCTGGTCCAATTCGTTCTGGAGGCCGCAACAGATACAGCCGTTCGACAGTTCCGTGACGCCGCCGTCTTCCATCGAGAGTTCGGAGCCGTTCTCGATGAGGCCGGCGTCGACGTTCACCTCGCCGACGTCGTTGACGAGAACAGCGATATCGTACTCCTCGCCGCCGACGGTAAGGAGGTGGTTCAGCAGGGTCGTTTTCCCGGCCCCGAGTCCGCCACTGAGTATCGTGACCGGCGGGTGGTCGTCGACGGTCATCAGTCGTCAGCCAGTGCGAGTTCGCGCTGTTCGTCGGCGGTGAACGGGTCCGGATACTCGTTCCAGTCTTCCCCCATCTCTGCGTCTGAGAGGACACAGCCTTCCAGTCGCTCGATCAGTGTCTCCTGATCGAATTCGCGGCCGATGAACACGAGTTCCGATCCACGGTCGCCCCACTGGTCGTCCCAATCCTCTTTGATGCCGGGGCGGGCGGCGAAGTAGCGCTCTTGTTGGGCCTGCGGGAGCGTGGCGATCCACGTCCCTTTCGGACCGGCCCGAACCGACTGGCCTGCTTTGTCGAGACCCATGGCGATGTCTTCGCGACCGGCGGACCAGAAGAAGCCCTTCGCGCGAACGATTCCGTCGGGGAGGTCGGCGAAGAGGCGAGCGATCCGCTCGGGGTGGAACGGTCGGCGGGATTCGAAGACGAACGAGGTGACCCCGTGTTCGTCGGCGGCCGACTCGTGGTGATGGCCGTGCTGGAGTTCACGCTTCCATCCGGCGGACTGACTTGCGCGATCGAAATCGAACCGACCCGTATTCAGAATCTCTCCGGGGTCGACCGCCCCGTGTTCGGTTCGGATAATATTTGCTCTCGGTTGGAGCGCCCGTAGCACTGCCTCCATCTCTTCAAGTTCATCGTCGGGGACGAGATCGCACTTGTTCAACAGGAGGACGTCACAGAACTCGATCTGATCCATCAGCGCCTCCTCGGGGACCCGGTTCCCTTGTGGATCGATGGAGTCGTCGGTGAGAGCTTGGCCGGAATCAAACCCCTTCCAGAAGCTGTGCGCGTCAACGACACTGACCATCGTGTCGAGTTCGTAGACCTCCGTAGGGTCGAAATCCGCGTCTTCGAATCCGCGAGCGAACGTCTGCGCGACCGGAATCGGTTCGCTGATCCCAGACGACTCCACGAGGAGGTACTTGAAGTCTCGCTCGTCGGCTAATCGGCCTACCTCGTCAAGCATGTCCCCGCGAAGCCGACAGCAGATACACCCGTTCGACATCTCGATGATCTCGTCGTCGTTCTGGGTGAGATCCGACTCGCGTTCGACGAGGTCGGCGTCGACGTTCACTTCGCCCATATCGTTTACTAAAACGGCGGCGTTGAGTTCCTGTTCGCTACTAAGAATGTGGTTGAGCGTCGTCGTCTTGCCAGCTCCGAGACTTCCGCTGAGAATCGTTACCGGGATCGGGTAGTCGTTGGACGGCATACTCTAATTATGAATCTACTACACTAAAATACTAATTATTATGTTTATACTCTACTGTCATAACAGGAACTAATAAGACTGAATAAAACTTTAATATATGAGCGTCGTTAGCATCTCGATGCCCGAGGCCTTGCTGGAACGCATCGACGAGTTCGCCGAAGAACACGGGTACAGTGGCCGAAGCGAAGTCGTTCGCGAAGGCACACGCACGTTATTCGAAGAGTTTCAAGAGCAACATATCGAGGGACAAAAGCAGATGTGTACGGTAACGGTCGTCTTCGAGTACTGTCAACCCGCCGTCCAGGAGCGTCTCACGAGAGCACGCCACGAGTACGATGCTATCGTCTCCGCAACTACCCACACACACGTCCAAGACCAGTACTGTATGGAGTTGTACGTTTTAGAGGGGACCACAGAAGTACTATCTGGATTCGTCAACAGCGTTCGAGCAGTGCCGAATGTCCAAGCGGTGGATTACTCGATCGCCTCACTGGACGATGCCCACATTGATCAGCGCATCAAGTCTTGAGCACCGCTCAGTCCTCGGCGAGGAGCATCAGTTTAACACGACTCACCGTATCGAAATCGCGCAAGCGATAGGTGAGAGTCCGAACACGCGAGGCTGGCCCGTTACAAAAGAGCGTCTCGAGACACCACTCTCCTTCATGGATATGATTCGTGGTCGTGATGACGTCCTGAAACTGGTGTTGTACGTCGTGGATGTCTTCAATAACCGCTTCGTGTTCGTAATCGAAGGCCATGACGACGACGACGTCGCCTTCGATATCTTCTAATCTGGTGTGTGCCTCAATGTACTCTTGCATCGCTTCGCGGGCGCCACGCGAACGCGAATTTAGCCCTTCTGCTTGCCACGTTTCATCGAACTCGGACAGGAGGTCATCGGGAATGTTGAAGCTCGTGCGCATGATTTTGTTCTCTATTTTATTGGTGATCTATCTTCGAATATCACAATACTCCCGAGTCGTGGGAGACCGCTCACGCAGGCTCCGACCACAAGATTGCGTCCCATCAAGAAGTCGTGAGAGATGCCGAAGAAGGCGGTCAGTCATGTCTGTGTCCATCTGCGGAGGGTGTCGGTGTGGTGCTGGAATTTCCAGCTTCCGTCAGGAGCGACACGAGGTCCGATTCGGTCACCGGCTGTGCCGTCGCCCCCAGCCCTGCGTCACGAGCCACACGAACCGCGCTCGGTGGGTGAAGGTTCGCGTCCGCCAACAGGGCGTCGTCGTAGAACACTTCTCGGGGCGTTCCGCCTCCGATGATGTTGCCCTCGGCCATCACGCAGACGCGGTCCGCGACTTCGGCGGCAAATTCGAGGTCGTGCGTCGACAGGACGACACTGATACCGTCCTCGTGAATTTGCTCGATCCGCTCCGCGACCAGCTGAGACCGGTCGGGATCAAGCCCTGCGAGTGGTTCGTCGAGCACGACCACACTCGGTTCGAGGACGAGCACACCGGCGAGGCCAGCGAGCCGTTTCTCCCCACCGCTCAGGTAGTGTGGGATTCGGTCTTCGAGGTGGCTCGCGTCGACAGTCGCCAGCGCTTCACGAGCGCGTTCCCTCGCTTCGTCTCCGGGGACCCCGTAGTTCTGAAGGCCGAACATCACGTCGTCGAGGACTGTGGGCGCGACGAGTTGCGTATCGGCGTCTTGGAATACGAAGCCGACCTCTTTTCGCGCGTGTGGCTTGTTGTCCTCGGAGATCGGGGTCCCGTCGACGACGAGCTCGCCGTCGTCGGGAACGAGGGTGGCGTTCAGATGTTCGAGGAGCGTGGACTTTCCGGCGCCGTTGCCGCCGACGAGGGCGACGACCTCGTCGGGATACACGGAGAAATCGACATCGTGCATACCCACCGTCCCGTCCGGGTACGTGTGGGCTTGACACTGTAGATCAACTAGGGGCCGCCGGTCTTCAGAGCGATCCGTACTCATACTGGAATCACCTCGTAGACGCCGACCAGCGCGTAGGCGACGACGCCGGCGTAGCAAGCGCCGATAACGACGAGCTCACGAGCGGGCGGTCGCGGGACGTCCCCGTACAGCGTGAGGTCGCCGTCGTATCCGCGGGCTTCCATCGACTTGACGAGTCGTTCGGACTGCTCGATCGCTGACAGCATCGTCATGCCGAGGATCCGGGCGTACAGCCGTTTGTTCGACCAGAATTCTGAGAAGTTCGCTCCGCGGGAGAGCGCGGCTTTCACCAAGTCCTCAAGCGTCTCAAGCATAACGAACGTGAACCGGTAGGTGAGGAGGGCGACCTGGTCGATCGGTCGCGGAAGCAACCGCCCGAGCATGTACGCGACGTCCGTGTATTTGGTCGTCATCGACGCCGTCAGCGAAAACGTGACGACCGTGAGCGACCGACAACTGAGCTCCAAAAAGAGGGTGAGACCCTCCCACGTAACCGAGAAACCGCCGAAGGGCGTCGGGACTGCGCCCCCGATCGGCGTCCCCGGTTCGAGAAACGCAAGCGGTCCGGCGACCGAGATGATGAACAGCATCGGGAGTGTGTACCATCCGATGAGCCGCCGAAACGGCAGGTCAGCGAGTCCGTAGACTACCAGTACGGTTCCGTACAGACCGGCCAAGAGCGCGAGGCGGTCGAACACCGTGACGGCGAGAACGAGCACACCGACGACGCCGACCTTCGTCCACGGGTTGATTCGATGTAACGGTCCGTCTCGCCGCTCGGCGAACGCCGTAATGAGCCGAGGGTCAGGGACGTGATTCGAGAGCGTTGTCACGGTTACCGTGTCGGTCGTTCGTCATCACCGAAGCCGCCGTAACGGTCGACGTAGACGTACAGCCCGAGACCCAAGAGGGCGAAGGCGAGAACAATTCCGCCGAATTCGACCATCAGTCCGCCCTTCCGGATGGGACCGGCAACGACGATACCACGTCCAAGATTCACGAGCGTGCCACCGCCGTCTTGGACGCCGCGTTGAAGCGTTTGCGAGGCCCGCTTTGCCCATGGAACGGTACCACCGGTCGCAGTGAACCCCCAGTAGCCGACGGCGAGGAACGCCGAGAAGACGGCAGCCATGCTACCGTACTGCTTCCAGCGCTGCATCAGGCTGTCACCCCCGAGGGCTCATCGCGAGTGTCGCGGTCGGTAAGTCCGACGAGGTCGGGACGCACTGAGGCGAGGAATTGGACGATAAGTCCCGTAAGCAGCCCCTCAACGACCGCAACACCGAGGTTGAGAGCGGAGAGTCCACCAACGGCGATCAGCAGGTCACCACGCGGGAGCGCGCTCCCGTTAACCCCGCTGATAACGATGATCGCCCCCATCAGGAATGACCCTGCCGAGAGGCCGAGTGTCGCGGCACTCGCGCTGGCGGGGAAGACGTCCCACTCCATCCCCATCAGCGTCTTGAACGCGTAGTAAGCGACGAACGCTTCGCTGGCGTTGATCAGCGTGTTCGCCCCGATTAGGCCGACCGCTCCGTGTCCGAGCGCCGCCGAAAAGATGTTGACGACCAATGCGACAAGCGCGCCGAGAAGCGGTCCGGCGATGATACCCACGAGCCCGGTGAGGTTCATGTGAATTCCGCCCCACACTGGAATGTTAAGCTGGAAGACCGCAAAACTCGCAGCCGCGCCAATACCCGCGAGTGCGATCTGGTGTGTTTTTATTCCACCTTTCCGTATCCGATAGACTACGGTGGAAATCAGTCCAGCACCAAGCAGCGTCCACAGCACGAGCGCCCAGAGGGGGAATGACCCTTCTCCAAGGTGAATGTGCGGCATATCTGTTTGGCAATTAAAGACTTAGATATAATAACTTTGCTGTGCTAAGGTAGAAGAACATAATAAGAAGAACGCAAGATGCGTTTGCGGTTTAATTCAAAGCGCGGGCACACGTGCCGGTGACAGCGATACCGAGCCTACGTATCGCTCACTTCTGTGCCGTTTCTGTCGACGGGCACGACAGTGTATTCCACCGAGACAGACTCGTCCGCTCCTCGAACGGTGCCGATAAAATGGAGAACGTCTTGATACGCGGCTTCGACGACGAACGTCTCGACACAGCCGGCGTTCTCTCGGAGGCAGTTATGCGAGTTCGACCGGATGGACCCTTCGAACTCATGGCGGATATCCATCATTCGGCGTTCAATCTCCGGCTCGTCGTATCCGAAGACTGCAGTGACCGTCGTCAACACCCGCCGGTCCTCGTAATCGCTCTCTTGATACTCTTCGAGCAGTGACTGACAGGCCTCACGAATCACCTCACTCCGGCCGGTGTAGCCGTGTTCTTCCGCAAACGTATCGAGATCTTCTCGGAGTCGCTCTGTCATCGAGGAGCTCACGATAGGCATATGTTAAAATTTGATTCTAACATAATAGAGATGGCGGTCTAAAGAAAATGAATTAATAACTCTGCTGTGAGAGCGTCTCAGTGGCTAGTGTCGGCAGGACTCCCGAGCTCATCCCTAATCTGTGCGACGTGGTCCACGAAGTCGCGGGCGGTCCGTCCACGTGGGCGTTCTAGATCAATGGAGAATGTTGATTGTACAGTTCCTGGGTCGGAACCCATGACGATCACGCGGTCAGCGAGGGTCACTGCCTCGTCGATGTCGTGGGTGACGAACACGACGGTCTGTCCGGTCTGCGTCCAGATGTCGAGCAGTTCCGCGTGTAAGCGGTCACGCGTTCGAGCGTCGACACTACCGAACGGCTCGTCCATCAAGAGGATCTCCGGATCGGGGGCGAGCGCGCGAGCGATACCGACGCGCTGTTTCATGCCACCGGACAGCTCCTTTGGGTACGCGTCTTCGAAGCCGTCGAGCCCTACCAGGTCGATTAACTCCCGGACTCGTCCCTCGCAGTCGGGACAGTCACAGGCGGGCCGGTCAAGGCCAAACCGGATATTTCCGCGGACGGTTCGCCACGGGAACAGCGCGTACTCCTGAAAGACCATTCCCCTGTCCAGCCCAGGACCGGTAACCGGGTCTCCACCGACCAGTATCGAACCACCATCGGGATCGTCGAGCCCGGCGATCGCTCGCAACAGCGTCGTCTTCCCACACCCCGAGGGACCGACGACACAGCAAAACTCGCCCTCCGACACCGAGAACGAGACGTCATCGAGCGCCTGCGTCGACTCGTACGAGCGGCTCACGTTCTGGATAGTGATCTTCTCACGGGAGTCCCGGTCGGTGGACGAGTCCGTACTCAGCGCCATGCGAGGACCCTCCGTTCGAGCAGGCGGAACCCGACGTCCATACAGAGGAACGCCAAGCTGATCAGGAACATGTACGCGACGCTGGTCGCCATCGCGAGGTTGTTCGAGGCATTGATGATCTCGTAGCCGACGCCTGGTGCGCCGAACAGCTCGGCACCGACGACGATCATCCAGCAGCGACCGATGCTCGTCCGGAATCCGGTCAGCACTTGGGGAGCCGCACTCGGGAGCGCGACGAGTTTCAACATCGAGAGGTCGCGCTCGACACCGAGCGTCGACGCGGCGTCGGTCAGGTCGGTCGAAACGCCCTCGACGCCGCCATACGCGCCGTAGAAGTTGATCCAAAATGCACCGACGAAGACGATGAACGCCGCGCCGGTGTGGTGGATGCCGAACCAGACGATCGCGAAGACGATCCACGCCAGCGGCGGGATCGGTCGCAGGACCCGGACGAGCGGCCGCAGCCAGTCGTCGAACGCACCGTTCCAGCCCATCGCCAGTCCGAGACCGATCCCACAGGTCGCACCGAGAAGGAGCCCAGGAACGTAGTGGAACAGCGTCTGCGCGAGATGTGCAAGCCCGGTTGGGAGTACGAGACTCGATCCCAGAATGGGGACCACAATCGCCGTCGAGGTCGCGAACAGGTTGATAAACGCGCGCACCGAATCGAGGGGGCCCGGCACCAGATACGACGGCTGGGTCGTCATCGCGCCAACCCACCAGACGAGCAGGAACACGACGAGACCGCCGAGGCCGCGAAGATACCGCTGCAGGTCCCCCTCGAAGGTTTTGGCCGTCAGCGCGTTCGAACTGGTGTCGGTCTGCGTGCTCATTACTGTATTGCGTCGTAGGGGTCGAACGCGAACAGGTCCTCGGTCGCGACTGGCTCCTCGATGTTGCCGACGTTGGCGACGAACTCTCCCATCGTCGCGGCCTGATCAGTGATCGCGTGGGGATCCGAGATGAACTCCGACGCCTTCGAATCAATGGCGGCCGTCGCGAGGTCTTCGCTCACGCCGGAGCCGATGACCGAGGCAGCGTGGCTGGCGGCGGCATCCGGGGAGCTCCCCGTGAACTCGGTCGCCGCGACGTGCTGTTCGACGAGCGATTGGGCGACCTCATCGTCGTCGAGTACTCGCTGGTTCGCGAACAGCACCGTGACGGGGTGGTTGTCCAAGATGTTCCCGGACCAGGCGAGTTCCTCGAACCCGTCAGCTTGGCTGATAATCGTCGCGAACGGTTCCTGGATGATCGTCGCGTCGATGTCGCCCGACTGGATGGTCTGGACCGCCTTCGCGGGCGGGACCTTGGACTTGTTGATGGTGGAGTCCATCTCATCGACGTCAAGGTCCTCCTGAATCCAGTACCGGAGAACGATGTCGGGAACGCTCCCGTCCGGCGGTGCTCCAAACCGGACCTTCCGCCCGTGCTCTTCTTCGAAGCGCTCAAACGTGGCAGCCCCTTCCTGTTCGTAGAGATCGGCGAGTTCGGTCGTCCCCATGATCTTGAAGCCGTTTCTCGAACTCGCCGCGAGGACACCAGCCTCGGTGCCCTTGTCCACGAGGACCATTGCCGGGGTGATGCCGAAGAGCGCGACATCGACGTCCCCACTCGCGAACGCCTTGACAACACTGGGGCCGGAGCTGAACCGCTCTATCGTGACATCCGTTGGAACGTCCTCGTAGTACCCCTCTTGTTCCATCACGTAGTGTTGCATGTTCGGGTAAATCGGGACGTACGCGACCGTGACGGAATCGAGGGACCCGCCTCCCTGACCGAGACAGCCAGCGACTCCCGTCGCAGCAATCGTGGTTGCGCCCGTCTGGAGTAGTCTTCGGCGCGAGATGTGAGTCATCAGTGTTGTTAACATCAAAAGCAATTGTAATAATACCTGTGATTCTTCTAAACAAGATTAATACTTTTGCTAGACGGGGCTCGGAGATATTGGTATAGATAGGGTGAATTCAGCGAGGGAAGAAAAGCAGAATCAGCTCAGATCGGCCAGCGGGCTGAAATCATCTACTGGAGATACGGAGTAATCAATTGTGAGAGTATCCTTAGTCGCTCGAATCTTCCCAACAAACGCCGAGATCTCTTCGAGAGACCCTTCGAGCACAAACAGTTCCATACAGTGGTGTCCACCAACGTGACTATGGAAATTTGAAGCGACGATGTCCTCGTATTCGTGGCGAAGGTGCATCATTTTCTCTTCGACAGTCGTTGTTTCGTAGTCGAATAACACGGTGACCACTCCCATCAGTTCGCGCCCTTCGAGTTTCTTGTCCTCGAATTCACCCATGAGGTTCCGACTCGCCTCCCGAAGCACCTCACTCCGACCAGTGTATCCGTGATCGTCGGCAAACTGATCAATCCGCTCAAGCAAGTCTTCAGGCATTGAGACGCTTACTACAGTCATATAGCAATTTAGCCGGCGAAATATATTAAGATTTATTATTCTTACTCGCTGGTCGTCGATCGAGGTTCCTCATCCTCCCCGTCGTAATCAGTGGGAGACTGTGTCACCGTTGTTGGATTCACTCCCGGCGTAAACGCCGGGATTCTCTCCTCGTAGAAAGATAGAGAAGCAGAACGTCTCGACATCATCAGTTCTGGCTCAAAATTCGCAGTTCAGCACGAGCAGTTAATTTTCTGACTCACGCCGACGCAGATTCGTCCCTGACGGTACTTCCCAGAACGAGTGCGCCGGCAATGATTACGAGATTCTTTACGATATACTGACCCTCGACCGTTAACCCGTACGGGAACGTGGTATAGACGACTTCAGGGAGCAGTACCATCGGGAGGAACGTACCCGGAAGTTGGAGTGCCAACAGCAGCAATCCAACACGTGTAAGCGGAGGGTAGAGCAGACAGATCCCGATGATCACTTCCCACACGCCAAGTACCGGGACGAAAAACTCAGGCGGAAGAACGTACACCGTAGAGGCGACGAGGTCACCGGCTGGCGAGACACCGAGTACTTTGAGTGCGCCGAACCAAATGAACACCGCTCCGACAGCGGCTCGCAACGCTGGAACGCTCCAACGATCCATTTTCGATGCCAGTGTCGCATCGAGTGCGTCCAACCGCTCTTGATACACGGTTAGCGTGTCTTTCGATTCGTTTTCTGAGGTTGCCATCGCGTGTGTAATAGCTACGATTTTGCCGGACAAAAGGCTTCTAGCTCCTGATCAACCGTGTTAGATTCTTTGAGTAGAACCTGTGTGGTTCTCATTATCTCCACTATGAGAAAAGTCAATTAGTTCATCCCAGTCATCTGGATTCCATCAACGAGTGACCGATCGATGTCGTCGTACCCGATCGTCCGTCCGCCGTAATTATCAGCGAACGATTCAGCTTCGCTGGGTTCCGAGAACGGCATGAGATCTGGCCCCATACCACCCATTACATCCGATTCGATGACGTATGTGAGGCCCGTGGCATCGGCGAATGTATCGGGGGCGGTCGGTGCTGGCATCTTCTTTCGCTCAGTGTCTTCAGGGATCTCCCAATCAACACGGGAGTAGTCCGTGACGTAGACCGCGGTCGCCTCCGCGCCGTCAGCTACCAGGTTAAGATGGTACGGGAAGAGACCATGTGCGAGCGTGTGAAACCAAGCAAGGTTCTCAGTTCCTTCAGAGCCTTGGACGGGCCCCTGTCTGGGTTCGGGTTCTGTATCGGCGTAGAACACCTGCCCATTAGGGCCTCCATGGTCTCCAATGACCATTCCACCTTGGTAGTCAGTCTTTTGACCCGACAAATCCACCGGTTCAGGACTTGAGCCAGAGGATCCCCCAACGCAGCCAGCCGTTCCAATTACGACTCCCAAGCCGACTGTATGAACGACCTGTCGACGCGATACCAAATGCGAGTCAGGTTCAGATTTCATAGCTATAGTTCTTCATATAGAGTCAATACGGTTCTGGTGTGACTGTCGAACGGCGTTTGCCAGAGGACATAAACCACTCACAGGAGGCGTTCGCTCCGGATCAACGAGCGTACAGATCGGTCTGGAGTGGACGATGTCTGGCGCTGATTGGTATGTACTGGGGTCGAGCTGGCTAGGACTCAACCAAGCTAGTCGCTTGTGACATCCTCACCAAGCGAACCCGGGGCGTGAGCGTACGCGGCGTAGAGGATCATCGCAGCGATCAGGAAGTCAAAGCTGTGTTCGACGAAGTGGTGAACCGGCATCGGAACCGCTCCCAGAACAGTCCCAGCGCCAATCAGTGACCGTAGGACAAGCACCCAAACCGCGGCGCTGATCAGTCGGTACTGGCCGGTCTGGCGGCGTCGATACGCGACGAGGCTCACGACGAAGAGCGCGCTGGTTCCGATTCCGGCACACGCGATGACGGCCAGCAGTACGGGCGACCCCTGAACGGTCAATGGCACGAGAGCCGAGAAGACGGCCCGAACGATGAGCGACGCGATCACGACACTGGCCAGTATGCGTTGGGAGTGATAAGAAGACACGGGGCGAAACGCTCTCATGGGAAGAAAGCCCCCGACAGGTTTTATCTCTCAGCCGATTACAGGCGAATACTCACGATGGCGACGACCAGAGATCGGGTGCGACGACACGTCCGCGAGACACCTGGTGTCCACTTCAACCAGGTGGAACGCGATCTGGACATCGCCACCGGACAGGCGCAGTATCATCTCCGACGACTAGTGAACGACGGGGAGTTGATCGTCGAGCGGATCTCTGGTCGGGCTCACTACTTCGATCCCACCTTCGACCAGTGGGAACGACACGCGCTCGCGTTCCTTCGACGCGAGACCGCCCGCGAGATCGTGTTGCGACTCCATGCGGACGGCCCTCGTCGTCCAGAGACACTTGCCACAGAATTGGATCTCTCACGAAGCACGGTCTCGTGGCACGTCTCGACTCTCGGCGACGCTGGAATCGTGACGAAGTCCGACGACCGTCCGATGACAATCACGCTAACCCGCCCGGAACACGCAGCTGAGTTGCTTGATGTGGTGTCGCCCTCGCTGCCAGACCGGCTCGTCGACCGGTTCATCCGGACTGTCGACACCCTCTTCGAATAAGGAACCGACTAGCTGGACTCGCCCAGATCGGACGCAAGTGGCGCATTCGAAGGTCACACCAGATACCTCAAAGCCGCGGGACCGATACGCAAACGTATGGACCGACGGATTTTCTGTAAAACGGTCGGCGTCGCGGGAGTCACCGCCGGCACTGCCGGTTGTCTTGGTGTCCTTGGTAGTAGTGGCGCCGAAGGAACTATTCTCGGACCGCCGGAGCAAGATCTCAGCGAGGCATCATTCCCGAGCTACGGTGACAACATGCCCGAGTTCACTGTCCCCGATCCGATCCACGGTGAGGAGATATCGACGGCCCAGTTCGAGAGCGAGCGCGCGGTGCTGTGGACATCATTTTACACCAACTGTCCGGACGGAGTGTGTCCAGCACTCATTCTCCGGCTCCGTCGCGGACAGGAGGCCGCCGCCGAGGCGGGGTACGGCGACCAAGTCACGTTTCTCCCCATCACGTTCGATCCCGAGCGCGACACCACCGAGGTCCTCCGCGGGTACGCCGGCCAGCAGGGGGTCGACCTCGACGCGGGTAACTGGCACTTCCTCCGCCCAGAGACCTACGAGCGGGCCCAAGAGATACACGACGAGCACTTCGGTCTGAAGATCGAGAAGCAACCGGCAGATGACCTCGAGAATCTAGAGTATCGTTTCCCGCACTACGGGCTCATCATTCTCGCTAATAAGCAAGGGATCATCGAGCGGGCGTACCCACGGGGCCCGCGAACCGACATTGAGCGGCTCGTCAACGACCTCGAACGAGTGGCCACCGCGTGATCGCTCCCGGACCGGCAGATCGCCTTCCGTCGTTTCCCGGGCGTGGTGACACCGGAGAGACCGCCTTGCGTGTCGAGCGCGCGGAGGGGAGTCGGTCCCGGTCAATGCCCCATGTGTCCCATCCCGCCGCCGAGGGGTTGGTAATGCGGGAGCATCGGATGCGGGAGGTGAACACCGAGCGCCATCAGCCCGTGCGCGAGCAGCACGTACCCCAGCACGACGAACACCACGCCGAGCAGCCGGTGAACACGACGCCGGTGGGCGACATCGATCGACTGGATAATCGTCCCATAGAGGAAGACGGCTGGAATCGTCCCAATGCCGAGGGCGCCGAGAGCGATTCCCCCGGTGGTCGGGGAGCCGCTCGCGAAGGCGAACAGATACGCGGGGTACAGCATCGGACAGGGAAGAAACGCGTGGACGGCTCCCAGCCCGACAATACTTGGGCTGTTGACGTGCCGATGGACTCTCGTTGCGAGCCATGACGTAACGCGCTGGACGCCGGGTATTCGAATATCGCCTCCGCTTCCGCCGATAACGTACCGAACGCCCGTCGCCACAATGAACCCTCCGACCGCAAGACCGACAACACCTCGCAGGAGGTCGGCGATCGGTGTCAACTGGTCAGCGGTGACGAACACGACGCTTCCGAGCGCACCGAAGACGGCCCCGAGAATCGCGTACGTCGTCGCCCGGCCGACGTTGAACAAGAAGTGCTGGCGAACCTCGTAGGTCGTGAGATGACCGGCACGCCCGTCGTTGGCTGTCACCGTTCCGCCATCGGGCTGTGGGTTCATCTGCTTCGAGTACATCGTCACCAACGGCCCACACATCCCGATACAGTGTGCGCCGCCCAGCACGCCGATGAGAACGAAGAGTACGACGTCAATCCGGAGGAGCGACTCGAGCATAGTCGCTCTCAGTTGTGTATGGGCTTGTGTTGTCTGGTGTGTCTCTCGAACAAGCCCAGACAGATACCGTGGAGGTGTTACGGAGAATCGAGGAGAAATCCTCGCGCTTCAGCGCGGGGAGGATGTCAAAATAGGCGAACAAGAGGTCGTGCTCGGCTGGAGACGTTCGCAAGCATCTGGAGTGTAGCTTGCCGCAACAATTCTTCACAGTGGGTGCCAATACACCGACGATGACGGACGAAATCGACATCCCAACCGAGCCGCGGGCTGCGGTCAACGCACTGGCGACTCATGTGAACTACCCCACCCTACTCGCTCACGGATGACGCCGTTCGCTCCTTGAGGGTGGGGCTTCCTGTTTCTACGACGCGCTTTGCAGATACAGGCGTATCCACAGGGAGCGCAGTCTCCACAGGCGTTGATTCGGAGTATCCCACTCCTACGTCTTCAAGACCACGAGAAAGGATGTTCCACGCCGCGTTCGCATCCCTATCCGCTTCAAATCCACACGCCGGGCAGGAGTGTTCGCGCATCCACAGCGGTTTCTCAGTCTTCACACCACAGGAAGCGCACTCCTTTGTCGTCCCGCGCGGGTTCACGGCGACGAAGTGCGTCCCTTCACGTTCACACTTGTATTCGAGCATCCGCAGGAACGTTCCCCACGCCGCTCCCGCCCGATTTCGTGAGTTTCTGGGGCGTTCGACCAGCCCTTTTACATCCAAGTCCTCAACAGCCACCAAGTCGTACTCTGTGGCGTAGTAGTTCGACAGCTTGTGGAGAAAGTCGCGGCGCTTTCGCTTGAGATCAGCGTGGCGTTCCGCCACGATTTGTCGTTGCGTCTCCCAATTCGTAGAGCCGTGTTCCTTCCGCGAAAGGTCGCGTTGGGCGCGTTCCAATCGTTCGCGCTCGTCGCTGAAGTCGGGACTTTCGATGGCGTACCCATCGGTGTCGTGGGCATACTTGAGAATCCCCACGTCGATACCAACGCACCGATCTGGATCGGTTGGTTTCTCAGGTGTCTCTTTCCCGTCGACAACGAATGAAGCGAACTAGTCCCCAGTTGGCTCCTTCTTAATCGTGACTTGTTTGATCGTCTCGGTGTCGGGGATTGTGCGGTGTTTGATGAGTGGAACATCCGCAAGTTTCGACAGCGACAATACGGTCTGACCGTTATTACTATCGAACTCGAAGCCAGACTGTATGTAGGTGAAACTGCGGAAGTCCTTGGGAGCCTTCCAGTTGAGGCTTCCGACGTTGTAGCCGTTCTGTTTCAACTGGGAGAGGGCTTTGATGCTGTCTTCGATACGCATGACAGCGGCTTGTGCGACCGTTGAATAGAGGTCATTTAGTTCATCCCACCATACTTTAAGATCGGTGAGCTGATCGCGTACTTGGCGTACTCGTTGGTTGAGTGTTCCCGCCGATTCGGGGATTTTCTCAAATTCGTTGAGTGCGTGATTGTAGAGTTGCCTACAGGTATCTCGGTGTTGATCCAACAGCTCACGTTGTTCAGGCGTGGGATCAAGCCGGAATCTGTAGGTGTAGCGCATTGACTATTCGTCGGGGGCTGAGGTTCGGACGATTTTCACGTCTGCACCACGCCATCGCTTCGGAACGAGAACGTGTGCGCCGTTGCCGGTCGGCTTCACCTCTCCCTCAATGACTTCGTGGCCTTCTACTTCGTGTCTATCCATCATGTGTGTTTACACATTATTTCAACTTAACTCTATCGGTGGGGTGGTTGGGCAGCGAGTACGAACCTGTTTGAGACATGATGACGACGGTGTATCCTCTCCCTACTCGCTCCCGCTGGTCGCTCCTTGAGGAAGGGGGCTTACCGCCTGTATTCTGCTAACTGCGACCGCAGACCGCCCAGTTCCGCCAGCGACGAACCGATGGCTCGGAGAGGCTGAAGCCGTCGCCCGCGATGCGACCAGTGACGGTCTTGACACGCAAACCAGACGGAAACGGGTTCGGCAAGTTGCCACACTGCTTGAGTCGGCTGACGAAACGGGCGACGTGGTCGCCGACCGCCACATCGAAGCAGCGATCGAGTGCTGTCAAGTCGTTCTCGCTAATGAGTGATTCTGATTCGAATTATCACAGTATCCCACTCGTCAGCTCTATCAATTAGGCTCACGATATGGTGTTCCAACCGCACAAGCGCGATATAACTATGTTCTCACTCACCATAGATCATGAGGTATGTCCACACTACTCACAGACAACGTGGCAGTCATTACCGGTGGCTCCAGCGGAAATGGACGCGCTATTGCCCGCCGGTTCGCTTCCGAAGGGGCAGACATCGTTATCGCTGACATCCAGGAGTCTCCTCGCGAGGGAGGAGATCCAACCCACGAACTGATCGAGGCCGAAACGGAGGCAAGGGCAACGTTCGTCGAGTGTGATGTCACAAACGTCGGCGATCTTGAGACTGCGGTTGAGACTGCCGAGGAGTTCGGTGGTGTCACCGTGATGGTGAACAACGCGGGGATCTTCCATGGTGAGGAGTTTCTCGAAGTCGACGAAGATGCGTTTGATCGGATGATGGACATCAACGTCAAAGGTGTCTATTTTGGCGCGCAAGCGGCGGCGAAACGGATGGTCGAAGCTGGTGGCGGGCGGATCATCAACATCTCCTCGGTCGCCGGTCTTGAGGGGTCAGGGGAGTTCATCACGTACTGTGGGACAAAAGGTGCCGTACGACTACTCACATATGCGATGGCGGCGAAGTTGGGGCCCGACGGCGTTCGAGTGAACGCTATCCATCCGGGACTGATCGAGACGACGATGACGACTGAGGACTATCCGATTATGGGTACAGATGCTGAAGAAGACTTCCTTCAGTCGATTCCGTCCCGGCGGGCGGGCCAGCCTGAAGATGTTGCAGATACAGCGCTGTACCTCGCAAGTGATCTCTCGGACTACGTGAATGGTGAATCGCTCATCGTTGACGGCGGAATGGCGAATACACAGTAAATTATTGCTTTATGTATTAAATTCTATTAATTAGAGCAACCGAATTAAATGCCATAAGGTTATCTAACTTTCTCAAAGAAACCAGTATAAGTTACTAACGAGCGCTTCAGCTCCCCACATTTATATTCGCAGTCTCTAAAGAATACTTTGATGAGTTCAAAACAAGACGACCTCAAAGAGACGAACACCGAGGCCCACTTCGAGTTCAAGAAGGAGGAGAAGTCTGCCTTCAAGACCGACAAGGGTCTCACCGAAGAGACAGTCCGCGTCATCTCAAAGGACAAAGACGAGCCGGAGTGGATGTTAGAGCGCCGCCTGCGCGCGCTCAAACAGTTCCAGGAGATGCCGATGCCGACCGACTGGCCCGGACAGCCGGATTTGAGCGAGGTCGACGTCGACGAGATCGTTCCGTACATCCGACCCGACGTCGACGTCCGTGCCGGCGTCGACGACTGGACGGAGCTCCCAGACGACATCAAGGACACCTTCGACAAGCTGGGCATCCCGGAGGCCGAGAAGAACGCGCTCTCGGGCGTCGGCGCCCAGTACGAGTCGGAGGTCGTCTACCAGAACATGCAGGAGCGCTGGGAGGAGAAGGGCGTCATCTTCTGTAACATGGATGAGGCCGTACAAGAACACGAGGAGCTCGTCCGCGAGCACTTCATGACGAAGTGCGTCCCTCCGAGCGACAACAAGTTCGCGGCGCTTCACGGCGCCATCTGGTCGGGCGGCTCATTCGTCTACGTCCCTGAAAACACCACCGTCGACATGCCCGTACAGGCGTACTTCCGGATGAACTCCGAGGGCATGGGCCAGTTTGAGCACACGCTCATCATCGCCGAGGAGGGCTCGGAAGTTCACTACATCGAGGGCTGTTCAGCGCCGAAGTACTCGAAGTTCAATCTCCACTGTGGCGGCGTCGAAGTGTTTGTCGGCGAGGACGCCCACGTCCAGTACTCGACCGTGCAGAACTGGTCGAAGAACACGTACAACCTGAACACGAAGCGCGCCATCGCCGAGAAGGGCGGGCGCATGGAGTGGATTTCGGGGTCGATGGGGTCGAAGGCGACGATGCTGTACCCCTCGACGATCCTGAGGGGGCGCGGCGCCTCCGACAACCACATCACCATCGCCTTCGCGGGCGAGGGTCAGGACATCGACACCGGCGCGAAGGTGTACCACAACGCGCCGAACACGAAGTCCACCGTCGAGTCGAAGTCGATCGCGAAGGACGGCGGTCGCACCAACTACCGCGGCCTCGTCCACATCGCGGACGGCGCAGAGAACTCCTCGACGGCCGTCGAGTGCGACGCGCTGATGTTCGACAACGAGTCGACGTCGGACACGATGCCGTACATGGAGATCAACGAGTCGAAGGTCGACGTCGCCCACGAGGCGACCGTCGGCAAGATCGGCGACGAGGACATCTTCTACCTCCAGTCGCGCGGGCTCGACGACGACGACGCCAAGCAGATGATCGTCTCGGGCTTCATCGAGCCGATCACGGAGGAGCTGCCGATCGAGTACGCCGTCGAGCTCAACCGGCTCGTCGAGCTGGAGATGGAGGGTTCGCTCGGATAACATGAGCACGAAGCAAATCGAGAGCCTCTCGGAGGAGACGGTACGACGCATCGCCGACGAACGCGACGAGCCCGAGTGGCTCTTAGAGACCCGACTGAACGCGCTGGCCGCGCTGGAGACCGCGGAGCTGCCCGACGTCATCCAGACGCCGGGGCGCCGCTGGACCGACCTGGAGGCGCTGGACTTCGAGGCGCTCGTCGACCCGCTGAACCAGGCCGACGAGACCGAGCGGACCGCGGGCGACGACGAGGTCGTCGTCCTGCCGTTCACCGAGGCGCTCGCCGAGTACGGCGACGTGATCGAGGCGAACTTCGGTTCCGTCCTCGACCCCGAACACAACTACCTCACCGCGCTTTCGGTCGCGCTCTTCACCACCGGGACGTTCGTCTACGTCCCCGAGGGCGTCGACGTCGAGGACGTGACGGTGCGCGCGGAGATGAACTCCCGCTCGCTGTTCAGCCAGACGCTCGTCGTCGCCGAGGAGTCCTCGTCGGTGACGATCCTCGAGTCGATCGAGACCGGTGACGCCGAGGTCGACGACGACCGGTACTTCTCGAACCTCGTCGAGGTCGTCGCGGGCGAGAACGCGAACGTCCAGTTCGGCTCGCTCCAGAACCTCGACTCGGACGCGTACACCTACTCGCTGAAGCGCGGCGTGACGGACACGTACGCGACGATCGACTGGATCGAGAGCAACTTCGGCTCGAAGCTCACCCGCTCCGACATCGAGACCGACCTGAACGGCGACGGCTCCGAGAGCCAGATCGTCGGGACGTTCTTCGGCACGGACGACCAGCACTTCGATATCAACGCCCGCGTGTGGCACCAGGCCGAGCAGACGACCGCCGACCTGGTCACCCGCGGCGTGCTCGACGACGTCGCCCGCTCCGTCTACGAGGGCGTCCAGGACGTCGGCGAGGACGCGTGGAACACCTCCAGCTACCAGCGCGAGAACACGCTGATGCTGTCGGACGAGGCCGAGGCGGACGCGTCGCCGAAGCTGATCATCCACAACCACGACACCGAGGCCTCCCACTCCGCGACGGTCGGGCAGGTCGACGCAGAGGACCTGTTCTACCTCGAGAGCCGCTCGATCGACTCGCGGACGGCCCGGAACATGCTCGTCGAGGGCTTCTTCGTGCCCGTCCTCGAGGAGATCGCGGTCGACGAGTTCCGCGACGACGTCGAGGAGCTCGTCTTCGAGCGCCTCCAGTAAGCGGTCGGCGCTCGCCGCCCGCCCGCCGAACGGATTTTTCCGACGCCCGACGCGCCGACTCCGCGACCGGCGCGCGAGGGGAACCGCTTAAGACCGACGACGCCCGAGTCGATGGTATGCGAACCCGCGTATCGCGCCGTCTCGGGTGGTCGTGGTGAGCGTGAGCCAGCGGGTCGCCTCCGACGACCAACTCGCGCGACTGCTCCAGATCGGCATCGTACTCGAAGAGGTCGTCGAAGCGCGAGCGCACCGCCACTACCAGCAGCTGGACGCCGAGCTCGACGAGGAGGTGGAGACGCTGCTCGCGGACGCCGCCGAGGAGTCGGCCGACCACCGCGAGCGCTTGGAGGCGATCATCGAGGGGCTCGGCGTCGACAGCGTCCCGTTCGACGAGATCGAGTCGCTGGTCGACGCCCGCTACGGACGGACGCGACCGGAGGACTTCGACGACGTGCTGTACGACCAGCTGTGCAACGAGGAGACGGCCTACAAGTTCTACGACGACCTCATCGAGGCGATCGAGGGCTCCGACGCGGCGTTCTCGATCGACCGCGATGAGCTGATCGCGACCCTGACGGCGATCCGCGACGAGGAGGCCGAGGGCGTGCGCGAGGTCACGGAGGTCATGGAGCGCCGATGAACCGGACAGACGAGTCGCCGACGAGCGCCGACGGAGGACAGCCGTGAACACCGCAGATCAGTACCTCAAGACGATATACGTCGTACAGGACCAGGAGGACGGGCCCGCCTCGACCGGGTCGATCGCCGACGCGCTCGGCGTCAGCCCGGCCAGCGCCAACGAGATGATCGGCAAGCTCGAAGAGCGGGGGCTCGCCGAACACGAGAAGTACAAGGGCGTGCGCCTCACCGACGACGGCATCGTCCGCGCGCGGGACGCCCTCCAGACGTACTGTATCATCGAGCGCTTCCTCGCCAACGTCCTCGCGGTCGAGGACTTCCAGGCGGAGGCCCGCGAGCTTGAGGCGGTCATCGACGACACGGTGGCCGAGCGGCTCGACACGATCATCGACCGCCAGCCCGAGTGTCCGGACTGCTTCGACCCCGAGTCCGACGCCTGCGCGTGCCTGGAGGTCGCGGCGACGCCGGTCGAACCGGAACAGCAGTAACGTTTCGCCCCGTCGCGGAGAGCGGCTTTACACGCCGGTGGAGTAGCGCAGGATGCCCGCGATGCCGCCGAACGCGTCGAGCAGCTGCTCGCCCTTCTCGAAGTCCGTCGAGATGAACCGCGTCTCGGTGCCGCGCTGCTCCGCGATGGCCATCAGGTGTTCGATGACGTCCTCGCGCTTCTCGACGGTCGCCTCGTCGCCGCACTCGCTACACTCGTGGTCTGGCGTCGAGTGACGGGCGTCGACCACCTCGTACTCCTCGTGGCCGTTCGGGCACTCGTAGACGACGACGTCCGAGCGGAGGTCCTCGGAGATGAGCAGGCGGTCGACCGACCCCATGATCAGGTTCCGGCGGGTCTGTTCGAACCCGTAGGTGGCCTCCTGCCCGGTGTTGAGCTTCTCGAAGAACTCCTCCATGTCGTTTTTGTCCTGGACGATCTCCTGGTCCGCGAGCGCCTCCTGGCCCGCGTCGACGAGGTCCTTCAGGCCGGACTCGTCGGTGTAGGCCACGTCGAACTTGCCGAGGACCTTGTCCTGAAGCTCGTGGTGGAGGTAGTCGCCGTCGAGGAACTCGTCTTTCGTCGGCGAGGGGCCGCCGACGAGGATGCCGTCGAGCTCGTGGCGCCTGTCGACGAACAGGTCGTTGGCCATCCCCGCGACCTCCTGGTAGAAGTTGTCGATGGCCTCTAAGCGCAGACGGGCGAACCGCTGTGCGGACTGACCCCCCTTCCGCTGCTTGCCGGGGACGAGCGAGGAGGCGGACTTGACGGGTTCGACGCGCTTGCCCTTCAGCCAGCCGACGTTCGCCTCGCGGCGGTCCAAGACGATGAGCCCGAAGAGCCCGGAGTCTTCGAGCATGTGTTCGAGCGGCTCGGTGAGGAACTCCGAGTCGCAGTGGTACCGGAACGACTCGACGGGCTGTGGCGGCGACTCCAGCGTCCGGGTGACCATGTCGGTCTGGCCGCCGCCCGCGTCGATGGCGCCGGAGAAGATCACCAGTCCGTTCTCGGGCGGGAAGGTGTCGTAGTAGCGCAGTCGGTCCTTGATCGAGGTGAGCGCGTCCTGAACGGCGGTCCGGGTCTGCTTGGACTTGATGTTCGACGCCTCGCTGTGCTCCTGGGTAACGTGGGCCACCACGTCGGAGATCTGCCTGTCTTCGGGGATGTAGATGGTGACGAGCTGGGTGCCGGAGCCCTCGTAGTCTTTGAGTTCCTCGATTACCTTGCGGAACTCGTACTTCCGGCGGTCCTCGTTCGCCTCCTGTGCGTCGCTACTCATTGTCCGAAATACGGTCGCGTGCGTGTAAGTAAGCTTTGACCTGACGATACCCCCGGGAGCGACCGTCTCGCCGCGCTACATCGACTCCGGCGCCTCGACGCCCAGCACGTCGAGCGCGTTCGCCATCGTGTGCTTCGCGGCCGCGACGACGGCGACGCGGGCGTCGCGGAGCTCGTCGGTCTCGGCGGTCACGACCGGGCACTCGCGGTAGAAGGCGTTGTAGGCGTCGGCGAACTCGCGGGTGAACGTCGCGATCGTGTGCGGCTCCAGGTCGTCGGCCGCCGCCTCGATGGCGGCGGGGAAGCGGGCGACCTCCCGGAGGAGGTCGCGGGCCGCCTCGGTCTCTAACGCGCCCGCGTCCACGTCGAGCGCGTCGGGATCGACCGCGCCGTCGGCGTCGGCGGTCACGCCGGGCACGTCGACGCCCTCGGCCGCTGCCTCGTCGAGGATGCCGGCGCAGCGCGCGTGGACGTACTGGACGAACGGGGCCGACTGCGCCTCGAAGTCGAGCGCGTCCTCCCACTCGAAGGTGATCGCCTTGGCGGGCTGCTTCGAGACGATGTCGTACCGCACGGCGCCGATCCCGACCTGGTGGGCGATGCGCTCGACGTCCTCGTCGGTGAGGTCGTCGCCGCGGATGCGGTCGTCCATCCGCGACTCGACGGCGTCGCGGGCGCGGTCGATGGCCTCGTCGAGGAGGTCGTCGAGCATCACGCCCGTCCCCTTCCGCGTCGACATCTTCCCGTCGGGGAGGTTGACGTACGAGTAGATGACGTGGCCGAGCCGGTCGGTGTCGTTGCCGAGGAGTTCGAGGGTCGCGTCGAGCTGGTCGGCCTGGAGCTTGTGGTCCTCGCCGAGGACGGTGACGGCGCGGTCGTAGTTGTCGAACTTCCACTCGTGGTGGGCCAGGTCGCGGGTGGTGTAGAGGCTCGTGTCGTCCGAGCGCAGGAACACGAGGTTCTTGTCGATCCCCCACTCGTCGAGCTCCAGCTGCCAGGCGTCCTCCTCGTAGACGGCGTGATCGGTCTCCTTGAGCCGCGCGGCGATGTCGTCCGTCGAGCCGTCGCGCATGAACCGCGTCTCCTTGACGAACTCGTCGAACTCGGCCGGCAGGCGGGCGAGGCACTCCTTCATGCCGCCCAGCACCGCGTCGACGACCTCGCCGACGCGCTCGTAGGTCGCCTCGTCGCCGGCCTCGAGCCCCTGGAGGATCGCCTGTATCTCCGCCTCCGCGGCCTCGACCGCGTCCGGGTCGGCCTCCTCCAAGAAGGCGTTCCCCTTCCGGTAGTAGCGCACGAGGTCGTACTCCGCGCGGTCGCGGGCGGGCTCGGCGTCGAGGTCGGCCTCGTCGAACCGCTCGTACGCCCACGTGAACACCGCCATCTGCCGGCCGGCGTCGTTGACGTAGTAGTGGCGGTCGACGTCGTAGCCCGCGTACGCCAGGAGGTTCGCCACGGCGTCGCCGACGATGGGGTTGCGCGCGCGGCCGACGTGGACGGGGCCGGTCGGGTTCGCGCTGGTGTGCTCGACGACGACCGAGGCGTCGCGGTCGGGGAGCGCGCCGTACGCCGGATCGACGGCCGCCGCGTCGAGCGTGTCGGCGAGGTAGCGCTCGTTCGCGTGGAAGTTGACGTACGGCCCCGCGGTGTCGACGCGCCCGACGTAGTCCGCGTCCGCGACCGACACCGCCTCGGCGACGGTCGCCGCGACGTTCGGCGGCGCGTCGCCGACCTCGCCCGCGAGCCGGAACGCGACGCTGGAGGCGAGCGTCGCGTCCATGTCGTCCGGCGGGCGTTCGATGCCGAGGTCGTCGGTCGGGAGGTCGAGCTCGGCGAGCGCGTCCGCGAGCGCCGCCTCGACCTCCGACCGGAGCTGCCTGAACATACCGTCCGTTCGACGGGCGGGTTAAAAGGCCCTTCCGAACCGTGCCGCGGACTCGAACGGACGGAGGGCCCTCGGGTCCGCCGCGGCGCGCGCCGCCGACCCGTTTTCGAATCGATAATTTCCGCTCCGACTGGACCACTCATGGGCAAATCGTACCGGGAGATATTTTGTCTCCGGGGTTCAGACCAGGAGGTAACCATGTTCTACGGCATAGCGGCGAGACCACGGCACGACGCGATCGGTCGACGCGGACAACTGGTACGCCGGACGCTCCTTCGCACCGATGGTTGAGCACACCCGGACGCTGGACTTCAAGATCGCGTTCGCCATCGGCCTGGGGACGATGATCGCCGCCGGCATCTTCTCGCTCTCCGGCACCGCCGTCGCGGCGATCGGCTCCAGCGCCGTCATCGCGTTCGTCATCGCGGCCGTCATCGCCGGGATCACCGCCGCCGGGTACTCGGAGTTCGCCTCGATCTACTCCGAGAACGGCGGGGGGTACCTGTTCTCCTCGCGGACCTTCGAGAACGACACGCTCGTCTACGCCATCGGCGCGATGCTCTTCCTCGGCTACACCGGGACGACGGCGTTCTACCTCGCGACGATGGACGAGTGGTTCTTCAGGTTCGTGCTCCCGGAGGCGTTCCACGTCCTCCCGCACGGGACGACGGGAGTGCTCGCCGCGCTGCTCCTCGGGACGCTGAACGCCCGGGGGACAGAGGAGAGCGGGATGTTCCAACTGTTCGTGACGGGGGCGAAGGTGGCCGTCCTGCTGGCGTTCATCGGCGGCGCGTTCTCGTTCCGCGGCCCGTCGACGGCGGTCGGCACCTTCGCGACGGGCTTCACGACGGACGTGGTGGGGATCGTGTCGATCGCCGCGCTGGCGTTCATCACGTTCTTCGGCTTCTCCGCCATCGCCGCCAGCGCCGGCGAGATCATCGAGCCGAAGCGGACCGTCCCGCGGGCCATCGCCGCGTCGATTGTCACGGTCACCGTCCTGTACGCGCTGGTGATCGTCGCGATGGTCAACTCGCCGGTCCCCGCGGAGGTCATCGCCCGCGAGGGCGAGACCGCGATGGGCGAGGTCGCCGCCGGCTTCCTCGGCCCCGTCGGGCGGTCGCTCATCGTCGCCGGCGCCATCTTCAGCATGGTCAGCGCGTCGAACGCCTCGATACTCGCCGCCAGCGGGATCGGCTCGCTGATGGGCCGTCAGGGGCAGGCCCCCCGACCCTTCTCGCGGATCCATCCGGAGTACAACACGCCGTTCTGGAGCATCGCCACCGCGACCGGCACCATCGTCTTCCTGATCGTCGCGTTCATCATGTTGTTCCCGGCGGAGGGCGGCGTCCTCCCGTTCCAGATCAGCGTTCCCCTGCCCGTGGTCGGCTCCCTCGCGATCACGGAGCTGGGACTGACGACGCTGACCGGGTTCGCGACGCTGAACCTCCTGTTGCCGCTCTCGATCGTCAACCTCGCGCTCATCTACTCGCGGCGGCGCTACCCGGACATCGAGCGCGGGTTCCGGGTGCCCGGAGTCCCCCTCGTCCCGATCGCGGGCGTCCTCGCGAACCTCGGGCTGATCTACAACCTCCCGCTGAAGGGCGTCCTCGTCGGCGTCGTCCTCGTCGGGGCGCTGCTGGTCGCGTACCTGTCGTGGGGCGGGGCGCCGGCCGTCGACGAGCTGTTCGAGAAGGTGGTCGAGCCGGAGCCGGCCGCCGAGGAGACGGCCGGTGGCGCGGACACCGAGGCGACCGACGAAGACCGATACCGAGTGCTCGTCGCGGTCGCCCGCCCGGACAGGGCGGCGCGATACATCAGGCTCGCCGATACCCTGGGGAAGCTCCAGCACGACACGCCCCACATCCACGTGCTGAACGTCACGCAGATACCGGAGCAGACGCCGTCGGAGGTCGTCCGGGAGACCGCGGAGAGCCGCGTGACCCGGATCGAGGAGCTGCTCGCGGGCGAGGACCTCGACGCGGACTACACGGTCGAGGGCCACATCTGTCAGGACGTGGCGTTCGACATCCTCCAGACCGCCCGCGAGGGCGACGTCGACCAGATCCTGATGGGGTATCCCGAGGAGCACACCGACGTGGCCGAGACGATCGAGTACAAGGCGCCCTGCGGCGTGATGTTCGTGCGCGGGTTCACCGACGAGACGGACGCCTCGGTCGTCAACGTCGGCGCGGGCGGCGGCCCGCACCACAAGGCGCTGCTGCCGATGGTCGAGCGGCTCGGGCGCGACGGCGCGGAGCTCCACGTGGTCAGCGTCAATCCCGACGGCGGCGGGGGACGCGCGGAGTCGGCGGACGCGACCGTCGCCGGCCTCTCCGACGCCCCTGAGGTACAGATCCACAACGTCCAGGCGGCGACCGTCGCGGAGGGGTTAGTCGAGACGGCCGCCGAGAACGGCGGGATCCTCGTGATCGGCGCGACCCGGACCCGCAGGCTCAGGCGCTGGGTGTTCGGGAGCACGCCCGACCGCGTGATCGACCTCGCGGACGGGGCGGGCGTCCCGGTCATCGTCTACGCGGGCGACCGCGGCGTCCAGGGGCCGATCGAGGACTACCTCTACCCCGTCTACCGCTCGCTGACCGGTCGACAGCGGACCGAAGCGCCCGCCGACGGGACGTCGACCGAGGGCAACTGACCGCGTCGGCGCGGACCCTCCGGGGACGGTCGCCGGCTCACTGCCGCTTTTCGACGTGTTCCAGGGCCGTCTCGCGGTCCGAAAGCTCCAGCGTGTGTTCCCGTTCCGCGCCGCACCGGGGACAGGCGTGCGTGTACACGATGTCCGCCCCGTCGGCCTCGGCGTCCCACGCGCCGTCTTCGTCCTCGAACCCGCACGCCGGGCAGACGAGCTCCTCGTGGTCGTAGTGCTCTTTGAGCCGTTCGAACGGGGAGCGGCTGCGATCCGACGCCATACGCGACGTTTTGGTTTTTGAACCACAAAAATTACTTCGTTTGAGTACGGTATACGTATTTGAGATGTTTCGAATCCGCGTTTCTCGAAACCCCCCTCGGGCACGGGGCGTCGTCGTGTGAGGGGCAAAACGTCTTTGGCCGGATAGCCAGTAGCTGGGGCCATGACCTACCGCCCCGACGAGATCGACCGTCGGATCCTCTACTACCTGGGGATGAACGCGAGGGACACGTCCGCGCCGATGATCGCCGAGGAGGTGGACGTCACTCCGGCGACGGTCCGCAACCGCATCAACCGACTGGAGGAGCAGGGAGTCATCCGGGGGTACCACGCCGACATCGACTACGAGAACTCGAACGGGAAGGTGACGACGCAGTTCACCTGTACGGCCCCCGTGAGCAAGCGGTCGGCGCTCGCCAACGAGGCGCTGTCGACCCCGGGGGTGACCCAGGTCCGAGAGCTCCTCGCCGGGCAGGAGAACCTCGTGGTCACCGCCGTCGGCGAGGACACGACGGACATCAACCGCATCGCGCAGCAGCTCTCCTCGGCCGGGGTGACCATCGAGCGCGAGGACATCGTCCTCGACGAGACGTTCCAGCCGTACCACGAGTTCGCCCCGGAGGAGGACCGGGCCCCGTCGGCGGTGACCGACTTCCAGACCGTCGTCGGCGGCGGGGAGGTCGTGGAGTTCACCGTCTCGGAGAGCGCCGACGTGGCCGGGCTCTCGCTTGAGACCGCCAACCAGCGGGGGCTGTTGTCCGACGAGGTGCTGGTCGTGGGGATCGAGCGCGACGGCGACCACATCGCGCCGAACGGCGACACGCGGATCAAGCCGGGCGACCTCGTCTCGGTGTTCTCGCCCGAGGCGCTCCCGGAGCGGCTCGTCGACGCGTTCGACGGCGACCCCCGACCGGCGAACGAGCGGGCGTGACCAGGCGGGGCCGTCTCGTCGCCCGGGGCGACGGCCGGAGCCGCGACCGGCTCCGCAGCGGTCGACCGCTCCCTACTCGACTATCTCGTCGATGAGTTCCCGGGCGCTCCGCCGGACCGCCTCGTCGCTCTCGATCGACGGCTCCCAGCCCAGGGCGGACAGCTTCTCGATCGACAGCCGCATCTTCGGCACGTCCCCGGTCCAGCCGCGGTCGCCGCCCGTGTAGCTGTACGCGGGGTCGACGCCCAGTTCCTCGCTGACGACGTCGGCGATCCGGGTCACCGAGGTGGTCGTCCGCGTCCCGAGGTTGTAGACGTTCAGGTCGTCGGCGGCGTGTTCGACGACGTGCTGGATGGCGTCGACGCACTCGGTGACGTGCATGTACGACTTCTCCTGGCGGCCGTCGCCGAGGATCTCCAGTTCGGTCGGGTCGTCGTCGAGCTTCTGGACGAAGTCGGGGATCACGTTGCCGCGCTGGCGCGGGCCGACGATGTTCGCGAACCGGAACACCCACGACTGGATCCCGTAGGAGTGCGCGAACGTCGAGATCAGCGCCTCGTCCGCGAGCTTCGCGGAACCGTACATCGAGATCGGTTCGAGGGGGGCGTAGTCCTCGGGCGTCGGCCGCGGCGCCTCGCCGTACACGGTCGACGAGGAGGTGAACGCGAACCGGTCGACGCCGACCTCGCGCATCCGTTCCAAGACGTTGTACGTCATCGCGGTGTTCTCCTCGAACAGCGCGCGGTCGTCGTCGTAGTTCGTGTCGGTGTACGCCGCGAAGTGGAAGACCGCGTCGAGGTCGGCGGAGACCGCGCGGGCGACGGCGTCGGGGTCCGTCACGTCCGCCTCGACGAACTCGGCGCCGTCGGGGACGCGGTCGCGGGTCCCCTTCGAGAGGTCGTCGGCGACGCGGACGGTCGCGCCGCGGTCGAGCAGGGCGGCCGCGAGGTGGCTCCCGACGAGCCCGGCGCCCCCGGTGACGAGGACGCGCGAATCGGCGAGGTTCATACGGGGTCGTCGTCGGTCGCGAATAAGTAGGTGTGGAATCGGAACGGAGGACGGGCGCGAGGCGGGCAGGGCGGGGCGAGAGCGACGCGACCTTACAGGTTCGCGAACGCCTCGTCGACGATCTCGCCGGTGTCGGCGACGATGTCCGCCATCTCGTCGTCGTCCGGCGCCATGCCCACGAGTCGAGCGATGCGCATGATGGAGACGTGGTAGACGCGCTGCGTGCCGGGCTCCTCCTCCCACACGACCACGTTACAGGCCATCAGCGCGCCCAGCTTGTTGTCCGTCGCGTCGAGGGCGCGGTCGGCGACCTCGGGGTTACACGCGCCCAGCACGTAGTAGGGGTCGCGACCCGCGTCGATCTTCTCGTTGAGCATCTCGGACGGCGAGAACTCGACGGGGATGCCGAAGCCGGCGTCGGTGAACACGTCGCGGACGTGTTCGATCGCCTCCTCGTGGTCCATTTCGAGGGTCGTCTGTTGCTCGCCGATGTCGTCCGGGTCGATCTGGGTCGGGTCGATCGGAAGCGTCATTCGTGTATCGTCTTGGGCCAACGTAGCAAATACCCTTTGGATAGGACGCCGAGAATCCGAGCGACACGCCGACCGAAGCGCGTCTGTGTCAACGCGGGAGAGATAGTCTTGTGCTGTTCGGGAACATCTTTAACCACCTCCGCCGCCCTATAGCCCGGTACGATGACCGCGTCAGTGCGCGAGGACCTCGAACGTGACATGGAGTGGCCGGACGTGCTGGAGTGTATCCACGGGCTCAACGACCGGGACCGGGCAGTCTTCCGGGCGCTCCAGCGGGCGGACGAGGGGCTCACCGTCGACGACGTGGCGGACCGGCTCGGCTGCGAGCGGTCGACGGCGCACCGGTCGATCTCGCGACTGGTCGAGGTCGACCTCGTCGTCCGGCGACAGGTGAACTACGACCACGGCGGCTACTACTACGTGTACCGGCCGCGGGCGCCGGAGGCGATCGCCCGCGAGATGCGGCGGCTCCTCAACAGCTGGTACGCGACCGTCGGCCGGCTCGTTCAGGAGTTCGAGGACCGGTACGGTCAGGAACCGGACGGGAGCGAGGACCGGACAGCGCAGCCCGATCCCGAGGCGTGAGCTGGCGACCCCCTCCCGCCGCAGCATATTGTGCAATATGTACAAAACAGCTAAATCGCCGGGCACCGAACCGGACGGTATGGCCGAAGACACGAGCGCGTCGCGGTCGGCGCCCGCCGGCGACGCCCCCGCCGAGTACGTGCGGGCCAACCGGGAGGCGCTGGTCTCGCTGGCCCTCGACCTGCTCGCCGTCGACACGTCGAACCCGCCCGGCGACACGCGGGAGATCGCCGCCGCCGTCGAGCGGTTCCTCGACCCGCTCCCGGTCGAGGTCGAGCGGGTCGCCGTCGACCCGGCGAAGCCGAACCTGCTCGTGCGGGTCCCCGGCGACGCCGACCGCACGCTCCTGTACAACGGGCACCTCGACACGGTGCCGTTCGACGCCGACGCGTGGACGCGCGACCCGCTCGGCGAGCGCGCCGACGGCCGGGTCTACGGCCGGGGGGCGACCGACATGAAGGGCGCCGTGGCGTCGCTGCTGTTCGCGCTCCGGGCCTTCGCCGCGACTGATACCGAGCCGCCCGTCGACCTCCTGTTCGCCCTCGTGAGCGACGAGGAGGTGGGCGGCGACGCCGGCCTCCCGGCGCTGCTCGACGCCGGTGTGCTCGACGCGGAGGCGTGCGTGATCGGCGAGCCGACCTGCGAGGCGGGGCGTCACTCCGTCACGGTCGCCGACCGGGGCAGCATCTGGTTGACGCTCGAAGCGGCGGGCGAGGCGGCGCACGGCTCCCGCCCGGCCCTCGGCGTCAACGCCGTCGACCGGCTCTACGCCGCCGTGGAGCGGATCCGAGATCGGTTCGGCACCGAGCGGCTGGCGATCGGCGCCGAGATGGAGCCGATCGTCGAGGAGTCGGTCGCGTACTACGCCCCGTCGATGGGCGAGGCGGCCGCCCGGGAACTGTTCCGGTACCCGTCGATCAACCTCGGCGTCTTCGAGGGCGGCGACGCGGTGAACGCCGTCCCGGGCTCCGCGCGCGCCGAGGTCGACGTGCGGCTCACCGCGGGCGTCCACACGCCCGACGTGCTCGCCGGGATCCGGGAGTGCGTCGCCGACTGCGAGGGGATCACGATCGCCGACGTCTCCTGGAGCGTCGGCACCGCCGAAGACCCCGAGGGCCCGCTCGTCGAGGCCGTCGCGTCGACGGCCGCGGGCGTCACCGGGGACCGCGTCTTCAGGCGGAGCGCGACGGGCGGCGGCGACGCCAAGAAGCTCCGGAACGCCGGGATATCGACGGTCGAGTTCTCGCTCGGGACCGACACCGCGCACGCGCCCGACGAGTACGTCCCGGTCGACGCGCTCGTCGACAACGCGGTCGTCTACGCCCGGCTCCCGGCGGCGTGGCGGGCTCGAACCGATGAGTAGCCGCCGGGGGCCGAGCCCCGCGGACCGCCGACGGCGGTGCGGATGTCCCCCGAGGAGACGGCGGCGGCCGTCCGCAGCGCCGCGCCGTTCGAGTGCGACCGGCGAGCCGATCTGCCGCCGTACCACTACGCGCTGGTGTTCGATCGGTAGCCGCACGGCCACCGCCGTCGCGACCGTCACCGTTCGGCGCTGACCGGTCGATGGAATTTTTAGAATTGTGGAATGCTCGCACAAGACTAATAGGCCGCCCGCGAAACTGTGGGGTGTGAGACCGCCATGACCGACATCGAACCCCAAGAGACCGTCGACGCCAGAGGCGCAGCGTGCCCCGGCCCCCTGATGGACCTCATCGGTGCGATCCGGAGCGCCGAGTCGGGTGACGTCGTCCGGCTGCTGAGCGACAGCGACGGGTCGCTCACCGACGTCCCCGAGTGGGCCGAGGAGGCCGGCAACGAACTGCTCGCCGTCGAAGAGCTCGACGACCACAACGCGTTCTACGTGGAGAAAGCATGACCGAACGCATCGTCATCCTCGGCGGCGGGACCGGCGGCTCCGTGCTCGCCAACGACCTCGCCGGCCGGCTCGGTCCGGAGATCGACGCGGGCGACGTCGAGGTCACCCTGATCAACGACGGCCCCGACCACGTCTACAAGCCCGTCTGGCTGTACGTCCCGTTCGGTAAGCGCGAACCGGCGGACGGTCGCCGCGCACTCGACGAGCTGATCGACGACGCGGTCGACCTCCGGATCGGCCGCGTGTCGGAGATCGACACGGATTCGCGGGAGCTCCGGTTCGACGGGACCGCGCCGACGGTGGAGTACGACCACCTCGTGTTGGCGACCGGGTCGACGCTGAAACCCGAGCACATCCCCGGGCTCGCCGAGGGCGGGCACGACTACTACAGCGAGTCGGGCGCGACCGCCCTGCGCGACGAGCTGCTGGAGTTCACCGAGGGCGAGATCGTGTTGAGCGTCGTCGGGACGCCCCACATGTGTCCCGCGGCGCCGCTGGAGTTCGTGTTCATGGTCGACGACTGGTTCCGCGAGCGCGGTCTGCGCGAGGACGTCGGGATCACCTACACGTACCCGATCCAGCGCGTCCACGGGAACCCCCACATCGCCGAGTGGGCCCGCCCCATCATGGAGGATCGGGACATCGCCGTGGAGACGTTCTTCAACGCGGAGTCGGTCGACCCCGAGGCGGAGACGATCACGTCGATGGAGGGGACCGAGCTCGACTACGACCTCCTCGTGTCGATCCCGCCCCACGGCGGCGTCGACCTGATCGAGGAGGCCGGGCTCGGCGACGACGGTTGGGTCGACGTCGACAAGCACACCCTGGAGGCCGAGGCCGCGGAGAACGTGTACGCGCTCGGCGACACCGCGGACACCGGCGTCCCGAACGCGGGCAGCGTGGCGCACTACCAGGCCGGCGTCGTCGGACAGCGCCTCGCCAGCGAGGTCCGCGGACGCCCGGCCACGGCGACGTACGACGGGAAGACGCTGTGCTTCATCGAGACGGGGATGGACGCGGCCTCGTTCGTCGAGTTCGACTACGAGCGCCCGCCGTCGCCCGCGCCGCCGTCGGAGAAGCTCCACTGGTCGAAGCTGGCGTACAACGAGTCCTACTGGCTCACTGCGCGGGGGCTGCTCTGACCATGTCCGAGACGGAAGCACCCGAGTCGGCCGACCTCGAGGCGGCGATCGCGGAGAACCCGGAGGCGGTCGCCGCGTTCGTGGAGCGGCTCGACGCCGTCAACGAGCTGCTGGACGTGCTCTCCTTGGGCGAGAGCGCGCTCTCCGACGAGATGGTCCGCGAGCTCTCGGCCACGGGGTCGACGCTCGCGGAGTCCGCCGACGGTCTGGCGACCGACGAGACCGTGGCGCTGGCCGAGGCGGTCGGCGAGAACGGCGACGACCTGCGAGCGGCGCTCGACACGCTGCTCGAGCTCCAACGGAGCGGCACGCTCGACGAGCTGGCCGAGATCGCAGAGGTCGGCTCGCTCGCGACCGCGGCCCTCGACGACGAGATGGTCGCGTCGCTGGCCGGCACCGGCGCCGCGCTCGGCGAGGTGGCGCAGACCGCGGCCGACGACGACACCCGCGACGGCGTCGAGACCCTGCTGAAGGGCGTCGGCGAGGCGGAGCGCGAGCCGCCGGAGCGGGTCGGCGCCGTCGGGCTGCTCCGCGGCGTGCGCGACCCGGAGGTCCAGTACGGGCTCGGCTACCTGCTCGCGGTGGCGAGCGCGATCGGTCGCGAGCGCGCCGGCCGCGAGCGGAGTGAGTGAGCCCGCGGACCGGCGCGTCCGCCGGTCCGCGGCGCGACGGGGCGAATCCGGTCGCTACCGGTTCGCGTCCGGAGAGACGGTGTCGGGGGCAGCCGCCGCCGGTGGCGGACGGGGAAAACAGAACCGAACGGTCGCTTCGCGGCGCTCAGACGAGGAGCTGGATGTCCGCCTCGGCCATGTCCTGAATGGCGGTCGCGGCGCCGACGCCGGTAGTGACGCCGTCGTAGAAGTCGTCCTCGTCGTAGTCCATCAGCTCGATGGTCATCTGACAGGCCTGGAACTCCACGCCCATCTCCAGACTCGTCTCGAGGAGCTCCTCGATCGTGGCGGTGTCGTTGTCCGTGATCCGCTTTTCCATCATCTTCGTCGTCACGCGGTCCATGCCGGGGAGCGCGGCGACGGCGTTGGGGACGGGCATGTTGGGGTTCCCGACGGAGCTGAGCTGGAGGTTCTTCGACCGCTCCTCGTGGAGCATGTCGAGCCCCCAGAAGGTGGTGAAGACGGTCACCTCGTAGCCGAACGCGGCCGCGGTGCTGGCGAGGATGAGCGGCGGGTACGCCATGTCGAGCGTCCCCTTAGTGGCGATGATGCTCATCTTCTTGGTGTCGTCGTCGGCGGTGGCCTCGGCGAGCGCGTCCTCGAGCTCGTCGACGCGCGCGGCCAGCTCCGCGCGGGAGGGCGCGTCCTCGGTCGGCGCGTCGTCGCCCGGGGTCTCGGATGTGTCCGTGCTCATCGTCACGCCGTCTTGCGGACGTAGTGTTTGTACACGTCGTCGCCCTCCGTCTGCTCGAGGAGTTCGACCCCCGCGGTGCCGTCGGCCCACCCGTCGATGTCGCTCATGCTGCCGGGGTCGGTCGCGATCACTTCGAGGACCTCGCCCTCCGCGAGGCCGTCGACGGCGGACTTGGTCTTCACCACTGGCATGGGGCACGATGCGCCTTTCACGTCGAGCGTCTCCGCGATGTCGAATTCAGCACTCATTGTGTGTCTGCTCCGGTGTCTGTATTGGAGCTAGCGCACAATACCCCCCGATGAAGTAAAACTGTGTCGGTTCTTGGGAATTCTACTAACTACTGTATAACATGAAACCGGTTTAGACGGTTTACAAGGGTAATGACGGTAGACCTGCCCGCGTATATCTGGATCCGTCGGGAGGTAGTATTGCTCAGAAAAGGAAATACTATGAAAATACTTTTGTGCGTCGGCCCGGTATGAACGACTGCGAAACATGAATGCCGACGACTTCCCGACTCCGGACGTCGACGTCGACTCCGTCGCTCCGGAATCGCTCAAGGACCGAATCGACGCCGGCGAGGACGTCACGATCCTCGACACGCGCATGCAGTCCGACTACGAGGAGTGGCGTATCGACGGCGAGAACGTCACGTCGATCAACGTCCCGTACTTCGAGTTCCTCGAAGACGAGATCGACGACGACGTCCTCGACCGGATCCCCGACGACCGCGAGGTGACCGTCCTCTGTGCGAAGGGCGGCGCCAGCGAGTACGTCGCGGGCACGCTCGCGGAGCGCGGCTACGACGTCGACCACCTCGAAGACGGGATGAACGGCTGGGCGAGCATTTACGAGGCCGTCGAGGTCGAGCGGTACGACGGCGCCGGCACGCTCCTCCAGTACCAGCGTCCCTCCTCGGGCTGTCTCGGCTACCTCCTCTACGACGACGGCGAGGCCGCGATCATCGACCCGCTGCGGGCGTTCACCGACCGCTACCTCGACGACGCCGACGAGCTCGGCGTGGAACTGAACTACGCCATCGACACGCACATCCACGCCGACCACATCTCGGGCGTGCGCGACCTCGACGCCGAGGGCGTCGAAGGCGTCATCCCCGAGGCCGCGGTCGACCGCGGCGTCACGTACGCCGACGAGCTGACCACGGCCGCCGACAGCGACACGTTCGCGGTCGGTGACGCCACCGTCGAGACCGTCTACACTCCCGGCCACACGACCGGGATGACGTCGTACCTCGTCGACGAGAGCCTGCTCGCGACCGGCGACGGGCTGTTCGTCGAGAGCGTGGCCCGCCCCGACCTCGAAGAGGGCGACGAGGGCGCCCCCGACGCCGCGCGGCTGCTGTACGAGTCGCTCCAAGAGCGCGTCCTGACGCTGCCCGACGACACCCTCATCGGCGGCGCGCACTTCAGCGACGCGGCCGTCCCGGCCGACGACGGCACCTACACGGCGCCCATCGGCGAACTCGTCGAGGAGATGGACGCGCTCACGATGGACGAGGACGACTTCGTCGACCTGATCCTCTCGGACATGCCGCCGCGGCCGGCCAACTACGAGGACATCATCGCGACGAACCTCGGGCAGAACGCCGTCGACGACGACGAGGCGTTCACCCTGGAGCTCGGGCCGAACAACTGCGCCGCCAGCCAGGACTCGCTCGCGGGTGACTGACGACGCCGATGGTCGCTGACCCAGTACTGCTGCAGGCGGTCGCCGAGCTGTTCCCGAACGGGATCAGCCGGTACGCCGTCGGCGGGCTGCTCGTCGGCCTCGGGACCGTCGTCATCTACGTCGGGACCGGCATCCCGGCCGGGGCGAGCACGTTCCTCGAGTCGACGCTGTCGTACGTCTCCGATCAGTCGCGGTTCCAGCGGTACGTCGGCTCGCGCGACTGGCGGGTCGTGTTCACTGCCGGGATCGTCTTGGGCGCGCTCGCGTTCGCCGCGACGGTCCAGTCCGGCGTGGTCACCACCTCGCTGTACGAGCCCGGAACGACCGGCCAGCTGTACGAAGTCGCCGGGGTGACGCTGTGGACGACGGACGTCCAGCCGTGGCGGCTGTTCCTCGGCGGGATCCTGGTCGGCATCGGGACCCGCGTCGGGAAGGGGTGTACGTCCGGACACGGCGTCTGCGGCGTCGGCTCGGCGTCGAAGACGTCGCTCGTCGGCGTCGCGACGTTCCTGACCGTGGCGATCGGGACCGCGCAGGTCGTCGCCGCGCTGGGGGTGAGTCCGTGATGCGCGAGACGCGGAGGGCGAACGGAGCGAGCGCCTCGGAGGGCGAACGCCGAACGCCCGTGCGTCGTCAGCGGCGGCCGTCTCGAACTGCGCGAACGGGAGCGACCGGAGGGAGCGACGCGTGAGCGCAGACCGACATCCGCTGTTCAAGCCGCTGGTGTTCGTCGGCGGGCTGATCTTCGGGTTCGGACTCGGCTTCAGCCACATGGCGCGGCCGGAGGTCGTGGTGAACTTCCTCCTGTTCGAGGACCTCGGGCTCCCGTTCGTGATGTTCGGGGCCGCGATCGTCTCCGGCGTCGCGTTCGCGCTGCTGCCGCGGATCCGAGACACCGCGCCCCTCACGGGGAGCCCGTACGAGCGCCGGCTGAAGCCGTTCGACCGGAACGTCCTCGTCGGCGGGGCCGTCTTCGGCGTCGGCTGGGGGCTCTCGGGGATCTGCCCCGGCGCGGCGTACGCGAGCCTCGGCGTCGGCAACGTCACGATACTCTGGGCGCTCGGCGGCATGTTCGTCGGCGCGTACGCCCAGGGGTACTGGCGGAGCCGGAGCGAGTCGCGCGACGCCGCCCCGGCGGGCGCGGACTGACACGCCTGCTTCATGGACCCCGCTCTCATCGTCCTCTTCGTCGGCGCGGCGCTCGCCAGCCTGTTCATGGCGTGGGTGATCGGCGCCGGGTCGAGCGGTGCGACCCCGTTCGCGCCCGCCGTCGGCGCGAACGCCATCGGAACGATGCGCGCGGCCCTGCTGGTCGGCGTCTTCGGCTTCGCCGGCGCCGTCACGCAGGGCGGGAACGTCTCGGAGGCCGTCGGCAGCGGCCTCGTGGGCGGGATCAGTTTACCCGTCTCCGGCGTCATCCTCGTGCTCCTGCTGGGCGCGGGGCTGATGGCGGTCGGCATCACCACCGGGATTCCGATCGCGACGGCGTTCACCGTGACCGGCGCCGTCGTCGGCGTCGGCCTGGCGCTCGGGGGGACGCCGGTCTGGGCGAAGTACCAACAGATCGGCGCCGTCTGGCTGCTGACGCCGTTCGTCGGCGGCGGCATCGCCTTCGGTATCGCCTCGGTCCTCCCGCGACCCGGAGTCGCCGAGCGATACAGCGTCCCGGTCCTCGCGGGACTCGTCGGCGCCGTCCTCGCGAACGTCCGGTTCAGCTTCCTCGGCGAGGGGACCGCGCCGGGGACCGTGCGCGGACTCGCGCAGCGGACCCTCTCTGTCGACGGGCTCGCGTCCGCGGTCGCTATCACCGCCTTCGCGGCGCTGGCCGTCGCCGTCGTCGTCTGGTGGGACGTGCGCCGCGACGAGCGAGGTGGCTTACGGCGCGTGCTGCTCGCGCTCGGGTCGCTCGTCGCGTTCTCCGCGGGCGGGAGTCAGGTCGGGCTCGCGGTCGGCCCGCTGCTGCCGCTGCTCGACGAGGTCGGGATGGTGTCGACGACGGCCGTCCTCGTCGGCGGCGGGTTCGGGATGCTGGTCGGGTCGTGGACCGGCGCGCCGCGGATGATAAAGTCGCTGGCGCAGGACTACTCGTCGCTCGGGCCGCGGCGTTCCATCTCGGCGCTCGTCCCGTCATTTCTGATCGCGCAGCTGGCGGTGCTGCTCGGGGTTCCCGTGTCGTTCAACGAGATCGTCGTCAGCGCGATCATCGGGAGCGGCGCGGCCGTCGGGGGCCGCGACGCGGTGGACGCGCGGAAGATCCTCGCGACGGTGGGCGCGTGGGCGGGCTCGTTCGGCGTCTCGTTCGCGATCGCGTACGCCGTCGCGGCGCTGGCGCTGTAACCGATCCGGGACGCGGCGTAGGTGCCGGCGGTAGCGGCGCGCCGGTGTGTGGTGCACCGCGGCGTGACGGTCCGTTCGGCGAGACACCCGTCTTACGTCGCCCGAGGCGGCGGGACGAGGAAGACGTTACCCGCCGCCCGCGCGACGATGTCCTCCGAGACGCTACCCAACAGGAGCCGCCGGATTCGGCTTCGCCCCTTCGACCCGACGAGGACGGTCGACGGGGTGACCTCGGCCTCGACGGCGAGAATCTCCTCCGCGGGGTCGCCGCGGCGGACCTCGGTCCGCGTCTCGATCCCCCAGCCCGCCAGCGTGCTCGCCCGCTCGGCCAGCCGCTCCGCCGGGCCGACGTCGCCGTCCGGCCCGTCGTCTTTCGGCGACCGAACGTGGACGAGCGTCGCCTCCTCGGTCGCGTGACGGAGGTAGGAGAAGGCGCCGAACGCCCGGTCGGCGTGCTCGGAGAAGTCGGTCGCGAAGAGGACGTGCCGGAAGAGGTGCTCGCGGAGGACGTCGGGGTCGTCGGCCGCCCGCTCGACACGGTTGACCAGCAGCGGGACGACGGTGGTCCGAGCGAGGTTTCGCGCAGTCGAGCCGACGACCCGGTTCAGTAGCGGGCTCTGTCCGCGCGAGCCCACGAGCGCCAGGTCGGCGTGAACTGTCTCCGCGATGTCGTTGAGTCGGCGGTACGGTGTCCCGCGAACGACGTGCGTCTCGACGCCGAACCCCGCGGCCTCGATCACCTCGCGGTACCTGTCGAGCCCTCGCCGGCGGCGCGCCTCGAAGTCGACGCCGGGCATCCCGGGATGGACGTTCCCCGACACGACCGTGACGAGGTGGACCGTCCGGACGCCGATGCGACCCAGGCAGCGGAGACAGGTCTCGTTCTCGATCGTCGCCTCGCTGGCGGCCGACAGGTCAGTGGCGCATAGGGCCCGCATGCTAACTCCTTCGGCGGGCGTCGACAACACGGTTTTGTTCGGTGTGTGATGCGTTGGCGAGCGCGCGGCCGGCGGCCGTACCGTATTATCCGTATAAGTTATCGGTACTCCGGCCGAGGTTACCGGAATATAGTATTGTACAGCTAGCCCAAAACCGTTATAGGCACGAAGCAGGTAGGGTAGAGTGAGCAGAAATGTGCCAGAAGCGAATTTCCGCGTTCAGAAGTCGGAGGGTGAGTCGATGGCAGGACTAGAGATACCCACGTGGGATCCGGAGACGGCCCTACTCATCGGCGTGATTCTACTGGAAGCGTTCGTGTTGTACGTCGGGTACGGCGGCCTCGAACGGCTCGTCGGGCCCTATCTGATGCGGCTCCTGGTCGGGGGTGACGCGAGTGCTCAGTAACTTCCTCGGCGGACTCGGCATCTTCGAGACGAGCCCCGAGATGTTGGCGCTGTTCGTCGGGTTCGGTCTCGTCGTCGGCGTCCTGTTCGGCTTCTTCGGCATGGGCGGGTCGTTCCTCGTTACCCCGGCCCTACTCATGCTGGACTACCCGGCGCCCGTCGCGGTCGGCAGCGGGATGGCGTTCGTCTTCGGGACGGCCGTCATCGCGACGCTGAAACACCACGACCTCGGACAGGTGGACTACAAGCTCGGCGTGATCATGATCACCGGGACGACCATCGGCATCGAGGCAGGGCGCGCCAGCGTCTACTACCTCGAGTCGATGGGACTCGCCGGCGGCGTCATCAGCGTCGCCTACGTCGTCCTGCTCGGCGGCGTCGGCGCGATGGTCACCCGCGACGCTCTGAAGGGCGACAGCGACGGCGGTATCGACCACGAGGCCGCCGACAAGGACCTCGACGAGTACGAGATCCCCGAGATCGCGAAGAAGATCCAACAGACCGTTCGGATCCCGCCGATGGTGACGCTCCGCGGCGACGTCCGCGTCTCCGCGTGGGTCATCACGGCCGTCGCCTTCGCGACCGGCGTCCTGTCGGGCTTCCTCGGCGTCGGGGGCGGCTTCATCCGGATGCCCGCGATGATCTACGCGATCGGCGTTCCGGTGCCCGTCGCGGTCGGCACCGACCTCTTCGAGATCGTCTTCTCCGGCGGCCTCGGGAGCTACCTCTACGGGCAGGGCGGCGGCGTGAACCTCGGTATCGTCGCCCCGCTACTGTTCGGGAGCGCGCTCGGCGCGCGCGTCGGCTCCGCCGCGACCGCCGTCGTCAACTCCGACGATATCAAGGTGTACTTCGGCGGGATGCTGTTGGTCGGTTCCATCGCCGTGGGTATCGGCGAAGTGGGCTCGTACCTCGGCAACTCGACGCTCGAACTGCTCGGGCTGGTGCTCGTCATCGGCGCGGCGGTCGTCGTCGCGTTCGCGGTCCTTTACACGACGGTCACCTCGCTCCGCGTGACGCGCCAACAGCAGACGTCTGCCGCGGACTGAGCCGCTTTTCTCGTCGGTCCACGGCAGGTTTGTCTATTCAGATCGACACCGTCGAGAGCCGCCGACCCGGTAGACCGTCGGGAGCGGCCCGGATCGGAAGCTGACGCGGACCGCGGTATCTGCGGGGACCGTTCGCGTCCGTCACAGTCCCTCTTCGCCGCCCTCCTGCGTGAGGATGACGACCATCGAGAGCCCGGAGATGAGGAGGAGGATGAGCGTCGGGACGACCGCGTACTGGTAGAGCGCCGTCGACTGCGCCCGCCAGATCTGGGTGACGATCGTGTCGAAGCCGGACGGGCGGAGCACGAGGGTGACGGGCAGCTCCTTCATCGTCGTGAGGAACACCAGCGCGGCCCCGGCGACGATCCCGGACCGGGTGAGCGGGAACGTCACGCGGCGGAACGCGCCGGTCGGCGACTCGCCGAGCGTGCGCCCGGCCTCGACGAGCCGCCGGTCGACCTGGAGGATCGAGGTCCGGGCGGACCCGACGGCCTGCGGGAGGAAGCGGACGACGTACGCGAAGATCAGGAGCGGCAGCGTCTGGTAGATCCACGGCACGTAGCCGGAGCCGAAGTACACTAACGCGAGCGCCAGCACGATTCCGGGCACGGCGAAGCCGACGTACGTGGCGCGCTCGAAGACGACCGCGAGCGGCGAGTCGTGGTTCGCGGCGAAGTACGCGACGGGGATGGCGGCGAGCGCGGCGACGACCGCGGCGGCCGCCGAGACCGACACCGAGTTGAGCACCTGTATCGGCTCGAACGCGAGCGATGGGCGGCGCCCGGCCTCCGAGTTGACCAGCCACAGGCCGAGGATCCACAGCGGGACTAAGAGGGCGAACGCGGAGACGCCGGCCGGTAGCAGCGTCGCCGGCCAGCGCAGCCGCCCGAGCGACACGCGGTCCTCGGTCCGGCCCGCGTCGTCGCCGCTCGTCTCCCGGTCCGAGCGGACGGCCCACTCCAAGGCGAGCACGAGGACCACGACGACGAGCAGCTGGAGCGAGAGCAGCGCCGCGTAGTCGCGGCCGAAGGCGTTGTACTCGACGTATATCTGCCGGGTGAACACCGGGAGTCGCATGATGGAGGGAGTACCGAAGTCCGAGACCGCGTACAGCGCCGCCAGGAGCGATCCGGCGGCGATCGCGGGTCGGATCGTCGGGAGCGTCACGCGGCGGAACGCCGCGAGCCGGCCGTGGTTCAGCGTCCGGGCGGCCTCCAGGAGCGTCGTGTCGAACGACAGCAGCGCGGCCCGGGTCGTCAGGTAGACGTACGGGTACGTGTACAGCGTGATGACGAGGATCGACCCCCAGAGCCCGGATATCTCCGGAACGCGCTCGACGCCGAGCGGCGCGAGCACCTCGTGGAACTCGCCCTGCGGCCCGAACGCGGAGACGAACGAGAAGGCGCCCACGTAGCTCGGGACGACGAGCGGGAGCGCGGCGGCGACCGTCCAGAACCGACGGAAGGGGAGGTCGGTCCGGGCGGTGAGGTACGCGAGCGGGACGCCGATCAGGATCGACGCGACCGTGACGCCCGCCATCAGGAGCAGGCTGTTGACGAGCACGTCGGCGGTCCCGGCGCTGAAGAGGAGGTCGACGGCGCGCTCGCGCTCGACGGCGACCGCCTCGATGACGAGCCACGCCAGCGGGAAGACGAGGGTGGCGGCGATCGCCGCGCAAAGCAGCGTGAGCCCCAGCGGGAGGTCGCCGTCGCCGTCTGTCAAGCGGTCGCGGATCCGGGTTCGCAGAGTCATTGTGCGGGAGACGGGATCGGGTTGTCGAGGCGAGGGCACGCCCGGCGTTAGGGGTTCCGATCGCGGGGCGAGCGCGCTCCGACGGATATATGAATTTAGGGCTACCTAAACCCTTCCATGGAACTGACGCGACGCGACGCGGCGGCCGCGCTGGCCGCGATCGGCGCGACCGGTGGCGTCGCGCTGGGCGTCCGTCGGACGACCGGCGACGGGGGAGCCGAGGAGGAGGCGCCCGCGTGGGACGGCGACGGGACCCCCGGCGACGAGGCGGTCCGGACGGCGATGACGGCGGTCGCGCGGACCGTCTACCCCGACGCGGTCTCGGGGGTCGAGGCGTTCGTCGAGGCGTTCCTCGACGGCCGCCTCGACGGGTCGGCCCACGGCGAGGGGATCCGGAGCGCGGTCGCCGAGGTGGAGTCGGCGGCTCGCTCGTGGTACGGCGCGCCGGTCGCGGAGCTGTCGGCCGCGGACCGCGACGCGCTGCTCCGCGAGCTCGGCGCGGACGTGGCCGAGGAGAACCCGGACGGCACGGCCGCGGAGCGAGTGCGGTACTACGTCGTGAACGAACTGCTGCTCGCGCTGTACTCGTCCCCGACCGGGGGGGAGCTCGTCGGCATCGAGAACCCGCAGGGGTACGCGGGCGGCGCCGAGAGCTACCAGCGGGGGCCGCCGTGAGCGGCGCCGAGAGCCTGGGCGACGGGCGCGGGAGCGAGGGGCGAGACGTCGACCGGACGCCCGTCCCCGACGCCGACGTCTGCGTCGTCGGCGCCGGCCCCGCTGGGGCGCTCGTCGCCGACCGGCTCGCCGGCGACCGCGAGGTCGTGATCCTCGACGCCGGGCCGCGGTTCGACCCGGCGGACCGACTCGCCAGGCAGGAGCGGGCGATCCGCCCCGCCTACGGCCGCCCCGACGTCTGGGGCGTGGGCGGCGCGCGCGACGCCCACGAGAACGACGGCGAGTGGTTCTACCCGCTCAACCACGCCCGCGTGAAGGGCGTCGGCGGCTCGACGCTCCACTGGCAGGGGATGGTGATGCGGCTCCACGAGGACGACTTCAACTCCGCCAGCGAGCGCGGCGTCGGCGCCGACTGGCCCATCGACTACGCCGACCTCCGCCCCTACTACGCCGAGGCCGAGCGCGAGCTGGGCGTCGCGGGCGCGTCGGACAACCCCTACGCGCCGCCGCGCGAGGAGCCGCACCCGATGCCCGCGTTCGAGCCCTCCTACAGCGACTCGCTGTTCGCCGAGGCCTGCGAGGAGCTGGGGATCGACATGCACTCGGTGCCGAACGCGCGCAACTCCGAGCCGTACGACGACCGCTCGCCGTGCGTCGGCTACGGCACCTGTCAGCCCGTCTGCCCGAGCGGCGCGAAGTACGACGCGACGGTCCACGTCGAGCGCGCGGAGGAACGGGGCGCGACCGTCATCGACCGCGCGCCGGTCGAGCGGCTCGAACACGACGGCGACGACCGGGTGACCGCCGCCGTCTACGTGACGCCCGACGGCGAGCGCCACCGACAGGAGGCGGACGCCTTCGTCGTCGCCGCCGGCGGCGTGGAGACGCCGCGGCTCCTCCTCCTGTCCGCGTCCGACCGCTACCCGGACGGGCTCGCGAACGGGAGCGGCCACGTCGGCGAGTTCTTCATGGACCACCTGTTCGCGGGCGCCGGCGGCACGCTCGACGAGCCGACCAGGCAGAACCACGTCGGCTTCTACACCAGCGCCTGCGACCAGTTCTACGACGAGGCCGACGCCGAGCAGGCGCCGTTCAAGCTGGAGTTCTTCAACTACGCCGGTCCCTCACCGGTGGAGATGGCGCTCACGGGCGACGACTGGGGCGACGCGCTCGCGGAGCGGCTCCGCGACGGCTACGGGAACCACGTGGCGATGGGCGGGCTCGTCGAGCAGCTGCCGGACGCCGAGAGCCGGATCACCCTCGCGGACGACCGGACCGACGACCGCGGCAACCCGGTGCCGCGGATCGAGTGGACGGTCGGCGACCGGGCGCTCGACACCATCGAGCGCGCCAACGAGATTCAGGTGTCGGTCCTCGAAGAGCTCGGCGCCGACGTGGAGTGGGTCGCCGGGCCGGACGCGACCGGACCCGCCTACCACCACATGGGCACCACCCGGATGAGCGACGACCCCGACCGAGGCGTGGTCGACGCGGACTGCCGGACGCACGACCTCGACAACTGCTGGATCGCCTCCAGCTCCGTCTTCCCCACGAGCGGCGCGATGAACCCGACGCTCACCATCGCCGCGCTCGCGCTCCGCGTCGGCGACGACGTGGCCGGCTGGCTCGCCGACGGGACCTGACGGCCGGCTGCCACTGTTTTAGGTAAACCTAAAAATTCAAGTGCGTCCGGGCTGAGATGCGGGTAATGAGCGACTCAGCACACGCGACGAACGGTTCGGCGGCCGCGGTCGAGAACGGCAGCGAGGCGGCCGCAACGGACGATATCGACGCGACGGACGAATCGACCGTCGACGACGGGACGGACGCGGCCGGAGAGTACACCTTCGACGACCTCAGCGTCGTGATGGGCACCTACAACGAGGAGGAGGCCATCGCGACGGTGCTGGAGGACATCGACGAGGTCACCGACGGGAAGGCCGAGGTCGTCTGCGTCGACGGCTCCTCGGACCGGACGCCGGAGATCGCCCGCGAGCACGGGGCGACCGTCATCGAGCAGGAGCCGCAGGGGTACGGCGTCGCCGTCCGCGAGGCGGTCCTGACGCCCGACCGGCCGGTCGTGGTCACCACCGACTGCGACGACACCTACCCGATGGAGGCGCTGCCGGAGTTCCTCGCGGAGGTCAACGACGGCGCCGACGTGGTGAGCGGCGACCGGCTCTACCACGGCGCGGAGGCGATGCCGGCGTTCAACCGCTTCGGCAACCACGCGTTCGCGGCGATCGCGAGCCTGCTGATGGGCGAGCGCGTCCACGACACCACCACCGGGATGCGCGCCTACCGCCGCGAGGTCGTCCAGGAGATCGGCTGGACGGAGAACACCGGCCTCTCCGCCGAACTGCTCATCCGTCCGCTGATGCGCGGCTACGACGTTCGCGAGCGCCCGATCCGTTACGCCGAGCGCCTCGGCGAGACGAAGCTCGACCCGATCGGCGGCGGCGCCGCCATCGCGAAGTCGATCGTCACCGTCTGTCTCGAAGAGCAGCTGCGACGCTTCTGAGGGCGCGTCGCCCTCGACGCCGTCGTCGGACGGCGGTCCGGACGGACACTGTGGGCACAGTGGACCGCCGCCGGCGACGTTTGTACACTCGTGAGCGACAGCGCCGATTATTTATAAAACGATGCGGTGGCGCGCGCCTGCGAGCGGCCGACAGGCCGCGAGTCAGCACGCGCGAGGTCGCCGGCGCTACGCGCCGGCTGCCAGAGGGACCGGAGGTCCCTCGCTGGAGTCAGTCGCCGGAGCGAAGCGGAGGCGACTGACGAGGCTGGGGAGGTGCGAGGTGTTGTGCGGTCGCGGTCGGGTGGGACTCAAAGGGGCAGTCGCGAGGACGCCGGAGGCGACGTAAGCACCGCAGCGAAGGAACGGAGTGACTGAGCGAGGAGCGTGGTTCGAGAGAGCTTCGCTCTCTCGTCATCACGAGACGCCGAAGGCGTCTCGAACGACAACGAGCGTCCGGCGTCCTCGCGACTGGGGCTTTGGCGGTGTTCCCCGCCAATTCACAGTCGATTATTTATAAACGAGCGACTGGGGCTTTGGCGGTGTTCCCCGCCGATCTGCTGACAACTATGTAAATGAAATCGACGTATCAGTCGCTCGTGTCGGCATCAGTCTCGAAGACGACCCAGTCGGAGTGGGCGTCGGGCTCGTCGGGGAGGTACGTGCCCTCGGTCCCGCACGCGGTGACGAGCCGGCAGGTCGAGCGCTCGGGCGGCCAGACGGCCTCGACGCGCTCGCCGGCGGCGCCCGCCTCGCCGCCCTCGGTCACCCGAACCGTCACCTCCTGTCGGTAGGTGAACGTCGCGCCCGTGGGGTCGACGAGCGTCACGGTCACGGCGACCACGTCGCCGTCGGGGTCGAACGGGACCGGTTCGGCCGCGTCGGGCGCCCCGGCGGCCGCCGCGCCGGGCAGCCGGACGCCATCGGGCGTCACCGCCCAGTCGACCGCCAGCGAGTCGCCGGGATCGCTCACGGTGTAGGAGACGTGGTCCGGACCGCCCGGGGCGCCCCGGCGCGGGTCGACGCGGACCTGCGCGCGGGCGACGCGGTCCGGCACGCCGACGGTGGTCTCGGCGTCGATCCGGGGGCCCGACCGCCGGTCGAGCGCCTCCAGCTTCGGCGTGACGCGGGCCTCCGGGTCCGCGGTCCAGACGCCCTGATACCCGAAGCGGTACAGGGTGCGGTTCGGGTAGGCGTCCAGCACCGCGAAGTTCTCCTCGGGGTCGCGGTCGAGCGCGTACACCACCTCGCCGTCGAGCCCCGGCCCGTTCCGGAGGTACTGGAACGGGTGGTTCTGCCACTCGCCGTACGGCGTCGGCAGGAACACCAGTCCGCTCTCGAAGGTCGTCTCGTCGAAGGGCGCGTACGCGGCCTCGTATTTCGCGTCGATTTCGGCGTTCCGCTCGATGGGGTCCGCGGCCGCGTCGACGGCCGCGACGCCCCCGCCCGCGACCGCGAGCGCGACGACGGCGGCGACGGCGACGCGCGCGGCCGTCGGCGAGCCGCCGCGCTCGACGACCCGCTCGCGGGCCGCGGCGAGACCCCGCCAGCCGGCGGCGACGGCGAGGCCGCCGAACACCGACAGCGGGACGAGCAGGTCGAAGTGGTAGAACGGCCCGAACAGCGACGCGAGCCCGTCGGTCGGGTCCGAGAGGTCGGCGAGCGCGTTGTGGGTGCCCCAGAAGTAGAGGTTCCCGACGGCGACCGAGACCGCGACGCCGCCGAGGAGGAGCGTCGCCGTCCGTCGGAACGCGGGCGATCCGGCGGGACCGGATCCGCCGTCGGGGGCGGTCGCGGCGTCGGCGGCGCCGACCGCGTCGGCGAGGAGGCCGCGCGGGTCGCCGCGCGCGCGCCACCCGAGGGCCGCGACCGCGACGCCGGCGAGGGCCGCGACCGTCCCGAGCGGACCGGCCGCGAACCACCGGGTCGCGATCTCCTGGAGCGCGTAGCGGTTCGACTCGATCGCCAGCCCGAGCGTGTAGTCGACCGAGTGGCCGAGGATGCGGCGCTCGCCGAAGCCGGGGCCGTCCATCGGCGCGAACTCCTGGTAGGGGAACACGAGGGGCGACCCCGTCATCCGGACGTTGTACGCGAGCGTGACGCCGACGAACAGGGTACCGAACAGCGCCGTGAGCCCGTGGCGCCGGATCGGGTCGGGGAGGCCGCGGGACCCGCCGACCCCGAGCGCGCGGCGAGCCAGGGCCGCCGCCGCGGGGGGCGTCGATCGTCCCGTCTCGGCGCCGAAGCGCCGGACCGCGGACCCCACCCGCCACAGCGCGTGGACGATGAACGGCGCGGCGAACAGCACCGCGGTGTACGGCCGCGCGAAGAAGGCGATCCCGATCGCGACGCCCGCGACGCCGGCCGCTGGGAGCGACCGGTCGCGGACGCTCCGGAGGTACGCGACCGCGAAGACCAGGTTGAAGAACGCCGTCGGGGCGTACGGGAGGAACGCCGAGGAGGTCGCGATCGCCATCGGCGACGCGGCGAAGAGCGCGGCCGCGGCGAGGCCCGCGCGGCGGCCGACCGCCTGCGACCCGAGCAGGTAGACGAGCGCGACGTTGCCGGCGGCGACGGCGGCGAGCGTGACGCGCGGCTCCCCGAACAGCCCCATCGAGACCGCGAACATCGCCGCCGGGACGGGGTTGTACTTCGGGTAGAGCCGGCCGCCGTCCTCGATGAAGAACCACGGGTGGACGGCGTCGGCGAGCGGGCCGGCGTGGAACTCCAGTTGCCCCCCGAGCAGCAGCGCCGCCTGCGTGAGGTAGACCCCCTCGTCGTGGTTCGCGGAGTGGTGCGAGAAGACGGTGGCGGCTATCGCGAAGGTCATCGCGCCGGCGGCGACGGCGACGAGGGCGGCCGCGACCGTCACGCGGTCGGCGCGGGCGAGCCGCTGGCGGAGTCGGGCGGCGAGCCGGCGGGGACGGACGGACGGTGGACGGAGTGACACGGGCGGGACGGTGTGGCGGTGAGAGAGCGGTGCGCGTGCGGCGCGCGGCGGCCGATCAGATCTGGACGCCGGCGTCGCGCATCAGGTCGATCGTCGGTTCGAGGTTGGACAGCTGCGAGAGGTCGAGGTCCGGCACGTCCAGCTCGTCGATCGACGGGAGGTCGCCGATCGGCTCGACCTCGGGGATCAGCGGGTACTCGAAGGTGGAGCGGGCGAAGTAGTCCTGCGCCTCCGCCGACAGCAGGTGCCGGACGAAGTTCGACGCCAGGTCGGCGTCGGAGGCGGTGTCGACGACCGCGGCGCCCGCGACGTTGAACACCGCGCCCGCGTCGCCCTCGGTGAACGTGGTGGCGATGGGCGCCTCCGGGTTCCCGTCGAGCACGCGCTGGATGTAGTAGTGGTTCGTGAACGCGGCGTCGATCTCGCCGTCGGCGATCTCCTGACAGGTGCGGAACTCGTCCGGGTACGTCGCGGCGCCGCGCTCGACCATCGCCTCCAGCCACTCGCGGGTCGCCTCCTCGCCTTCGAGGATCCGCATCGCGGTGATGAACGCCTGCGCGGAGCCGTACGACGGCGCCCAGCCGAGGTCGCCGTCGAACTCCTCGGGGTACGCCATGATGTCGTCCGGGAGGTCGCCCTCGTCGTACTCGTCGGTGTTGTACGGGATGGTGCGGGCGCGCCCGGAGGTGCCGACCCACTGCTCGGTGCGGAACTCCTCGCGGACCTTCTCGGTCACGTCGTCGGGGAGCGCCTGCGTGCGCCCCGCGTCGGCGAGCGCGCCGAGCGCGCCGGCGTTGACCGAGTAGAACACGTCGGCCGGCGAGCCCTCGCCCTCGTTGGCGATCTGGTTCACGAGGTCGGTCGAGCCGCCGTACCGGACCGTCAGGTCGAGGTCGTCGTACAGGTCGTCGATGTAGCTGACCAGCTCGCCGACGAGGAACTCGCCGCGGCCGGAGTACACCGTGAGCTCGCCTTCGAGCGCCGGCATCTCCGACATCGACGTGCCGCCGGGGGCGCCGCGGCCCGCGCGGCCGGAGCCGATCTGTCCCACGGCGTCGCCGCCGGCGTCGTCGTCGCCGTCCGACCCGTCGTCGTCTCCGGTCCCGTTACAGCCCGCGAGCCCCGCCGCGCCGACCGCGCCGGCGGCCGCGAGGAACTTCCGTCGTCGAACGTCGCGTCCGTCGTTGGAGGTGGAATCGTGAATCGTCATGTGTTTTAGGCGTGCCTAAATGGTTTTAGTCGTGTCGGTTCAGTCGTCCGCGGGCGCCGGCGTCCGCCGGATCGCGTCGAGGCAGTCGAGCCAGTCGCGCATGTACTCGCCGCAGTGGTTGAGGAACGCGCCGTTGTTCCACTCGTCGAAGTCGCCCTCGGCGAGCGCGTCGGCCATCGCGTCGAAGACCGCCGCGTACGAGTCGGCGTCGGCCCCAGCGTCGTCGATGACCTCCCAGACGTGTTCGTTCAGCTCCAGTCCGGCGACTTCGTTCGCGAGGTCGTCGAACGTCGAGCGCGGGGCCTTGTTGTGTTCACAGAGCGGGTCGCCGTTGTAGATGCGCTTGCCGAGCACGTCGCAGGCGCGTTTCAAGAACAGCCCCGACCAGATGTCGTCGAACCGCCCCACGTCCCACTCGTTGTCGTCCATCGGCAGCTGGTAGAACGCCGGGATCACCTCGCGGCGGAACGCGAGGTTCATCGAGCAGACGGTGAGGTAGTTGCCGCGCGCGGCGACGAAGTCGTCGCCGAAGTCGTCGGCGGTCGTCCGCGTCTGCGCCTGGCCCTCCAGGTCGCCATCCATCAGGATCCGGACCGCGTCGAGGTCGGGGACGTTCGTCCACAGCCCCTGCGAGGCGACGACCTCGCCGGACTCGACCTCGACCGCGTCGGCCTCGACCGTCTCGTCCATCGCCGAGTAGGGGTAGCCGCGCGGGTAGAGGCCGTGCTCGTCGGCGTTGTCGTAGAGGACGTTGACCCAGTCCTCGTCGGAGCTGACGCGCTCGACCTCGCCGCCGAACGCGAGGTTCTCCATGTGGCGCCCGAAGTAGTCGACGTCGTCGTGCGGGAGCGTGTCGTCGTCGATGAAGACGCCGTAGTCGAACGACTCGTCGGCCCACATGTACAGCAGGCCGAAGCTCGTCTCGGCGTGGCTCGCGGCCGGGACGACGTGGCCGTACTCCGCGACGTCGTTGGCCTCGTACCACTCCTCGCGGCGGCTGCCGTCGAACACCTCGCCGGAGACGTCGAGGTCGTCGAGCATGGCGCGCATCTCGTCGGTCTCGCAGAAGTCCTCGGTGACTAAGAGGAAGTGGAGCCGCGAGACGTCGAAGCCGTGCTCGCGGGCGTTCGCGACGTACGCGCGAAGACACTCGTACTCTCGAATCGTCGGGACGATCACGCAGATGTCCTGACCGTCGCTGTTGGGGTCTGTCGGGCTCATACCCGATCGTTTTTAGGCTGACCTAAAAGACTAGCGGTCCGTCGTCGGCCGCGTGGCGCCCGCGTCGGGCTCCCGGTCGGAGTCGTCGGGGGCGCGCGTCACGGAGAGGTCGAGCGCGGCCGCGACGAGGCCGCCGCCCGCGAGCGTGACGGCGTTCTTCAGCGCGTGGTCGAGCGCGGCGGCGGCGAGCGCGACCGCGGCCGGGATCGGCGTGGCGGCGACGACGATGCCGGTGAACGCCGCCTCGTACAGCCCGATGCCGCCCTGCGAGAGCGGCAGCACCTTCGCGAGGTTCCCGGCCGAGACGGCGAGGGTGCCGACGACGCAGAGCGCGACCGGGTCGACCGCCGTACCGAACCCGCCGAGGAGCGCCGCGAGGACGAGGACCGCGGTCGCCACGTCCGCCGCCCACACGACGCCGCTCGCGAGCGACACCCGGACGAGCGCGCCCGCGTCGGCGGCGACGACGCGGACCGCGGCGCCGAACCGGACGGCGGCGTCGACGGCGCCGGACAGTCGGGACTCCGCGGCGCGCTCGCGGAGCGCCGGACCGAACCGGCGGTCGCTCCGAGCGACCGCGACGACGCCGGCCGAGCCCACCGCGGCCGCGAGCGCGAGCGCGGCGGCGGCCGCGACGGCCCGCCCCGACCCGTCCGGCGCGACGGTGCGTCCGTCGAGGAGGAGGACCGCGAACGCCGCGCCGCCGAGCGCGCCGAGCGCGACGAGGTCGAACGCCCGCTCGACCGCCAGCGACGCGACGCCGGTCGGGTAGGGGACCTCGCGCCGGTCGTGCAGCAGGTACGCCCGCACGCCGTCGCCGGCCCGGGCGGGGACGATCAGGTTCGCGGTCTGGCTCGCGAACACCGCCGCCGTGAGGAACGCCGTGCGACACCGGTGGCCCATCGGCGCGAGCACGTCCCCGTATCGGCGGCCGCGGACAGGCCACGACGCGAGGTAGACGACGAGCGCGGCGGTAAGGAACGCCGGGTCCGCGTCGGTCGCCGCCGAGACGACGGCCTCGACGTCGAGGGTCCGCGTCAACACCACGCCGCCGACGGCGAGGACGAGGACCGTCCCCGCGACCGGGAGCGCTCCCCGAGGGAGCCGCTCCCGGAGGCGGAAGAAGCGTTCGCGGAGTCGAGCGGCGGCGACGCGCGGCTTCATGTGTTCGTTTAGGTAGACCTAAAGAATAAAACGCTGGCGGTTCGGGGCGGCGAGCGCCGGCGGAGCGGGCCGGACCGTCCCGCCGCAACGCGTTTGTGTGTGTGAATCGAAATACTACGCATGAACGCTGACGAGGCGGCCCCCGGCGCCGCGACCGAGCCCGTGCGGATGTGGCTCGTCGAGCGCACCTACTCCGACGACGAGCAGAACATGGTGATCCTGACGTACGCGACCCCGGACGGCGAGCGCTACTTCCGCAAGGAGCGCGCGCTCACCTCGTTCTCGGACGTGCGCGACACCACGGCCGCCGTCGACGCGGCGCCGTCGAACGTCGGCACCGTCGACGACCCCGACGACCGCGAGCGCTACGCCGCCGAGGCGGCGCGGATGGCGCGCGCCCACGACCCCGACGACGTGATCTGAGTCGGTTCCGCGACGGTCGGCTCACCCACCCTTTTCACCGCGCGGTCCCAACCGTCGCCAGATGCGCGCCACACTCGAAACGCTCGGAATCACCCTCCTCGTCGGCGCCGCGCAGGCCCTCCTGAGCCTCGTCGGTCTCTTCGGACTCCTCGCGCTGTCGACCCCGCTCTCCGTCGCCCCGTGGACTCTCGTCACGAGCGTGTACGCGCACCGCTCCGTCGGTCACCTCGTCGCGAACGCCGTCGCGCTGCTGCTCGTCGGCCCGCTCGTCGAGCGCCGGACGACCCGTCCGCGCTTCCACGCGTTCGTGATCGCCACGGGCGCGCTCGCGGGCGCGGCGCAGGTGACGCTCGGGGGACTGCTCGGCCCGCCGTCCGCCGTGCTGGGGATCAGCGGCGCGGTGTTCGCGCTCGGCGGCTACCTGCTCGCCGGCAACGTCGTGAGCGCGACGCTGTTCGACCGCCTGCGGCTCTCCCCGCGGGCGCAGTTCCTCCTGTTCGGGCTCGTCGCCGTCGTGCTCACGGCGACGACCGCCGCGCCGGGCGTCGCGCTCGTCGCGCACGCCACCGGGGCGTTCTGCGGGCTCGCGGCCGGTCGCGTCGGCCTGCTCGACGCGCGGTGACCGAGACGGTGACGCGGTACCGCCGCGGTCGAAGCCGAGGGACGGCGCCGTCGCTGGGCGGGGTGAAAAACGGAGGAGGTGAAAGAGAAACGCCCTAGCGCTCAGTCTTCGAGAACGATCTCGATGCTGACGTCGTTCGGCACTTGGACGCGCATGAGCTGGCGGAGCGCGCGTTCGTCGGCGTCGATGTCGATCAGACGCTTGTGGACGCGCATCTCCCAGTGCTCCCACGTCGCCGTCCCCTCACCGTCCGGGGACTTGCGCGACGGGATCTCGAGCGTCTTCGTCGGCAGCGGGATCGGGCCCGACAGGGCGACCCCCGTCGAGTCCGCGATCTCGCGGACGTCGTCGCAGATGTCGTCGAGGTCCTCGGGGCTCGTGCCGGCGAGGCGGACGCGTGCCTGCTGCATCGATTATCGCTCGTTGACTTCCAGCACCTTGCCGGCCGCGATGGTCTGACCCATGTCGCGGATGGCGAAGCTGCCGAGCTCCGGAATCTCGCCGGACGGCTCGATGCTGAGCGGCTTCTGGGGGCGCACGGTGACGACCGCCGCGTCGCCGGACTTGATGAAGTCCGGGTTCTCCTCGGCGACCTCGCCGGACGACGGGTCGATCTTCTGGTCGATCGACTCGATCGTACAGGCGACCTGCGCCGTGTGAGCGTGGAAGACCGGGGTGTAGCCGGCCGTGATGACCGACGGGTGCTGCATGACGACGACCTGGGCCTGGAACGTCTCGGCGACGCTCGGCGGGTCGTCGGCCGGGCCACAGACGTCGCCGCGGCGGATGTCGTCCTTGCCGATGCCGCGGACGTTGAACCCGACGTTGTCACCGGGCTCGGCCTTGGGCACCTCTTCGTGGTGCATCTCGACCGTCTTCACCTCGCCGCCCACGTCGGACGGCTGGAACGAGACGTTGTCGCCGGTGTTGAGGATCCCGGTCTCGACGCGTCCCACGGGGACGGTCCCGATGCCGGAGATGGTGTAGACGTCCTGGATCGGCAGGCGGAGCGGCGCGTCCGTCGGCGGCTCGGCCTCCGGCAGGTCGTTGAGCGACTCCAGCAGGGTGGGGCCGTCGTACCACGGCGTGTTCTCGGACGCCTCGGCGACGTTGTCGCCCTCGAACGCCGAGATCGGCACGAACGTGGTGTCGTCGGTCGCGAAGCGGACCTGGTTGAGCAGGTCCTCGACCTCGCCGATGACCTCCTTGTAGGAGGACTCCTGGTAGTCGACCAGGTCCATCTTGTTGACGCCGATGATGAGCTCGTTGATCCCGAGCGTGCGGGCCAGGAACACGTGCTCGCGGGTCTGGGGGGCGACGCCGTCGTCGGCCGCGACGACGAGCACCGCGTTGTCGGCCTGCGAGGCGCCCGTGATCATGTTCTTCACGAAGTCACGGTGGCCCGGACAGTCGACGATGGTGAAGTAGTACTCGTCGGTGTCGAACTCCTGGTGGGCGATGTCGATCGTGACGCCGCGCTCGCGCTCCTCGGCGAGGTTGTCCATCACGTAGGCGAACTCGAAGCCGCCCTTGCCCTTCTCTTCGGCTTCCTCGCGGTGCTGCTCGATTACGTGCTCGGGGACGCTCCCCGTCTCGAAGAGGAGGCGACCCACGAGCGTACTCTTGCCGTGGTCGACGTGGCCGATGATGGCCAGGTTCTGGTGCGGTTTGTCACTCATGGGGTAATCACGCGCTAAGGCGCTCTGTGAGTAGGTTTCGGTAGATTCCACTAAAACGGTTTCGATACGGCCCACAGAGCATCGCGACGCCGTCTGTCGATTCTCGACAACGCGGGGCACGACAGATCGGCACACGCCCCGGCCCGTGGCGACGGGACCGGTGACCGGAGCGGCCTACTCCAACCGGCCGACGTCGCCGAGGACGGCGCTCGCGGTCTCGGGGCCGCCCGCGCCGCGGCCGGAGATGTTGAGCCGGCCGGCGTGGGAGGTCTCGATCTGGACGATGTTCTGGGTGCCGGAGACCGCGAGCGTCCCGTTCTCGGGGACGAGCCGCGGCGCGACGCGGACCGTCTCGCCGGTCGCCTCGCCGATCAGCCGCACCGTCCGCCCGTCCTCGGCCGCGAGCCGGAGCGCGGAGCCGGGCACGTCGCGGATCCCTGACACGTCCGCGTCGTCGAGCGTGAACTCCCGGGCGTCGGCCGGGTCGTCGGCCGCGCCGAAGGACAGCACGTTCGCGAGGATGACGCACTTCAGCGCCGCGTCGGTGCCGTCCACGTCGAAGGAGGGGTCGGCCTCGGCGACGCCGAGGTCCTGCGCCTCCGCGAGCACGTGGTCGTAGTCGAGCCCCTCGGCGGCCATCCGCGTCAGGATGAAGTTCGCCGTGCCGTTGAGCACGCCCCGGACCGCGGTGACGTGGCCCGGCTCGATGTCCTCGACGGTCGAGACCGCTGGGATCGCGCCGCCGACCGTCGCCTCGAACCGGATCTCGCCGTCGCTGTCGTCGACGGCCGCCCGGAGGTCGCCGAACCGCTCCGCGACCGGGCCCTTGTTCGCGAGGACCGCGTGGCGGTCGCGCTCCAGCGCGCGAGTCACGTGCGAGAAGCCGGGCTCCGCGTCGCCGAGCGTCGTCGGCGTCGCCTCGACGAGCACGTCGTAGTCCGCCTCGAGGGCGTCCTCGGGGTCCGCGTCGCCGACGATCCCCCGCTCCGCCTTCCGCGCGACGACCGCGTCGGGGTCGACGCCGGCGGTCCGGCTCCCGGCGCCCGTTCCGTCCGCGACGACCGCCGTCGAGGAGTCCGCGAGCGCGACGACCTCGTGGCCGTGTTCGCCGGCCAGGTCGACGACGGAGCGCCCGACCGCGCCCGCGCCGATGACGGCGAGCCTCACGCGTCCACCCCCGTGAGCGGCTCGACGACGCGGAAGTCCTTCTCCGCCGCCAGCTCGCGGACCGCCGCGAGCGCCGCGTCCGTCTCGCCGGCGCGGGCCTCGAGCCGGAGCCGCGCGCTCGACACCTCCTCGGTGCCCTGCGGGGCCGCGAGCGACACGTCGGCGACCGACGCCGACTCGCAGGCCTCGATCCGCGAGAGGGTGTCGGAGAGGTCGGTGTCGATGAGGTGGCCGAACAGGAGCAGCGTCACCTCCTCGGCGTAGCGCTCCGTGCCCGCCTGCATCACGTTCACGCCCTCGCTGCGGAGCGCGTCGACGATCTCCTGGAACCGCTCGGGGGTCGCCTCGAAGTCGACCTCGACCGGGATCCGCCCGCGGGGCGTCTTGTTCCCGCGCTCGTGGTAGATCGACAGGAGGTTCCCGCCGTTGTCCGCGATCGGGTGGAGCGCGGCGAGCAGCTGGCCGGGCTCGTCGACCAGCTCCAGCCGCACCGTGTGCGTCGAGGGGGCCGCGGCCGCGTGGCCGCCGTCCGGAGAGGCCGGGTCCGCGCTCTCCGCGGCGTCGGTCGCGTCCTCCGCGTCGAGCGCGGCCGCCGGCGTCCCGTCGCGACGGTCGCTCACGGCGCCACCCCCGGCGCGGCGGCGCGCCGGTCCGGACCGCGCGGTCGCGGGCACGCTCCTGTCCCGGGGCCGGAGCGGTCGCTCGGTGGCTCCGTCGCGGTGCGCCGGGGTGGAGTCGTACCCGTCTGCATACCCGAACGGAGTCGGACGATCGGGTATAAGCCTTCGGCGATGGCAGGCGTTGCCTCGCCGCAGCGGGTGCCAACGTACCGCACGGTTCGGGGAGCCCCCACATATTTGACCGACGGGGCTCGACGACTCCGCGTGCGACACCCTCCACGCAGTCCGCCGAGCGTCGTAACGCGGTCCGCCGCGCCGACCCACCACGTCCCGATCCACCGCTCCCCGAACCGAGGTGTGCGCCCCGTATGAGCGACGGCCTGTCCATCGACGGCCCGAAGACGCTGAAGGGCGCGCTGCTCCTGTTGGCGGTCGGGCTCGCGGTCACCGGCTACGGCGCGTACGACTACACGCAGCAGTCCGACGCGGTCGACGACGCCGTCGCGGTCGACGCCGCGATCACCGACGTCGGCGTCGAGTCGACCTCGACCGGGAGCAGTCCGGGCGCCGACTACCGACCGACCGTCCGGTTCACCTACGAGTACGAGGGGACCGAGTACGCGAGCACCAACGTCTACCCCTCGGCGATCACGTCGAACTACGACACCGAGTCGGCGGCCCGCGAGGTCGTCGCGGCGTACGCCGTCAACGAGTCGACCACCGCCTACGTCGACCCGGCCGATCCGGACGGGGCGTTCCTGAAAGCGCAGACGTCGAACGCGCCGCTGTTCGCGGCCGCGCTCGGGCTGTTGCTCGCCCTCGGCGGCGGGGTGTCGGCCGTCGGGCGGATCCGCGGCTGACGGTCGCGCCGCTGGGGGAATCGAGCGCGGAAAGGAGAATAGAAACCCGACTACCGCGGACCGCGTCGTCGACTCAGAAGTAGTCGATCGACTGCGGCAGCTCCAGCTTCATCCCCTTGCGCTCGCGGATCTCCATGATCTTCTCGCGCTGGAGGTTGTCGACGAGCACGCGGAAGCCCGCGTTCTCGGTGTTCCACGAGGCGCGGCCCTCGGTGGCCGAGCGGATGTCGGAGGAGAACCCGATCATCTCCTCGACGGGCGCGATGCCCTCGACGACCATGAGGTCGCCCTCCTGGTACATGTCGTCGACGCGGCCGCGGCGGCCCTGGATCTCGCCGGACGCCGCGCCCATGTGCTCCGAGGGCACGTCGATCCGGACGTCCTGGATCGGCTCCAGCAGGCGGACCTCGCCGTCGATCAGCGCGCGGTGGACCGCGTCGCGGACCGCCGGGATGACCTGCGCCGGACCGCGGTGGATGGTGTCCTCGTGGAGCTTCGCGTCGTGGAGCCGGAACAGCGACCCCTGGACCGGCTCGGCCGCGAGCGGCCCGTCGTCGAGCGCCTCTTGAAGCCCCTCGAGGACGAGCTCCATCGTCTCGTTGAGGTGCTGAATCCCCTTCGTGTCGTCGATGAGGATGTTGGTCCGGTGGATGTCCTCGACGTTCTGCGAGGTGTCCTTGTCCATGCCGGCCTCCTGCAGCGCCTCGCGGCGCTCCAGTTCGGGCATGTCCATCGAGACCTCGCCGAGCTGGATCGCGTCGACGATGTCCTGCTCGAGCGGCTCGACGGTGATGTAGAACTTGTTGTGGCGGTTCGGCGACTGCCCCTCGACCTCGCGGGACTCCTCCTGGGGCTGCTCGCGGAACACGACGATCGGTTCGCCGGTGATGACCGGGATGCCCTGGTTGTCCTGGATCCGCTGGGTGATCACTTCGAGGTGGAGCTCGCCCTGCCCGCTGATGAGGTGCTCACCCGTGTCCTCGTTGATCTCGATCTGGATCGTCGGGTCCTCCTTGGCGACCTGCTGAAGCGTCTCGATGAGCTTCGGCAGGTCGTCCATGTTCTGCGCCTCGACGGACTTCGTGATGACCGGCTCGGAGATGTGCTCGATCGACTCGAACGGCGTCATCTCGACCGAGGAGACCGTCGAGCCGGCGATGGCGTCGCGCAGGCCCGTGACCGACGCGATGTTCCCGGCGGGGACGCGATCCACTTCCTCCCGCTCCGACCCCATGAAGAGGCCGACGCTCTGGATGCGGTTCTTGCCCGCGGTGCCGGAGACGTACAGCTCCTGGCCCTTCTCCAGCGTGCCGGAGAAGACGCGGCCGGTCGCGATCTCGCCGGCGTGCGGGTCCATCGAGATGTCGGTGACCATGAAGACGACCTCGCCGTCCTCGTCGACGAGCTGCATGCCCTCGGCGAGGTCGGTGTCGGGATCGCCGCGCCAGATGCGCGGGACGCGGCGGGGCTGGGCGTCGACCGGGTTCGGGAAGTGCTCGCAGACCATGTCGAGCACGACGTCCGAAAGCGGCGTGCGCTCGTGGAGCTCCTGCCGCTTGTCGTTCCGTTCCAGCTCCATGATGTCGCCGAAGTCCATGCCGGTCCGCTGCATCGAGGGCATCGAGACGCCCCACTTGTACAGCGCGGAGCCGAACCCGACCGTGCCGTCCTCGACGGAGACGGTCCAGTCGTCGGGGATGTCGTCCATGTTCTCGGCCATCCCGCGGATGAGCTCGTTGACGTCGGCGATGACGGACATCAGCCGTTCCTGCATCTCCTGGGGCCCCTCCTGAAGCTCGGAGATGAGGCGGTCGACCTTGTTGATGAACAGCGTCGGCTTCACGCCCTCGCGGAGCGCCTGCCGGAGCACCGTCTCCGTCTGGGGCATCGCGCCCTCGACGGCGTCGACGACCACTAAGGCGCCGTCGACCGCGCGCATCGCGCGGGTGACGTCGCCCCCGAAGTCGACGTGGCCCGGGGTGTCGATGAGGTTGATGAGGTGGTTGGTGTCCTCGTACTCGTGGGTCATCGAGACGTTCGCCGCGTCGATGGTGATGCCGCGCTCCTGCTCGTCCTCCTTCGTGTCCATCGCGAGCTGCTCGCCCGCGGTGTCCTGGGAGATCATGCCGGCGCCCGCCAGCAGGTTGTCGGAGAGCGTCGTCTTCCCGTGGTCGACGTGGGCGGCGATGGCGATGTTCCGGATGTGCTCCGGGTTGTCCATCAGCCGCTCACATTCCTGAACGATCTTCTTGCGTCGGCCCATTATACCGACTGTTACCGAAAGCAGGGTCAAAAGGGTAGTGTTTCGTCGCGGCCGTTTCGCGGCCGAGTACCCCCGATCGCCGCCGATTTCGTGTCGACCGGTGTCACGGAGGGGCCGCGGAGCGACGCCCCGTCGCGACCGGACGGGTCGCCCGCGTCGGCGGCAGCGCCCGCGGGCATCGGCGCGGTTTTAAGTACCGACTCGGGAAACGGAGAGTATGAGCGAGACGCTCTCACGGCTCGTCGACAGCGGCGTCGTCGCGGTGCTGCGCGGCGTGCCCGCCGACCAGCTCATCGAGATCGCCGAGGCGCTGCGCGAGGGCGGGGTCACCGCCGTCGAGATCACCGCCGACACGCCGGACGTCGCCGACCTCATCGGCGAGGTCGCCGGCTCCTTCGACGACGAGGTCGTCGTCGGCACGGGGACGGTCCTCGACAGCGAGACCGCGCGGGCCACGCTGATGGCGGGCGCCGAGTTCGTCGTCTCGCCCAGCCTCCACGAGGACGTCATCGAGACGTGCAACCGCTACGGCGCCGTCACCGCGCCGGGCGTGATGACCCCGACCGAGGCGGTCCGGGGCTACGAGGCCGGCGCGGACTTCGTGAAGGTGTTCCCGGCGAAGACCGTCGGCCCGGACCACCTCGGCGCGATGAAGGGACCGCTCGGCCAGATCCCGATGATGCCGACCGGCGGCGTGAGCCCCGACAACGCGGCGGAGTACATCGACGCGGGCGCGTTCGCGGTCGGCGCGGGCGGCGCGCTCGTCGACTACGAGGCCGCCGAGCGCGGCGACTACGAGACCATCACCGAGACCGCCCGCGAGTTCACGCGGGTCGTCGAGGAGGCGCGCGACGACGACTGACCGCTCGGTCCGCACGGTCCTGCCACCGCGTGCCACAGATTCAATAGCGTGGAGACATAACGCGCGATCGGCTTCCGGCCGGCCGACGAGAGGCACGGGCTGGAAGTCGCTCGCAACACGCTGTCGGTATACCCAACCACGCTCGCCGTTTCCTCCCCGCCCGGGGAGGTCGACCCCGTCGTCGCGGAACAGGACGCGACGGCGGGGTCGTCACATGAAGTCCGCGATCCCGGACTGCTTGTTCGTGTCGTCCTCGAATATCGACTCCAGCGACCCCTCTAACACCTTCAGCCGCTGTTTCGTGTAGGGCCGGCAGTCGAACCGCTCGGCCACCTCGATGGCGGTGTCGACGTACTTGCTCACCGACCCCTCGTGGACCGTGAGGTTCACCCGGCCGCCGCACTCGCGGCAGTCCCCGGTCAGCGGCATTCGGCGGTACTTCTCGCCGCAGTCGAGACAGCGCGTCTCCTGCCGCGAGAACGCGCGGAGGTTGCCGATGATGTCCGGCAGGAAGTGGTACTCGATGACGCGCTCGGCCACGTCGGTCTCGTCGACCGCGCGGAGCTTCCGAGCCAGCTCCAGCTGCGCGTCCATCTTCTCCATCATGTCGCCGAGCGTCTTGTACGCCGAGAGGTCCGGGCCCATCGCGATGTCCGTCGTGTCGTGGGTGTGGTCGAACCCGTGGTACTCGTCGTCGGTCCCGAGCGTGTCCTCGCCGATCCGGATCAGCTCCTCGACCGCCTCCGGGTCGGCCAGCTCGCGCGACGCCTCGTACAGCTCCAGCGGGTACTCCCGCACGATGTCGACGTTGTGCGCCTCGTCGTCGATCTCCGAGGGGTCGATTCGCGAAGACATCACTAAGGGTGCATCCATCCGCCCGCCGCGTTGGTCTGGTAAGAAAGTTTTGGAAAAATTAAGTAAACCGTCCATGAGCAGCATTACGCAATCCTCGTCTCCATCGCACTGATCGACCGACAGATCGTTCGCGACGAGTGAATGCGTGTCCTCAACGGTGAGACAGTACACGTGGTCGACGTCGCTCTCGACAGCCTCGACCTCAGCGACGTCTTCGACGAGATACTCGCCGGACCCGCCGTCAGACGCTTTTCGCGCGTACGGTTCGACGGACGAGACGTTCTCAGTCAATCGGTCCTGCTTCCGGGAGAGGTGGAATCCGGCGATTTCGGAGAATCGAACGGCGTCGTGTGACGAGACACTGAGGACGTACGTCTGTGCGGTCATCCGCGTGTCGCTGTCGTCGTAGAATTCGGGGAACTTATCACGGAGCTGAACCCGCTCGGGTCGGTCGACGCTCGCGTGGACTTCGAGCCGCCGCAGAAGGCCGAGCAAGTCTTCGCGAAGCTCTTCGCTGACCGTCGTTGCCGTGATTCGGAGCGATCCGTCGTCGACGCTGCCGTCGCCGCTGAAGTATCCGCTCAGATACGCACCGATGATCTCGTCGGATACGTCGAATATTTGATCGGGGACGCGCTTCGTGTGTGCGTACACGCCGGAGTCGAGCACCGAGTCGAAGAACGCACGCAACAGGCGACCGGAGACGGTCACTTTCGCGTGGTTCTCTTCGTACGGGTCGACCCCGAACTCCTCCCGCAGAACGTCGAGGAAGAACTCCCTCGCTTCCGTTTCCGTCCCGCAGATCGTTGTCTGGTGGATCGTCCCCTTCGGCGTCTCCTGCTCGCGGGCGAACCCCTCCGCCGCGTAGTACCCGAGCAGCGTCGCGACGCGCTCGTTGAGATCGACGAACCGATCGATCTCCGTGCGATCGCGTTTCATTCCGAGCGAGACGTCGTCCGGAACGAAGGCGAGCATCTCGTCGAGCGAGGAGAAGCACCGCAGGAGATACGACACGGGGAAGCTCTCTCTGTACAGGTAGTTACTCAGCGTCTTCTTGTTCGTCCCGAAGACCTCCGTCATGCTCTGGAGCGGGTAGAATCCCCCCTCCCAGTCGTCGGCGAACGCGTCCTCGAAGAGCTCGTACAGGCGGTCCTTGTCCAGCCCTTTGATCATGAGACGGTCGGTCGGAACCGCGTCGGACCGAATAAATTCGGCGAGCAAATCGAACCGGCGTGAGTCGCGGTCGACGTCGTCGACCCCGACCGAATCGGGAATTACGAGTCTGTCGTCCGCGTCGATTTCCCGCGCTTCCTTGCCGGCGACTGCGTCCCGTTCGCCGTCGTACACGTGGACACCGTGGTCAGGAGTGACGGTTATCGATCTGCCGGATTCGGTCCGGACTCGGACGAGGTGGTCCGGTGCGTCGTGCTTGCTGACCGCCTCTACCGGACGAGAGACGCGATCTCCGTCCGCGGTCAGCGACGGAACGCGCAGGTCGCCGTCGACATGTTCCAGTTCGCCGACGGCCGTTCCGAAGTCGTCGAACTCGACCTCAGACCGATCGAGGTACCTCTCGACGAACGCTTCGATTTCGTCGTATCGTAGCTGACCGGTCTCGTCCTCGTACCAGAGTTTCGTCTCCGGGTGGAAGCAGTTCCGCCGCTTGGCGGCGTGGAAGTACGGATGAGCGTATCCCACCGCGGCCGATGTGAATCCTACCACTCTACCGACAGTTGCCGCGCTCGTGTGGGGCGCCATCCCGAAGACGAGCTCGCCGACGAGGTCGTCGCGCTCGTTGACCTCGTAGAAGCGGTCGAGCCCGTAGAACTGTTCGAGCAGGTCGTCGACGAAGTCGGCGGTCTTCAGCATGTGCTCGGCCGCGCCGTCGGAGAGGACGATGTCCTGGACCCGGAGCTCGACCACCTGGTCGTCGTGGCGGAGGGGCTCGCCGTCGATGTCGGTCTCGTACCCGAGTTCGCGGAAGTGGTCCGCGGTGACGTCGAGCTCCTCGGGCCGGACCGCGGTGACCGGGAGGTCGGTCATGTCGTACCGGACCGTCCCGTCCTTGAACGACGTGACGCCGTTCTTCGCGCGGAGGACCCCCTTCTCGATCGGCTCGGGCGTCTTGTTCCGCGAGGTGAGCCCCTGGACCCCCTTCAGGATCTCGAAGGCGGACTCGCGCTCGCCGACCCGCTCCAGCGCGGAGCGGTACGCGTCGTTGACGTCGACCTCTTGATAGCTCGCGGCCGTCACCTCCCACTCGCAGTTCGGGCACTCGACGCGGCCGGCCTCGTCCGGCTCGCAGACGGTGCCGCAGTCGTTACACTCGTAGTGCGGCTCGGTGTGCGTCTCGCAGTCGGGACAGAGCGCGGCGTAGGTGTGCTCGCCGCAGTCGGGGCAGACGCGGTCGGAGACCTCTAGTTCGTGCCGCCCGCGGCGGCCGGTGTCGTCCATGACGCCCGCGGCCTCCGCCACGTCGCGCTGCGGGCCCCCCGCCTCGTTGATCGGGAAGAGCGTGTGGACCGCGGGCGAGAGGTCGCGGCTCTCGGACTTCTCCGGCCGACCCATCCGGTTGCCGATCCGGGTCGGCGCGCGCTCGCGGACCTCGAACGGGGCGACCTCGTTGACCGCGCGAATCGCGTTCTCGCCGTCGGCGTACTCGCGGGCCGCCGCCGAGAGGTCGTCCGCGTCCCACTCCCTGCGGAGGCCGTCGTCGATCCCGAGCGACCGCGCGAGCGGGCGCCACGTCGGGATCCGGAGCGCGTCGGGAGTCGCGGCGTGTTCGACCAGCAGCGACTCCAGGGCGTCCCGGACCGGCTCGGTGCGCTCGATCGCGAGGACGCCGTCGGCGACCTCGCCGGCGGCGACGGCGTCGGCCAGCGCCGCGAACGCGTCGACCGAGACGTCGTGCCAGAGGTAGGTGTACTCGGGGTGGAGCGGGCAGTCGTACTCGCGAGCCCACGCGAGCGCCCGGTCGACGCCCGGGTGTTCTAAGTCGACGTGCGGGTCGTCGCCCATGGCCTGTACGTCGGCGCCGGCCGCCTCGAACTCCTGGACCCACCACTCGGGGGCGTACGACGCGGGCGCGAGCGGGTGGTTGTTCTCGACGAACTCCCCGTAGTTGACGAGGTACTCGCCCAGGTCGAGCACCTTCTCGACCCCGTTGCTGACCGCCTTCGCCTCCTCGGGGTCGTCGATCCGCCGCACCTCGCCGTTCGCCAGGCGGACCGTCGGCCCCTCGATGGAGTCGACGGGGACGACGCCGTGGGCCTTCCCGGGCCGCTCCGTCTTGATCTGCGTGCCCGCCGCGAGGAAGTCGTCGACGATGTGCATGGTCGCCGGGTGGACGCCGCCGGTCGCGAACCCGTGGTTGCGCGCGCGACCGTACCGGAGGCGGAAGCCGCCCGCCTCGCTCGGGTGCGTGAAGACGGGGCGGCCCGCGATCAGGTCCCGGAGGAACTTCTGGGAGGGGTCGGCGCGGGGCGGGCCGTCGGGCGAGTCGTCGGCCGCGGGGTCGGCCGCCGGCTCGTCGGGTTCCCCGTCGGCGTCGTCGCCGTCCTCGTCCGCGTCGCCCTCGGACGCCGGCGCGTCGCCGTCGCCCGCGCCGTCCTTCCCGATCGTCCCGTCGATCAGGTCCTGGAGCCACGGCCAGTCGACCTCGTCGAGGTTCCGGGTGTACCGCTGGATCTTCGGGGCCTTCAGCGCGATCCCCTCGGCGGCGACGAGACACATCCCGCCGCGCGCGGAGTTGGTGTCGACCCGTTCGAGGTCGCGGAAGCCCGAGACCTCCTCGTCGCTCGTCGCCTCCCCGTCGAGCATGACGGGGATGTGCTTCGCGATGAACTTCGACTCCTTGTCCTTCGGGGTGTACTGGAGCCCGGTCTCCTTGTCGTATAAGGCGATCTCCTCGGCGTAGCGCTCGACCTCAACGTCGCGGGGCTTGTACTCGTCGACGTCGAGCAGCGACCGGGCGTAGTCGGCGACGAGCACCGACAGCGCCTGGGCGGTCCCGCCCGCCGAGCGGATCGGGCCCGCGTAGTAGACGTTGACGAACTCGGTGCCGTCGTCGTTCTCCAGCAGCTCCACGCGGTCGATCCCCTCGATCGGCGCGGCGACGACGCCCTCGGTGAGCAGCGCGACGGCGGTCCGGACGGCGCCCTCGATCTTCCCCTCGCGGGAGTCGTAGTCGCCGACGTTCCCGTCGACGAAGTCGGTGACCAGCTCCAGCGCCGCCTCCTCGCGGGACATCTCGCCCTCCAGCTCGCGGACGCGCTCCGCGACGCCGTCGATCCCGAGGATGTTCTCGACGCGGTCCGCCATGTCGCGGGCGACCGGGATCTCGATCTCGGGCTCCGGGTCGCGGCCCTGCTCTTTGGCCGTCTCGGCCACGTCCCACGCCTCGTCGAGGCGCTCCTCGATCCGCGCGAAGTAGCGCTCGTCGTCCGGTCTCATCGCGGCTCGGTCGCGGGGGAGACGCGGTGCGCTCGGCGGGTCACAGCCACAGGTCCAAGTCGGTGGCCTCGTCGTGCGAGCGCTCCAGCGGCTCGGCGAACGCGCGCAGGTGGCACTCGCCCGCCCAGACGGTCGCCGAGTCGAGGTGCCCCGCGAGGGCCTGCCCGCTCGGGCGCGAGAGCACCGCGTGGGTGTGGGCGAACACGTCCCCCTCCAGAAGCGAGACGTTGCCCACGCAGGCGGCCACCTCCAGCGGCTCGTCGAACGTCACCGACCGGTACTCGGTCTCCTCCTGGTCGTAGAACCAGACGTCCGCGTCCTGGACCGCGCCGAGCGCCGTGAACCAGCCGGCCTCAACGTCCTCCTCGCGGGCGAGGGCCTCTATCTCCTCGCGCCAGTCGGCGCCGGTCTCGAACCGCGCGACGTACTCCGCCGTGGGTTCGACCTCGCGATGGTACATAGCGATTCCCCACGGCTGCCGGGGAGAAAAAGGCTTCAGTCGGACTGAGATCGGGGCGGCGTACGAATTTGATATAGCGCCATAAGATTTACTCCGGGATCCGGTTCGATAACCGTATCCCACGGATTCAGCTCCGAGGAGGCCGCTTCCGTGCGAAATCGGCTACTGGGCGGTGGACGGCGATGCGACTCGGGAGTCGGAGAGAAAGGGAGAGAGAAACCGTCGGTCGAACCGATTCAGAACGGGGCCTGCGGGCCTTCGTCGTCGCCGCCGTCGTCGTCGGTCGTCTCGCCGGGGAAGGAAGGAGACATCCCGCCGCTGCTGGTCCCGCCGAGGTCGCCGTCGGCGCCGGCCGCCGCGCCGGTGTCCGCGTGGACCGTCTCGATCTCGGGGATCTCCTTGACCATCCGGGACTTGATCGCCTGGATCGTCATCGGCGAGATGCCGCAGCCGGAACAGGCGCCGCCGAGCTGGACCGTCACCTCGCCCTTCTCGCGGTCGAGGTGGGCGATGGCGGCGCTCCCGCCGTGCATCTGGATCTGCGGGAAGTTACGCCGCAGGAAGTTCGTGATCCGCTCGCGGAGCTCGTTTTCCGCGTCAGTCGTGTCCGTGCTCATGCCCGCGAGTTGGCGGGCGGCGGGCTTATGCCTTTGGTTCGGCCGGATCCGGGCGCGACGCGGACCCCTCACGGTTGGTCACTCCGGGCGGTCGACGCCCAGCGTCCGGTACAGCTCGGACTCGATCCGCTCGACGTACTCGTCGAGCGTCTCCTCGAACGTCTCGTCGTCGACCGCGACGGCGCCGCGGATGCGCTCGCGGGGGTTCTCCGGGAGTTCGACGCGGAACTCGCCGTCCTCGTAGAACGGCTCCGACTCGTTGAGCACGGTCTGGTCGATGCCGTGGATCAGCTCCGAGTCGTGCCGGTCGTTCATCTGGTTGAACGCGTTCTTGTACGCCCGCTGGAGCTCCTGGAAGTAGTTCGCGTACTTGTCTTCGAACTTCTCCGGGTCGAACTCGTCGGCCATGTCGCGAACGAGGGCCCGGCGGGAAAAAAGGCGGTCGATCGCCGCCGAGACGCCGGTTCGGGCCGGGAAATCGGGCCTGCGGTCGAACGGGAGATTCGGCCGTCGGCGCAGTAGTAAATCACATGTCGCGATATAGAATTCGTTGCGCACGGCGATAGCCGGAAAGCCAGCCGTCCGTTACAAGCCGAGGGTTCGGCAGGTGAGAGGGTCGATTCGGGCCGCGTCGGCGAGGAAGAGCCGGAGCTACCGGAACCGCGCTGCGAGACCGAAAAAATCCGACTGCGACGGGGGCGTTACTCGAGGTCGAAGCGGTCGAGCGTCATGACCTCGCTCCAGACCGCGACGAAGTCCTCGACGAACTTCTCCTCGTCGCTGGCGTACACGTCGGCGATGGTGCGGAGCCGCGCGTTCGAGCCGAAGATGAGGTCCGCGCGCGTCGCCTCCCACGCGACCTCGCCGGTGTCGCGGTCGCGGACCTCGTAGACGTCCTCGGCGTCGGTCACCTCGTCCCACTCGTACGCCATGTCGAGCAGGTTCACGAAGAACTCGTTCGTCAGCGTCCCGGGCTCGTCGGTGAACGCCGTGCGGTCGCCGTAGGTCGCGCCGAGCGTTCGCAGCCCGCCGGCCAGCACGGTCATCTCGCTGGCGCTCAGGTTCAGCAGGTCGGCCTTGTCGACCATGAGGTCCTCGACGTCCTCGTCGGTGTCGCCGAGGTAGTTGCGGAACCCGTCGGCCTGCGGCTTGAGCGCCTCGAACGACTCCTCGTCGGTCTGCTCGGCGGTGGCGTCGACGCGACCGGGCTCGAACGGCACCTCGACGTCGTAGCCCGCGTCGGCCGCGGCCTGCTCGACGGCCGCGGTCCCGCCCAGCACGATGAGGTCGGCGAGCGAGACGCGCACGTCGTCGGAGCGCGACTCGTTGAACTCGGCCTGTACGTCTTCGAGCGTCGAGAGGACATCGGCGAGCCGTTCGGGCTCGTTGGCCTCCCAGCTCCGCTGCGGTTCGAGGCGGATGCGGGCGCCGTTGGCACCGCCCCGCTTGTCGCTGTCGCGGTAGGTGGACGCCGCCGCCCACGCGGTCTTGACGAGCTCGCCGGTCGAGAGGCCGGAGTCGAGGAGGGCGCCCTTGAGGTCGCCGACCGCCGCGTCGCCGATCGGTTCGTAGTCGGCGTCCGGCAGCGGGTCCTGCCAGATCATCGTCTCCTCCGGGACCTCGGGGCCGAGGAACCGCTCCGGCGGGCCCATGTCGCGGTGGATGAGCTTGTACCACGCCTTCGCGAACGTCTCCTGGAACTCGTCGGGGTCGTCGCGGAACTCCTCGAGGACGGCCCGGAAGTCGTCGTCGTGTTTCAGGGCGACGTCCGTCGTGAGCATCATGACGTCCTCCTTGTCGTCGGGGTCCGCGACGCCCGGGGCGGCGTCGTCGAGCTCGTCGTTCTTCGTGGTCCACTGCCACGCGCCGCCGGGACCCTTCTCCGGCTCCCACTCGTACTCGAGCAGGTTGTCGACGTAACTCGTGTCCCAGACGGTCGGAGTGGCGTTCCACGGACCCTCGATGCCGCTCGTGATCGTGTCGGGGCCCATCCCCTCGCCGAACTCGTTGTCCCAGCCGAGGCCCTGGAGGTCGATGGGGGCGTCCTCGGGCTCCGGACCGAGGTTGTCGCCGTCGTCGGCGCCGTGGACCTTCCCGAAGGTGTGGCCGCCGGCGATGAGCGCGACGGTCTCTTTGTCGTTCATCGCCATCCGACTGAACGACTGGCGGATGTTCTTCGCCGAGCCCTCGAGGTCGGGCTCGCCGTTCGGCCCCTCGGGGTTGACGTAGATGAGGCCCATCACGGTGTTCCCGAGCGGGGCCTTGAGGTCGCCGTCCTCGTCGAACCGGTCGGGGGAGGTGGCCTCGAACTCGCTCTCGGGGCCCCAGTCGACGGCGTCGTCGCCGCGGAAGTCGTCCGCGCGGCCGCCCGCGAAGCCGAACGTCTCGAAGCCCATCGACTCCAGCGCGACGTTGCCGGCGAGCACGATGAGGTCGGCCCACGAGAGCTTCTCGCCGTACTTCGTCTTGACCGGCTCCAGCAGCCGCCGGGCCTTGTCGAGGTTCACGTTGTCCGGCCAGCTGCTGATCGGCGGGAGCCGCTGGTGTCCGCCGGCGGCGCCGCCGCGCCCGTCGAGCGAGCGGTACGTGCCGGCGCTGTGCCACGCCATCCGGATGAACAGCGGGCCGTAGTGCCCGTAGTCGGCGGGCCACCACTCCTTCGAGTCGGTCATCACGTCTTCGAGGTCGGACTTGACCTCGTCGAGGTCGAGCTCCTCGAACGCCGCCGCGTAGTCGAACTCCTCGTCGTACGGACCGATATCGGCGGCGTTCTGGTCGAGCAGTTCCAGATCCAGCTGATCCGGCCACCACTCTTTGGTGTTACCAGCCATCAAAAAACGGTCGCTCCTCTTCGCAGATAATATTGTCTAATTCTGTGAGGGAAACATCGTTATAACGGAGGGTTTCTATCGAAATAATGAAGTTCTATTTGCGGATCCACGAATTCCCCGTCGGAGACCGTAGCGGCGCTCCGAGGGGTTTACCGCTCGGAGAGGCCCGCTGCCGGCGCATATCTGTCAGAATTCCGGTAATTCGACGGGTGTGAGCGAGAGTAACACGCGAGGGTCCGGCGGCCATCAGTACGCCTCGTCGGGGGACCTCCGCGGGACGGGACCGGGGTCACGCGTGACGGGGAGGGATCGAACGCGGTCAGCGGTTCAGCGTGTGGATCGCCTGCCCGCGCGCGTTCTCCGCGGCCTCCATCACCGCCTCCGCGAGCGTCGGATGGGTGTGGACGGTGGCGGCCACGTCCTCGAGGGTGGCGCCCATCTCGACCGCGAGCGCGACCTCGGCGATCAGCTCCGACGCCTCGGGGCCGACGATCTGTCCGCCGAGGACGAACCCGGTCTCCTCGTCGGCGACGATCCGGACGAACCCCTCGGTGTGGCCGGTCGTCATCGCCCGCCCGGAAGCGTTGAACGGCATCTCGCCGACCGCGGGCTCGAAGCCGGCCTCGGCGGCCTCCGCCTCCGTCATCCCGACCGTGCCGATCTCGGGGTCGGTGAACACCGCGGCGGGGACCGCCTGCCTGTCGAGCGCGGCCGGTTCGCCGGCGATCACCTCGGCGGCGACGACCCCCTCGTTGGAGGCCGCGTGCGCGAGCATCGGGTCGCCGGCCACATCGCCGACGGCGTGGACGTGCTCGACCGCCGTGCGGGTGCGGTCGTCCGTCTCGACGAACCCGTGGTCGTCCGTCTCGATCCCGGCGTTCTCCAGGTCGAGCCCGTCGGTGACGGGCTGGCGACCGACCGCGACGAGGATCTTGTCGACGCCGTACGTCGACTCCTCGCCCTCCTCCGTCTCCGTGCGGAGGAGGTAGCCGCCGTCGGGCGCCTCCGCCCACTCGCTCGCGCCCTCGCCGAAGTTGAAGTCGACGCCGAGCTCCTCGGCGCGCTTGCGGACGACGCGCTTCACGTCGTCCTCGTAGGGGTCGAGGATGTCGTCGAGCATCTCGACGACCGTGACCTCGGCGCCGAGCTTGGCGTACGTCGTCGCCAGCTCCATGCCGATGTAGCCGCCGCCGACGACCCCGAGGCGGTCCGGGACCGTGTCGGCGTCGAGCGCGTCGGCGGAGCTCCAGACGTGGTCCTCGCCGAAGTCGAAGCCGGGGACCTGGATCGGCCGCGACCCGGTGGCGATCACCGCGTGTTCGAACTCCAGCGTCTCCGAGCCCTGCCCGTCGCCGCCGTGCGCGACCCGGACGGTGTTCTCGCCGACGAACGAGGCGACGCCCTCGACCAGGTTCACGCCGTTCGCCTTACAGAGCTTCTCGACGCCGCCCGTGAGCCGGTCGACCACGCCGTCCTTCCACTCGATCATCTTCCCCATGTCGACGGCGGGGTCCGCGTGGACGCCCATGAACTCCGCGTTGCCGGCCTCGTGGGCGAGCCCGCTTCCCGTGATCAGCGCCTTCGAGGGGATACAGCCGCGGTTGAGACAGGCGCCGCCGTAGGCGTCCTTCTCGACTAAGGTCGTGTCGAGCCCCTCCTGTGCGGCGCGGATGGCGGCGACGTAGCCGCCCGGCCCCGCGCCGATGACCAGTACCTCCGTTCCCGTGGTGACGTCTCCGACGACCATTATTCGTTGAGTAGCAGCAGGGGGGTTTCTAAGTGTTCCATGACGGTGTTCGCGAACTCGGCCGCGACCGCGCCGTCGACGACCCGGTGGTCGATCGACAGGGAGAGCGGCAGCGTCGGCGCCGGGACGACCTCGCTGTCGCCGCCGTCGCCCTCGCGGACGACGGGGCGCTCCTCGATGGCGCCGAGCCCGAGGATCGCGGTCTCGGGGTAGTTGATGATCGGCGTGGCGTACTCGCCGCCGATGGCGCCGAAGTTGGTGATCGAGAAGGTGCCGCCCTTCATCTCCGCGGGCTTGAGCTTCCGCTCGCGGGCGCGGGCGGCGAGGTCGTTCACCTCGTCGGCCAGCTCGAAGAGCCCCTTCTCGTCGACGTCCTCGACGACCGGGACCATGAGGCCGGCGTCGGTCGCGACCGCGATCCCGAGGTTGTAGTCGCCTTTCAACACGATCTCCTCGTCGTCCTCGCGGAGCTCGCTGTTGAGGTACGGGTACTCCTTCAGGCCGGCGACGATGGCCTTCATCACGAACGGCATGTAGGTGAGCTTCACGCCCTCGGCCTCGGCCTTCGGCTTCAGCTCCTCGCGGGCCTCGACGAGCGCGTCCACCGCGGCGGTGTCGTGGTGGGTGACGTGCGGCGCCGTGTACTTGGACCGCTCCATCTGCTTCCCGATGGTGCGCCTGACGCCGCGGTAGGGGACGGTCTCGTCGCCCTCGGCGCTCACGGCGGCGTCGGTCGCGGCGGTCGCGTCCGGCGCGGTGTCAGCGTCGACGGTCGCCGGCGCGGTGTCAGCGTCGACGGTCGCCGGCTCCGGCTCGGACGGCGACTCCAGCGCGTCGGCGTACGCGTTCACGGCGTCGACCGTGACGAACGCCTCGCCGTCGCGGGTCTCGTCGGTCGGCACGTCGTCGAGGTCGACGCCGCGCTCGCGCGCGACCTTCCGGGTCGCGGGCGTCGCGAGCGTCGTCTCGCGGCCCGCGGGCTCGGGCGCGCCGGCGGCGGTCGCCGACGCCCCGTCCGAAGAGTCGCCGCGCTTGCTGACCGCGGACTTCCGGCCGGTAGAGCCGGTGTCGGTCGGCGCGGGGCGGGGTTCGGGGCCGTCGTCCGCGCCGCCCGCGTCGGCGGATCCGCCGCCCTCGGCGTGGGCGCGCACGTCGGCCTCGGTCACGCGACCGCCGGGGCCGCTCCCGTCGACCGCACCGACGTCGACGCCAAGCTCGCGGGCGAGCCGGCGGGCGGACGGCGGCGCGAAGGTGCGACCCGAGGGCGTGTCGGGCTCGCTCGTCGTCCCGTCGTCCGCGTCGGCGGTCGCGTCCGGCGCCGGCTCGTCGCCCGCGTCGGCCTCGGGCTCCGGTTCGGCTTCCGCCTCGGCGGTCGCCCCGCCGTCGCCGTCCTCGTCGATCCGGAACGAGATGATCACGTCGCCGACCGGGACCATGTCCCCCTCGTCGACGAACAGCTCCTCGACGGTCCCGTCGTAGCTCGACGGCACCTCGACGAGCGCCTTGTCGGTCTCGACCTCCGCGACGGGCTGGTCCTCCTCGACGCGGTCGCCGGGCGCGACCAGCCAGCTGACGAGTTCGCCCTCCGCGACGCCCTCGCCCACGTCGGGCAGCTTGAACTCCTCGACCGTCACGCGTCGGTCACCTCGGCGTTCATGGGTGTATCTCCGGCGGCCATGTTAAAATTCGACCGCCTCCAGGATGCCGTCCTCGATGCGCGCCGCCGACGGGAGGTAGTAGTCCTCCAGCGCGTACAGCGGGTACGGCACGTCGAACCCGGTGACGCGCCCGATCGGCGCCTCCTGGTACAGCAGCGCCTCCTCTTGGAGGATCGCCGTGACCTCGCCGGCGAGCCCGCCCGTCTTGGGCGCCTCGTGGACGACGACCGCGCGGCCGGTCTTCTCGAACGCCTCGACGATCGCCTCGCGGTCGAGCGGGGAGACCGTCCGGAGGTCGACGACCTCGCACTCGATCCCCTCCTCGCCGAGCGTCTCGGCGGCCTCCAGCGTGGGGCGAGTCATCGCGCCGTAGGTGAACACCGCCACGTCGTCGCCCTCGCGGCGCGTGGCCGCCTCGCCGATGGGGACCGTGTACGGCTCCTCGGGCACCTCCTCGCGGAACGCCCGGTAGATCAGCTTCGGTTCCAGGAAGACCACCGGGTCGGGGTCGCGGATCGACGCCGCGAGCAGGCCCTTCGCCTCGTACGGCGTCGAGGGAATCACCACCTTCAGCCCCGCCTCGTGGGCGTAGAACGCCTCCTTCGACTCGGAGTGGTGTTCCGGTGCGCGGATGCCGCCGCCGTAGGGCGCCCGGAGCGTCATGGGGAGCGTGAACCGCCCGCGACTGCGGGTGCGGAACCGCGCCATGTGCGAGACGACCTGGTCGAAGCCGGGGTACATGAACCCGGAGAACTGTATCTCCGGGACCGGGCGCATCCCCATCGCCGCCATCCCGACCGCGGTCCCGACGATGCCCGACTCGGCGAGCGGGGTGTCGATCACCCGGTCGCCGCCGAACTCGTCGTAGAGCCCCTCCGTGGCGCGGAAGACGCCGCCGTTCTTCCCGACGTCCTGGCCCATCACGACGACGTCGTCGTCCTCGCGCAGTTCGGTGTGTAGTCCGTCTCGTATCGCCTGTACCAGCGTGAGGTTCTGTGTGTCAGTCATTCAGTCCTCCAGGAACGCCGCGTCACCGCGTTCGTCGCGCAGCGCGGCGAACTCCTCGTACTGCCGCTCCAGTTCGGGCGGGAGCTCCGCGTAGGCGTGCTCGAACAGCTCCCGCGGGTCGGGCCGCGCCATCGACTCCGCCGCGTCGATGGCGTCCGCGACCCGCGTCTCGACCGACGACTCGACCTCGGCCACGCGCTCGTCGTCGAGGACTCCCTCGTCCCGGAGGTACGCCTCCAGTCGGTCGATCGGGTCCTTCCGCTTCCAGCGCTCGACCTCGTCGTCGTCGCGGTAGACCGTCGGGTCGTCGGCGGTCGTGTGCGCGCCGAAGCGGTACTGGACCGCCTCGATGAGCGTCGGCCGCGGGCGGTCGGCGCCGGGGTCGCGCGCCTTCTCCAGGGCCGCTTCCGTGACGCTGTACACCGCGAGCGGGTCCATGCCGTCGACCTGGACGCCGTCGATGCCGTACGCCTCCGCCTTCTGCGCCAGCGTCGCGCTCCTGGTCTGCCGCTCGCGGGGGACGGAGATGGCCCACTGGTTGTTGTTACAGAAGAAGACGGTCGGCGTGTCGAACACGCCGGCGAAGTTGACTCCCTCGTGGAAGTCCCCCTCGCTCGTCGCGCCGTCGCCGAAGTAGCAGAGGAACGCGTCCTCCTCGCCGCGGAGCTTCGAGGCCCAGGCGGCGCCCGTCGCGTGGGGCACCTGCGACGCGATGGGGACGGCGACCGGGAAGACGTTGACGTCGTCCGGCGCGCGGTTGCCGTCCTCGTGGCCCATCCAGTAGAGCAGCGTCTGTTTCAGCGGGAGCCCGTGGACCAGGGCGGCGCCGTGTTCGCGGTACGACGGGATCATCCAGTCGTCGTCGGCGAGCGCGTACGCCGAACCGATCTGGGCGCCCTCCTGACCGGAGAGCGGGGGGTACGTCCCCATCCGGCCCTGCCGTTGGAGGCTCACCGCGCGGCCGTCGAAGTGCCGCGCCAGCCGCATGTGCCTGTACATCTCGACGAGCGACTCGTCGTCGAGGTCGGGGACGTCGCCGACGACCTCGCCGTCCTCGTCGAGGACGCGAACCGTATCGTCGTACGCCCTGTCGAACACGGTCACGGTCGAACCCACCTTCGCATGTCCGATCCGTCCACCGCCCGGGTAATATCGTTTTCGTAAATAATTTAGTATAATCAGAAATAGCGCCTTCGCACTGAGAAACCGTCCATCGCACTGGAAGAGAATCGGACGTTTCTGAACAAACTTCGGGCCATCCGGCAATATTTTCGCCAAGATGTGCGGTTCGGCGGTCAGTAACGGACGAACAGGAAGGTTTTCGCGCCGGGGGTCGCCGGTCGGAGCGGGACCCGGGCGGCGCGGCGCCGCGGCTCGGCGGGCGAGCGCGGCGAGAGAAGCGCCGGGGCGGACGGTCTCGGTCGGAGCGGAAGGCGGTCCGGGGCGACGTGTGCCCCTATCCGAGTCGGAACGACGGCTCGTCCGACTCGCCGTCGAGGTCCTCTAGGTGGATCACGTCCTCGTCGTCGCCCTCGACCTGCTCCCGGAGGTGGTTGATGTACCGCTTGTGCTCTTCGAGCTGTTCGCGGAGGTGTTCGGCCTCGAGCTCTAGCCGCTCGTGCTCCCGGACGAAGCTCTTCGGCACCTCGACCCGGGGCGGGAAGGCCTCGCCGTCGCCGTCCGCGTCGGTCAGCTCGTGTTCCGGGACGACCCGGACCTGACCGTCGTGGGCAACGAGCATGTCCACGTAGTCCCGGAAGACCGCCGACAGCGAGATGTCCCGCTCCTCGGCGATGTCGCGGAGCGCCTCGAACGCATCTTCGTTGACGCGGAACGAGACCGTCTTGTTCTTGTTGCCCATTAGCGGGTCGTAGGTCTCGCTGCGTACTTAACAGTTTGTCAGACGGTCGCACGGCGAGCGGCGCCGTCGGGGCGCCGGGCGGGCGTCCCCCGGATCAGGGCTGCAGCGCGCTCGCCTCAGGGCTGCGGCGCGCTCGCCTCAGGGCTCCGGTGCGCCGGCCGAGTCGGACCCGTCGGGGGCGTCGCCGAGCGCGGCGTCGTCGCCGGCGAGCTCGTCGCCGCTCTCGTCGAGGTCCTCTAACGCCGACAGCGCGGCGGCCTTGTACGTCTCGGGGTCGAGGTCGTACTCCTCGCGCGCCATGCGCGCGTACTCGTTGCCCTCGTCGTCGAACGCGGCGACGCGCTCGACGGTGCGGCGGGCGGTCTCCGCGACCCAGCGGTCGCGGGTGGCGGCGTCGACCTCGGTGATCGACTCGGGGCGGACGGAGACCCGGACCGTGCCGTCGTCGGTCTCGTAGGTCCGGGGCTTCCCCACGACTGCGACGTAGGCCGGGGGCTCCAGGTCCCGGAGCTTGGAAGCGGCTTCCGGCTGGTACTGGCCGGCGTACACGAAGAACGTGCCCGTCGGGTCGACGATGCGGCCGCGCCAGTACTCGCTGTCCTCGCCGACGTCCTCCTTCTCCGTGAGCGTGCCCACGAAGAACACGCGGTTCGAGGACTCGCCGGTCGGGAGCAGCGCGTAGACGGGGGCGCGCTCGTCGTCGGACTCGGTGAACGTGTAGCCGGCGTCGTCGAACTCGCTCGCGAACACGCGCCGGGCGACCTCTCGGGTGGGTGCTGACCCGCTCATTTCAGATCGACCTCGCTTCGATCAGCGCGCTTTCAACGTCGACCGCGCCGGGGTCCTCCATCTCGTCGACCAGGACGTACCGGCCGAAGGTGGGGCCGGTGACCCGGTAGTAGCGGCCGAGCACGTCCTCGCCCATCTCCTCGGCGACGACGGTGGTGTCGAGCGCGTCCATCGCCATGTCCTTGGCTTCCTCCAGGGTCATGCCGGTGAGCTCCTCGGTGGCCTCGCGGTCGAAGATGACCTCGGTGACCGTCTCGCCGTCGTCTAAGACGCCCTTGATCCGGAGGTCGAACTCGCCTTCGACCTGGCCGTGTTCGGAGCAGCGCCCGTTCTGGAGGACGCGCGTACAGTCCTCCTCGGGGCACCGCTTGATCAGCCCGGAGCCGGACTGGATGTCCACGAGAGCGCCCTCGACGGTGTCGGCGTTGTCGCCGACCTCGATCGCCTCGTCGATCTCGGTGATACCAGTCGTCCGGTTGAGCTTCACCGAGTAGCTCCCCTCGTACTCGTCGGTGACGACGTTCGAGAGCTCGTACGCCTGCCCCTCCGTCAGCTCGGGGAGGTCGGAGGTCTCGAAGGCGACGAACTTGATCGTGCCCGACTCGTCGCCGAGCAGGCCGACCTGCGAGATGGAGTCGCTGCGCGGCTCCCAGAGGTCGACCAGCGTCACGCGTAAGTCGACCCACTGCTCGTCCTCGTCGATGTCGTTGACGAGGACCTCCTCGCTGCCGCCGCGGCCGAGCTCGTCGCGCTCCATGCCGGCGTCTTCGAGGTAGCTGTTGGTGACGCTCCGGCTTGCCTCGTCGAGCGGCACGCGGTACTCGTCGACGAGCGTTTCGAGGCGCTCCTCGACGTCGTCGGGGTCGACGTCGGTGTGGTCCGAGAACTGTTCCGCTATCGCTTCCGCTTCCTGTCGCAGTTCGCTCATGGGGTGTCTCCGCCTCCGGTCTTGTTTTCAGTGGGAGGCGTACGACGGTTGGTTCCAGATGGTATTAAAACGTACGTGACCGCGGTGAAAGTGGAACGAAACGCCCGCCTGAGGCCCGCTACGTGGAGTTCTTTCGATCCGCGGAGATCGACCGACGGGACGACCTCGCTCGCGTCAGACGCCCGTCAGCCGTGCGCGGGCTTCGTTTCAAGTGGAACTGTTTCACGGGTCAGAGTGACACAAAAGCGGATCCGACGGAGGTGACGAAGCGAAGCGGTGGCGTCGCCGGCGGCTCTGCCGCCGGCTGCAAGAGGCGCGTCGCGCCTCACTGCGTGCCTTCGAGCGCCCGTCGGGCGCGAGGAGCACGCGCGAGGGAGTCGCGAACGCAGTGAGCGACGAGGCTGGGGAGGCGTGAGGTGCGGTCGCTGTGCGGGCGGGACTCGAAGGGGCAGTCGCGAGGCGGGCGCAGGCGACGCAAGCACCGCGGCGAAGGAGCGAGCAGCACGAGCGACTGAGCGAGGCGCACAGCGATCGTGCGCCCGCCTCGCGACTGGGGCTTCAGCGGTCTCCGTGTCGAACGACCGTTTATGAGTAAAACCGTCATCGTACGGTCGAGCGACCGGGGCTTCGGCAGTCTCCATGCCGGTCACGAAGTCATCCGAGTGGGACCGGCCGGTCGAACCCTCAGCGACTCAGTCCGCGTCGGGGAACGGCACCTCGATGAGGTCGCCGTCGTCGGGCAGGAGACACTCGCCGTCGAACGCCTCGCGGGCGTCCCGGAGGATCGGGCTCGGGTCCGCGGCGTAGCGCGAGGAGATGTGGACCAGGGCGAGCCGCTTCGCGTCCGCGCGGTCGGCGATCGACCCCGCCTCGCGGCCGGTGGAGTGGGCCGTGTCGCGGGCGCGGTCGGCCATGTCGTCGGCGAAGGTGGCGTCGTGGATCAGCAGGTCGGCGCCCTCGGCGGCCTCGACGGTGCTCTCTCGCGGGCGGGTGTCGGCGGTGTACGCCAGCTTCCGGCCCGGGCGCGGCGGGCCGACGACCTGCTCCGGCTCGACGACCGTGCCGTCCTCGGCCTCGACCGCCTCGCCCTCGTGGAGGCGGCCGAACTTCGGGCCGACGGGGACGCCGAGCGCCTCCGCCTTCGGGCGGTCGAAGCGGCCGGGGCGGTCGTCCTCCTCTAAGACGTACCCCTGCGAGACGGTCCGGTGTTCCGTCTCGAAGGCGCGGACCGCGTACTCGTCGGTCTCGTAGGCGACCTCGCCGGGGGCGACCGGCTCGATCCGGACCGGGAACGCCGGGTCGTGGCCGACCGCGTGGACGAGATCGCGGAGGTGGTCGTCGGTCCCCGGCGGGCAGTGGACCGTCAGCGGGTCGGTGCGGTCGTTGAACCCGAGCGTCTGGACGAGGCCGGGGATCCCGAGGACGTGGTCGCCGTGGAGGTGCGAGACGAACACGCGGTCGACGGCGAACCCCGTGCCGCTGCGCATCATCTCGCGCTGGGTGCCCTCGCCGCAGTCGAAGAGGAAGCGGTCGCCCTCGCGGTTGACGAAGACGGCGCTGGCCGCGCGCTCGACGGTCGGGACGGCGCCGCCCGTCCCGAGGAACGTGACGCGAAGAGACATGGCGGGTCATCGGGACGGCGGTTGTAAACCGGTGTCGATGCGGGCGGAGCGGGGAGCGGGCGACCGAGCGCGCCGGCGAATAGCCTCGGTCGCGACCCCGGCCGACACCCACATGTGTCCGGGCCCCCGAGCGCGGCCATGCGAGACCCGATCGCCGCCTTGGTCAGACAGGAGGGGTGGCGCGCGGAGGGCGCGGCCGCCCGCGTCCACTACGAGGGAGGCAGCGACCGATACGCGGTGGAGTTCTACGCCGAGACGCCCCGCGTCCTCTACTGGTCCGTCCCGACCGACGACGAGGGCGAGACGGCGGCGCCGGTCCCCCGCGACGGGGTGCCGGACCCGCTGCGCCGACGCATCCGGGAGGACCTCGACGAGGCCGGGGTCGACCCCGACGTGGAGCGGCGCGAGCTGTGAGGCCGACCCCGGGCCGCGAGGAGCGAGTCCGCGGTGCGGTCGTCGGAGCCGGGACCGGCGCGCGCGACGGTCGCGCTCTCGGATCGGCCGAGGCGTCCGCGCGGCGACCGCGGTCGGCCGGGCGAAATCGCCCGAACGGCCGCGCGCTACCGGCGTTTTCTGCCGATGTATTTCGGTTCGAAGGAAACCTATTTGCCCGCCTGACTGATACGACCGTGTGATGAGTGGCGTCGAATGGGAGGAAGACGATCCCTTCGAGGAGCAGCGGGACAAGATCGAGAATCCGATGAAGCGGCTGTTCGTCGAGTACGGCCGCGACTACGTCCCGCAGGTGACGGTGGGGATCCTCGCGAGCGTCTTCGCGCGGCTGCTCGACCTGCTCCCGCCCCTAATGTTAGGGATCGCTCTCGACGCCATCTTCCGCGGCGAGGCCGCGTTCGACGAGCAGATCCCGCTGGTGCTACTGCCCGACGCGTGGCTCCCGACGACGCAGGTTGACCAGTTCTGGTTCACGATCGCGGTGCTGGTCGGCGCGTTCGCCTTCGGCGCCGGGTTCCACTGGGTCCGGAACTGGGGGTTCAACGCCTTCGCCCAGAACATCCAGCACGACATCCGGACCGACACGTACGACCAGATGCAGCGGCTCAACATGGACTTCTTCTCGGACAAGCAGACCGGCGAGATGATGTCCATCCTCTCGAACGACGTGAACCGCTTGGAGCGGTTCCTCAACGACGGGATGAACTCCGTGTTCCGGCTGTCCGTGATGGTGATCGGGATCGGCGTCCTCCTGTTCTGGATCAACTGGCAGCTCGCCTTGGTCGCGTTGCTCCCCGTCCCCGTCATCGCCGGGTTCACCTACGTGTTCATCAAGATCATCCAGCCGAAGTACGCCGAGGTGCGGTCGACGGTCGGCAAGATGAACTCCCGGCTGGAGAACAACCTCGGCGGCATCCAGGTGATCAAGGCGGCCAACACCGAGTCCTACGAGTCCGAGCGCGTCGACGACGTCTCCTTCGACTACTTCGACGCCAACTGGGACGCGATCGAGACGCGGATCAAGTTCTTCCCCGGCCTCCGCGTGCTCGCGGGCATCGGCTTCGTCCTCACGTTCGTCGTCGGCGGGCTCTGGGTGTTCCAGGGGCCGCCGGGCCCGTTCACGGGCGAGCTCTCCGAGGGGATGTTCGTCGTGTTCATCCTCTACACTCAGCGGTTCATCTGGCCGATGGCACAGTTCGGCCAGATCATCAACATGTACCAGCGCGCCCGCGCCTCCTCCGCGCGGATCTTCGGGCTGATGGACGAGCCCTCGAAGCTGGAGGAGGACCGCGACGCCGAGGAGCTCGTCGTCGACGACGGCCGCGTCGTGTACGACGACGTCTCCTTCGGCTACGACGACGAGACCATCGTCGAGGACATCGACTTCGCGGTCGAGGGCGGCGAGACGCTCGCCTTGGTCGGCCCGACCGGGGCCGGCAAGTCGACCGTGCTCAAGCTGCTCCTCCGGATGTACGACGTCGACGACGGGGAGATCCGGATCGACGACCAGAACGTCAGCGACGTGACGCTGCGGTCGCTGCGCCGCGCGATCGGCTACGTCGGGCAGTCGTCGTACCTGTTCTACGGCACCGTCCGCGAGAACATCACCTACGGCACGTTCGACGCGACCGACGAGGAGGTCCGCGAGGCGGCCGAGGCTGCCGAGGCCCACGACTTCATCCAGAACCTCCCCGACGGCTACGACACGATGGTCGGCGAGCGCGGCGTGAAGCTCTCCGGCGGCCAGCGCCAGCGGATCACCATCGCCCGCGCCGTGTTGACCGATCCGGACATCCTCGTCCTCGACGAGGCGACCTCCGACGTCGACACGGAGACCGAGATGCTGATCCAGCGCTCGCTCGACCGCCTCACGGAGGACCGGACGACGTTCGCGATCGCCCACCGGCTCTCGACGATCAAGGACGCGGACACCATCCTCGTTCTGGAGGGCGGGAAGGTCGCCGAGCGCGGCACGCACGACGAGCTGCTCGACAACGACGGGCTGTACGCGCACCTCTGGGGCGTTCAGGCCGGCGAGATCGACGAGCTGCCACAGGAGTTCATCGACCGGGCGCAGGAGCGCACCGCCCGGATCGTCGAGGACGCCGAGAGCGACGACGACTGACCGCGGTCGATCGGAGCGACCCGTCGGCCCGGTCGACCGTCACCGCGGCAGCCGAGTCCACTCGTCGGCGGGCGCCGGGGAGTCGTCGGCGTACCCGAGCGCGTCGAGGACCGCCTCGCGGACCTCTGCGGGGTCGCGGAACTGCGTCTCCTCGCGGCCCTCGAGCAGGCTGTCGAGCCGCTCCGTCGTCGTCTCCGCCTCCAGCGTCGCGGCGCCGTACTGCTCTATCAGCTCCGCCGCCGTCACCGGGTAGCGGTGCTCGCGGAGCGCCCGCTTCAGCGGGCCGAACGTCACGGCGGGGGCCGGCTCGTGCGCCTCCGAGTCGTGGTCCGCGTTGTCACCGCTCATGCGGCCCGGATCTACGGGGAGGGGCATAATACCTCGGGAGCGCCCGCGACACCGGTCTCGCCGCCAGTGGCCGCCGGACGGCGGCGTCGGCGGTGACCGCCGCCTATACCACGCCGCGCGCCGAGGTGCGGATATGCGCCTCAGCGAGGTCACGTGGACCGACGTCCGCGACGCCGACGTCGACGTCGCGTTCCTCCCGGTCGGCAGCACGGAACAGCACGGGCCGCACGCCCCGCTCGGCACCGACACCCTGAACGCCGTCGCGGTCGCCGAGGCGGGCGCCGACGCCTACGAGGCGGCGGCGTCGAGCGAGGCCGCCGCCGCGGAGCGCGGAGGGGTCGCGGTCGCGCCGGCGGTCCCGGTCGGCGTCGCCGAGGAACACCGCGCGTTCGACGGGACGATGTGGGTCTCGCCGGAGACGTTCCGGGCGTACGTCCGGGAGTCCGCCGAGTCGCTGGTCTCGCACGGGGTCGACCGCGTCGTGTTCGTCAACGGCCACGGGGGGAACGTCGAGGCGCTCGCGGAGGTCGTCCGGCGGTTCTCGCGCGACGACGCCCACGCGGGGTACGGCGTCGCGTTCACCTGGTTCGAGGCGGTCGGCGACCACGCGAGCGACATGGGTCACGCCGGGCCGCTGGAGACCGAGCTGCTGCGCGCGACGAACCCCGACTTGGTCCGCGAGGAGCGGGTCGACGAGGCGAGCGCGGGCGCCGCCGAGCGGTGGGGCGAGTGGGTCGCCGGGGTGAACCTCGCGCACGACTCCGACGAGTTCACCGACAACGGCGTGGTCGGCGACCCGCGGGCGGGCGACGCGGAGCGCGGGCGGGAGCTGCTCGACCGCGCGAGCGCGTCCCTCGCCGAGCTGGCGGCGGCGGTGGTCGACCGGGAGACCTGAGGAAGCGAGAGGGGCTACTCCTCGTCGGCCGCGTCCTGGAGCGCGCCGCGGATCGCGGGGACGGTGCCGGTGAGGGAGGCCACCTCGTCGGCCGCGCTCTCGATGTCGCCGACGAGCGACTCCAGCTCCTCTATCTCCGCCTTCAGGTCGTCGGCGTCGTCGAACGCGTCGGCCCGCTCGCCGAGGACGTACGCCTTCTTCGCCGAGCGCACGCTGTCGACCGCGTCGCCGGCGTCGAGCGCGGACTTCAGCCCGTTGAGCGCGCCGAGGACGTTGTCCGCGTCCGTCTCCCACACCGCGTCCGGGTCGGGGAGCTGGTCGCGCGCCGCCGCGAGGTGCTCTTCGACCTCCGCGCGGGTCTCCTCGGCCGCCTCGCCGAACAGGTCGTCGTCGTCGAACGTGGACTGAGCCATGTCCGGACTGTCGTGCCCGCACCTTTTAAAAACGCGCCCGAAAGCGGAAGTGAAACCACCGGGGAGGACGGATCCGCCGGCGGATCGGGGGGATCTGGCGTTCAGTTTCGGTCCGGCGGCGGACGGGTCAGAGACGGACGAGCAGTTCCAGCGCGATCAGCGTCAACAAGAGACCGAGGAGGCCCGCGAGGGCGGCGAGCGTGCGGAGCCGGTCCGACACCGCCTCCGGGTCGGGCGTGGCGGCGAGGAGGGCCGGACGGTCGCGGGGACCCGACTCGCCGTCCGCGTCGCCGTCGGCTTCCGGGGCGGGGCCGCGGTCGGACCGTGGGCTCGACTCCGGCACACACTATCACTCGACACGGAAGACCGTTAAACCGACTATGAGGGGACAGTAGCGGTATTGAACGCTCCGGAGCGCGGGCTCAGTTCCAAGGGGCCTCCGCGAAGTCGACGACCCGCTCGCCGCGGTCGAGCCCGTCGATCCGGGCGATCTGCTCGTCGGTCAGGTCGATCTCGCGGGCGGCCCAGTTCTCCTCGACGTGACCGTGGTCGGCCGCCTTCGGGATCGGCGCGACGCGCTCCTTGGAGAGCAGCCACGCGAGGCTCACCTGCGCGGGGGTCGCGTCCTGCGCCGCGGCGACCTCGCGGAGCGCGTCGACGTCGGCGACGCGGTTGCGCGCGATCGGCGAGTAGGCGACGAGCCAGTGACCGTCCTCGACCGCGTACTCGCGGAGCCGCTCCTGTTGGAGCAGGGGGTGACACTCGACCTGGTGGGCGAACACGTCGTGGTCGAGGCGGTCGATCGCCTCGTCCAGTTGGTCCGGCTCGAAGTTCGAGAGCCCGATCCGGTCGATCACGCCGTCGTCGACGAGGTCGTCGAGCGCGGGCAGCGTCTCCTCGGGGTCGTAGCTGTTGATCGGCCAGTGGACGTACAGCAGGTCGATCGAGTCGACGCCGAGCCGGTCCCGGCTGGCGCGGGCGGTCTCGACGGCGTCGTCGTACGAGAGGTTGTCCGTCGAGAGCTTCGTCGCGACGAACAGGTCGTCGCGGTCGACGCCGCTCCGGTCGATCCCGTCGCCGACCGAGGCCTCGTTGTCGTACCCCTGGGCGGTGTCGACGTGGCGGTAGCCGGTCTCGATCGCGTGCGCGACCCCGGCCGCGCACTCCTCGCCGTCCGCCAGCTTGTACGTCCCGTATCCGAGCCTGTCGAAAGCGGTCGCCATGTCTCACCGTGCGGCCGGCGGCGGCCTCAACGTACCGGTCCGGAGCGGGTCGAGAGACCGGCCTCGGTCGGACCGCGTCGCCGGAGTCGCCTCCCCGCGACCGCCGGGCGCCGCGCCGAGAGTGATTATCACTGTTAATATCCTGGGGAGGGTTATTATCACGGCGCGATCCCTGCGGTCGAGTACACATGCAAGCAGGATCGGCCCCGGGCGTCCGATCGAGCTACGGCGCGAAGCTCGCTCTGTCGCTGGTCGGGGTCATGGGGGTCTCAGTCTCATACGGAGTTATCGTCTACCTTCGCGCCGAGGCGGCCGGCGCCGCGGGCGAAGCGGTGCGGTCCGGGCTCGTCGGGATGACGCTGTTGACGGTGATCGGGCTCGCGCTCATCGGCGTCACGATCGGATCGAACACGGTCATCTCCCTGCGGCAGCTCACGGGTAAGGCCGAGCGGATGGCCGAGGGCGACCTCGACGTGCGGCTCGACACGGGCCGGACCGACGAGCTCGGGCGGCTGTTCGGGGCGTTCGACGAGATGCGCGGCTCGCTGCGCTCGGAGATCGCCGACGCCGAGTCGGCCCGCGAGGAGGCGGAGCGGGCGCGGCGGGAGGCCGACGCGCGCGCCGAGACGGTCGAGGAGAAGGCGACCGAGTACGAGACCGCGATGCGCGCGCTCGCCGACGGCGACCTGACGCGGCGGGTCGACCCGGAGAGCGACAGCGCGGCGATGGCGCGCGTCGGCGCCGCGTTCAACGAGATGGCCGACGAGCTGGAGGGGACGGTCGCGTCCGTCGCGACGGTCGCCGAGGACACCGCCGACGTGGCCGGGACCGTCGACGACCGCACGGACGACCTGCGGGCGACGACTGGGACCGTGAGCGAGGCGGTCTCGGAGATCGCCGAGGGGGCCCGCACCCAGCGCGACGACCTGCGGGCGGCGACCGACGAGGCGGAGAACCTCGCCTCGTCCGCCGAGGAGGTCGCCTCCACCGTCACCGACGTCGCGGAGACCGCGGAACACGCGGCCGAGGTCGGCGAGGAGGGCCGCGAGGCCGCCGAGGAGGCGCTCGCGGAGATGGACGCGGTCGAGGAGACGACCGCGGAGACGACCGCGGAGGTCGAGGCGCTCGCGGCGGAGGTCGAGGAGATCGGCGAGGTGGTCGACACCATCTCGGAGATCGCCGAGCAGACGAACCTGCTCGCGCTGAACGCCTCCATCGAGGCCGCCCGCTCCGGCGCCGAGGGCGCCGGCTTCGCGGTCGTCGCCGAGGAGGTGAAGTCGCTGGCCGAGGAGACGCAGGCGTCGGCCAGCGAGATCGAGGCCCGGATCCACGCCGTTCAGGAGCGCGCGGAGACGGGCGCCGACGCGATGGCGCGCACCGAACAGCGGATCTCCGCCGGCGTCGACACGGTCGAGACCTCCATCGACGCCTTAGAGCGCCTCGCGGAGGCCTCCGAGCGTACCGACGCCAGCATGACCGAAATCACCCGCGCCACCGAGACGCAGGCGGACTCGGTCGACGCGGTCGTCGGCCACGTCGAGGACGTCTCCGCGATCAGCGCGCAGACGGCCAGCGCGGCCGGCGACGTGACCGGCGCGGTCGACGAACAGGAGCGGACCCTGGGGGCGGTCGAGACCGCGGCCGGGTCGCTCTCCGACCGCGCGCTCGCGCTGCGCGACGCGGTCGACGACTTCGCGTTCGCGACCGACGAGGGCCTCGACGGCCCGAACAGAGCGACGGGGCGCGGCGCGGCGCCCGACGCCACCGCGGTCTCCGACGGGGGGGCCGCGGGCGGCGCCGGGACCGAGTTCGATTTCTCGCGCGACGACGGCGGCGACGGCGCGGCCGCCGGGGAGGAGGTGAACTGAGATGCTCGTCGACACCGCCGTCTGGGCGTGGATCGGCGCCCTCGCGATGGGCGCCGGGACGGTTCCCCCGCTGTGGGCGTGGTTCTCCCGGTCCTCGGAGGCCGGCGAGTCGCACGCCGTCTACTACGGCACCCTCGCCGGCGTCACCGGTATCGCGGCGGTCGCGTACCTCCTGATGGCGCTCGGGTTTGGCAGCGTCTCGCTGTCGGCCGGGGAGCTCGACGTCGCTCGATACGTCGACTGGCTCCTGACGACGCCGCTTCTCCTCCTCTACCTCGGGCTGCTCGCGCGACCGTCGCGGCGCGTACTCGCCGGGCTGATCGGGGTCGACGTGGTGATCATCGCCGGCGGTATCATCGCCGCCGCGACGACCGGAGCGGTCTCGTGGGTCGCCTTCGGCGTCGCCGGGGCGGCGTACCTCGCGCTCGTCTACGGGCTCCTCGTCTCGCTCCCGCGGTCGGCCTCGGCGGCGGGCGACCGAGTCCGTGCCGTCTTCGGCACGCTCCGGAACATCACGGTGGTGCTGTGGACGCTGTACCCGGTCGTGTGGCTGCTCGCGCCCACCGGGCTCGGGCTGCTGACGCCCGCGACGGAAATGCTCGTGTTCGTCTACCTCGACATCGTCTCGAAGGTCGGCTTCGTCGTCGTCGCGGTCGCGGGCGCCGACGCGCTCGACCGCCTCGGCGCCGACCGCGGCGTCGCCGCCGGCGACGGCGTCGGGACAGACGCCGCCGGCGGGCGGACGACCGCCCTCGGCGACGACTGAGCCGCGGTCCGGTCCGGCTCGCGTCGCCCGTCCGGTCCCTCCCGCTTCCCGCCGCCGGTCAGTCCCCGTCCGCGACCAGGTCCTCGTAGCGCGCGCCGGTCTGTTTCAGCGTCTCGGTCGAGTAGAGCCGCTCGTGGGCGAACGGGAGGTGGTCGGCCGCCAGCTCGTCGATCTTCGCGTCGACCGCCTCGGCCTCGCGGCCGTGGATCATGGTGAACATGTTGTACGGCCAGTCCCGGTCGGGGCGGCGCGGTCGGTGGTAACAGAGGGTGACGTACGGGAGGCTGCCGACCGCCTCGCCGCGCTCGTCGAGCTCGTCGTCCGGCACGTCCCAGACCACCATACAGTTGTTCGTGAACCCGGTGACGACGTGGTTGACGATACAGCCGACGCGCTTGATGCAGCCGTCGGCGAGCAGGCGCTCGACCGCGGCGAGCACGTCGTCGACGGGGGCACCGATCTCCGCCGCCACGTCCTCGTAGGGGGTCGCGGACAGCGGAAAGCCGTCCTGGATCGCCAAGAGGAGGTCGGCGTCGAGCGCGGAGAGGTCGCCGCGCGCGTCCTCGGAGATGCGGGTGGCGGACACGTCGGTCTCGTCGAGGGACTCGCGCGCGAACCGGTCGGCGTTGACGACGGGGAACTCCAGGTCGATGTAGTAGTCAGTGAGCATCGGCAGGGCGAGGACCTCGCAGCCGGTCCGTTCCTCGATCTCGTCGAGGATCTCGTCGCGTCGCTCCCGCGAGCCGGCGGTGACGACGAACCACTGGTTCCACTCGTGGTCGCGGCGGTAGTTGTGGTTCACCTGCCGGTAGCCGTTGATGACCTCGGCGACCTCGTCGAAGCGGTCCTCGGGAGCGCGCACCGCCGCCAGCGTTGAGGAACCGATGACCGGCGGGTTGAGAACCGCGCCGAACCGGCGGAACACGCCGCGCTCGCGGAGGTCGCGGACGCGCCGGAGGATCTCGTCGGCGTCGACCGCGGCGCCCGTCTCGGCCGCTATCTCGTCGGCGACCCGCTCGAACGGGCGCTCCGCGACGGGGAAGCCGCTCTGGTACTCGTCGATGAGGGCCGCGTCGACGGCGTCGACGTCGGCCCGCCAGTCGGCGTCCAGACTCATTACCTCGAATAGGGGGCGGGCGTACGTACGGGTTTCGGAGGGCGTCGAGCGTCAAGCGTCAGCGCGTCGAGCGTCAGCGAGACGGGTGTCGATGCGGACGAGCGCGCGTCAGTCGTCGGCGGGGGGCTCGCCGGGCGTCGCCGCGAACGCCCGGGCGCTCTCCTCCAGCTGCGCCGTCGAGCAGCCGCCGACGGTCGCGGCCTGTTCGAGCGTCAGCGTGCGGGACCGGTACAGCGTGAGCGCGGTGGCGACGGATTTGGACGTCATCGGGTACAGCCGGCCAGTAGATGGACAAACATATAACTCTAACGCTGATTAGGCCCTGATACAGAATTAGAAAAGCGCAGAACAACCGAAACGTATTACATTTCTTTGTATAAACAGACATCCATACGGTTATTGTTTGCGAACAACTACCACGATTCCCGAGAGAGCGACCCGGTCGGCCGGGCCCGGCGCTCGCGCGCGATGCGAGGGACGGGCGGGCGCGCGTCGCCTGCGGTGGCGTTCCAAAGAGACGGTCCCGACCCGACGCGTTCCCGACGCGCGGGAGTCGAACGGGGGACTTTTCGTCCGAGAACCCGAACGATGCGTATGGCTCAGGCGACCCAGGAGTTCGGCGACTGGCCCCTCAAGCGGCTGATGACCGAGGTCTGCGGCTCCGGCCACAAGTCGGCCGACGACCTGACGCGCGCGCAGGCGACCGAGGCGTTCGAGCGCATCCTCGCGGACGAGCCGGACCCGACGACGCTCGGGGCGTTCTGGCTCTCCAACCGCTGGAAGCGGAACACGCCCGAGGAGCTCGGCGCGTACGTCGACGTGATGTGCGACCGCGTCGAGTACGCCGAGCCCGACGCCGACCCCGTCGACTGCGGCGCCAACTACGACGGGAAGGGCCGGACCGCAATCTTAGGCGTCGCCGCGGGCGCCGTCGCGGCCGCGGCCGGCACCCCGGTCGTCGTCCACTCCGGCGACCGCGTGCCGACCCAGAAGCAGGACGCGTACAAGCACGTCTTAGACGAACTGGGCGTCCACACCGAGCTGACGCCCTCGGACTCCGCCGACATGGTCGACGAGACCGGCTTCGGCTTCTACTACCAGCCCGCGTTCAACCCCGCCATCGACGACCTGTTCGACCGGCGCGACCAGATGGGCGTCCGGACGTTCGTCAACACCGTCGAGACGCTGGCGAACCCCGCCGGCGCCTCCGTCCACCTCGGCTCCTTCTACCACCTCGCGTTCGCGAAGAAGGTGGTCGACACGTTCGTTGAAAGCGAGTTCCACGACCTCGACCGCGTCCTGATGTTCCAGGGCATGGAGGGGTACGACGACGTGCGCCCGGGTTACACGAAGGTCGCCGAGTGGGACGCCGCGGGCGACGACGGCGACGAGGCCGGAAGCGAGGGCGCCTCCTTCGACGACTTCGAGATCGAGACCGCGGAGTACGGGATGGACCTCGAGGAGGAGGACCTCGCGGTCGACGACGTGGCCGCCGACTCGGCGGCGGTCACGGAAGAAGTGCTGGCCGGCGAGCGCGACGGCGCCTTCGCCGACGCGGTCGCGGTCAACGCCGCGCTCCGGATCTACGCCGGCGGCGACGCCGACTCCATCGAGGACGGCCTCGACGCGGCCCGCGAGGTCATCGACGACGGGAGCGCCTACGACGTGCTCGACGCCCTGCGCGAGTTCTGACCGCCGGGCCCGTCGGCGGCGCGTCGCGCGGAGCGATCGACGGTCGCGGGGAGAGCGGCGGCGCGACGGGACCGCGTCGCCGTCCCGCCCGCTAACCCCCTTCTCGGCCCGCGTTTTTCGCCCGTGTTCCGGCTTCGGTCCCCCAATTTGGGCCTGATTTGGGACGGAGTTTGAAAAGCGCTCTTGAGGTCTGGGCACCAAGTGAACGTGTGTCGAATATGACCCGCGATACCATTCACCGCCATGCCGACCTGTGAACACTGCGAGGCGCACGTCTCCGAGCGGTTCGTCCAGGTCTTCGGGGACGACCGGAGACGGGTACACGCGTGCCCGAACTGCTCGGCGAACGCCGGGATCGCCGAGGTGGCGAAGGAACGGGCGCAGAACGCCTGACCCCCGCTGACCGCTCCGGCTCGCCGTCCCGCACGGTCCTCCCGACCCCGGCGGCTCCCCGCCGCTCCGACCCCTCTTACCGCTCTGAGCCCTCTTACCGCTCCGGCGCCGGCGGCATCGCCCGCTTGTGGGCGCTGCGCTCGTGGAGGTCGACCACGCGGTCGACGGCCGCCTCGGGCACGTCGAGTTCGCGGACCGTCGCCGCCCGGGACAGCCCGCCGTCGACGTGGACCGCGAGGATCGCGTCGACGGTGTCGTAGTCGAGTCCCATCTCCTCGGCGTCGGTCTGCCCCTCCCACATCCCCGCGGTCGGCTCCTGCATCACCAGTTCGCGGGGGACCCCGACGTGCGCGGCCAGCTGGCGCACCTGCTGTTTGTAGAGGTTGCCGATGGGGTTACAGTCGACCGCCTGGTCGCCGTACTTCGTGTAGTAGCCGGTCATCGCCTCCGCGCGGTTCCCGGTCCCGAGGACGACGCGGTCCTCGGCGTTGGCGACGAAGTAGTTCAGCACGGCGCGGGTGCGGACGTAGACGTTGCCCGCGGCCGTGCGGTCGTCGGCCGCGTCGGGGACGGCGTCGAAGACGGCCTCCGCGATCGGCTGGATCTCGACCACGTCGTACTCGATGCCGAGGTCCGCGGCGACCCGCTCGGCGTCGCTCATCACGTCCGGGTCGTTGACCGCGGAGGGCATCGTGAGCCCGTGGAGGCCCTCCTCGCCGAGCGCCTCGACCGCGAGGTACGCGGTGAGCGTGGAGTCGATACCGCCCGAGAGGCCGAGGACCGCGCCCGTCGCGCCCGCGTCGTCGACCACGTCGCGGATGAACGAGACGATCCGCTCGCGGGTCGCCGCAAGCTCCGACTCCGAGAGGCGGAGGTCGAGCGGGGGGTCGTCCGACAGCAGCACCGACTGCTCCGAGGTCTGGCTCATGACAGAGTACAGGGGCCGAGGCGACTAATACCTCCCCGTCGGCGCCCGAAACTGGACGCGCGTCGGGTTCTGCGCCGGTTCGCGGCGACGGTCGGGCACCGACGGGTCGCGGTCCGGCGGCGGGCGCCTACAGCAGTCCCTCGCGCTCGGCGAGCAGGAGCCCCTCAAGGGTCGCGTCGTTCGTCGGCGGCTCCCGCGCGGTCGCCAGCGCCTCCTCGACCGGGACCGACCGCGGGGCGAGGAACTCGTTGCTGTCGTGGTCGACGTCGACCGGCTCCAGCCCCTCGGCGAACACGTAGCCGCGCCGGTGGCGCAGCACGCCCGTCGAACACCACACCTCCTGGAGCAGCGAGGTCGACGACGGCTCGAAGCCGGTCTCCTCGGCGAGCTCTCGGGCCCCGGCCTCGGTGTACGACTCGCCGGCCTCGACGACCCCCGCCGGGAGCTCCAGCTGCGTGTTCCGCACGGTGGGGCGGTACTGCTCGACGAACAGCACGCGGTCGTCGGCGACCGCGACGATGACGGTCGCGGGCGACAGCTCCGCCCAGTAGTACTTCTTCTCCGTCCCGTCGGGCTGTTCGACGCGGTCGTAGCCGCCGACGAACCACCCCTCGTCGTACTCGACCGCGACCTCCCTGACGGGCCACTCCGGCTCGCCCGGCAGCGAGTGGTTGCGGCCGTCGGAGAACGCGGGGAGGTCGCGGAGGTCGGCCGCCGGCGCGTCGGCGGGGGCGTCGCCCGCGTGCCCGCCGCGGTCGCCCGTCACGGTCGGACCACCTCGGCGTGGTACACCTCGCCGTCGCGGCGCACCCGCACGCCGCCCTCGGTCGCGGCGCCGGGCACCTGTTGGGTGAGCGCGTCCACCTCGTCGAACGGCGTGTGCGTGAACCACTCCTTCACGCCGTACGGGCCGGTCTGGTAGCCCTTCGACCGACCGTCGTCGCTCTCTATCGCGCCGATCAGGTACGGGTACCGGCGGTCGGAGACGTTGTTCACGTCGGCCGCGGTGCCGTTCGTCTCGATCGGTTCGACCGTGAGGTAGTAGGGGTCGCCGCTGCCGAGGTAGCTGGGGAGCGCGCCGAGCGCGAGCAGCGCGACGACGACCAGCGCGATGGCGACGACGACGTTCCGGGTGACCCGGCGCATGGTCGGGGTAGGTACCCGCGGGGAATACCGGTTTCGACCGGCGGCGGGGCGACGACCGGGGGCGGGCGGAACCGGAGCCCGAGCGCGGTCGCCGACGCGCTTTAGCCCGCCGCGTCCCTTCCTCACCCATGGAGTACCGGTTCGAGCTGGCGCTGTGCGCCGCGCTCGAATCCCCCGACCGGGTCGTCGCCCGCCAGCTCGGCGCGGGCGTCGAGACGCCCGGGACGCGCATCGTCGACGTCTGCCTGCTGTCGCGGGGGCCCGGCTTCGACGACCGGGCCGCGATCAGCGCCGAGCGGATCCCGGACCCCGCCGTCGAGGCCGCCGTCGGCCCGGGCGAGGCCGTGCCCGTCGCCGACGCGTTCGACCTCCCGCCGGACCGGGCCGCGGCCGTCGTCGACCGGGCCGTCGAGGTCGGCTACCTCGAACGCGAGCGACGGAACGGGCGGGACGCCGTGCGCGCGACGGCGCGCTACCCGGACGACTGGGTCGGCGGCCTCGTCGCCGTCGAGAACAAGCCCGATCTCGGCACGCCGGGCGACCTGGAGGCGCAGCTGCGCTACGACGCCGCGCTCGGCCTGTTCGACGAGGTCGTGCTCGCGACCGCCTCCTACGTCACCCGCGCGCACCTCAACCGGATCCCGGAGGCGGTCGGCGTCTGGCGGTTCGACCCGGAGACGGGCGAGCGCGAGGTGGTCCGCGAGCCGACGCCGCTCGACCCGGACGCCCCCGGCGTCGAGATCCGCGCCGAGCGCCCCTCCCGCACGGACGTCGCCCTGGTCAATCCCGAGGCGAAGGCGCGCAAGCGGCGCCGGGTCGCCGAGCGCGCGTACGGGAAGGGGTGGCGCCCCGAGCCGCCGGCGTGCGCGCACGGCGAGGCGACCGCCGACGGCCGGCCCCGCTGCGCGCACTTCGACCGCGTCGTCGACCCCGGCCGCGAGTGCGGGAGCGGGTGTCCCGCCTTCGAGCCGGCCGACCCGACCACGGCGGACCGCGACCGCCTCCGCGACGAGCGGACGGCGTGGGTCGCGGAGCCCGAGGGGGCCGGGCCGCGCCGGCAGTCCGGGCTCTCACGGTATCTGTGAGAACGCTTATACGGTGAGGGCGGCTGTTTCGGGTATGGACGAGATCGAAGACGTGTTCGTCGCGCGGCTGATGTCGACGGACCTCCACACGGTGACGCCGGACACGCTGGTCGAGGACGCGGCCGCCGTGCTGCTCGACAACGACATCAGCTCGGTGCTGGTCGTCGACGACGACGGGGAGCTCGTCGGAATCTTGACCTCCACGGACTTCGTCGACATCGTCGCGAAGAGCCGGCCGAAGGCAGAGACGACCGTCGAGCGGTACATGACGCGCGATCCGATCACGGCGGGCGCGCAGGACGGCGTGGCGGCCGTCGCCGAGACGATGCTCGAACACGGGTTCCACCACGTCCCGGTCGTCGACGGGGGGACGCCCATCGGCATCATCACCACCTCCGACTTCGCCGCGTACGTCTCCTCGCCGGAGTCGGTCTCGGCGTAACGCGCCCCGCGTCGACCTCGGCCGCGGTCGTCGAGTCCCGGGAGTCCGTCCGTGACCGCGACAAGTCCCGCCACTTCCTGTGCCCGTATTACCCCGGAGCGCGTACCGAGGGCCGTGTCCGATCACCTACACCTCAACCTCTTTACCATGGCCTCGGTGGAGCACGTCTCGCCCGGGTCGTGGCGGTACCCCGGCGACCGGTCGGCGGACTACGCCGACCGCGAGTACTGGACCGAGGTCGCGCGCACCGCCGAGCGCGGGGGGTTCGACGCGGTGTTCTTCGCGGACGTGCGCGGCATCTACGACGTGTACGGCGACGACCGCGAGACCGCCGTCGAGAAGGCCGTCCAGACGCCCGCGAACGACCCGCAGCTCGTCGTCCCCGCGATGGCGGAGGTCACGGACGACCTCGGCTTCGCGGTGACGCGCTCGACGACGTACACTCACCCCTACCAGCTCGCGCGGGAGTTCTCGACGCTCGACCACCTCACCGACGGGCGGGTCGCGATCAACGTGGTCACCTCCTACCTGGAGTCGGCCGCCGAGAACCTCGGGCTCGACGAGCGGATCGACAAGGAGACGCGCTACGACCGCGCCGACGAGTTCCTCGACGTCTGCTACAAGCTGTGGGAGGACTCCTGGGAGGAGGACGCCGTCGAGGGCGACCGCGAGGCGGGCCGGTACACCGACCCGGAGAAGGTCCACGCGGTCGACCACGAGGGCGACCACTTCTCGGTGCCGGGGCCGCACGGCTGCGAGCCGTCGCCGCAGCGCACCCCGGTCGTCTACCAGGCCGGCTCCTCCGACTACGGCCGCTCGTTCGCCGCGCGCAACGCCGAGGCCGTCTTCGCCAGCCAGCCGACGGAGGAGGGCGTCGTCGAGTACATGGAGGACGTGAAGGCGCGCGCGGCCGACGCCGGCCGCGACCCCGAGAGCCTCCGCTTCTTCATCGGCGTGGTGCCGGTCGTCGGCGAGACGCAGGCGCTCGCGGAGGCGAAGCACGAGGAGTACAAGCGGCACGTCGACGTCGAGGCGACGCTCGCGCTGCTCTCCGGCTTCCTCGACATGGACCTCTCCGAGCTCGACCCCGACCAGAAGGTCGAACACATCGAGACGGACGCGATCCAGGGGACGATGAACGCCTTCACGAAGGCCCAGCCCGACCGGGAGTGGACGGTGCGCGAGGTCGCAGAGTTCTGCGGGCTCGGCACCACCTCGCCGAAGATCGTCGGGACCCCCGAGCGCGTCGCCGCCGAGCTCCAGCGCTGGCACGAGGAGGTCGGCGTCCACGGGTTCAACGTCAAGGAGGTCGTCCGCCCGGACTCGCTCGTCGACTTCGTCGACCTCGTCGTCCCGGAGCTGCGCGAGCGCGGCCTCGTCCCCCCGGCCGACGCCGAGCCCCCGGGGGAGACGCTCCGCGAGCGGCTCCTCGGCGAGGGGCAGACGCGGCTCCGCGCGGACCACCCCGCACGGCAGTAGTCGGGTCGGATCGACAGACAGATCGGCGGTCGTCGGGTCTCAGTCGGGCGGATTCCCGGTTCCTGTTGACCGCGTGTTGTGAACGCGTCGCCGCTGACTAATACGACAACGCTGCCGCCCCCGGCACGCTTAAGTGTCTACCACCGCTTGTTCCAGGTGACGCTTCGCTTGGAGGGCCGAAGCGTCAGCGGGGACCTACAGAACGACACGCTCGTGCCATCTTTTCCCGGCACGGGCGTGCCGTTCGTTCCTTTCCGTACCGAGCGACGCGCTCGCGCAGCCGCCGCGCGCGCCGAGGCGTCCGCACGCGAAGTCGCACTCCTGGGGCGATAGCGCGAAGTCGCACCCGGCCGAACCGCGGGTATGCCCCTGTTACACTTCTCGACCACGCTGTCGCTGTCGCCCGCGGAGCGGGAGTCGTTCGTCGCGTTCGTCACCGACCGGTACGCCGAGGAGATGGAGGACGGCCGGACACGTCGCCGTGACGATCGCCGAGCGCGAGCCGTCGGCGATGGCGATCGGGCGGGCGGTCGACGGCCCGCTCCTGTTCTTAGACGCCGAGATCCGCGAGGGCCGCCCGTTCGAGTACAAGCGCGCGTTCGCGCTGGCCGTGATGGAGCGGGCGGTCGAGGCGTTCGGCGTCCCCGGGCCGAACTGTACGGTCGCGTTCACCGAACACGCGGGCGAGGACATGATGGGCATCGACCGCGTCGGCGGGGACTGGGACGAGGCGTAGTCGCCCTCGGGGGGTTCCCGGACGGGGGCGGCCCCGGACCGCCCGCTCAGAGGTTCTCTTCCTGGTAGGCGCCCTCGTACGTCCCGTCGTGGTCGGCCGCGGCGAGGACGAGCTGCGCGATCCGCGCGCCCGGCTCGATCTCGATCGGGTGGCCCACGTCGAGCCGGCCCTCGCCGACGCCCTCGTAGCCCGCGTCCCACACCGCGGTGTCGAGGGTACAGGCGTTCCGCAGCAGCGTCGAGCGCGGGAGGACGAAGCCGATCCGGCCCTCGGGGATCCGCACCGGCTCGCCGTAGCGCACGACGTAGCTCCCGCGTTCGAGCCGGTAGCAGTCGCCACGGGGCTCCAGCTCCCGCCGCTCGCCCACGCGCTTGCCGTCGCGTCCGAGGCGGCCCGGTTCGGTCTGTGCGAACACCGCGTCGACGGTGAGGTCGACGCCGTTCGGCTGTCGCTGCGCGTCGTCGAGGTCGGCGCCGGCCGCCTCCAGCGCCGCCGCGACCGCGGCTCCCGAGTCGAACATGCGCGTCCGGAACCGCGGGCGAGCCAAAACGGTGTCGCCCGCGAGTCGCGGCGCCGGCGGGGGAACCGGCCGGTATCACCGGGACCGCCTATTCGGCCGATTTTGGCCGTTTCAGGCGTTTAATGTCCTAAGACACTCGGGACGGCTACGTATTTCACGGTGCGTGGTACCACGCGGAGATCGGGGCGAAGGTTGCCGTATCGCGGGATCTAACACGGTCGATCTTCTGGAAACTCGCGGGTTTTATATCCACGGGAGGGCCATCATCGCGTACTATGGGACAAACGATTACCGAGAAGATCCTCGATGACCATCTCGTCGAGGGCGAGCTGACGCCCGGCGAGGAGATCGGCATCGAGATCGACCAGGTGCTGACCCAGGACACGACGGGGACGATGGTGTGGCTCCAGTTCGAGGCCCTCGAGATGGACGAGGTCCAGACGGAGCTCGCCGCGCAGTACTGCGACCACCAGACGTACCAGTTCGACTTCAAGAACACCGACGACCACCGCTTCCTCCGCTCCGCGGCCGGCACGTACGGCGCCTACTTCTCGCGGCCCGGCAACGGCATCTGCCACCAGGTCCACAAGGAGAACTTCGCCGCGCCCGGCAAGACGCTGCTCGGCTCCGACTCGCACACGCCGACCCCCGGCGGGCTCGGCCAGCTCGCGATCGGCGCGGGCGGGCTCGACATCGCCGTCGCCATGGGCGGCGGCCCCTACTACGTCGAGATGCCCGAGGTCGTCAACGTCCACCTCGAGGGCGAGCTGCCCGAGTGGGCGACCGCCAAGGACATCGCGCTCCACCTGCTCGGCGAACTCACCGTCAAGGGCGGCGTCGGCAAGATCTTCGAGTACACCGGCCCCGGCGCCGAGAAGCTCACGATCCCCGAGCGTACCACGATCACGAACCTCGGCACCGAGCTCGGCGCCACCTCCTCGATCTTCGCGACCGACGAGAAGACGAAGGACTGGCTCGCGCGCCAGGACCGCGAGGACGAGTACGTCGACCTCCAGCCCGACGACGACGCGGAGTACGCGGAGACGATCGAGGTCGACTTAAACGAGCTCGAGCCGCTCGTGGCCGCGCCCTCGATGCCCGACAACGTCGCCCCCGTCAGCGAGTACGAGGGCACCGACGTCGAGCAGGTCATCGTCGGCTCCTGTACCAACGGCGCCTACGAGGACATCCTCCCCAGCGCGAAGATGCTGGAGGGCCGCGAGGTCGCCAAGCAGACCGAGATGATCGTCGCGCCCGGCTCGAAGCAGGCCTCCGAGATGCTGGCCCGCGAGGGCTGGACCGCGGAGATGATGGCGGCCGGCGTCAACTTCTCCGAGGCGACCTGCGGCGCGTGTATCGGTATCGGCCACGTGCCCGCCTCCGACTCCGTCTCGCTGCGCACCTTCAACCGCAACTTCGAGGGTCGCTCCGGCATCGAGGACGACTCCGTCTTCCTCTGCTCGCCCGAGGTCGCCACCGCGGCGGCCATCGCCGGCGAGATCGTCGACCCGCGTGACCTCGCGGACGAGCTCGGCGACCTCGAGGCCCCCGGCCTGGAGATGGGGACGAAGTACGGCCCCGGCATGGGGAAGGACGACTCGGACATCATCTCGCCCGACGAGGCGATCGACGACGGACTCGTCAAGGGCCCGAACATCGGCGACGTGCCGCTGAAAGACGGGATCGACGTGGACGGCGGCGAGGCCCTCCTCAAGATGGAGGACAACATCACCACCGACCACATCATCCCGGCGACGGCGGACATCCTGAAGTTCCGCTCGAACATCGAGAAGCTCTCCGAGTTCACGCTCTCGCGCGTCGACGACACGTTCGCCGAGCGCGCGCTCGACGCCGACGGCGGCGTCCTCGTGGCCGGCGAGAACTACGGCCAGGGCTCCTCGCGCGAACACGCCGCGCTCTGTCCGATGTACCTCGGCATCGAGGCCGTCTTCGCCCAGAGCTTCGCCCGCATCCACAAGGCGAACCTCTTCAACTTCGGGATCGTCCCGCTGGCGATCGACGAGGAGACGTACGAGAAGATCGACCAGGGCGACGACCTCGAAATCGTCGACGACGTGCCCGCGGGCGTCCGCTCCGGGCAGGAGGAGTTCACCGTGAGCGTCAACGGCGAGTGGGAGTTCACCGCCGACCTCGACGCCTCCGAGCGCGAGCGCGACATCCTCGCGGCCGGCGGCAAGCTCTCGTGGGTCAAACAGCAGCACGCCGACGGCGGCTCCGGCGCGGCGCCGGCCGACGACTGAGCCGACGGCCGAGCGGACCGCTCGACGCCGACGGCCGAGCGGACCGCTCGACGCCGACGGTCTCGTTTTTTCACGCGCCGACAGCGACGGTGCGACGCCCGGCTATTCCGACCGGTACGCGACGAATTTACTGACCGACGAGAAGTGGGGACGCGACGACGGAATCGACGACCGGCGACCCGATCGGGACGGACCCGCGGGTGGCCGACGGGAGAGAGACGAGAGAGAAAGCGCCGGCGGCCGAGTTCAGCGGGCCGCGGCGGCGACGCGCTCGCGCTCCTCCTTCTGCGAGATGGAGTAGGAGCCCTCGACGTCGTAGTCGGCGGCGGCGACGAGTTCGTTCGCGAGCGCCTCGGCGGCGGGCGTCGACGACTTGTACGTCGCGCTGGCGACGGCGTCGGAGATGAACAGCAGCGCCTGGTCGACGCGGCGCTGGGGCGCGACGTCGACGGCCTTCGGGACGGAGATGCCGCCGTACTTCAGGCGGACGGTCTCCTCGCGGGGCGCGGCGTTCTCGACGGCCGTCACGAGGATCTGGACCGGGTTCTCCTCGGTCCGCTCGTGGACGATGTCGAAGGCGTCGCGGACGATCCGCGTCGCCTGCTGCTTCTTGCCCGTGTTCTCCTCGGTCTGCATCAGGCGGTTGATCAGCCGCTCGACCAGCGAGATCTCGGACTTCTTGAACTGCTTGGACGCGTGGCGACCCATCGTATGGGCGATGGGCGTCACCGTCATGTACCGCTTCGTCGAGGGGTCCTCGTAGGCGATCTCGGTGACGTCCCAGACGCCGAACAGCTGGGCGTTCTCGTTGGCGGCCTCGCTGGAGGCGGGCGCGTCCGGGTCCGGCTCGTCGGCGGCGACGTCCTCCTCGGACGGCGCCTCGGTCTCCTCGCCGCTCATCTGACCGGCTTCTCCGCGTTCCCGCGAACCAGTTCGATCATCGACACGCCGTTGACCTTCTCGACCTTGTAGTTGACGCCGGAGAGGTCGCCCATCGCGCGACCCTTCGCACCGCCGATCCCGGCGATGGTGACCTCGTCGTGCTCGTCGATAAAGGAGATCGCGCCGTCACCGGGACAGAACGCGGTGACCTGCTTCCCGTTCTTGATGAGCTGAACCCGAACGCACTTTCGGATCGCCGAGTTCGGCTGCTTTGCCTCGATGCCGACCTTTTCGAGGACGATGCCGCGCGCCTGCGGGGCACCCTCCAGCGGGTCGGACTTCGTCTTGAGCCCGCGCTCTCGCCGAGCGTACTCGGAGTCGGACCAGCGGCGCTTCTGCCGGTCCTTTTTGAGCTTACGGGCCGCGTACTTGCCGTTCGCCATCGTATGCCTACTTCCGAACGGAGCTACTTAAGCGTCGTCTTTCTCCGTCGCGAAACGGCCTCAGATCCTCCGAGCGGTACCTCTCGACGGATCTGAGGGTGTTTCACGAGGCGTCGATGGTCGGAAACGACGGACGTTCGCTCCCGCTGAGCCGGTAAGCGGGCGAGAGCGCCCGTCGTTTCGTCCAGAACGGGACGGGGCGTCAGCCGCTCGTCTCGTCGCGCGCCGTCGCGACCCACGCCGGCTCCGTCACCGTCGCGCCGAGGTCGCGGTAGCCGATGTCGACGTCGACCGTCGCCCCCTGCCCGTCGTGTTCGCCCGCCCACGACTGTTCGAGCCGCGGCACGACGCCGGACTCGTACACGTGGACGGTCGCCGACGCCGTCTCGACGGTCTCGGGAACGTTCCGGTCGCCGTCGAAGGAGTCGGACGCGAACCGCGCGGTCGGCTCCCCGCGCACCTCGCCCGCGCCGTCGCTCGTCGGGGCCCAGAGGTTCAGCCCCTCGTACGCCGTCTCGCCGCTCGCGGTCTCGTTCCCGACGCGGATCCCAGTCAGGACCTCCGCGCGCATCGCCGATTCGAGCTCGCTCGCCGAGCGGTCCGTCGACTGCCGACCGTACCGCGTCCCGTCGGCCGTCTCGCGACGGATCAGCGCCACCCCGTCGGCGACGTACAGCTCCGAGACGTCCGGCTCGTCGGTCTCGGTCACCTCTTGTCGCACGTACTGGCGGCCGTTTTCGAGGTCGTAGGCGGCCTCGTACTCCTGTGACGGGAGCCACGGGGTCGGCTCCGCGTCGCCGTCGTGGCTCGTCGCCGCCGTCGAGAACAGCGTGGCGCCCTCGGCGTCGACGAGCGCGGCGGCGTGCCGCTCCGCGAGGGTCGCGACGTCGAGGCCGTCCTCGCTCCGCCAGTCGGCGTCGGGGAACGGCCGCTCCGCCGAGTCGCCGCCGAGACAGCCGGCGGCGCCGACCGCGGCGCCGGCGCCGACTCCGGCGAGGAAGCGTCTCCGGTCCATGCGACGAGGAACGGGCGCGTCGGCAAAAGGGCGTGGGTTCGCCGTCAGGTCAGCTGCACGTCGTCGACGTCGTAGTGCCGCTCCGCGAGCCGGCGGGCGGTCTCGATGTTCGCGCCGTCCGCGCCGATGGCGACGCCGCGGTCGGCCTCCGGGACCTCGACGTACGCCACGCGGTCGTTCTGCTCGGAGATGGTGACGGCGTTGACGGCCGCCGGCGCGAGCGTGCTGGCGACGAACGCCTCGGCGGTGTCCGCGTCCTCGACCAGTTCGATCGACTTGTCGAGCCGCCGTTCGGCCTCCGCGACGGTCTCGCCGCCCTGGCCGATCGCGGCCGCCATCTCGCCGGCCGGGACCACGAACACGAGCCGGTCGCCCTCCACGAGGCAGTCGGTCGGCGTGACCCCGGTCAGATCGTCGAACCGGCCGATGTACCGCCGCGCCTCGTCGGAGAGCTCGACGCGCATTAGTCGTCGCTCACGACGCGCGACCCCATCCGGAGGTCGACGTCGCCGGTCCCCATCGAGATGGGCTTGCCGGCGATGACGTTCTCGATGACGCCGTCGAGGTCGTCGTACTCGCCGTGGATCGCGGCGTCGAGCAGGTGGTTGACCGTCACCTCGAACGCCGCGCGCGCGAGCACCGAGTCCTTGTTGCCGGAGATGCCGTGCCGGCCGATCGACTCGATCTCGCCGTTGTTCGTCATGATGTCGGCGACGAGCATGAGGTGCCGGACGTTCACGTCGTCGAGCCCCTGCTCTTCGAGCGTGTTCTTCGTCTCGTCGATGATCGTCTCGCGGGCCGCCTCGACCCCGAGGTTCCGGTAGATCTCGTGGATGTTGTTACACGTCGTCCGCGAGGCGTCGACGCCCTCGATGTCGAGGGTGTCGCCGAACGCCGACCCCTCGGTGTAGAGGACGAACTCCTCGTCGCCGTCGATCTCCTCTTTGCGGATGACGACGCGCTCGATCTCCTCGATGCCCTTGAACACGATCTCCCGGAGCCGCTCGACGAGCTGGAGCAGCTCACGGTAGCTCGGCTCGTTGGGGCCGAACTCGATGACCGTGCCGGCCTGTCGGGTCTCGACGCCGAGCGAGTCCTCGATCGTCTCGGCGATGATCTCCGCGACCTCCGTCGGGTCAGAGTGGGTGGGCCACCGCTCCAAGAGGGTGTCGTCGTTCAGGTCGATCCGGACCAGCATGTCCGCGACGTTCGTCGACACGTCGCCGAGCGCGAGGATGCGCGTCGCCTCGATCGACCAGACGACTTCGTGAGCCTTCTCGCGGTCGGTCGCGTACTCGCCGTCGAGGTGGACCGTCATCATCGGCGTGTCCGGCGTCTTCCGGGCGTCCACCAGCTCGATGAGCCGGGGGAGCCCCTGCGTGACGTCGATCTCCGCGACGCCCGCGTAGTGGAACGTGTTCATCGTCATCTGCGTCCCGGGCTCGCCGATCGACTGCGCCGAGACCGTCCCGACGGGGTCGAGGGGGTCGACCCGCGTCTGCTCGTAGCGGTTCACGACGCCGTCGACGATGTCGGTCGCCTGCTCGATGGTGACCTCGCCGGCCTCCTCGGCCTTCCGGTCGATGGCCTCGTACACCTTCGTCTTGAGCCGACGTGGGAGCTCGGTCGCCTCCACGACCGCCTCCATGTCGTCGGTGACGTGGTCGTACTCAGTCATCGGACTCCACCCCCGGCCCGCCGGCCTTGTTCAGCCCCGGCCCGGCGTGCTCCGAGAGGTTCGTCGGCGGCTCGCGCTCGCCGAGGAACCGCTCCTTCTCCTCGTCCGAGGCGAACTCCGCGTCGACCACGCGGTCGACGATCCCCTCGACGTCGATGCCGTCTTCCTCGCCGGAGGAGACCTTCACCGGCGAGGTGCCGTCCTCGCCGAACTCGAACTGGACGATCCGGCCCGAGGTGTCCCGGACCGTGCCGTCGTACTGCGCCTCCAGCTCGGAGAGCGCGTTGATGAGCCGGCGCTGGAGGTAGCCGGACTTGGAGGTCCGGACCGCCGTGTCGACGAGCCCCTCGCGGCCGCCCATCGCGTGGAAGAAGAACTCCTGGGGCGTGAGCCCGCCGCGGTAGGAGTTCTCCACGAAGCCGTGGGCCTCCGAGGAGAGGTCGTTCGGCCGGTAATGCGAGAGCGTCCGGTCCTCGTAGCCGCGGTTGATCCGCTCGCCGCGGACCGCCTGCTGGCCGACCGAGCCGGCCATCTGCGTCAGGTTCAGCATCGAACCGCGGGCGCCGGAGCGGGCCATCACGACCGCCGGGTTGTCGTCGCCGAAGTGCTGGTCGGCGATCTCGCCGGCCGAGTCGCGGGCCTTCCCGAGCGTCTGCATGATCTTCATCTCCAGGGTCTCGTCGACGCCGCGGCCCGGGAGCGACTCCAGCTCGCCGGCCTCGTACGTCTCGATGAGCTCCTGGACGCGGTCGTAGGCGCTCTCGATGGCGTCGTCGACCTGCTCTTCGGCCTCCGGCGGGATCGACTCGTCGTCGATCCCGATCGAGAACCCGAAGTTCATGATCGCGCGCATCGCCAGCGACGCGATCTCGTTGATGAACACGCGGGCGCGGGTCTCGCCGTACTCCTTCGTGAGCGTGTCGACGACCTCGCCGCCGAACGCGCCGACCGCGTCCTCGTCGATGGTGCCCTCGATCAGCTGGCCGCCCTCGATGACGACCTCGTCGCCGGCCGAGGAGGCGAAGGAGAGGTCCAGGTCGTCCGGGAGCAGTTCCGAGAACAGCGTGCGACCGGTCCAGAACTCGCGGCCGTCGTCGTCGACGCCGTCGGCCTCGGGCAGCTCGTCCACGCGCGTGGCGCGGAGCAGGTCCAACGCCTGGGTCTCCGTGAACTCGGGGTTCGAGTGGGTGAGCAGGTAGGTGCCGGAGATGTGGTCCTGGATGGCGCCGATGATGTTCCCGCCGAAGCGGGGCGAGAGGATCTGCTCCTGGACGCGCATGAGGACGCGGGCCTCGGCGCGGGCCTCCTCGTTCTGGAGCGCGTGCATGTTCATCTCGTCGCCGTCGAAGTCGGCGTTGTACGGCGGACAGACGACGGTGTTGAGCCGGAACGTCTTGTACGGCATCACCACGACCTCGTGGGCCATGATGGACATCCGGTGCAGCGAGGGCTGCCGGTTGAAGATCACGATGTCGCCGTCCACGAGGTGGCGGTTCACCTCCCAGTCGGCCTCGACCTTCTCGGCGAGCTCCTCGCAGTTCTTCTCGGTCACCTTCAGGCGGCGACCGTCGGGGCGGCGCACGTAGTTCGCGCCGGGGTGGGCCTCGGGCCCGTTCCGGACGTACTGCCGCGCCTCCTCGACGTTGCGCTCGGTGACGTTGAGCGTCTGGGTCATCTCCTTGGCCACGCGGTCGGGCACGCCGACCTCGTTCAGCGAGAGCGTCGGGTCGGGCGAGATGACCGTCCGGGCGGAGAAGTTGACGCGCTTGCCGGACAGCGAGCCGCGGAAGCGGCCCTCCTTGCCCTTCAGCCGCTGGCTGAGGGTCTTCAGCGGGCGCCCGGAGCGGTGTCGCGCCGGGGGCGTCCCGCTGATCTCGTTGTCGACGAACGTGGTGACGTGGTACTGGAGGAGCTCCCAGAGGTCCTCGATGATCAGCTGCGGGGCGCCGGCCTCGCGGTTCTCCATGAACCGCTGGTTGATCCGGATGATGTCGACCAGCTTGTGGGTGAGGTCGTCCTCGGAGCGCTGGCCGTTGTCCAGCGTGATGGAGGGACGGGTGGTCACCGGCGGCACCGGCAGCACCGTCAGGATCATCCACTCCGGCCGGGAGTGTTCGGCGTCGATGCCGAGCACTTCGAGGTCCTCGTCCGGGATGTCCTCGAACCAGTCGCGGATGTCCGAGGGCATCAGCTTGTTCATGTCCTCCTCGGTGAGGTCGACGTCGAGCGCCTTCTCGATGGCGCGGCGGTCCTCCTTGCGCGGGCGGAACTCGCCGGCCATGATCTCGTTGATCCGGTCGAGGGCGATGTCGGTCGCGTCGGCGAGCTCCTGCGGGGAGGTGCCCGGGTCGTCCTCCTCCTCGTCGGGCTGCATCGCGGCCGCGATGCGCTCGGAGTAGTCGCCCGAGAGCACGTCCTGGACCTCGTAGTAGGTGGTCGGCTTCTCGTGTTTGATGTCCGCCTGCGGCTCGCCGCAGAACGGGCAGGTCGACGCCTTCCGGGCCTGCCGGACGGCGGCCTTCAGCACGTCGTGCTCGTCGTCGCCAAGCTCCTTCGCCCGCTCGTAGCGGTCGCGGAACTCGTCGCGCTGCGCGTCGTCCAAGGCGAGCCGCCCGCACTCGCGGCACGTCGAGCGGAGCAGCCGTCGGATGAGCTTCGTGAAGCCCACGTGGATGACCGGGGCGGCCAGCTCGATGTGGCCGAAGTGGCCGTTACAGGACCCGGAGTGGGAACCGCAGGTTCGGCACTCCAGGCCGGGGTCGATGACGCCCAGTCGCGGGTCCATCAGCCCCATGTCGATCGGATAGCCGTCGTCGTCGTACGTGTCGGCCGTGATCACCTTCGTCGCGGACATGTCCCGGTACGTCTCCGGGTCCATGAGGCCGAAGTCGATCCCGCCGAGCACTTTCGGTGTTTGCGTTGACATCTAAATCGCGTCCTCCAGTTCGAGTTTCGGTCGGATGCCGAGGGCGATCATCTCGTCGAGCAGGAGCTTGAACGCGTAGCTGACCTCCAGCTCGTGGATGTCGTCCTCGTCGCCCGTGACCGGGTCGTACACGCGGCGCTGCTCGCGGTCCTCGACGGCGACGAGCCCGGTCTCCGCGGAGACGTGGACCGTCTCGGCGTCGGAGGACTCCAGGAGTCGCTCGTTGAGCACCATCGACGCGCCGTGGCCGATGATCGTGTCGCGCTCCATCTCCCCGACGCGCAGGCCGCCCTCGCGGGCGCGCCCCTCGGTCGGCTGGCGCGTGAGCACCTGGACCGGCCCGCGCGAGCGGGCGTGGAGCTTGTTCGACACCATGTGGTACAGCTTGTGGTAGAAGATCGTCCCGACGAAGATCTCGGCGTCGATCTTCTCGCCCGTGACGCCGGAGTACATGACCTCCTTGCCGGAGGACTTGAAGCCGTACTCCTCGAGCTGGTCGCGGAGCTCCTCCTCGTCTTCGCCCTGGAACGGCGTGCCGTCGACCCGCGAGCCGCGCAGCGAGCCGACCTTGCCGCCGAGCATCTCCAGCACGTGGCCGACCGTCATCCGCGACGGCAGCGCGTGCGGGTTCATCACGAGGTCGGGGACGACTCCCTCCTCGGTGAACGGCATGTCCTCCTGGGGCGCGAGGTGGCCCACGACGCCCTTCTGTCCGTGTCGGGACGCGAACTTGTCCCCGAGCTCGGGGACCCGCTGGTCGCGCACCTTCACCTTCGAGAGCTTGGAGCCGTCCTCGCCCTCCATCAGCGTCACGGTGTCGACGACGCCCGACTCGCCCGAGCGCATCGTCACCGAGGTCTCGCGGCGCTTCTGCGGGGAGAGCCCGCCCATGTCGTCCGGCTCTTCGAGGAAGCGCGGCGGGCTGGTCTTGCCGAGCAGGACGGAGGACTCGTCGACCTTCGTCTCCGGGTTGACGAGGCCGTCCTCGTCGAGGTGCGTGTAGGCGTCCTCGCCGCGGGCGCCGCGCACGTCCTGGTCCGGGATCTCGAAGCGGTCCTCCTGGCCGCCGGGGTAGCGGCGCTCCTCGCCCTCGTAGGTCCGGAAGAAGTGCGAGCGGGTGAGCGCGCGGTCGACGGAGCCCTGATTCATCACCAGCGCGTCCTCGATGTTGAACCCCTCGTAGGACATCACGGCGACGACGAAGTTCTGCGCCGCCGGCCGCTCGTCGAAGCTGATCTGGTCGGAGGTCTGCGTCTTCACCATCGCCAGCTGCGGGTAGTGGAGGAGGTGCTGGCGCGTGTCCGGCCGGATCCGGTAGTTCGCCGAGGGGAGCCCGAGCGACTGCTTCATCATCCCCGCGCCCATGGTAATCCGCGGGCTAGCGTTGTGTTCTGGGTACGGGATCATCCCCGCGCCGATGCCGAAGACGAGCTGCGGGTCGATCTCGAGGTGCGTGTGGTCCTCGGTCACGTCCTCCTCGTCGACGGCGACGAGGATGTCCTCCTCCTCCTCGGCGTCGATGAACTCGACGTAGCCGCGCTCAACGAGGTCCTCGAACTCGACGTCGCCGCGTTCGAGGGCCTCGATCTCCTCGTCGCCGAGGAGCGGCTCGCCGTTCTCGACGACGATGAGCGGGCGCCGCGCCCGCCCCGCGTCGGCGTTGACGATGACCTCGCGGGTCCGGTCTTTGACCGAGACGTTCACCATCTCCGAGACGTCGCCCCGGCGGCGCGCCTCGCGGATCTGTTCCGCGAGCTCGTGGGGGTTCTCGTGGGTGCCCACGAGGCTCCCGTTGACGTACACCTTCGCTTCGCGTTCTGCTTGTGCCATGATCAGTCGTCCGCCGTCTGTCGGTCGACGCCCTCGATGCCGGGGATCCCCTCGACACCCATCGACGCCAGTTCTCGTTTCAGCCCCTGTTCGTCCTCGACCGTCTGCGAGAGCTCCATCGCCTGCGCGAAGTTCTTCACGAGCCCGCAGTTCGGCCCCTCCGGGGTCTCGGAGGGACAGATGCGACCCCACTGGGTCGCGTGGAGGTCCCGCGCCTCGAAGTGCGGCTGCGACCGCGACAGCGGCGACCGCAGGCGCCGCAGGTGCGAGAGCACGCCCATGTAGTCCGTCCGGTCGACGAGCTGGGAGACGCCCGAGCGGCCGCCGACCCAGTTGCCCGTCGCGATCGGGTGTTCGAGCCGCTCGGTCAGCACGTCCGAGCGGACGACCGTGTTGACCGTGAGCTGCCGGTTCCGCATGTTCGCGCGTTCGAGCTGGTACTTCACGTCGCGCGCCAGCTTGTTCAACGCGGTGCGGAACAGGTCACGCATGAGGTCGCCGGAGACCTTCAGGCGCTTGTTCGCGTAGTGGTCCTTGTCGTCGGCCTCCCGGCGGTCTAAGGCGAGCTCGAAGCACGCCTCGGCCATCCGGCAGAGGTAGTACGCCTTGTTGATCCGCACGTCCTCCTCGTCGACGCCCTCCTCGTGGAGGTGCGGGAGCAGGTAGCGGTCGATGACGTAGTTCGCCCGCTTGAGCTGGTAGTTCTTCCCCTGACCGGAGGCGACGCGCTCGCCGAGGGTCTCGATGGCCTCCTCGGTCGTCTGGACCGAGGCCTCCTCTAAGTTCTCCAGCATGAACTTCACGATCTCGGGGTCGTCCGAGACGCGGTGGACGATCTCCTCGTCGGATTCGAGCCCGAGGGCGCGGACCAGCGTCACGAAGTCGATAGAGCCGGAGACGGAGGGGAACGACACTTCGAGCAGCCCCTCGCGGTTGCGCTCACAGAGGACCAGCGCGCGGTACCCGCGGCGCTGGGAGAACGTCTTCGCGACCTGGATCTCGTCGCCGTACTTCGAGTCGTACTCCGCGAGGATCTTGTTCGGCGCCAGGTCCTCCGAGGTCATCAGCACGCGCTCGGAGCCGTTGACGATGAAGTAGCCGCCGGGGTCGACGGGGTCCTCGCCGATGTCGATGAGCTCCTCGTCGGAGAAGCCCGCCATGTTACACTTGTCCGAGCCGACCATGATCGGCATCCGGCCGACCTTGGTCTCGGTCGTGTCGACGACCTGTTCGGGCTCGTCCTCGCCGCCGCGCACGATGGACATCTCCATGAACACGGGCGCCGAGTAGGTGATGTTCCGGAGGCGCGCCTCCTGCGGGTAGAGCAGCTCCTCGGAGCCGTCGGCCTCGCGGACCCGCGGGGTGACCATCCGCACGTCGCCGAGCTCGACGTACACCGGTTCCTGGCCCTCCTTGTCGCCGATGTCCGTCTCGATCGTCTCCTTCTCGTCGACCACCTCCTGCATGCCGCGGTCCAGGAAGTTGTTGAACGAGCGGAAGTGGTGTTCGGCGAGCCGTTCGTCCGAGAAGTACTCGCGTGAAACCACGCGTCGGTCTTGCCTGTTCATGAGACGACCAGTCGGTACACGACCGCCTCGTCGGTCGTACGGGAGTCGCGGACGATCTTCACCACGTCACCGACTTCGGCCTCGTCGGGGAGCGCGGGGTCTGTGCGCTTGATCTTCGGTAAATTCGTTTTCTTCACGTCGTACTCCGCCAGGACCTCCTCGACCTCCTCGGGGTCGTCGAGGAGAACGTGGTCCGGGACGAGTTCGTGTTGGCTTACGTCTACCATGGGTGCTGGTGGTGGGGAGAAGCTATCACGAGATACTACAGATTCGTATATACGCCAGCGGCATAAGAGTTACCAAGCGCGCCGCGCACGGCTCACGGTCGCGGGGCGAGCGACACTCCCACACACGCGCGGTCGGCACAAAAGCATACCGGCCGCGACCCCGACCGGCCCCGCAACGTCGCGGCCCGCAGGCCGCAGTTCCCTGTCACCCACCCGCACTCCCGCCAGGGATGACAAGCCTTATTTGCCAGACAGGGATACGAACTGATGCGACAAGCCCGGATGGTGTAGTGGCCCATCATACGACCCTGTCACGGTCGTGACGCGGGTTCAAATCCCGCTCCGGGCGTCCCCACGTTTCGGGGCGCTGTCGCTGTCTGCCCGGATGGTGTAGTGGCCCATCATACGACCCTGTCACGGTCGTGACGCGGGTTCAAATCCCGCTCCGGGCGTTCTTCTCGACGCCGACTACGAACGAGGAGCGGTAGCGACGAGCGAATCCGGCGTCGACGTACCCAGAAGGGATTTGAACAAGAAAGCGAAGCGACTCCCCGCGCCTTACAGGCCCAGTTCCGCCCGGAGGTCGTCGACGAGCGACTCCGTCTTGGCGTCGGGATCCTCGTCGGTGTCCACGGGCGGCCGCCCGTCGTACGTCTCGTGGACCATCGAGACGCCCTCGGCCAGCGTGTCCAGCCCGTAGCCGCCCTCCAGCACGTACGCGTCCGCGGCGCCGACGTTCTCGGCGAGCGTCCGGATCCGGTCGGTTAACAGCGCGTACCCCTCCGAGGAGACGCGCATCCGCGAGATGGGGTCGTGGCGGTGCGCGTCGAAGCCCGCGGAGACGATCAGCAGGTCGGGGTCGAACCGGTCGACGGCGGGCGCGATCCCCTCGTCGACGGCGTAGAGGTAGTCGGCGTCGCCGGCGCCGGCCGCCAGCGGGAGGTTCGCGGTCGCCCCCTCGCCGTCCCCCTCGCCGGTCTCGTCGAGATCGCCGGTGTCCGGGTAGAGGCCGTCCTCGTGGAGCGACGCGTAGAAGACGTCGCCGCGGTCGTAGAAGATGTCCTGCGTCCCGTTGCCGTGGTGGACGTCCCAGTCGAAGATCGCGACGCGGTCCGCGAGGTCCTCGTCGAGCGCCGTCTGGGCCGCGACGGCGGCGTTGTTGAAGAAGCAGAAGCCCATCGCGTCGTCGGTGACCGCGTGGTGGCCCGGGGGGCGGCCGAGCGCGAACGGCGTCTGTCGACCGGTCGAGCCGTCGAGCGCCGCGCGGGCCGCCCACTGGGCGAGGCCGGCGGAGGCGAGCGCGGCGTCCCACGTCCCGTCGCTTGCGACGGTGTCGGGGTCCCAGCTCCCGCCGCCGTCCGCCACGAACGACTCGAGCTCGTCGACGTACGCGGCGTCGTGGACCGCCGTGACCGCCGCCTTCTCGGCGGGGTCGGCCTCGACGTACTCGACGCCGTGGCGCTTGGCGAGCCCGCGGCGGATCGCGCGGAGCCTGTCCGGGTTCTCCGGGTGTCGTTCGCCGGTGTCGTGGTCGAGGCACCGCTCGCTGTAGCCGAACCGCATCTACTCGAACAGCGCGAAGTACGTCTCGATGTCCTCGGCCTGTACCGTCCGTCGGTCCGCGTGGCGGGCCAGCGTCGCGGCCGCGCTCGCGACGTTGTCCGCGTAGTCCTCCAGGATGTCCGCCAGCGCGACCCGCGCGTCGACGCCCACGCGGTACCGGTCGTCGATCCGGAGCCGAGCGATCCGGTCGATGGGCGCGACCGGCAGCGTGAGGTCCTCGCGGCTGACGACCTGCTCGACCCCGAAGTCGGCCGCCATCAGCGTTTTCCGACCGTCCGCGGTCGCCCGCTCGGCCGCGTCGACGGCCAGCTCCGCGCCGTGCGACTGGATCCGTCGCGCGAGCTCCTCGGCGGCGTCCGCGCTGACGCGGAGTTCCCCCGCGTTCCGCCGGATGATCCCGTCGACCGGCGCGAACGGCAACTCGACACTCATACACACAGTCGCGTCCGTGTATCGTATAACGCTTTCCGTTACCCGCGTGGCCGCCGGTTCCGGAGGGGAGCCGGCCGCGTCAGAAGACGTCGTCGGCGTCGATGGTGCCGTCTCGCTCCGGCCCGCGAACGGTAATCTCCTCGCCGAGGCGGAGGCTCGCGTCGGTCTCGACCGTCTTCGTCCGCTGGCCGTCGTCGAGGACGACCGGGTCGCCCGTCTGGACGACCGTCCCGGTGAACTCCACCGCCTCGCCCGACTGCTCCGCCGTCGCGGCCGCGGCGCCGCCCGCGCCGCTCGCCTCGTCCTCGCCGCCCTCGCCGGCGACGGCCTCCGCGGCCGCCTTCCGTCCGTCCTCGGCGAAGGCGCCGAGCCCGGTCTCGTCGGCGTCGCGGTCGTCGCCCGAGCGTCCGCCGCCGGCGGCGTCCGCCGCGTCGCCCTCTCCCTCCAGGACCGAGACGGTCGAGCGCCAGTTCGCGGACGCCTCCAGGTCGTCCTGCCAGCCGTCCTGGATCTCCACGTCGGTGAAGACGACGCGGTCGGCCAGTTCGATCTCGCGGTCGGCCTTGTCGCCCCACAGCGCGACGCGGATCTCGCCCGTCTCGTCTTTGATCCGGACGTTGCGGACCTGCCCCTCGCTGCCGTCGTCGCGGTCGAACGTCCGTTTCGGGTCCGTCTCGATGACGCCGCCGGCGACGTCGACGGTCTCGCCGATCTCGAGGTCGGCGATGTCGGTCGTCTCCGGGACGTACTCGACGTCCTCGTCGACGCGCTCGACGGTGCCGCGGTCGCCGACGTGGAGCTCTAAGTCGCCGTCGCGCTCGCGGACGTAGCCGTCGCCGACCTCGACGACCTCGCCGGGGTCGAACTCCCCGGCGAGGTCGGCCTTCCCGTCCCACAGCGTGACGCGGACGCGGCCCGTCTCGTCGCCGACGGTGAGGTTCGCCACGCGCCCCTCGCTGCCGTCGTCGCGGTCGAACGTCCGGATCGAGTCGGTGTCGAGCACCTGACCGACGAGGTCGACGTCGGACGCGCCGAGCGTGAGGTCCTCGACGCGGTAGGTGTCGAGCACCTGGACGTCGACCTCGGCGTCCTCGTCCGGTTCGACCTTGTCCGCGCTCACTTCGAGGCCGCTGTACCCCTCCTTGGGGCGGCCCATGACGCGGAGGACCTGCCCGACTTCGAGCTCCTCCTCGGCGGCCGCGGCCATGTCGTCCCACAGCGCGACCCGGACGGAGCCGGAGGCGTCCGCGACGTCGACGTTACACACCCGGCCCTCCTCGGCCTCGTCGTCGTCGCGCTCGAAGGTCCGGACCTCGCCGATGGCGGTCACCTTCCCGAGGAACTTCACCTCGTTCATTCCCGGCTCGATGTCGGCGATGGTGTCGGCCTCCTCGTCGCGCAGCTCGTGCGCGATGAGCATCGCGGCGGTCTCCTCGTCGGCGAGCCCGCCCATCTGCTCGACCTTGTCCTCGACCGCGGCCTCGAACTCCTCGAACTCGACCTCGGTGTCGAGGTCCTCGTACACCTCTTCTATGGCTCCCATACTCGTCCCTCCGTGGTCGGCGAGGTCGCGCATAAGCGTTGCCGTTGCCCGGGGTTCGCGCCGGCTCCCGGCCGGTCGGCGGGGCGACCGGCGCGGGGCGCGGTCGCGGCTCGAAGGCGTCGCATAGCGGTTCATGGTGCCCGTCGATACAAAAGGTGTTCATCCCGCCCGGAGAGTCCGTGCGGACCGGGAGCACGCGGCCGCCGGACCGTAACCGTCTTAAGTTCTACCGCGATACGTAGAGATGAGTCCTGGTAGGGTAGTGGACTATCCTCTTGGCTTGCGGAGCCAGGGACCGGAGTTCAAATCTCCGTCAGGACGTTTTCGGACACACAATACGGCGAGCGTAGCGAGCCGTGCGTGTGTCCGAAAACTCCACGGAGATTTGAGCAGGAACGTCGCAGCGGCCGAGCGAAGCGAGGCCGACCGTCGTTCCGAGTTCAAATCTCCGTCAGGACGCTCACTTTGCGGCTGTCTCACTTCGTTCGACAGCCGCTGCGTTCGGTCCTGACGGGCCCTGCGCTCGCTTCGCTCGCGCAGGACTCCGTCAGGACGCCTCGTTGGTGCGGCTCGGCTCTGTTGAAATCCTCAGGCGGTGACAGGTTCCGGGCTACTGTGGTCAGTACAGGTGAACCGCGGATCGCTCAAGACGGAACAGTAGTAGACTGGTCAGTACAAGAGATCAGGACTGTCAATCAATGTCTTCTGATCCTTCAGCAGTTGTTTGTCGAGTAGGAAATATCGCTGTGTCGGGTGCGTTGAACGGACTGTTTGGTCCGGTAAGCCACGCAGAGAGGTAGACAACACAGGCGGCGATGACAGCCACCGGCAGCTGGCGCATAAAAATGCCATAGGCAACCGTGACAGCGATCGCAGCACGAGTGAGCGTATGACGTTCGGAATCGCCGTAGTACACCAGTGCCGCGACACCAAATGCTGAAAGCGTCAACCACGCTCCAATTATGACTTGACCAGTCAGTACCGAATACGCCAATCCAATGATACCGATCAGTACCAACACCGCCGCAATACGTTTTGAGGAGGGCATATGAAACTCGTTATGTCCGAATGTCTTAAATTACAGTCATTAGTCACGAAGCGGATCTCACCGACCGGCTGTTTCGGACGAGAATATGTCTGAATGGTGGTATTTCAACAACGCCTACGGCTGCTAAATGGCTCAAAATCAGGTCATCAGCCGCAGTTCCCCCACCGCGAGCGGTTCGAACGCCGTAATGTACGTCTTAGTCGTGCGGGTGGAAGCGCTCCATCGCGCGGCGGACCCCGTCGGTGTCGCCGATGAACGTCAGGTGGTCGCCCACCTCGACGACGCTGTCCGCCGAGGGGACGCGGTTGTCGCCGTCGCGGCTGACCACGGCGACGAAGGTGCCGTCGGGGATCTGCGCGTTGAGGTCGCGGATGCTCTGCCCCGCGAGCGTCTCGGAGGTCACCTCGATCTCCTGAACGTCGTGGCTGTCGCCGAGCTCGTTCATCCAGTGGGTGAGCGCGGGCCGCTCGATCTCGTCGTCGATGGCGACCGCGGTCGCGGTCGTGGCGTCGATGCCGGTGACGCCGATGCTGTCGAAGGCGTCGACGTTGTCCGGGTCGTTCACGCGCGAGTAGACGGACTCGACGTCGAACTTAGTGATCGCGAGCTGACAGGCGAGGAGGTTGATGTCGTCGTCGGCCGTCGTCGTGATGAACCGCTTGGCGTCCTCGATGTGCGCCTCGCGCAGCGTCTCCGTGTCGCTGCCGTCGCCCTCGTAGACGGTGAACCCGGCCGAGCGCGCGCGCTCGACGACGTCGGGGTCCGTCTCGACGACCACGACGTACTCGCCCCTGTTCTCCAGTCGCGTGGCGAGCGCCTGGCCGACCCGACCCCCGCCGATGATTATCGTGCGCATTGGTGACACTCCGAGGAACTCTCCGATCTGCCGCGCGAGCCCCGCCTCCACGAGGACCGTCGCGAAGATGACCGCGAACACCGTGCCGACGAGCAGCTCGCCGGCGGCGACGCTGCCCGCGAGCTCCAGCTCGATGGCGAACAGCGTCGCCACGCTCGCCGGGATGATCCCCCGCGGGCCGACGCTCGCGAGGAACAGCCGCTCGGGCCGGGTGAACCGCTCGACGCCGGCCGTCGCGATGAACGCCCCCAGCGGCCGGAGGACGAGCATGACGACGACCACGATCGCGACCACGCCGAGCCCGAGGCCGGCGATCGCCTCCACGTCGATAAGCGCCGCGAGCGAGATGAACACGAACGATAAGACGATCGTGGTGGTGTTCTGCGCGAACCGCTCGATCTCCTCGCGGTTGTCGATCCCGAGGTTCCCGAGGAGGATCCCGCTCGTCGCCGCCGCCGCGATGCCCGCCTCCGCGGCGACCGCCTCCGCGGCCGCGAACGACCCGATCGCGGCCGCGAGCACGAGGAACTGCGACGCCTGCACGTCGCGTTCGGGGACGAGGTCGCTCTCCAGCAGCGCGTAGATGACGACCGTGGCGAGCAGCCCCGCCGCGACCCCGACGCCGAACCGCTGGAGGAACGAGACCACCGTCGCGGGGACGCCGAGGTCGTCGAGCAGCAGCGTCTCGAAGATGACGACCGCGACGATCGCGGCCGTCACGTCGTTGACGATCCCCTCGGTCTCCAGCGCGGTCGCGACGTGGTCGCGCACTCGGACGACGTCGAGGATCGGCGTGATGACGGTGGGGCCGGTGGCCACGAGCAGCGCGCCGATCAGGAGCGCGATCTCCCAGGTGCCGTCGGTGAAGGCGCGGACCGCGGCCGCGGTCCCGACGAACATCACGAGGGCGCTGACGGTCACCAGCCGGAGCGACGCCGTCGACGCGCGCCGGATCCGGTCGATCCGGAGCGCGAACGCCCCCTCGAAGACGATGATCGCGACGCTGAGCCCGACGATGATCTCCAGGCCGTCACCGAACGTCTCCAGCGTCACCAGCCCCAGCAGCTCGGGCCCCAACAGCACCCCGATCGCGAGGTAGAAGATGACGCTGGGGACCCGCAGTCGGTGCGCGAGGAGCTGGACCCCGAGCCCCGAGACGAGGACGACCGCGATCACCGGGAGCAGGCTACTGGACACGGCTACCGGCGATACGCTCCCGGCCTTCCTTAGTGTACTGGTGATCGGGGGGCGTGGCCGGTCGGCCGCGACCGCCGGGCGCGGCATTGGGTCACACACACGAGCAACTATTAACTCGATTCCGTTTCTGGGTGAGAATACGCCCGGTCGGTCCCCACCGCCGGGTCGAACCCATGACCGTCCGCGACCCCATCCCGACGTTCGCCCCCCGCCGGAGCGTCCGGAAGGTCCGCGGGCCGGTCGCCGCTCTCCTCGGCGCCGTCGCCGCGTGACCCCGACGCGGGGACGGCCGGCTCGTCCACCGAGGCGAGCCCCCCACCGCTCCCTTCGCCGACGCGACGGCCTCGACTCGTAGCGCGTCCCGCCGTTCTCGACGGCCGAACCGACTCGACCCGCGAGGCGTCCGCCTCGCACCACACCCCATCCGACGATGAACGCAGACCGATCCCCCTCCGGACGCACCGCCCGCCCCGACCCGAACGCGGGTCCCCGACCGTCCGAACCGCTCCCGTCGCGCGGCGCGATGGTCGCCTTCGCGGCGCTGCCGGTCGCGACGGTGGCGGCCCTGTCGTTCCCGACCGCGGCCGCCGTCGCGCTGGCGGCCCTCTGCGGTGCCGTCGCCGGCGCGGCGGTCCACCGGCGCTACCCCGCCACGGTCGACCGAACGGTCCGCCTGCCGGACGACGACGGCGCCGTCCGGGAGGCCTGATCCGGCGGCCGGTCCCGATTCCGCCGCTGACGCGCCGCCCTCCACTTCCCCGCTGACGCGCCGCCTTCCACTCCCCCCTGACGCGCCGCCCTGCCGGCGCGGAACTCGACATTTATCATGCGCCGTCGCCGACCGTGAGGCGTGACCGACCGCCACCGCGGTCCGGATCGAGGCCCACGCGACGCGCCCGGCCCGTCAGCCGCGCTCGGGGCCGGCGCCGCGCTGTTCAACGAGCGGCGCTTCCTCGCGGCGCGCGTCGCCTGGGACCGGGGCCGACGACCCGCCCCCGACGAGCGCGACGGAGACACCGATTCGGCCGGCGAGACCGGTCCGGGCGACGGCGAGCGCGACCGCGCCGACGAGCGATTGCTCCGGGCGCTCGCCGCGACCGCGGCGGCGTCGCACCGGGCGGCCGACGGCGACCGCGCCGGCGCGGCGGCGGAGGCGGACGACGCCGCGGCGGCGCTGAGGGGCGTCGCTGACGTGCGGGGCGTCGCGCTGGCTCCCGCCCGGGAGTGGGCCGAACGGCTCGCGGCCGATCCGGGGGGAGCGGACCCCGCGAGCGCGCCGCGGATCCGGGTCGGCGGCGAGGCGCCGACGGTCGACGGCCTGTCGCTCGCCGCGGCCGGGGTCGCGGCGCCGGCGCTCGCGACGGCGGGCGAGCCGGGCGACCCGGAGACGCTCGCGACCGCGGCGGCCTTCGCCCGGGAGGAGCGCGGGACGGGTCGGACCGAGTTCGCCGAGTTGCTGTTCGCGTACCTCCGGACGCCCGACGCCCGGCCGCAGGTGGCCGCGCGGCTCGGCGATCACGTCGACCGGGAGGAGCGGAAGCGCCGCGACGTCGACGGGCTGTTCTGAGCGCGGCGGGCTGGTCAGGCGTCGTCCGGGTCGGCCGGGAAGTTCGGGTCGGCCGGCGACTCGTTGGCGGGGCGGTCGGCGTCCGGCGCGAAGGACTCGGGCGCGTAGCGGTCGCCGTCCGCCTCGGCGTCGCGGTCGGGCTTCGGCTCGCCCTCGAAGGTGTAGTCGGCGGAGTTGTCGGCGGGGTCGTACCCGAGCGCCTCGCGGGCGCGCTCGATGGAGTAGTAGCGGCGGTCGTTGTCCGAGATGCCGTACACGATCTCGTAGCCGTACTCCGCGCGGAGACAGCGGTCGAACAGGTGCGCGCAGTCGCGGTGCGAGAGCCACATCGCCTGCCCGCGCTCGTACTCGCGGGGCGGGTGGTCCTTGGTGAGGTTCCCGACGCGGACGCAGACGACGCTCATGTCGAACTCGTCGTGGTAGAAGCGGCCGAGCGACTCGCCGGCCGCCTTCGAGACGCCGTAGAGGTTGCCGGGGCGGGGCAGCTCGCTCCCGTCGAGCCGGTAGTCGTCCTCGGCGCGGTACAGGTCCGGGGTCCGCTCGGCCGTCTCGTAGCCGCCGACGGCGTGGTTCGAGGAGGCGAACGCGAACTTCTCGACGCCGGCCTCGGCGGCGGCGCGCATCACGACCTGCGTCCCGTCGATGTTGTTCCGGAGGACCGAGTCCCACGGCGCCGTCTTCCGCGGGTCGCCGGCGAGGTGGATCACCGCGCCGACGTCGGCGACGGCCTCGCGGACGGCGCGCTCGTCGGTGATGTCGGCGACGTACCGGTCGGCGTCGGTGACCCCGTCGGGCACCTTCGCGGCCGGGAGCGGCTCGCGGTCGAGGAGCCGCCAGTCGTACTCGTCGCCGAGACCGCGGAGGATGGCCTGTCCCACCCGTCCGCCGGCGCCCGTCAGGAGGACCGGCTCGTCCATTCGACTCTACGTGGGCGGGAGAACGGCATATATGACACGGTTCGACCGATACGGGCGAACGCGGGCTACAAAGGGGTGCCTGCGGGAGAATCGGAGAGAGAAGATCGCCGGAACGCGGCGCTTACAGCTTCTGCCGCGAGACCTTGACGCCGGTCGGGGTGACGATGATCTGGTCGTCGCCCTTCTGGACGATGTCGCCGTCGACCTCCTGGACCACCTGGCGGAGCTCGTCGTAGACGTGTTCTATCGTCCGGTCCGACGTGGAGTGGCGAGTGATGTCCGCGATGACGAAGTCGCCGTCGTAGACGGCGTCTTTGATCGGGATGACGTCGCTCTGGTCGCCGATCTCGGCGAAGTGTACCTGCGTCCCCGTCTCCGCGTGCGCGTCGGCGAAGTCGTCCGAGTCGAGCTCGACGTAATCGTCGACGGAGCGGCTCCCACTGCCGCCGAGGATCTTGCTCATGATGCCCATACACACCACACGACGAGGTCAGACATTAGTTCTTACGTCAGACGCGCCCTCACTCCAGCCGCTCCTGCCACTTCTGGACGCGGGAGAGCAGGTCCACCGGCGCCGTCGCCGCGACGTCGACGTCGCTCAGCTCCTCGATCACGGCGCGGGTCTCGGGGTCGAGGCCGTCGGCGGGCCCGGAACTCTCGGGCTCGCCGCCGCCGGTCGCCGTCGACTCGGCGGCTTCCGCCGGTTGGGATCCGGGGGCCGCGCCGTTGCGACCCGCCTCGGGGACCGAGGTGTCCGCGGTCGCCCCCTCGGCGTCGCCGCCGCCCGAGAACGACCCCGACGAGAGGTCGAACACGACCTGCTGGGTCCCGCCGTCGCCGGGGGACCCGTCGGTGGCGTCTCCCCCGTTCCGCGAGCCGCGGGCCTCGATGGCCTTCTCCTCGCGGAGCCGGTCCAAGACCTCGTCCGCGCGGGAGACGACGGGGTCCGGCACGCCGGCGAGGTCGGCGACGTGGACCCCGTACGAGCGATTCGTCGGGCCGTCGCGGACGGTGCGGAGGAAGGTCACCTCGCCGTCGCGCTCGTCGACGGCGACGTGGACGTTCGCGACGCGCGGGAGGTGGTCCGCGAGCGTCGTCAGCTCGTGGTAGTGGGTGGCGAAGAGGGTCCGCGCGCGCACCTCGTTGTGGAGGTACTCGGTCGCGGCCCACGCGATGGAGATGCCGTCGTAGGTGGCGGTGCCGCGGCCGACCTCGTCGAGGATGACGAGCGACTCGTCGGTCGCGGAGTGGAGGATGTTCGACAGCTCCTGCATCTCGACCATGAACGTCGACCGCCCCTGCGCCAGCTCGTCGAGCGCGCCGACGCGGGTGTAGATGCCGTCGACGAGCCCCACCTCGGCTGCGCGGGCGGGGACGAACGAGCCCGCCTGCGCGAGCAGCTGGATCAGCGCGGCCTGGCGCATGTACGTCGACTTCCCGCTCATGTTCGGGCCGGTGACGATGAGGAAGCCGCGCTCGGCGTCGAGCCGGAGGTCGTTCGGGACGAAGTCGGTCGTCCCCTCGACGACGGGGTGACGCCCGGCCTCGACGTCGAGGCGGCGCTCGTCGGTCAGCTCCGGGCGCGTCCAGTCGTTGCGGGCGGCGTGGGTCGCGAGCGAGGCGAGCGCGTCGAGCTCCGCGACCGCCCGGCCGGCGTCCTGGAGCAGCTCTGCGCGCTCGGCGACGCGCTCGCGCAGCTCCTCGAACAGCTCGTACTCCAGGTCGCCGCGGGCCTCCTCCAGGCGGAGGACCTCCCGCTCCTTCTCCGCCAGCTCGTCGGTGACGAACCGCTTCGAGTTCTTCAGCGTCTTGATTTCGCGGTAGCCCTCGGGGACCCGATCCGCCACCGACTTCCCGACCTGGATGTAGTAGCCGTCCGTCTTGTTGCGGTCGACGGTGACGTGACTGAGCCCGTGCCGGCGCTTCTCGCGCTCCGCGAGTTCGTCGAGCCACGACTTCACCGACTCGTGGCGCTCGATCAGCTCGTCGAGCTCGTCGTCGTAGCCGCACTTGAGGAGCCCGCCGCCCGTCTTCGCCTTCGGCGGGTCCTCGGCGAGCGCCTCGGCGAGCTCCTCCCGGAGGGCGGCCGCGCGGTCGCGGTCGACGCGTTCGAGGACGGCGGCCGCGGGCGAGTCGGCGAGGGGAGTGTCGGCGACCGCGTCGGCGAGGTCCGGCAGCAGCGCGAGCGTGTCCCGCACCGAGAGGAGTTCGCGTGCGCCCGCGCTTCCGCTCGTCGTCCGCGCCGCGAGCCGTTCGAGGTCGTAGGCGTCGCCGAGCACCTCGCGGATCCGGTCGCGGGCGAGCGCCGCGGACGCCAGCGCCTCCACGGCGTCGAGGCGGTCGGCGAGCGTCTCGCGGTCGCGCCGGGGGCGAGTGAGCCACTCCCGGAGCAGCCGCCCGCCGGCGGCGGTGACGGTGTGGTCGACGGTGTCGAACAGCGAGCCGTCGGCGTCGCCCCGCATCGTCTCCGTGATCTCGAGGTTGCGCTGGGTGGTCGCGTCCACGTCGACGCGGTCGTCGGCGCCGTAGGCGGTGAGGCGGGTCATCGACGCCAGCACGCCCGCGCCCGTCTCCTCGACGTACGAGAGGACCGCGCCCGCCGCGCGGACCGCGAGGTCCGCGTCCAGCCCGACGCTGTCGGTCGTCTCGCGGCCGAACTGCTCGCGCACGGCGTGTCTCGCGCGGCCCGCCGCGAACGCCTCCGCGTCGAAGGCGGTCACGCGCCCGGAGAGGTCCTCCCGGACCGCGCCGAGCAGGCCGTCGTCGTTGCGGACGTGCGGGCCGGGCAGCACCTCCGCGGGGTCGAACCGGTAGAGCTCGGCGCGCAGGTCGCCGCCGTCCTCGACCGTCGTCGCGAGGAACCGCCCCGTCGTCACGTCGGCGAAGGCGAGCCCGTAGGGGCCGTCGGCGGCGTCGACCGCGCCCGTCGCGCCGCCGGCGTCCCCCTCCCGGACGACGGCCGCGAGGTAGCGCGCGTCGTCGTCGCTCGTCTCCAGGACCGTGCCGGGCGTGACGACGCGGACGACCTCGCGGGCGTGGCCGCCGTCGTCGGTCTCGTACTGGTCCGCGACCGCGACCCGGTATCCCCGCTCGACCAGCGCGTTCACGTACGGCGTCAGCTCCGAGAGGGGGACGCCCGCCATCGGGTACGACGAGCCGTGGGAGGACTTCTGCGAGATGGAGAGGTCCAGCTCGTCGGCGACCAGCTCCGCGTCGTCCGCGAAGAACTCGTAGAAGTCGCCGCACTGCATCGCGAGGACGTCCGCGTCCGTCTCCGCCTTGAGATCGAGGAACTCCCCGACGATCCCCGTTGCCATATGTCCGTACACCCGCCGTGCGCGGCTAAAACCCTGCGGGTATTAGACGGGCGGTAGTGAGCGGCCGGACCGCGACGGGCGGCGAGACTGGTCTGCCCCAGCGCGTCCGTAATTACAAGCACCCGCCCCGCGTAGGCGCGGTATGGACGCGTCGGGCAGCGGGGTCGTTGATCGCCTCCGCCAACCGGAGTACACCGGCGAGAATCGCTGTACCCCCTGTACCGCTGTCAACGTCACGATCGGCGTCGCGCTCGGCGCGGCGGTCGCCGTCGCCGTCGATCCCGTTGTCGGCGCGGCCGCGACGGGGCTCTCGCTCGCGGCGATCTGGCTGCGCGGCTACCTCGTGCCCGGCACGCCCGAGCTCACGAAGCGCTACCTCCCGGAGTCGGTGCTCCGGCTGTTCGGCAAGGCGCCGCCGGCGGCCGGGGTGGAATCGGGGGCTTCGGCCGCGATCGGGACGCCGACGGACGAGGCCGACCCGTCGGGCGAGTCGGCCGAGGGCGTCGCCGTCGACCCGCAGTCGTACCTGCTCGCCGCGGACGCGCTCGTCGAGACCGACGACGGGAGCGACCTGACGTACGCGCCGTGGTTCGCGTCCGCGTGGCGGAGCGAACTCGAGACCGCCCGGGAGACGGCCGACGGTCCGGCGGTGGCGCGGCTCGCCGACGTGCCGCCCGACGACGAGCCGAGGCTGTCGGTCGAGGAGCGCGGAAACGCGGTGGTCGCGGCCGTCGACGGCGAGCGGGTCGGCCACTGGGTGTCGCGGCCGGCGTTCCTCGCGGACGCCGCCGCCGACCGCGTGCTTCGCGCGAGCGACGACGAATGGACCGACCTCCCGCAGGCGGCGCGCAGCGGGGTGCTCGGCGGGCTCCGACTGTTCGTCGAGGAGTGTCCGGCTTGCGGGGCCGAGGTGACGCTTAGCGAGGAGGTCGTCGCCTCCTGCTGTACCGCTCGGGACGTGGTCGTCGGGCGCTGTGACGGGTGCGAAGCGCGGGTCTTCGAGCTGGAGCCCGCCGCGCTCGACGGGGTCGAGTGACGGGAGGCTGCGGACGCTCAGCCGCCGCCTACCCCAGTCGGTTCCGCTTCGTCGACAGCCGATGGAACAGTCCGGACACGCCGAATATCCCGGCGAAAAGCACCGCGTACGCGTATCCGGAGACGGCGTCGAACGGGGCGGTGCCGGTCCACGCCGCGGCCGCCAGCAGCCCGCACACGGCCGCGAGCCCGACGTAGTACTCGCTCCAGAGGATCTCGTTTTCCGAGACGACCTCCAGATACACCTCAAGCTGCCGGCTCTCCTCGGTGAGCGACACCAGCCCGCGGTCGCGCTCGTAGTCGATGAACCCGCTTTCGGCCAGCTTCGGGAGGTGCGACTGGTGGAGGGCGGTGTACACGCGCTTGCGCTGTTTGTACGTGACCTCGTTGATCTCGACGTCGTTCTCCCAGGCCGCCAGCTGCTCGGCGATGTCGCGGACTCGCGCCTCCGAACCGTTCGTTTTCAGGTACTTGATGACGTTCCGCCGCCGCGCGTTACTCAGCGCGGTGAACACCTCGTCGCGCGAGGGACCGGCGGCGTCCCGCGAGGAGCCGTCCTCGCCGTCGGCGAGCGATGCTTCCGACCCAGTGAGTTGTGGTGTCATGGCTCATCCATTCAAGTTGAAGCTAGATTATCAGGAGAGGTCTTATCAGTTGCGGTTAACAATAATTTGAGATGTCGCGATCCAATAGTGCGGTAGAATCACGCCGTTCAGGGCTTCAAAACGGCGCTGACACCGATCAAAAGAACGCTATTACAGTCTACTTCTGCTATACTCTCTATATAGTATATTTTGTGACTTTTCGAGACGGCGAATCGGGCACGACTGGGTGGTAGGCGGCCCATACATAGGTCGGTTCGCCGCCGTTCCGTGTGTATGAACGCGTCACGCGCCACGCTGTCGGCCAGACTCGGACGACCCGCCCGGACCGCCGTCGACCGCCTCCGGCAGCCCGAGTACACCGGCGAGAACCGTTGTCTGCCGTGTACGGTCGTCAACGTCGGGATCGCGGCGGTCGGCGCGGCGGCGGTGACGGCGGTCGGCGCGCCGCTCCTCGGCGCGGCCGGGTTCGGGGCCTCGCTCGCGGCGATCTGGCTGCGCGGCTACCTCGTCCCGGGGACGCCCGAGCTCACGAAGCGCTACCTCCCCGAGCGCGTCCTCGCGCTGTTCGGCAAGGCGCCCGGCGAGACGAAACGCGGGACGCGTCCGGCGGGCGACGTCGACCCGGAGGCGTACCTCCTCGACGCCGGCGTCCTCGTCGAGACGCCGGGGGGCGACGACTTCGCGTTCGCGCCCGACTTCGCCGCGGCGTGGCGGGCGGCGGTCGACGCCGACGCGCCGACCGACGGCGACCTCGACGCGCTCGCGTCGCTCACCGGGGTCGACCGCGACGAGCTGGCGATCGACTGGTACGAGGGCGTCGGCTTCGCGTACGCGGGCGACGAGAAGATTGGCCACTGGGAGTCGCGCGCGGCGTTTCGGGCGGACGCCGCGGCCGACCGCGTGCTGACGGCGACCCGCGACGACTGGACCGACCTGCCGCTCGCGGACCAGAGCACCGTCCTCGGGGCCCTCCGGCTGTTCGTCGAGGAATGCCCCGCCTGCGCCGGGGACGTGGCGCTCGAAGAGCGGGTCGTCGAGTCCTGCTGTGCCAGCTACGACGTCGTCGCCGGGCGGTGTGCGGGCTGCGACGCCCGACTGTTCGAGCTTCGGCTACCGCCGTCGCTCGCGGCCGCGAGCGAGTAGGAAAGCCAGGAAATCGAACCGACGGAAGAGAACTGAAGCGACGGAGGGGAATCGAAGGGAAGTGGTCGAAAATCGAGTAGGAGCTGTTTTTTCGAGCCGAGTCACCGCGGCCGTAGCTGTCGCAGCACCGAGAAGCGGTTGACCCACAGCTGGACGGCGCTCGCGGCGGCGAAGGCGCCGAGCGCGAGGCTGGTCCAGAGGACCGGGTCGACGGCAGACACGAGCGGGGCGTCGAGGAGCGCGGCGAGCACGACGAGCAGCGACGCCACCGCGAGCGCCCGGTAGATCTCAGACCACGTCGCGCCGCCGGGCGCGAGGATCTCCGTGTAGAGCCGGACGTCTCGCGCGCGTCGCGAGAGCTCGATGGTCTGTGAGTCCCGGTCGTACGTGATGACGCCCGCGTCCGCCAGCTTCGGGAGGTGGGTCTGGACGAGCGACGTGTACACGCTCTCGCGACAGCGCTTCGGCGGCGGGCTCTCGCCGGTCTCGCGCCCCGCGACGAGCGTCGACAGTTCGTTGACCGAGACGGGCCCGCCGACGGACCTGAGCTGTTCGATCGCGCGCCGTCGGCGCTCGTTCGCGAGGATGGTGTACACCTGCTCGGCCGGAAGCACGTCGGTTCGGAGTTTCATGGGTGGGGATCCGGAGACCGCGCTCGGCGGCGTCCGAGGTCTGTCGCCTACTGCGTCAGACAGGGGTATATGTATGAACTCGCTACCCGGTGAGATCCCCCTTCGAGCGGCGGGAGTACGAGGTCCCTGTCGGATTCGGCCCGACGAGTACGGTCTCCGTGCCGCGTTCCGAGGCGGCGGTACGGGGGCCATACCGGCAATATCGGCCGGAGTAGGGGCGCCGGACCGCCGGTCGAACGCTCCGTTCGACTCGGCGACTGAGACGTTCTATCACGTGGAATCGGTCGTTCGACGGTGACATGGGAGCGCGTAACTACGTCGGTATCCCTCGGAGGGGGAAGTAACCGATTCGGCTGTCCGGTCGCGGACGGGGGCGGGTCGGGGGAGAAAGCATGAGCCAAGACACAAACGACACAATCGGACTCTCGCGGCGCAAAGTCCTCGCCGGCCTCGGGGCCGTCGGCGTGGCCTCCGCGGGCGCGGGACTCGGTACCACGGCGTACTTCAACGACACGGAGGCGTTCGAGGGCAACACGCTCACCGCGGGCGAGCTGGACCTGAAGCTGGACTACAAGTCGACGTACCTCGGCGGCCCCGGCCGCCTGGAGCACGTCCAGTCCATGGGCTACCCGGACGCCGAGGACCTCGGCGACGGGCGCTACCTGCTCGACCAGGCGCCCAGCCCCGCGGACATGCAGGCGTGGGAGGACCTCGTCCAAGACGAGGAGTTCGACTTCTGTTCGCCCGAGGCCGACGAATTCCTTGTCAACGGCGACGGAATCCCGGTGTTCACGCTCGACGACGTGAAGCCCGGCGACTCCGGCGAAGTCACCATCAGCGTCCACATCTGTGACAACCCCGCGTTCCTCTACCTCGCGGGCGAGCTGACCGAGAACGCGGAGAACGGGCAGAGCGAACCCGAGATGGAACAGGAAGGCGAGGACACCGACGGCATCGGCGAGCTCGCCGACGCCATCGAGGTCTGCGTCTGGTACGACGAGGACTGCGACAACGTGTACGAGCCCACGGGCACGGGCCAGCAGAACGAACTGGAAGTCGCCCTGGTCAGCGACGTCTCCGGTTCGATGGGCGGCAGCAAGATCGCGGCGTTGAAGACGTCCGCGACGAGCTTCGTCGACAACCTCTCCTCGCCCGACGAGGCCGCCGCGATCTCGTTCGCCTCGTCCGCGAACGTCGACCAGGAACTGACGACCGACTACCAGGCGGTCAAGGACGCGATCGACGCATACAACGCGAGCGGCGGCACCTCGATCGCGGCCGGCGTCAGCGCCGGTGAGAACGAACTGCTCAACGGGACGATAGCCACCGCGGGCGCCTCGAAGGTGATGATCGTCCTGAGCGACGGGCAGTCCAACGCCAGCGCGGCCATCGCGGCGGCCGACGCGGCCAAGGCGAACGGCATCCGCATCTTCACCATCGCGCTCGGCGCCGGCGCGGCGACGGGGCTGCTCGAGGACATCGCCACCTCGCCCGACGACGCCTTCGTCGCTCCCGACGCGGCCGACCTCGACACCGTCTACGCGGAGATCGCGCAGGTCGTCCTCGCGGGCGAACAGAAGATCTTCGAGGGGTCGATGGCCGACTTCTTCGGGACCTTCCTCGCCGACGGGCACGCGCTCGACGGCGACCGGCAGGAGGAGGGTCGCCAGCCGTACCCCGGCGCGACCACCCAGTGTATCGGCTTCGAGTGGACGCTCCCGGCGGAGGTCGAAAACGAGGTCCAGACCGATTCGGTGGAATTCGACATCGGCCTCTACGCCGAGCAGTCGCGCCACAACGACAACCCCCAGGTGACGTTCAACGGCACGGAGGCGAACAGCACCAGCCCCGGTCCCGCACCCAACGGGACCGGCAACGTGAGCGGGCAGAACTAGCTCCTCGGAGCAACGCGGCCCTCCGGACGACGAGACACGTCCGGGTCCCGGTTCGGCGCCTTCGGGCGGCCGACTCGGCGGTTCGCGACCGCCGCCGGGGGTTCCCTTCGGGGATGATACACAATGAACGACGACACAATCGGACTATCGCGGCGGAAGATGCTGGTCGGCCTCGGAGCGGTAGGCGTCGCCTCCGCCGGCGCCGGGCTCGGCACCACGGCGTACTTCAACGACACGGAGACGTTCGAGGACAACACGCTGACGGCGGGCTCGCTCGACCTGTTCGTCCACGTCGACTACTCCGAGGACCAGGGCAGCTACGCGCAGTACTCGACGCCCCCGGGGAGCTTCATCAACGGCAACGTCGTCGGGCAGCTCGTCGACGGCGAAATCGTCACGCAGGAGGGCGAGGGCCTGAGCATCCGGGTCTCCGACCTGAAGCCCGGCGACTCCGGCGAGGGCGAGTTCTGCTTCTCGATCGTCGACAACCCCGCGTACATGTGGATGTGCGGCGAGTTGACCGCGAACGACGAGAACGGGATGACGGAGCCGGAGACGGACGACGACGAGACTTCCGGTGGAGACCTCGCCGACGCGATGGAGGTCACCGTCTCGTACTGTACGCCCGACGGCGAGAAGGGCGAGGAGATCCTCTCCGGATCGCTCGCCGATGTCATGGACGCGCTCATCGAGGGCGTGCCCCTGTCCGGTGACGGCGACGCGAGCGCGGCGGTCGCAGACCGCCCCGCGTTCGAGGGCGTCACCGAACCGTTCGTCGACGGAGTACCGAACGTCGCGGAGCAGTGCGTCTGCTTCGAGTGGGTCGTCCCCACCAGCGTCGAAAACGAGATCCAGACGGACTCGGTTAGGTTCGACTTCGAGTTCTACGCCGTCCAGTCGCGGCACAACGACGGGACCCACAACCCCTGCGTCGAGAGCGTCGAGGGCGAGGGCTTCCCCGAACTTGAGGACAGCGTCTGGCACGCCCGCGGTATCTACGGTGACGGCGGCGGCGCGGCGAACCGCGAGCTCGACATCCGACTCCCCGACGACACGCCCGTTCACAGCGGGAACGAGAACGTCGCATGGCCGAACGGCCAGCCCGTTCCCTTCGAGCTCACCATCGACGGCGGCGACGCGAAGTGGACCGTCGACGGCTCCGAGGTTACCGTCTCGCCCGCGCCGATGCCGACCAGCGACACGGTCGTGGTGATGGCGAAGGCGTCGAGCGCCGACTCGACCATCGAGGTTAACGACATCGCGTTCAACGGCAGTTCGCCGACGGGCGCCAACTCCGTCTCCGCCGACGGTAACGTCGGCGAGCAGCAGAAGGTGAGCCTGAGTACGGTCGCCTTCGGCGAGGGCGACGTCATCACCGGCACGGTGACGATGTCGTGGCCCGCCGGGTCGCCCCCGAACCGCGAGGGGCTGGGCTTCCGTATCGACGTGTAACGCCGCGACAGCGGCACCCTCCCATTCCGGACCCGCGCGGGCGGCCGGGACGGCGGTTCGACTCCGTCGGTGGGACTCCCCTCGGGGAATGACAATCATGGCAGACAACGACAACGGCAGGACAATCGGACTCTCGCGACGCAAGATGCTGGTCGGCCTCGGAGCGGTCGGGGTCGCCTCCGCCGGCGCCGGACTCGGCACCACGGCGTACTTCAACGACACGGAGACGTTCGAGAACAACGAGCTGACGGCGGGTGAGCTGGACCTGTTCGTCCACGTCGACTACTCCGAGGACCAGGGGAGCTTCGCGCAGTACGCCACCCCCGAGGGGACGTTCATCAACGGGAACGTCGTCGGCGGCGGCGAGGGCGAGCCCCTCAGCATCGACGTGGAGGACTTAAAGCCCGGCGACTCCGGCGAGGGCGAGTTCTGCTTCTCGATCGTCGACAATCCCGCGTATCTGTGGATGTGCGGCGAGCTCACGGCGAACGACGAGAACGGCCAGACCGAGCCCGAGGCGGACGACGACTCGACCGGCGGCGACCCCGGCCCGGGGATGGGCGAGATCGCCGACGCGATGGAAGTCAGCGTCTCGTACTGCACCCCCGACGGCGAGGTCGGGAACGAGATCGTCTCCGGGTCCCTCCGCGACGTGATGCTGGCGCTCCGCGCCGGCGTCCCGCTGTACGGCGACGGCGACCCGAGCGCGCCGGTGGCGAACCGCCCCGCGTTCGAAGGGGTCGAGGCGCCGTTCGACGAGAGCGACGAGCCGGTCGTCGCCGAGCAGTGCGTCTGCTTCGAGTGGGTCGTCCCCACCAGCGTCGGCAACGAGATCCAGACGGACTCGGTCACCTTCGACTTCGAGTTCTACGCGGAACAGGCCCGCCACAACGACGGGACGAACAACCCCTGCGTCGAGTTCGACACCGTTCTGACCACGGACGCCGACACGGGCGTCGACCGCGACGGCGACGGCCAGGGCGACGCGGAGGGTAACTGGATCACCGCGCGGGTGAGCAGCGGCCCCACCACGGTCGTGCAGGTGGAGCTCGACGGCGACATGTACGGCGGCGGCAGCTCCGGCCTCGGCGAGTGGCCGAGCAACCCGAACTCCTACGTCGTCGAGGCCAACTTCGACGTCGACACCGACGGGCTCGGTGAGAGCCCGAACGACGACTTCCGGTTCGGCTTCGGCAGCGCGAGCTCCGGGGCCCGGTCCGCGGGCATCGCGAACAGCACGAGCGGCGCGAGCGGCGACGGCGGCTACATCCGGCGCAACACCGGCACGGGCGGGACCAACAACCGCACCGACACCGCCGCGGAGGACGCGCCCGGCTTCCTCGCGGTCGAGAGCGCCGACCGGCTGACCTACACGTTCGTCATCGACTGGACGAGCGGCCTGCCGGCGCTGTCGAGCGTCCCGACGCAGTTCGTGGTCAACGAGGTCTTCGCCAGCGACGGCGGCGAGGGGGTCGCGTCGTCGAACAGCTCGAACGACGGGCGCGCGGCAATCGACAACGTCACCGACGCGTCGGGGACCATCACCGTCTGATCGGCGCGTGGCGCGGCGGGCGCGACGGCGCCCGTCCGACCGACCACCACCCATTCCGGACCCGCGCGGGCGGCCGGGACGACGGTTCGACTCCGTCGGTGGGACTCCCTTCGGGGAATCACAATCATGAACGACAAGGAAAACATCGACACGATCGGACTGTCGCGGCGAACCGTGCTGGCCGGCCTCGGCGCGGTCGGCATCGCCTCGGCCGGTGCGGGCCTCGGCACCACGGCGTACTTCAACGACACCGAGTCGTTCGAGGGCAACCAGCTGACCGCCGGGCAGCTCGACCTGCTCGTCGACTGGCAACAGACCTACGACTTCGGCGACGGGCGCCAGTTCGTCAGCGCGCACCCCGACCACGACGGCGACGGCGAGCAGTCGATCGAGATCGACGGCGAAGTGTCCAAGTACAGCGACTTCCCGGACGAGGAGGACGAGGACAGCAACGGCGCGAACATCCCGACCCTGGACTGTGAGACCATCCCGCCGCTCTCGGAGGCGAACTTCAACGTCGACCCCGTCACGGGCGAGGAGATGGAGACGCTGGTCCAGCTCACCGACGTGAAACCCGGCGACTCCGGCGAGATCACCTTCTCGCTCCACCTCTGTGACAACCCCGGCTACATCTGGATGCAGGCGGGCAACATCTCCGAGTCCGGCGGCGCCGGCACCGAGCCGGAGCTCATCGTCGACCCGGACAACATGGGCGACCTCGGCGACGCGATCAACGCGAAGCTCTGGTACGACGAGGACTGCGACAACGTCTACGACGCGGCGCGGCCGGTCGACATCATGCTGACGCTCGACTTCTCGGGCTCGATGCTGTACGACCGGTTCGGCGGCGTGGTCAGCAGCGACCCGATCGCGATCAACGGGAGCAACTACACCGAGACGACGAAGATCGACCTCGTCGAGCTCGGCACTCGGCAGTTCATCGACTTCCTACAGAGCGCGGGCGCGGACGTGCAAGTGGGCGTGGCGTACTTCGACGGCGAGAAGCAGGGCGATAACGAACCCCGGACCGGCATCCTGCAGACGCTGACCAGCGACCTGTCCGTGGTCGACGGCGCGCTGTCGGGCCTGCGGCAGAAGCTCGCGAACGTTGTGAGCGGCAGCGCTGGTTCGACCCCGTTCGACGGCGACGGGGACCCGAACCCGTTCGCTGGCGGCGGCATCGCGACGGGCACCTACATCGGTGAGGGCGTCGACGACGCGCAGGGCGAGCTCGACGCGAACGGCCGCGCGAGCGCCGACAAGCGCAACATCGTCCTCTCGGACGGCGAGTCGTTCAACGGGACCGGCAGCACCCAGTTCTCCTCGCCCATCGGCGCGGCCGACGACGCCCGCGCGGCGTCGCCGAGCCCGGCGACCGACGTGTTCACGATCAACGTGAACGGCAGCGCCAGCACGCTGCTCGCGATGGCCGGCCCGGCCGGCGGCTCGGGCGGTGACTCGACGTTCTTCAACGACCTCGACGACCCGCTGAACATCCCGACGGTGTTCGGGAACCTCGCGGCGCAGGCGACGCAGGAGAAGATCATCATGGAGGATTCGCTCGCGAACGTCCTCGCCGAGCTGGCGGACGGGAACGGCATCCCGCTCGACGGCAACCGCTCGACGCTGTACGACGAGCTCTCGGACCCGGCGGACGACCCGGACCGCGACGCCTTCCGCGGCGACGGCGTGATGCACTGCGTCGCGCTCGAATGGGAGCTCCCGCTCGACGTGGGCAACGAGGTCCAGGGCGACACGCTCGGCTTCGATCTGAGCTTCTACACCGAGCAGGCGCGGCACAACGACGGCGCGGGTCCGTCCCAGACGGCCTGATCCGGCGGTTCGGTCCCGCCGCGGCGCCGTCGAGCGAGACCGACCGACGGTCGAGCGGATCGAGCGACCGCGGACGGGTACGGTACCCGTACCGTCGGGGTACGGAGCCCCGGCCGCACGGGTAGGACGCGCATACATACGAGCACGGTGGGAGTAGGGAGGGTGTCGACGACACGGCCGTTCGGAGCCGCGACGACAGATAATGACACAGAAGGAATCAGGACTGACGCGGCGGGAGGCACTCGCGGGCGCCGGAGCCGTCGGCTTCGCCGCCCTCGGGGCCGCCTCCGGTCGACCGACGGGCACGGACAGCTGGGGTGAGTACACGGATTACACGTACGCGCAGACGGACCGGCCGTGGGACCTGCTCGTCGGCTGGCGGCGCACGGAGAACGGGACGGTCGTCGATTCGAGCCCGACCGACGCCGAAGACGACGTCGAGGCGGCCGGAATCCGCCTCGTCGACGTCGACAACGCCCTCCCCCACGACGCCGGGACCGCGAGCGTGGGCCTCCGCTTAGAGGACCCCGCCGGCGCGGCGCCCGACGGCGTCCGGGTGTGGCTGAAGATAGGCTCGGCCCTCGACGACGCGGACGCCGCGAGCCGCGCGCTCGCCGACCGCATCCGGCTGGAGGTCCGGTACGACACCGGCCTCCTCGGCGTCGGCGCGTGCGCGGGCGCCGAGAGCGACTTCGCCGGCTACGGCGAGCTGATCGCCGCCGGCACGCTCGCGGAACTCAGCGCCGCCCCGGTGGCGACGGGGATCGAACTCGATCCAACGCTGCTCGGGAACGGCTGTCTCACGACCGAGGAGCGCCGCTGCCTGACCTTCACCTGGGAGTTCGACGGCGAGGGCGGCAACGCCGGACAGGGCGGCGCCGTCGACTTCGACGTGCGGTTCGCCGCCGACGACTGCTCGGCCGAGGGGAACCCCTTCGCGATGAGCGACGCGACCGGCGGCGACGCCGCCGAGGTGGGGCAATGACCCCCGGAGACGGCGCCGGACGGCGCCCGAGCGGGCTGAGCCGCCGCCGGCTGCTCGCCGGGATCGGCGGCGTCGGCGCCGTCGGGATGGCGAGCGGCATCGGCACGGGCGCGTACCTCGCGGACCGCGAGACGTTCGCGAACAACGTCTTCGGCGCCGGCGAGGTCGGGCTGACGGTCGACGGCACGCCGACGAACGGCGTCGTCACCGTCGGGCCGCTCGCGGTCGACCGGACGACGTTTGCCGACCGGCCCGAGCCCGAGACGTTCGAGGTAGAGGCGTCGGCGAACCCCGTGCGGGTGTGGCTCGCGACGGACTGCCCGGACGGCGACTCGCTCGGGAACGCCCTCGAAGTCGAGGTCGTCGTCGACGGCGAGTCGGTGACAGGCGGCTACCGCCCCCTCGCCGAGGTCGAGCGCGACCTCGCGACCGGAGTGCGGATCGACGCCGGCTGCCTCGACCCGGACGGCGACCCGATCGTCGTCGAGGTCGCGCCGTACCTCCCGGTGGATTCGCCCGACGTGGGCGGGCAGGCGACGGACCTGACCGTCCGACTGTACGCCGAGCAGTGCCGCCACGTCTCTGAGGAGCAGGCGAACGCGCCCGGGGGGAACCCCTTCGCGGCCGTCGTCTGCGAGGAGACGGACTGCCCCGAGTGCGTCCCGTTCGGCAAGGCGGACTTCGGCGCGTCGACCGCGGTGGGCGACGTGCTCCCGCTGGAGATGCTGCTCGACGGCGCGGGGCCCCACCAGATCGAGATCACGGGCGTCGAGACGAAGGACGACGGCGAGGTCGTCGGCGTCGCGTTCCGACTCCGAGACGCCGACGGCGACTCGGGACCGGACATGTGTACGGTGGTGGTCAAGGGCGGCCCGGACCGCGACCCGGACCCCGTCGCGGTCGACCCGGTCGACCCGGAGACGGACGGGATCGTGTTCGCGCCAGTGAATCCCAAAAACGGCACGCGGTACGGAGTCAGCAACGTCACGATCGGCGTCTGTATCGACACCGTCGAGACGGGCGGCGGGGGCGACTGCGTCGTCTGCGACGACGAAGCAGTCTCGCTCGCGTCGCTCGACATCGGCTACCGTGGCAGCGACGAGCAGTCGATCGCGGTCGTCTCGACGAAGGGCGGCACGAGCGGGACGCTCTTCGCGGGCAGGGTCGCCGACGGAGACGCGTTCACGCTCGACGGGAGCGATGTGACTCGGAAGGGTAAGAACGGCAACACCAACGGCGGCGGCCCGGCGGACAGACTCGGGCCGGAGATCGAAATCGCGGTCGACGGCGGAGCGACGATACCCATCCACGTGAGCTGTTCGGAGCCGCTCGCGGTCGGGATGCGGTTCGGCCCCGCCGACGAGTTCGAGATCGTGGGTGGAACGACCACGGACGACGAGCCGCTGTGCGGCACGGAGGCGAACTGATGACACAACTACTCACATCACGGCGGGCGAAGCGCGCGGCGAACGTACTCGGGATCGTCCTGCTGATCGCGGTCGTCGCGCCGTTCGCGGTGTTCGCGGTCCCCGAGGTCGTCGGCGCCGACGAGAGCTTCGTGGTGCTCACGGCGAGCATGACGCCCGCCATCGCGCCGGGCGACGTGGTCATCGTCGCCGAGCGCGACCCGACCGCGATCGCCGAGGGCGACGTGATCACGTTCGTCCGCGGCACGAGCGACGTGCCGGTGACGCATCGGGTGATCGGCGTGAGCGGCGAGGGAGCGGCGCTCGCGTTCGAGACGATGGGCGACGCCAACGAGGGGCCGGATCCGGGGCTCGTCCCGGCCGGGAACATCGTCGGCGTCGTGGCGCTGACGATCCCGTGGATCGGCTACGTCATCCAGTTCGCGGGCACGCGCGTCGGGTTCGTCGCGCTGGTCATGCTCCCCTTCGGCCTGCTCGCGGCCACCGAGGTCTGGTCGATCGTCCGCGGCCGCAGCGAGTCCGAGGGACGGACCCCGACGACCGCCGAGCCGGTCGGAGAGTCGGACGACGACACGGGCGCGGAGGCGGTCGGGCCCGAGCCCGCGACCGGGTCCGACGCCGCCCCGACGGCGGACGCCGCGGGCGGTTCCGGCGGCGTCTCGGTCGACGCGGTCGGGGGCGCGGCGGCGGTGCTGGCCGCGGTCACCCCGTACGCGATTTACGTCGCGTTCGAGCTGCGCACCGCCGTCGCCATCGCGGTGGCGGTCGCGGCCGCGACGCTCCTGCTGGGCGCGCTCGCGGCGTGGATCCCGGCGAGCGGCGTCCTCGACCGGAGCGGCTCGGGCGCGGCGTCGGCGGAGACCGACGCGCCGGCCCCGACAGCCGACGGCGGCGTGTCCGAGACCGACGGGGGCGCTGACGCGGCGACGACCGGCGCCGGGGAGGCCGACGTCGACGCGATCGACGACCCGGATCGGGGGATTCCCGCGACGACGCCGGCGCCGGCGGACGGCACCGCGGAGGCGGACAGATGACCGCGAACCGCGGACTGGTCGCGCTCGTCGCCCTCGCCGTGTTGGTGTGGGGCGTCGCGTTCGCCGGGGGGGCCACGATCGCGGTCCTCACCGCGAACGCCACCGTGACGACGACGTTCGAGACGCCGGACGAACTCCGGCAGATAGACGAGTCCGCCGGCGAGGGGTTCGCCGTCGCGGCCGTCGCGAACGGAACGGCCGAGGTGAACGGAACCGCGCCGACGGCGACCGCCGCCGGCCCGGGCGAGAACGTCTCGGCGCCTCCCGACGGCAACACTTCAAGCCCGACCGACGGCAACGTCTCGGCACCGACCGACGGCAACACGTCGAGCCCGAGCGAAACGGCACCGTCCACAGACGGTAACGCCTCTGCGCCCGACGGTGACGGCGCTTCGGTGCCGGGGGACGGGAACGCATCGAGCCCGCCAGAGACGGCATCGACCGCGGGCGGTAACGCCTCGTCGCCCGCGGACGGCGGCGAGTCGAGCCCGAACGAAACGGGCACGGAACCGTCGGAGACCGGCGAGCGGTCGACGGACGAGTCGAGCGGCGCGGAGAACTCGACGGCGGTCTCGGCCCCGGCGAACGCGTTCGACGCCGATCCGCGGCCCGCGTCCGACCGGTCGAACGGGACGTGATCATGGACGCGCCGAACCGCTCGCAGCGGACCGGAGAGGAGCGTGGGAGGAGACCGTGCGCGCTGCGACCGGCGATCGGGATCAAGCTCACCGCGCTGCTGCTCTTCGTCGCGCTGCTGCTGCTCGCGTTCCTCGCCGCCACGATCCGCGGGCTCGGGTGATCGGACCGGGCCCGGCGGGCGACCGATTCCCGGATCGTGGGGGCATCCCGCGGAATTATCACCGGGAGCGTCGTAGTCTCGACACGGAATGGCCGCTATCGACGCCTACGCGTTCGTGTTCGTCGCCGGGCTGATCACGGCGCTGGCGACCGGGATCGGCGCGCTCCCGTTCTTCTTCTTCGAGACGATCAGCGACCGCGGGAACGTGGCGCTGTGGGGCTTCGCGTCGGGGATCATGCTCGCGGCGTCGCTGTTCGGCCTCGTTCAGGAGGGGCTCGCGGAGGGGACCGCCGTCGAGATCGGCGTCGGGATGCTCGCGGGAGTCGTCCTCGTCGTCCTCGCCCACGAGGTGCTGCTGGACGCCGACATCGATCCGCGGGAGTACGCGGAGGCGGACTTCAAGAAGCTGATCCTGATCCTCGGCGTGCTGACGGTCCACAGCTTCCCCGAGGGGATCGCGGTCGGCGTCTCCTTCGCGGACCTCGGACTCGAGGGCGGGACGGAGCTGTTCGGCTTCACCGTCCCGCTGTTGGCCGTGTTCATGACCGTCGCCATCTCGATCCACAACGTCCCCGAGGGGACGGCCATCTCGATCCCGCTGCGGTCGATGGGCGTCTCGAAGTGGAAGATGGTGTGGTGGTCGGTGTTCTCCAGCCTCCCGCAGCCGATCGGGGCGGTGATCGCGTTCGCGTTCGTGCGGTACGCCCGCGAGTTCCTGCCGTACGGCTTCGGCTTCGCGGCGGGCGCGATGATCTACCTCGTGCTCACCGAGTTCGTCCCCGAGGCGCTCGAAACGGGCGCCGACCTCCCGCGGGGCGGCAAACCGGTCCTCGTCGGCGGGATCGCGCTCGGCGTCGCGCTGATGGTCCCGCTGGCGTACCTGTGATCGCCCGGGTCCGAGCGGGCGGCCCTCACTCAGCGCCCAGCACGGTCGGGTTGACCGCGCCGGGCCCCTCGCCCACGTCGTAGCCGCGCCGGACCGCCTCGGTCATCCCCTCGACCGCGGCCTCGACCGCCTCGCGAACCGATTCGCCCCGCGCCAGCCGCGCCGCGATCGCGCTCGACAGCGCGCAGCCGGAGCCGTGCGTCGCCGCGGTGTCGACCCGCGGCGTCTCGAAGCGGTCGACCGCGACCCCGGACTCGCCCTCCTCCTCGGCGCGGACGAGGGTGTCGACGACGGTGTCGTCGCCGCCGTCTCCGCCCGTCAGGTGTCCGCCCTTCACCAGCGCCGCGTCCGCGCCGAGCGCGACCAGCTCGCGCCCGGCCGCCGCGGCGTCGGCCGGCGTCTCGACCGGGTCGCCGGTCAGCACCGCGGCCTCGTCCGCGTTCGGCGTGACGAGCGTCGCGGCCGCGACCAGGTCCTCGTAGGCCGCCTCGGCCGCGGGCGAGAGCAGGCGGTCGCCGGTGGCCGCGACCATCACGGGGTCGACGACGAGGGGAACGTCGGCGTCCGCGACCGCCTCGGTCACCGTCTCGACGATCCCTGCGGTCGCGAGCATCCCCGTCTTGACCGCGCGCACGTCGAAGTCGTCGGCGACCGCCGCGTACTGGCTCGCGACGTGGTCGGCCGGGAGCGGGTTCACGTCCGCGACGCCGCGGGTGTTCTGGGCGGTCGTCGCCGTCACGACCGAGGCGCCGAAGACGCCGTGGGCGGTCATCGCGGTCAGGTCGGCCTGGATCCCCGCGCCGCCGCCGCTGTCGCTGCCGGCGACCGTCAGCGCGACCGGCGGGTCGACCGGGTCGTACTCGGGCATACGCGGTGGTACAACGTAGTTGTATTAATTGGTAGTGATCTGGTCGCGCGCGCTCGTCGGCGCCTGCCGTCGCCGAACGGCCTTTTCGGCTCCGCGGCGTACCGGCGGGCATGGCAACCGACTCCGACGCCGCGGCCGGCGCCGACGAGCGCGAGGCGATCACCGTCTACTCCGACTACGTCTGTCCGTTCTGCTACCTCGGTCGGCGGTCGCTCTCGCGGTATCAGGAGACGCGCGAGGAGCCGCTCGGGATCGACTGGCACCCGTTCGACCTCCGCGCGGGACAGCGCGGGCCGGACGGCGAGATCGACCACGACGCCGACACCGGGAAAGGCGACGAGTACTACGAGCAGGCCCGCGAGAACGTCCGGCGCCTCCAAGCGGAGTACGGCGCCGACGAGATGGAGCTCGAACTCGCGACCGAGGTCGACTCGCTGCCCGCGCAGGTCGTCTCGGTCCGCGTGCGCGAGACCGCGCCGGACGCGTGGCTCGCGTTCGACGAGGCCGTCTTCGACGCGCTGTGGCTTGAGGGCCGGGACATCGGCGACCGCGACGTGCTGGCCGACATCGCGGCGGAGGTCGAGGGGCTCGGCGCGGGCGTCGTCGACGAGGCGCTCGGCGACGACGACCTCCGCGAGCGCGTGACCGACATGTTCGACGCCGCGCGGCGCCGGGGGGTCTCCGGCGTCCCGACGTTCGCGTACGACGGCCACGCCGCCCGGGGCGCGGTCCCGCCCGAACAGCTCGAACGGCTCGTCGAGGGCGTCTGATCGGGACGAGATCGCCGCGCCGACGGGACGCCGGAACGGGCGGTCAGTCGCCCGCGCCGGCCTCGGACCGGTCCTCGCTCGCGTCGCTCCGCGACTCGACGGGGTCGCTCCGCGGGTCCACGAGGCGGAACGCGAGCGCGACGCAGCCGAACGCGAGCGCGAACCCGGCGACGACGTCGGTGAGCCAGTGGATCCCGAGGTACATGGTCGCGACGACGACCGACAGCGAGAGCGGGACCGCCAGCGGCGTCCACCGCGGGAACGCCTCGCGGGTCAGGACCGCGAACGTCCCCACGGTGACCGCCAGCGACGTGTGGAGCGACGGGAAGACGTTCGTGTTCACGTTCACCTCGCTCGCGAGGCGCATCACGTCGGGCTGGTTGGTGAACAGGAGCGGCGTCACCATGTCGGGTATCACGTTCCGCGGACCGTAGGCGAACACGAGGGTGTACAGCGCCAACCCGATCCCGTAGTTGAGCGCGTAGGCGACGAGGAGCCGCCTGAGCGCCGTCGTCCGCGGGAGCGCGAGGTACGCGATCACCGGGAACGAGAGGAGGAAGGCGTAGCCGTACACGTACACCCACGAGAAGTACGCGGTCAGCGCGGGGGTCGCGAACGTCGCCTGGACCCACGCGACGAACCCGCCCTCCAGCGCGTAGATGAGCGCCGTCGCCTGAACGCCGAACAGCCTGGAGACGGTCTGGAGCGAGCCCCGGCCGACGGCGCTGGCGAGCAGCACCACGCAGACGAGCGCGATCGCCCGACGGGCGTCCCAGATCCGGTCGCGGAGCCCGCGCCACGCCGCCCGGATCCGGGCGGGACCGAGCACCGCGAGCGACGCGGCGGTGAGCATCGCCCCGACCCACGCGACGACCGACGCGACGACCGAGAGGAACGGCGTCATTGGCCCCGCGAGAGCAGCCGCCCCTCGTCGTCGAAGCGATACCCGATCTCGCGGAACGCCTCGCGGGCGGCCGCGACGTCCAGCGACCCGTCGTCGTCGAAGAACGGGTGGACGGGGTCGGTCCCGTCGGTCCACGCGAGCGACTGCGGCACCGCGTCGGGCGACGCCGCCAGCGGCGACGCGGCCGCCTTCGCGTACCCGTCGAACGCCTCGTCGACGAGCGCGGCCTTGTCGATCAGCCGGGCGACGACCGCCCGGAATCGGGGGTTCGACAGCGGGCTCCGCCGCGCGTTGTAGCCGACGTGGTAGAACGCCGCCGACCGGCCGCTCACGAGCCTGGCGGCGTCCGAGCGGCCGATCCGCGGGACGGACGCCGGGCCGAGGTTCGCGGCGGTCGCGTCCGCGAGCCCCTCGGCGACCGCCTCCACGGCCGAGATGTCCGACGGGAGCACCTCGACGCGGAGCCGGTCGAAGGCCGGCTTCCCGTGGTACCGCGACGGGATCCCCGCGCGGGGGGCCGCCGTCTCGTCGTCGGCGTCCGGCGCCGGGCGGACGAGGAAGTGGTCGGGGTTCCGTTCGAAGACGACCGACTCCTCCGCGGTCGCCTCGACGAAGCGGAGCGGGCCGCTCCCGACCGGGTCGGGGTTGTTCGAGACCACCGCCTCCGTCGTCTCGAAGTCGAACTCGAAGCCGGCGATCGTCGCCGCCTCGGTCCGGTCGGCCCAGACGTGTTCCGGGAGGACCGGCACCTGAAGCGCCCGGGCGGCGACCCGGTCGTTGACCTCGGGCAGCGTGAGCCGGACGGTCGCGTCGTCGAGGGCGCGCTCGTCCTCGACGAGGGAGCTCCGCCCGCGGAACCGCGGCGTCGGCACCGAGGTCTCGACGCTCCCCAGCGAGGTGTCGCGGAGGAACCGGTAGGTGAACGCGACGTCGTCCGCCGTCACGGGCTCGCCGTCGTGCCACCGGGCGTCGCGGAGCGTGACGTCGACGGCGGTCGCGTCGACCCGCTCCCAGTCGGCCGCCAGCCACGGGAGGATCGACTCCCCGTCCGCGCGGACGAGCGGGTCGTACAGCAGCCCGGTGAACGTGCCGTGCCGCCGGAACTCGGCCGCGATCGGGTTCCAGTTCTGCGTGATCCGGTCGTCGGTCGTCACGAGCCGGAGCACGCGCTCGGACTCGTCGTCGGCGTCCGCGGCCGTCGCGTTGCCGCCGGTCGCGTCGCCGTCGCCGGCCGATCCGTCCTCCGGGGGCGCGGGGTCCAAGCCGAGCAGTCCGGAGACCGACACCGGCTGGCGGTCCTCCGTCCAGCCCTCGAAGCGGTCCCCTTGGACGGCGGTGAGGGCGTCGGGGAACGCGACGACGGAGAAGGGCTGGAGGTCGCACACCGTCTCCTGGAGCGCGGCGACGGCGTCGCTCCGTTCGTCGGCGGTCGCTCGGCGCTGTCGCTCCAGCAGGTCGTCGACCGCGATCTCCGTGAGCCCGAACGGGTTCTGCCACCCCGGCTCCGCGACGAACCGCGAGTGGGTCAGCCCGTACAGCGCGTCCGGGTCGAAGGGGTCCGTCTCCACGAACTGCCCGACGTAGACGTCGAAGTTCTGGTTTATCAGCACCTTCCGCCAGAGGTCGGTCTGTCCGACGGTGTTGAGTCGGACGTCGACGCCGACGGCGGTCAGGTGCTCCTCGAGCTGCCTCGCGATGCGGATGCCGTTCGGGTCCGCGTCCGCGGGCGTGGTGTTGATCTCCAGGGTCAGCTGCGAGTGGGGGTCCCGTCCGGCGATGTTCTCCGTGCGACCGAGACAGCCGGCGCTGGCGGCCGCGAGGCCGAGTCCGGTGAGCGCGGCTCGTCGGCTGATCGGTCGCGCCATCGGTTCGTCTCCCCCTGTTTTCCGCCACCGGATATATCTCTTCTGTGCTGTCGGCGCGCCGAGAGGTCGCGTCGAGGGCGCTGGGCGCCGCGAGCGTCCGTGACGCCCTCAGATCAGGTCCGCCAGCGGGAGCGCCAGGCCGACGGCCCACGCCGACAGCCCGGCGACGGCGACGGGTCGGTCGGCCGTCGCCCGCCCGATCGCGACCACGGCGAGCGCGGCCAGCAGCGCCACCCGGTGGACGATGAGGTCGGGTGGAACGGTCACCCCGAGCGCCGCGAAGTCGGCGAGGAAGCCGGCGCCGAGGCCGACGACGACGGCCGCGGCGGCGGCCGCCGGGTCGGACCGCGGCGCGCGCCGGGCGACCAGGGCGGGCAGCCCGGCCGCGAGGACGAGGTACAGCGGGGCCGCGATGGCCTTCGGCGACACGGCCGGGAACGCCGTCTCCAGCGCCACGCCCGCGACGCGGACGCCGACGAGGACGGCACCGAGCGCGACCCCGAGCGTCGCGGCCGCGGCGTGTCGCCGCGCGTCGGTCCGCAGCCGGCCGAGGAGGTCGACGGCCGCCTCGCGGGTGCGCCGGCGGAGCAGCGCCCCGGCGAGGGCCGCGGTCGCCGCCAGCTCGATCACGGAGAGCCAGCCGTCGCTGCGCCCGCCGTCGATGCCGCGGTACTCGCGGCGCACGTCGGTCGCGCGGCCCGACTCGACGAACTCGTCCTCCAGCCGCGTCGCGGGCGCGTCGATGTCGGGGACCGTGTGGCGGAGCCGGAACCAGTCGTAGTACTCCTCGTGGGCCTGGATCGCGGTGTAGGCACCGTCGGGCGACTCGTACGCGCGGAGGTGGTCGCGGACGCCGAGGTACCGCCCGTCGTGGAGCTCGAACGTCTCGGCGAGCCACGCGCCGCCGTCCGGCCCCTCGACGTAGGAGTAGCGGAGCGAGCCGCGGGCGTCCCGCCAGTCGCGCCCGACGACCTCGCGGAGCTGGTCGTCGTCGCCGGCGGTCGCCGCGGCCTCGTCCGGGGGCGTCTCCTCCCAGTCGGTGCCCGGGTCGCCCTCGATGGCGGCCCGGGTCGCCTCGGCGTCGGCGTGGAAGACGACGTTGATCGCGAGGGTCCGCCCCTCGACCGTCCGGCTCCGGCTCGTGTACGGCCAGAGCCGGTAGTCGCCGTCGACCTCGATGAGCCGGTCGTCCGCGACGTCGTCCGCCCGCGGCTCATCGGCGACGCCCGCGAAGGCCCCGGAGAGGGCGAGCCCGACCCCGACGACGGCGAGGAGCGCGACGACCGCGCCGACCCGGTTCATGCGCCGCACCACGGCGCCGGGGAACAAACCCCTTCGGGCGGGACGCGGCGCGACCGCCCGGGCGTCCCGCCGGTCCCGGCGCTCACCACGTCTCGACGAACCCGTCGCGGACGTCCTCCGCGCAGCCCTCGCAGTCGGGGTGTCCAGACTCGAAGCAGGCGGGACGCCCCTCGTCGTCGACCGGCACGGTCCGGCGCTCGGCGTGGCGGCGGCAGACGATTCGGGCGCGCCCGGCGTCGTCCGTCGGCAGGCCGAACCGCGCCGCGGCGGCCGCGCTGCCCTCCGGGTCGTCGCGCCCCTCGGCGTAGGCGCGTCTGGCCTCCTCGAACTGCTTGCCCGCCTTCCGGAGCTGCTGGCGGATGACGCGTTCGAGCCGGTCGTCCATACGGCCCGTTTCGGCGCGGCGGATATAGGTCCGTTGGCGGCGGGGAGTGGGCGGACCGCCCCACGCCCGCCGCCGCGGGAAACCTTGATGAGAGCGCCGAGCGATCGGTCGGCCATGTCCGACGACTGTATCTTCTGTTCGATCGTCGCCGGCGACATCCCGGCGCGGACCGTCCACGAGACCGACGCCGTGCTGGCGTTCCTCGACGCCAACCCCCTCGCGCGCGGCCACACGCTGGTGATCCCCAAGTCGCACGCCCGGCACGTCGGCGACCTCGACGCCGACCTCGCGAGCGACCTGTTCGACGCGGTCGCGGCGCTCACGCCCCGGATCGAGGCGACGGTCGACGCGGACGGCGCCAACGTCGGCGTCAACGACGGCGAGGCGGCCGGCCAGGAGGTCCCGCACGTCCACGTCCATATCGTCCCGCGGTTCGAGGGCGACGGCGGCACGGCGATCCACGCGGTGGCGGGCGCCCGCCCCGACCTCTCGGACGACGAGCTCGACGCCGTCGCCGACGAGGTCGCGACCGCGATGGCGGAGTAAGGGGACGAGCCGCACCGCGGTCCGGCGAACCGCGGCCCGGCTTCGCGATTTTTACAAGCGACCTCCGGCGAGGGCGGCGTATGAACGCGACGACGCTCGCGCTGGTCGGGGCGACCGGCGGCGCGGGGACGACGCGGACGGCTGTCGAGCTGGCGGCGATGGGCGCGCGCGACGGGGCCGAGGTCGCGGTCGTCGACGCCGCGTTCACGACCCAGGGACTCTCGGAGTACGTGACCGGGCGGATCGACCCCGACCTCACCGCGCTCCTCACCGACGACCCGGACGCGGCGCTGTCGGCGGCGGCGTACCCGATCGCCGGCGCCGGTGCGGCCGCCGAGCGTCCCGGGGTCGGCGACTCCGGCGACGACGGGGGGAACGCGACGGACCTCCCCGGGCGCGTCGACGCGGTGCCGGCGCGGGCCCCCTTCGAGCGGGTCGCGCGGGCGAAGACGGCGGAGGCGGCCCGGAAGCTGGAGCGCCGGATCGACGAGGCGGCGGCGACGTACGACGCGGTGGTCGTCGACGCCGCGCCGGTCGGGTCGAACGAGGCGGTCGCGGCCGCGACGACCGCCGACCGCGCGGTCGCGGTCAGGCCGGCGACGGCCCACGGGCGCGACGCGGCCCAGCGGCTCCGCGGGCGCGTCGCCGACGTTGGCGGGGGCCTCGACGCGACGCTCGCCGTCGAACGGGCGGGGTCCGGAGACGACGAGGACGACGGGAGCGAGTCCGGCGTCGTTCGCGTGCCGGCGACCGATCCGGACGTGGCGGCCGCGCCGACGGCGGCGACGGGGAACGGCGCGTACGCGCGGGCGGTCGCGACCGCCTACGAGGCGGCGTTCGACGCGTCGCTCGGCGTGGAGTTCCCGGAGCCGGAGCTCGTCGAGCGGTTCACGCCCTGAGACGAGTTGAGGAAGAGCCGCGGTTCAGCGGAGCCCGTCGGTCGAGCCGAGCGCGTCGCCGAGTGGGTCGTCGGCGCCGAGGCCGTCGCCGAGTGGGTCGTCGGCGCCGAGGCCGTCGCCGAGCGGCGCCGACCCGGCGACCTGCGCGTCGACCGCCTCCGCGAGGGGCTCGACGGGGTCGTGGGTCTCGACGTACGTCGCCAGCGCGAAGTCCGCCTCGTCGCCGCCGGCGAGTTCGACGGCCTCGCTGCGCGAGGTCCGGCCGGCGAGCCAGTCGCGGACCACGTCGCGGCCGGTCGGCGAGAGCGGGCAGACGCCGGCGACGCCGCACCGGTGGAGCGCCTTCGCGGCGGTCATCGGGGAGACGCCCGCCTCGCGGGCCGCGTCGCCGACGCTCCGGCCGGCGGTGTAGGCGTCGACGAGCGTGGCGGTCGCCTCGGGCGTACACGGGAGCGCGTCGGCGTGGGCCGACAGGCGGTCGACGAGCGGCGTCTCCGTGTCGTCCGCGAGGGCCACGCCCCGATCGCGCTGGCGGGAGGTGACCTCGACCCCCGCCGCGATCTCCGACAGCGTCATGCGAGGTGATGGCGCGGGCGGCGGGTTAAAACCACCGTACTGCGGCGCCGTCGGCCGCGCGATCACCGACCGATAACCGGTCGGTTCGGCGGCGCCGATCCGGCCGATCGACCGCCGATTCGCCCGGGTTTAAGTAAGGCATCGGGCCGGAGTTCGACGTGTGATGAGTGACGCACGCTCCACCCGCGTTCGTTCGCCCCGGACCGAGACCGACGACGCCGCGACGACGGACCGCGCGGCGACCGGTGACCGCGCCGCCGTCGCGGAGCGGAGCCCGACCGGCGACGGGAGTCGGACGGCCAACGAGACCGGCGACCGCGAGACGTGTCCGGAGTGCGACGGCCGCACGCGCGTCGAGGACGCGGAGCGCGTCTGCGCCGACTGCGGGCTGGTCGTCGAGGCGGACCGGATCGACCACGGCCCCGAGTGGCGGTCGTTCGACGACGAGGACACGGACCCGAAGCGCACCGGCGCGCCGCTGACGCGGTCGCGGCACGACCGCGGCCTCTCGACGGAGATCGGTCGGTCGACGAAGGTGAAGGGGCGCAAGCGCCGGCGGCTCGCCCGGATGCGGACTCAGCACAACCGCGCGCAGATCTCGACGAAGCGCGACCGCAACAAGGTGTACGCCTACACCGAGATCCGTCGGCTCACCGGCGTCTTGGAGCTGCCCGACAGCGTCCGCGACAGCGCCTGCGCGCTGTTCGACTCCGCGCAGGAGGAGAGCCTGCTCCGCGGGCGCTCGCTCGAAGGGTTCGCTGCGGCCTGCGTCTACGTCGCCTGCCGCACCGCCGACGTGGCCCGCACCGTCGGCGAGGTGTGCGCCGAGGCGAAGGCGACGGAGGACGAGCACCGGGCGGCCTTCGACGCGATGAACCGCGAGCTGGGCCTCCCCATCGCGCCGAGCGGCCCGGCGGAGTACCTCCCGCGGTTCGCCAGCGACCTCGGCTGCGACCCGGCCGTCGAGCGCCGCGCCGGCGAGCTGGCCGAGCGCGCCGTCGAGGAGGGGATCGCGAACGGCCGCAACCCGGTCGGCGTCGCGGCCGCCTGCCTCTACACCGCGGCCCGCGAGCTCGACGCCGAGTGTACCCAGCAGGAGGCCGCCGACGCCGCCGGCGTGACGCCGGTGACCGTCCGGCGGACGTACGTCGACCTAACGGAGGAGTGAGGACGCGGCGGAGAACGGCGACGGCGGCGCCGTCGCCTCGTGACGATCCGTCGGACGGCCGCGGCGGCGTCAGCGGGGACCGTCGCCGGCCGGAAGCCGGCGGCGACCGACCGCCGCCGGTTGGGGGCGGCGACCGACCGCTGATAGCGGACAGGCGGTGTGGAGGGCAGGGAGGGCGCCCCGACCGCCCGGCGGGCGTCACGCATCTGTATCGAAGGGCGGGGCACAATTCTACGTTAGTCGTCGATAGTACGGACGGACCGAACAACACGTTCGAATCGGACCGGTCACGCGGTGCGTGTCGGAGCCACCGTTCGGCGAGCGAGCGAGCGAGCGCGGCCCCGCTACCCGTCGATCTTGTGTTTGAACGCGAAGAAGACGCGGCGACCGACCTCGGTGAGCCGGACGGTGTCGGACCGGCCGATGTCCTCCAACTCGACGTAGCCGCGCTCGCGCAGCGGCGAGAGCACGTGCGTCTCCAGCGCGCGGTACTTCGCCGTCCGGCTCTCGCCGGCCTCGCGGAGGAACGTGAGGCCGCGCTCGCGCGCCCACTCGATCAGGTTCCACTTGTCGGTGGTCAGACTCTCCTCCGCGCGCTCGTGGAGCCGACCGAGGACGGCCACCTGGTCGGTGGTGGGCGCGTCCATCGGGTAGATCGGGAGGTCGACGGTGCGGGCGACGCCCTCGGTGAGCGGCTCCTGGCGCCGGTCGTGCCGGTGGCGCTCGGGCTCGACGCTGTACGGGCGCGCGCCGACGATCATACAGGCCAGCGCGACGCCGACAGCGGCGATCCGCGGCCCGGTCGAGACGTTCCCGAAGAGCCGGTCGCCGTCCTCGGCGCCGGCCCGGTGGCGGGCGGCGACCGTCGTCGTCACGCCGAGCACGTCGTACACGTCCGCGAGCGCGACGGGGATCGGCCTGACCTCGGCGAACTCGGCGACGGCCGTCCACGCGTCGCGCTGGTAGTCGGTGAGCCCGTCGGGGTCGACGCGCGTGTCCGCGGGGTCGGCGGCGCCGGCCGCGTCGAAGTCCACGTCGCCGCGGTCCCCGTCGCGGTCGGGGGCGTCGACGAGGAGGTAGGCGACGTCGGCGCCGTGGCGCCGGAGGGGTTCGACGATCCGGTCGCGCTCGTAGCCGAGCGGGACCACGTGGACGCGGCGTTCGGCGACGCTGGGGACCGAGGTGTCCATACAGTCGTTGTCCGCGGCGGTCGGTTAAATAGCTCGCCGGAGCGCTCCGGAGGAGCAGCGAGCGATCACGTGTCGTGGGGGCACGTACCACGAAAACCGTTAAGCCCGGCCCTCGCCTACGATCGAACATGAGCGCTGACCGGTCCGCCCTCAGGCGGGCCATCGAGCGCGGCGAGCGGGACGGCGGCGCGATCGAGTTCAAAGAGCGGCTGACGCGGGAGGTCCACCTCGCGGACGGGCGCATGGAGTCGCTGGTCGCGCAGCTCCGGCACCGGGTGCTCTCCGGCGACGGCGAGGCGACGTACGCCCTCGGAGTCACCGACGACGGCGGGCTCGCCGGGATCTCCCCGGAGGCCTTCTCCGAGACGATGGACGTGCTCTCCCTCCTGGCCGACGAGGCGGACGCCCACATCGCCGACGCCGAGACGTGGAGCGCCGGCGACGGCGGCGACGGCGACGAGGCGGGGCTCGTCGGCCTCGCGACCCTCCGCGACGGCGGCGTGTTCGAGGCCGACGAGGACCACCTCGTGGTCGGCACCGCGGGCCACGTCGACCACGGGAAGTCGACGCTGGTCGGCACGCTGGTCACCGGGCGCGCCGACGACGGCGAGGGCGGCACGCGTGGCTTCCTCGACGTCCAGCCCCACGAGGTCGAGCGGGGCCTCTCGGCTGACCTCTCGTACGCCGTGTACGGGTTCGCCGACGACGCCGACGAGCCGGTGCGGATGGACAACCCGCACCGGAAGGCCGACCGCGCGGGCGTCGTCGAGGCGGCCGACCGGCTCGTCTCCTTCGTCGACACCGTCGGGCACGAGCCGTGGCTGCGGACGACGATCCGCGGGCTGGTGGGACAGAAGCTCGACTACGGACTCTTGGTCGTCGCCGCCGACGACGGGCCGACGAAGACGACCCGCGAGCACCTCGGGATCCTCCTCGCCACCGAGCTGCCGACCGTCGTCGCGGTCACGAAGGCGGACGCCGTGAGCGACGAGCGGCTCGCCGCGGTGGAACGCGAGGTCGAGTCGATGCTGCGCGACGCCGGGCAGACGCCGCTGCTCGTCGGCCGCCACGGGGTCGACACCGCGGTGGCGGAGGTGGGCGACGGCGTCGTCCCCCTGCTGCGGACCAGCGCGGTGACGAAGGACGGGATCGAGACGCTCGACCGGCTGTTCGAGCGGCTCCCGAAGCGGGCGACGCCCGACCGCGAGACGTTCCGGATGTACGTCGACCGCAGCTACAAGGTGACCGGCGTGGGCGCGGTGGCGTCGGGCACGGTGAACTCGGGGACCGTCGAGACCGGCGACGAGCTCCTGCTCGGCCCCATGCCCGACGGCTCGTTCCGCGAGGTCGAGGCGCGGTCGATCGAGATGCACTACCACCGGGTCGACAAGGCGACCGCCGGGCGGATCGTGGGCATCGCGCTGAAGGGCGTCGACGAGGACGAGATCGAGCGCGGGATGGCCCTGGTCCCCCGCGACGCGGAGCCGGACCCGGTCCGCGAGTTCGACGCCGAGGTGATGGTACTCAACCACCCGACCCGGATCCAGGAGGGGTACGAGCCCGTGGTCCACCTCGAGACCCTCTCCGAGGCGGCGGCGTTCTTCCCGGAGCAGGGGCGACTGCTCCCGGGCGACACGGGCGAGGCGCGCGTCCGCTTCAATTTCCGCCCGTACCTGGTCGAGGAGGGACAGCGGTTCGTGTTCCGCGAGGGGTCGAGCAAGGGGGTCGGGACCGTGACGGACACCGACAGCGACGGGGCGTCGTCGGACGGGCGCTGAGCGGTCGCCCGGCGCGGCGCGCGCGAGGGTCGAACGCTCCGGCCGACGCGTCCGACCGCGGACCGACCGGCGTATTTCGGATCCCGGCAGTCGTTTCTTCCTGATTCGGACGGCGTTCGTGGAAAAGAATACGCACAAAATGATGATAAATCAACCGGAGATGACCGTATGGGCAGGGCCTCCCAAAATACTTATTAGAGTGAAACAAGAGGACGGTTGTATGCGTCGACAACACACACAACGCATTTCGCGACGAAAGGTCCTCGCCGGCGGCGCGGCCGGCACCTCGCTCCTGCTCGCCGGGTGTGCCGGCGGGGGGGACGGCGGCGACGGGTCCGACGGCGGCGACGGCGGTGACGGGTCCGACGGCGGCGACGGCGGTGACGGGTCCGACGGCGGCGACGGCGGCAGCGCCCCGACCCTGTACTTCGCGCAGGCGAAGGGCCCGCTCGACATGGACCCCGTGGTCATGAACGACGTGCCGTCCGCGCAGATCGCCGGGCGGATATTCGACGGCCTCTACGAGTACGGCGACGGCGTCAGCCTGGAGCCGAAGATCGCCGCGGACATGCCCACCGTCGAGCGCGACGGTACGCGGTTCATCGTCCCGATCCGCGAGGACGCCCAGTTCCAGAACGGCGACCCGGTCACCGCGGAGGACGTCGTTCACACGATGATGGCGCCCGTCGAGGAACAGACCGAGAATGCCTCCGAGGTGGACATGATCGACACCGGGGAGGTCGTCGACGAGACCACCGCGCAGTTCGACCTCAAGTACCCGTACGGCGCGTTCACGATCGCCATGGCGCGGAACGTCGTCAACGCCTCCGTGCGGCAGGAGGACACCGAGGCGTACAACATGGACCCGGTCACCTCCGGGCCGTTCAAGCTCAGCGAGTGGGAGCCGGAGAGCTACGCGACGCTTGAGCGGTGGGACGACTACTGGGACAGCGACAACCTCCCGGAGATTGGCGCCGTCGAGTTCGAGCCGATCGTCGAGCAGACGACGCGCGTCACCGAGCTGGAGACCGGGAACGTCGACATCATCGAGTCGATCCCGCCGCAGCTGTACGAGACGGTCGAGGCGAACCAGAGCGCGACGCTGACCGAGGAACCGGGCATCGGGTACTTCTACCTCGCGTTCAACTGCGGCGAGGGACCGACGAGCGACCCGCTCGTCCGCGAGGCGGTCGACTACTGCGTCTCGATGGACCAGGCGGTCGAGAACTTCGTCGAGCCGGCCGGCGTCCGGCAGACCAGCCCGTTCCCGTCCTCGATCTCCGAGGAGTGGGACTTCCCGACCGACGAGTGGTCCGACATCCAGCACGATCAGGACCTCGAGGAGGCGCAGGCGCTGTTCGAGGAGGCCGGCGTCCCGATGGACTACAACTGGCGGATCATCGTGCCGCCGGACGACAAGCGCGAACAGATCGGCATCTCGATCGGCGACGGGCTCCAGAACGCTGGCTTCCAGAACGTCGAAGTCCAGCGCCTCGACTGGGGCACCTTCCTCGACGCGTACGTCACCGGCAGCGAGGACGACTACAACATGTACACCCTCGGTTGGTCCGGCTCGCCGGATCCGGACACGTTCGCGTACAACCTGCTGAGCCAGGAGACGGAGGGCGTGACGAACGGGACGTTCCACGACTACGAGGAGGCCTCGCAGAAGCTGACGCAGGCCCGCGAGTCGGCCGACCGCGAGGAGCGGCGGCAGCTCTACATCGAGGCGACGACCTCGCTGCTCGAGGGGCGCGTCCACCTCCCGGCGTACAACCTGAACAACTCCTACGGCGTGCGCAACGTCGTGGAGGGCTTCAGCTCGCACCCGATCTCGACGGAGATCCAGCTGGGCGGCGTCACGGTGACCCGGTAATCGGACGCGCCGACCGAGAGATCGGATCCGCGGAGCGGACCCGGGCGGTCCGCGCCCGGGTCGGAATCGAGACGTAAACGCGGCCCTTCGGGGCGGTCGGCGACGGGGCCGGCCGCCCGCTCGCGGCGCCGAATTGGTGCCTCGGCGGGAGCGAAACGGATAAGCGACAGCAAAAACCGAATCGAAGCAACGAGGAATCCACGACAGTGAGTTTACTTCGGTACACACTCCGGCGGTTCGCACAGGCGATACCCGTACTGATAGGTATCGTGACGATAACCTTCTTCCTGGCAAACCAGATCCCCGGCGACCCGGTCGACATCATGCTCGGGCCGACGCCGGCCCAAGAGCAGGTCGAGGCGATCCGCGCCCGGTACGGCCTGGACCGACCGATACACGTGCGGTACTTCGCGTACCTCAGCAGCGTCGCGACGGGCGACCTCGGCCTCAGTATCTACTACGACCGCCCCGTCCTCGAGATGATCATCCTCCGGCTCCCGGTCACGCTGCTGCTCATGCTGTCCGCGTTCGCGTTCGCCATCGTCACGGCCATCCCGCTCGGCGTGATCTCGGCGAAGCGGCGGAACGAGCCGGCCGACCACGTCTCCCGTATTATCTCGCTGATCGGCGTCTCGACCCCGTCGTTCTGGATCGGGCTGGTGTTGATCATCGTCTTCGCGTTCCACCTCGGGTGGTTCCCCGCGCGGGGGCTCGTCCTCCCGTGGGAGAGCCCGGCGAACGTCCGCGGGGCGGCGACGCAGGTGGAGGTGATACGCCAGTCGGCGCATCACCTCTTCCTGCCGATGATCGGGCTCGGAACGCTTCAGATGGCGCAGATCACCAGGATCGAGCGTTCGTCGATGGTCGACTCGCTCCAGGGCGAGTACGTGAAGCTCGCCCGCGCGTACGGCGTGCCCGAGTCGACGATCGTCCGCAAGCACGCGTTCCAGGTGGCGCAGCTGCCGGTGATCACCATCATCGGGCTCGGGCTCTCGACCGCGCTCGGCGGCGCCGTCCTCACGGAGACCGTCTTCGGGATCCAGGGGATGGGGAGACTGATCATCACGGCGATCCAGAACCAGGACTACCAGCTGATCATGGGGACGACGCTCGTGTTCGGGTTCGTCTACGTGATCGGCGTGATCGTCACGGACATCACGTACAGCTACCTCGACCCGCGGGTCACTTACGGTGACGAGTAATGTCTTTTAACAGCGCGACTTCGGACGACGACACGCCGGACGACGGGGACGAGAGCGGCGGGCCCGAGGAGGTCGAGGCCCGCGTCGGCCTGCGGTACACGCTCAAGCAGGTCAGACAGGACACGACGGCGCGGATCGGGACCTACATCGTCGGGTTCATGACCTTCGTCGCGATCTTCGCCGCGTTCGACTACTACGTCCTCGATTACGCGATCGCGGAGGCGGTGCTGTACAACCCCGAGGCCGACCCGGAGAACGTCCAGCGGCTCCTCCCGCCGGTCGGTATGGAGAACCAGTTCGGGCAGGGGATTATCGAACACCCGCTCGGCACCGACCACCGCGGTCGCGACCTGCTCTCCCGGACCATCTACGGGACGCGGATCGCGATGACAGTCGGGTTCCTCGCGACCGCCATCGGCCTCGGCGGCGGCACCGTCATCGGCGCCGTCTCCGGCTACTACGGCGGCTGGGTCGACGACGTGCTCCAGCGCGTCACCGAGACCATCTACGCGATCCCGTTCCTCGTGCTGGTCATCGCGTTCATGACCGCGTTCGGGCGGGACCTCACGTTCGCGATGATCGGCGTCGGGATCACGGCGGTCCCGGTGTTCAACCGGCTCATCCGGTCTCGCGTCGTCTCCATCCGCGAGGAGGACTACGTCGAGGCCGCCCGGGCCGCGGGGGTGAAAGACCGGAACATCATTTTCCGGCACATCATCCCCAACAGCTTCGCGCCGGTGCTGGTCCAGGCGACGCTCCAGGTCGGCGTGAGCATCCTCATCGTCGCCGGCCTCTCGTTCCTCGGCTTCGGCGCGCAGCCGCCGACGCCGTCGTGGGGGCAGATGCTGTCCGCCTCGCGCGGCTACATGCTCCCCGCGCCGACGTTCAGCATCTTCCCCGGCATCGCCATTCTGATCACCGTCATCGGCTTCAACATTCTCGGCGACGGCCTCCAGGACGCCCTCGATCCGCGGATCAACAACTGATATGAGCGAACCACTACTCAGCGTACGCGATCTCAAGACACAGTTCTTCACCGAAGACGGGACGGTCCGCGCCGTCGACGGCATCTCCTTCGACGTCAACGAGGGGGAGATCGTCGGGCTCGTCGGCGAGTCGGGCGCGGGCAAGTCAGTCGCGACCTCCAGTATCCTCCGGCTCGTGGACAGCCCCGGCGAGATCGTCGGCGGCGAGATCGAGTTCAAAGGCGAGACGATCTTCGGCCTCGAAGAGGGCGACGGCGGCGAGTTGCGCCCGCGCGACGAGATGCTCACCGAAGAGGAGATGCGGAAGCGGATCCGCGGCCGCGAGATCGCGATCATCTTCCAGGACCCGATGGAGTCGCTGAACCCCGTGTTCACCGTCGGGGGACAGCTCCGGGAGTTCATCGAGATCAACCGCGACCTCGGGGCACAGGAGGCGAAAGCGGAGGCGATCGACATGCTCAGAGAGGTGGGGATCCCGGCGCCGGAGTCCCGGTACGACGAGTACCCCCACCAGTTCTCCGGCGGGATGCGACAGCGCGTGCTGATCGCGATGGCGCTGGCCTGCCAGCCCGACCTGATCATCGCCGACGAGCCGACGACCGCGCTCGACGTGACGGTCGAAGGCGAGATCCTGGAGATGGTCAAGGAGCTCCAGGAGAAGTACGACACCTCGTTCATCTGGGTCACCCACGACATGAGCGTCGTCGCGGAGATCTGCGACCGGGTGAACGTGATGTACCTCGGCGAGATCATCGAGCAGGCGGAGGTGGACGACCTGTTCTACGACACGAAACACCCGTACACCTCGGCGCTGCTCGACTCGATGCCGCGGCCCGACCGGACGGTCGACGAGCTCAGGCCGATCCAGGGGGTGATGCCGGAGGCGATCGATCCGCCCTCGGGCTGTCGGTTCCACTCGCGGTGTCCCGAGGCCAGGGAGGTGTGCCGCGAGGTCCACCCCGAGCCGCGGGACCTGAGCGAGGCGGGCGAGCCGCCCCACACCGCGGCGTGCGTGAAACACGACGCGTTCGAGGTCGGCTACGACGAGAGCCCGGCGATCGAGACGGAGGCCACCGGCGGGTTCTCCGCCGGCCTCACCGAGACCGGGGGTGAGGCGGAATGAGCCGAGTCGGCCCGCCGGAGTCCGACCCCGAGGCGCTGTTACAGGTCCGCGACCTCTGCAAGTACTTCGACAACGAGAGCGGCCTGCTGGCCGGCGTCGAGCTCGACGACGAGTTCCCGTACGTCTCGCGGTCGACCTCCGACGTGCGCGCCGTCGACGGCGTGAGCTTCGACATCAAGGAGGGGGAGACCCTCGGGCTCGTCGGCGAGTCCGGCTGCGGGAAGTCGACGCTGGCGCGCACCGTCCTCCGGCTGCTCGAACCGACGAGCGGGAGCGTCTACTTCCAGGGCGAGGACCTCGCCGAGCTGTCCGGCGAGCCGCTGCGGCGGATGCGGAAGGACATGCAGATGATCTTCCAGGACCCGCAGTCGTCGCTCGACCCCCGGATGAAGGTCGGCCCCATCGTCGAGGAGCCGATGAAGGCCCACGACATGCTCGACGAGGAGGGGCGGGAGGCCCGCGCCAAGGAGCTGTTAGAGAAGGTCGGGCTCGACCCGCAACACTACAACCGGTACCCGCACGCGTTCTCCGGCGGGCAGCGCCAGCGCGTGAACCTCGCGCGGGCGCTGTCGGTGAATCCGGACTTCATCGTCTGCGACGAGCCAGTGTCGGCGCTCGACGTGTCGATCCAGGCGCAGGTGCTCAACACGATGGAGGAGCTCCAAGCGGAGTTCGACCTCACGTACCTGTTCATCGCGCACGACCTGAGCGTCATCCGCCACATCTCCGACCGCGTGGCGGTGATGTACCTCGGGAACATCGTCGAGCTGGCCGACAAAGAGGAGCTGTTCGAGAACCCGAAGCACCCGTACACCCGGGCGCTGCTGGACGCCATCCCCGTCCCGGACCCCCGGAGCGGCGGGCGGACGGCGCTGCTGTCCGGCGACGTGCCGTCGCCGATCGACCCGCCCTCCGGCTGCCGGTTCCGGACGCGGTGCCCGGAGGTGATCCAGCCGGACGAGTACGACATGAGCGACGACGCCTGGCGGAACGTCATAGCGTTCCAGCGGGCGGTCGACCGCCGGGAGTTCGAGGAGACCGACCCCGACGCGCTCCGGTCGCGGTACTTCGCGGACGCGGCGCCGAGCGGCGAGGCCGGCACCCTGCTCGACGAGGCGCTCGGGCACATCGAGCGCGACGAGTTCGACGAGGCCGAGCGGCTCCTCGTCGAACGGTTCGCGGACCGGAGCGTCTGCGCGACGACGACGCCGGCCTACGAGGTGCCGTCCGACCTCACCGACGGCCGTCACTACGCGGCGTGTCACCTGCGTCGCGACGAGGCGCTCGCGAGCGCCGTGGACGAGGCCGCGGCGGACGTCACGGCTCCCCGCGGCGCGGAAGCGCCCGAAGCGGACGACTGAGCGCCGGCGGTCTTCGCCGGCCGCTCCGGGAGGGAATCTTCTTTCGGGAGCGCGAGTCGCCGGGCTATCGGATCCGGATCTGCGTGGCGTCCTCGTGGCGCTCGTCGGCGCCCGGGACCGGTACGAACACGGAAACCGTGTGGTCCCCGCGCTCGGCCCGGACGGACCGGTCGAGCCCGTCGTCGTCGGTGCGGCGGAACCGACCGTTCCACGTGGCCGTCGCGCGCTTCGTCTCGCCGGCCCGGAGCGACAGCGACGAGCCCTCACCGCGGACGTAGCGCCGCTCGTCGGTGGCCTCGACGACGCCGTCGACCGCCCACCCCCACAGGCGGCCGGTCGACGTGGGGACCTCGACCGGGACCGGGAGGCGGTTGCGGATCGCGACGGTGATCGCGACCGGCTCGTCGGGCGCATACTCGGCGGCGTCGGTGCTGACCGTCACCTCGATCGCTCGCCGCGCCACCGACCGCGGCACGACGCGGCCGATGGCTTCGGAGAGGTAGTTCTTCGTCTCGTCGAAGCCGGTCCGGTCCGACTGGCTGTCGTGTCGTCTGTCGACCATGTGCGTCTCTGAAGGCGGGAACCCGGCGATGCCGGCGGCGTTCGGGTCGCGGTAGGCGCGTCGCGGTACTAAGCGTTCGGGTCCGCGGACTCCGACGACTCGCCGCCGTCGACCACGTCGACCAGTTTCATCAGGGGGTAGCCGTCCTCCATTTCCATCCGGGTGCGGACGGTGACGCCCGCGTACTCGATCCGCATCTCCACGTCCATCAGCGAGCCGGTGAGTTCGGTGTAGCCGTTCTCGTGGTCGACGGCGTCGGCGACGCGGTCGTCGTGGACCGTCACGTCGACCGCCTCACAGAACGGCTGGTTCTCGATCGCTTCCGCCATCGCGGCCTCCAAGCTCCGCGTGCTGGACGTGCTGACGGGCGTCCCGGCGAACTGGTGGTACAGCGAGCCGAACTTGATCCCCGCCTCGAAACACGCCTGCTGGGCGTCGGTTGCCATGGCGGAACGCGGCCGCGAGCGGGCAAGAAGGTTCGGACGGCGGCCGACGCGGGTCGGGCGCGCGGCTATCCGTCGGCGCTCAGCGGGAGCAGGCCGTCGTCGTCCCCGGACCCGTCGTCGCTGGTGTTGTCCCCGCTCGTGCCGTCGCCGGAACCGCCGTCGGTCGTGTCGTCGCCGCTCGTGTCTCCGCTCCCGTCGGTAGTGTTGTCGCCGTCATCGGTCGTCCCGTCGTCGCTCGCCGTCTCGTCGCCATCGGTCGCGGTTCCCCCGTCGTCGGAGCCGTCGTCACCGGACGAGCGGTCGGCGCTCGTTCCGTCTCCGCGATGGAGCCCCTCGTCGAAGATGTCCGTCTCGATCGTCTCCTCGTACGTCAGCGCGTCCAGCGGGACGGTGAACTCCTCGCCGGTCGGGAGCTCGACCACCGCGTAGAACTCGATCCGGAGGTCGCTCACCTGGTGGCCGTTGACGGACTCGTCGAGGTGGGTCACCCACCACTCGTCGAGGCGCTCGTTGCGGAGCGCGGCCGTGAGTTCGACCGTCTCGGAGCCGTGCGAGGGGATGACGTACTCCTCCTCGGTCGACCCGGAGCCCATCGCGACGCCGTTCATCGTCACGTCGTAGCCGATCTCGGTGACGACGTACGGTTCGAGGTTGGGGTTGTAGACGTCGAACTCCATCTCGATCGGCGTCTCGGCCTCGCTTACCGTTCCCCAGCGGCCGCGCGTCTCGTTGACGTAGAGGACCGGGTCGTCCACGAGCGGCGCGTCGGCGTTCACCGGGCGCGTCTCCTCGGACGCGAACGCGCCGATGAGGTCAGTCTCGATCTCGCGGGTGCGGGTGAGGTCCGCGCTCCGGCCGAGGAGGTCGGAGGTGACCGTCGCGTCGATCGCGACCGTCGTCCGCTCGCCGTTCCGGACGTGGCTGGTCCACCACGGCGGGATCGCGTCGTTCGCGAGGGCCGTCTCGAAGGCGATCGAGGAGTTGCCGGACGCGACGCCGATCCCCTCGCGGCCGCCGCGCGCCATCTCGACGTCGTTCATCGAGACGGTGTAGTTGACCGAGACGCCGTCGAGGCCGACGCCGACCGGGTTCGGGTTCGAGACGACGAGGTCGGTCTCGACGACCGTCGTCTCGGTCGTCACGTCGCCGAAGGAGTTGTTCACGGCGGCGACGCTGGGGACGCCGAGGACGCCGAGCGCGAACGCCCCGCCGACGGCGGCGGCGACGACGAGCAGTCCGACGAGCGCGACCCGCAACTTGCCAGCGGTGAGCGCCGAGACGAGGCCGTTCAGAGCCATACGAGTGCGTTTCGATCGGCGGATAAAGGCGTGTCGCTCGGGGGGCGGGAGTCGGCGGGCGGGGAGGCGAACCGAAGGCGTTTGGTGCGGCGGGCGGAACGGGCGGACATGAACTACCTCCGCGTCACCGGCGGACGAGTGCTCCGGCCGGACGGCCGGGTCGAGCGGGCGGACGTCGCGGTCGACCGCGACGAGGGAACGGTCCGGGCCGTGGGGCCGCCGGACGAGGTGGACGAGGCGCTCGGCGGGGCGGCCGCCGAGACGCTCGACGCGTCGGGGTCGCTGGTGATGCCGGGGCTCGTCAACGCGCACACGCACGTCGCGATGACGCTGCTCCGCGGGTACGCGGACGACAAGCCGCTCGACCCGTGGCTCCGCGAGGACATCTGGCCGGCGGAGGCCGAACTGACGCCCGACGACATCGAGGCGGGCGCCGAGCTGGGCGTCCTAGAGATGATCCGGTCGGGCACGACCGCGTTCGCGGACATGTACTTCGCGATGGACCGCGTCGCCGACGTCGTCGACCGCGCGGGGCTGCGCGCGCGGCTCGGCCACGGCGTCGTGACCGTTGGGAAAAACGACGCGGACGCACGCGCGGACGTCGCGGAGAGCCTCGCGGTCGCCCGTGACCTTGACGGCGCCGCGGACGGGCGGATCCGCACCGCGTTCATGCCGCACTCGCTGACGACGGTCGGCGAGGAGTTCCTCCGCGAGGGGGTCGCCGAGGCCAGGGCGGCGGGGGTCCCCGTCCACCTCCACGCGAACGAGACGACGGACGAGGTGGACCCCATCGTCGACGAGCGCGGGCAGCGACCGATCGCGTACGCCGACGACCTCGACGCGCTCGGCCCGGACGACTTTTTCGCGCACGGCGTCCACGTCGACGGCTCGGAGATCGACCGGCTCGCCGAGGCGGGGACCGCGGTGGTCCACTGCCCGGCCTCGAACATGAAGCTCGCGAGCGGGATGGCGCCGGTCCGGCGCCTGCGCGAGGCGGGCGTGACGGTCGCGCTCGGCACGGACGGGGCGGCCTCGAACAACGACCTGGACGTGTTCGACGAGATGCGCGACGCCGCGATGCTCGGGAAGCTGGCCGCGGACGACGCGAGCGCGGTCCCCGCGGCGGCGGTCGTGGAGATGGCGACGGCCGGCGGCGCGGACGCCTTGGGCCTCCCGGGCGGTCGGATCGAGGCGGGCGCCGCGGCCGACCTCGCGGTGGTCGACCTCGACGCCCCGCACCTGACGCCGGTCCACGACCCCGTCTCGCACCTCGCGTACGCGGCCCGCGGGAGCGACGTGCGCCACACGGTCTGCGACGGCGAGGTCCTCATGCGCGACCGCGAGGTGCTGACGCTGGACGCCGACGCGGTCCAAGAGCGCGCCGCGGCCGCCGCGAACGGCCTCGTCGACCGGGTCGAGGGGAACTGAAACGGGCGAACACCCGCGCGAGAACGACACGGAGACGGTGGCGCGCGCCTTCGAGCGGCCGCCGACGGCGGCCGCGAGACAGCACGCGCGAGGGAGTCGCGAACGAAGTGAGCGACGAGGCTGGGGAGGCGTGAGGCGCGGGTGCGATGCTGTCGGGTGGGGCTCAAAGGGGCAGCCGTGAGGGCGGCGCAGGCGACGTGAGCACCGCAGCGAGTGAGCGGAGCGAACGAGCGAGGAGCGCAACGAGCGTGCGCCGCCCTCACGGCTGGGGCTTTGGAGGTTTTCGCTGCCGACCGATTATGCGTTGTTTATAAGAGAACAGCTAGGGATTCGGTCGTGGTTATCGTGACACTCCCTCTGGACGCGACTGCGTAATCGTATCGCGCACGAGCGGCGACCGACGCGCGTCCGGGCCCGAAACGGTCCGATCGCGCCCGAAACCGGCTCCCGACTCCCCGATCACCCGAAACAAACGGTACAGCGCCGTTAAGCCGAATACAAACCGAATTAAACCGCGTTAAGGGAGTTCGCTCTTTATGTGTGAACAGGGGATGGACCCGAGTGGACATGAGCGAACGCACGACAGCCATCCTACTGATCGCGGTCGTCACGCTCGGCGCGATGACCGGCGTCGCGGCCGCCGACGGCCACCTCGAAGTGGCGGTCGACGACGCGGACGGCGAACCGACGGCCACGGTGACGGAGAACGGCACCGCGGTCGAGAACGCGACGGTCCTCGTCGAGGTGGTCGACGAGGAGAACGAGTCGTACGCGGGAGCGGGCGAGTACGAGACGGACGCGAACGGCACCGTCGAACTCCCCGCCGCCGAGGAGGACGTGACCGTCGAGGTGACGGCCGGCTCGGGTAACGACACCGCCTCGGCGACGGTCGACCTCGAGGCGCCCGACGGCCTCGAACTGGAGGTCGACGACACCGACGGCGAGCCCGTCGTCACGGTGACGAACGACGACGAGCCGGTCGCGAACGCTTCGGTCGTCGTCGCGCTCGCAGACGACGCGGACGAGAACGCCTCGTACGCGGGGACGGGCGAGTACGAGACCGACGAGAACGGCACCGTCGGACTCCCTGCCGCCGAGGAGGACGTGACGGTGAACGTCACGGCCGAGTACGAGAACGAGAGCGTCTCCGGGACGGTCGATCTGACCGTCGAAGAGGAGGACGACGAGTCCGAAGCGGGAACGCCGTTCGGCCAGCTCGTCCGGGAGTTCATCGAGGGGCTCGAAGACCGGGAGGGCGGCATCGGCGGCGCCGTCTCGGACTTCGTGACGGAGAACAACCCCGGTAACGCGCCGGACCACGCCGGCGGCCCCGGCGGCCCCGACGAGGCGGACGACGATGACGACGAGGCCGACAACGAGACCGACGCGCCCGGCAACGGCAACGCGCCCGAGGGCGTCGGCAACGGTCAGGGCGGCCCGCCGGACCACGCCGGGAACGGCGACGACGATGACGACGACGCGGACGAGACTGAGGAAGACGACGCGGGCGAGGACGAGACCGAAGAAGACGACGCAGAGGAAAATGAGGCCGAGGAAGACGACGCGGACGAGGACGAGACCGAAGAAGACGACGCAGAGGAAAATGAGGCCGAGGAAGACGACGCAGAGGAAAATGAGGCCGAAGAAGACGACGAGGACGAGGAGGACGACGAAGAGGAAGCGGATGACGACGAAGGCGACGACGGCGGTCCGCCGGACCACGCCGGCGGCCCCGGCGGTAACTGACGGCTCGAACCGAGCGGCGAACTGACGGCCTGACCCGGCCCTCCTTCGGACGACGCGGGATTCTTTTCGCGGTCTCGGTCCGGTGTCGGCAGGGTTTAGTGCGCCGTGAGCGAAGCGATCGGTATGAGCGAGACCGCGTATCCGCCGGTGTCACAGCACCTCTCGGACGTCGATACGGCCCGAGAGGAGGGGCGCCGGAAGATGGACTGGGCGCTCCAGCACATGCCGATATTGAACGCCCTCCGCGAGGAGTTCGTCGACGAGCAGCCGCTCGCGGGCGAGACGATCGCGATGGCGATGCACGTAGAGGCGAAGACGGCGAACCTCGTCGAACTGCTCGCAGAGGGCGGCGCCGAGGTCGCGATCACCGGCTGTAACCCCCTCTCGACGCACGACGACGTGTCGGCCGCGCTCGACGCCCACGAGTCGATCACCTCCTACGCCGTGCGCGGCGTGGACGACGACGAGTACTACGACGCGATGCACGCCTGCATCGCCCACGAGCCGACCATCACCGTCGACGACGGGATGGACATGGTGAAGCTCGTCCACGAGGAGTACCCCGACCTGATCGACTCCATCGTCGGCGGCGCCGAGGAGACGACCACGGGCGTCGACCGCCTGCGCGCGATGGACGCCGACGGCGAGCTCCACTACCCCGTCTTCGCCGTGAACGACACGCCGATGAAACAGCTGTTCGACAACGTCCACGGCACGGGCGAGTCGTCGCTCGCGACCATCGCGATGACGACGAACCTCTCGTGGGCCGGGAAGGACGTCGTCGTCGGCGGCTACGGCCAGTGCGGCAAGGGCGTCGCCAAGAAGGCCGCCGGACAGAACGCGAACGTCATCGTCTGCGAGGTCGACCCCCGGAAGGCGCTCGAAGCGCACATGGAGGGGTACGAGGTGCTCCCCATGGCGGAGGCCGCGAAGAAGGGCGACGTGTTCATCACGACGACGGGCAACCGCGACGTGATCACCCGCGAGCACTTCGAAGAGATGAGCGACGGCGTCCTCCTCGCGAACGCCGGCCACTTCGACGTCGAGGTGAACCTCGGCGACCTCGCCGACCTCGCCGTCGACCGTTACGAGGTCCGCGACGGCGTCGAGGGGTTCGAGATGGAGGACGGCCGCGTCCTGAACGTCATCGCGGAGGGGCGGCTGGTCAACCTCGCCGCGCCCATCGCCCTCGGCCACCCGGTCGAGGTGATGGACCAGAGCTTCGGCGTTCAGGCGGTCGTCGTGCGCGAGCTGGCAGCGAACGGCGACGCGTACGACGCCGGCGTCCACGACGTGCCCGACGAGCTCGACCGCGAGGTCGCGGACATCAAGCTGGCCGCCGAGGGGGTCGAGTACGACGACCTCACCGACGAGCAGCGCGAGTACATGGGCAGCTGGGAACACGGGACCTGAGACGGCGCGGGACGCCCGGCGGCCGCCCAGCCGCCTTCGACCCGTTTTTGTGCCGCCCGACCGTACCGATCCCATGAACCTCACCGCGGTGTTACACGCCGGATTCGGCGTCTCGGTGCTGGCCGGAATCCTCGTCTCGGACACGACGCTTCGGATCGCCGCCTTCGCGCTCGGCGTCGTCCTCTTCGTCGCCGGTATCGTCGTCTCGCGGCGCGGCGACTGAGAGGGAGCGGACGCGCTGACGGTCCCGACCGAGCGGCTACGGCCCCCGGCGCGCGCCCTTTTTCACTCGGAACCGCCTACGACGCACCAGTGACAGTCACGAGCGTCCACGACCCGAGCCACCGCGAGGCCCTCTGGGAGCTGGAGGACGCCTTCGGACGCGGGGACCTCGTCAGCCTGTTCGGCCGCTGTACGGTCTCCTACGAGGGACGCGCGGCCTCTGACCTCGGCGCCGGCGACCGGCTGCTCGTGTTGAAGCCCGACGGCGCCGCCCTCGTCCACACCGACGAGGGGCGCCAGCCGGTCAACTGGCAGCCGCCGGGGTCGGAACACCACGCCGCGGTCCGAGAGGGGCGGCTCCGGGTGCGCTCGACCAGGAGCAACCCCGACGAGACCCTGACGGTCCGCTTTTCGGACGTTCACCAGCTCTCGGCGATGGCCGTCACGGGCGGGCGCGACCTCACCCTCCACGGCAGCGAGGAGGACCTCCGAACCCGGATCGTAGAGCGCCCCGAGCTCGTCGAACCCGGGTTCGAGCCCCGCGAGACCGAGCGCCCCTCCAGCGCCGGGCCGATGGACGTCTTCGGCGTCGACGCCGACGGGACGCCGGTCGTCGTCGAGCTGAAGCGCCGCCGGGTCGGCCCGGACGCCGTGGGACAGCTGGCGCGGTACGTGCGGGCGCTCCGCGAGGAACTGGGCGTCGGCGACGCGGGCGAGGCCGACGACGACTCCCCCGCGGTCCGCGGCATCCTGGTCGCGCCGTCGGTCACCGACCGGGCCGCGGAGCGGCTCGCGGACCGCGGGTTCGACCACGTCGCGCTCGAACCGACGCCCGAGGAGTGAGCCGAGCGGCGTGCCAACGCGGGACGCGATCGGGCCGAACGGCGGCGCTGACGCCCGCGGAGCCGACGAGGACGCCTCGCTATCGAAGGGTTTATCGCCGCAGCGAGGGCTACTTCGGACAAGTAGCCATGTCTGACAAACCCGCCTCCATGTATCGGACGATCGACAAGCCGTCGTACACCCGCCGCGAGTACATCACGGGCATCCCCGGCTCGAAGATCGCCCAGCACAACATGGGCGACCTCTCCGCGGAGCCGGACGACTACCCCGTCCAGATCAGCCTCCGCGTCGAGGAGGAGCTCCAGGTCCGACACGGCTCGCTCGAGAGCGCGCGCCTGTCGGCGAACCGCCACCTGATCAAGGAGCTCGGCGAGGGCAACTACAAGATGACCCTCCGCAAGTTCCCCCACCAGGTCATCCGGGAGAACAAGCAGGCGACCGGCGCCGGCGCGGACCGCGTCTCCGACGGCATGCGCCAGGCGTTCGGGAAGCCGGTCGGCACCGCCGCGCGGCTCGACAAGGACGACGTGATCTTCACCGCGTACTGCGACGTCGACCAGGCGCCCGTCGTGAAGGAGGCGTTCCGCCGCGCGTACAACAAGCTCTCGCCGCCGTGCCGGATCACGGTCGACCGCGGCGAGAAGCTCCTCGTCTCGTAACGACCCCCGACCGCCCCGTCCGTGAGGCGGGTTCTTCTCCGCGCGTTCGCGTGACGTAGCCGCGGGACTGCGCAGCCGTCCGGGGCGCCGCGCGGCGAGCCGAACTCCTGAAATACCTCGCTCGCGTACCGCACGGCAGTGTCACAGCAGCTGGCCGAGGTCGAGACGCTGTTCCTCCACGAGTCGCGGAGCGACTACACCGTGGTCGCGAACCGCGACGGCAAGCGCGTGCTCCGGGGGCGGCTCGAACTCAAGGAGACCTCCGCGGGCCCCCGCCCGGGGAAGTTCCGAGTGATCCGCGACGGCGAGGACCACCCCCGCCAGCCGGACGAGTTCGTCGACCTCGCGCGGGCGGCCGGCCGGATCCGCATCTCCGAGCAGACCACGCCCGAGAACCGGGCGCGGCTGAAGGAGATGCTGGACGGCTACCAGCTGGAGGCGACGGCGGTCCGGACCTGCCGGCGCTGCGCGAGCGACGGGCGGTACGGACCGATCACGAGCGAGGACGCGATCGAACACAACGGCGAGCTGATCTGCCGGGACTGTGCCCGCCGAGAGCTAGAGCGGGAGCTGTCGTACAAAGGCGAGTTCACGGGTGCGGCCGAGGAGCGCTTAGAGGAGCTGCTGTACGAGTCGGGCGACTTAGACCGGATCGTGAGCCTGCTTCAGGGCGGGCTCGACCCCGACCTCACGAAGTACGACGAGGTCTCGGCGAACGTCGACGACGTCTCGCCGGTGCGGACCGAGGACTTAGCCCTCCATCCGGACCTCTCCGCGCACCTCCAGGGCCGGTTCGAGGAGCTGCTTCCGGTCCAGAGCCTCTCGGTGCGGAACGGGCTCTTGGACGGCGACGACCAGCTGGTCGTGAGCGCGACCGCGACGGGGAAGACCCTCGTCGGCGAGCTGACCGGGGTCGACCGCGCGCTGAAGGGCGACGGGAAGCTGCTCTTCCTGGTGCCGCTCGTCGCGCTCGCGAACCAGAAGCACGAGGACTTCGAGGACCGCTACGGCGACCTGCTCGACGTGTCGATCCGCGTCGGCTCCTCGCGGGTGAACGACGACGGCAACCGCTTCGACCCGAACGCGGACGTGATCGTCGGCACCTACGAGGGAATCGACCACGCGCTCCGAACGGGGAAGGACCTCGGCGACGTGGGCACGGTCGTCATCGACGAGGTCCACACGCTGAAGGAGGGCGAGCGCGGCCACCGGCTCGACGGGCTCATCTCGCGGCTGAAGTACTACAGCGAAGAGCGGATGCGGACGCGTTCGGGATACGACGGCACGCAGTTCGTCTACCTCTCGGCGACCGTCGGGAACCCCGAGTGGCTCGCGGAGAAACTGCGGGCGACACTGATCGAGTACGAGGAGCGGCCCGTCCCCATCGAGCGCCACGTCACGTTCGCGGACGGCCGCGAGAAGGCGCAGATCGCCGACAAACTCGTGAAACGCGAGTTCGACACGAAGTCCTCGAAGGGGTACCGCGGGCAGACGATCATCTTCACGAACTCGCGGCGGCGCTGCCACGAGATCAGCCGGAAGCTGCGGTACGACTCCGCGCCGTACCACGCCGGCCTCGACTACGGGCGTCGGAAGAAGGTAGAACGCCAGTTCGGGAACCAGGACCTCTCCGCGGTCGTCACCACCGCGGCGCTGGCGGCCGGCGTCGACTTCCCGGCCTCGCAGGTGATCTTCGACTCGCTGGCGATGGGGATCGAGTGGCTCTCCGTGCAGGAGTTCTCGCAGATGCTCGGGCGCGCCGGGCGCCCCGACTACCACGACCGCGGCCGCGTCTACCTCCTCGTCGAGCCCGACGGCGTCTACCACGGCTCGATGGACCGCACCGAGGACGAGGTGGCGTTCACCCTCCTGAAAGGCGAGATGGAGGACGTGGCGACCCACTACGACGAGACCGCCGCGGCCGAGGAGACGCTCGCGAACGTCGTCGTCGCCGGCAAGAAGGCCAAGCGCCTCAACGACCGCATGATCGGCGAAGTCCCCACCAAGCACGCGCTCGGAAAGCTGTTGGAGTGGGAGTTCATCGACGGCTTCGAGCCGACGCCGCTCGGTCGGGGCGTCACCAGGCACTTCCTCGCGCCCGACGAGGCGTTCTTCATCCTCGACGCGGTCCGGAAGGGGACCGACCCCTACGACATCGTCGCCGACCTCGAACTGCGCGACGACGAGGAGTGAGGGCGGCCGCGGTCGACCGCGGCGCGGAGCGCAACGAAACCCTTTAGCGGCCGATGCGGGTAGATATAGGCGCGGGACCGTGGGTTAGTGGTATACTCCGGGCCTTGGGTGCCCGTGACCCCGGTTCGAATCCGGGCGGTCCCACTCCTGCGGCGCGAGCGACTCCGCAAGCGCCGCGGCCGTGGAGCGGATTCGAAGCAGGGAGCGGAGCGAGCGACGTGAGCGGAGCGACTGGGGTTCGAATCCGGGCGGTCCCACTCCTGCGGCGCGCGATCGGTCGACTGCGGTCTTTCGAAATCCTTTTGTTCGGAATCGGCGTTAGTCCGAGTGCGAGCCGCCTTAGCTCAGACTGGGAGAGCACTCGACTGAAGATCGAGCTGTCCCCCGTTCAAATCGGGGAGGCGGCATAGTTCGAGACGGTGAGCGGAGCGAACCGTCGAGAAAACGACGCCGGGACGATTTGAGCACGGAAGTCGCGCGCAGCGAGGCGAGCACGTCTTCCGGAGTTCAGATCGGGGAGGCGGCATGGCTTTTCGGCGCAATTCACATTCGTCAGTCGTGACTGAAAATCGGATCGACTCCGTCCCTGCAGGTGAAGACCGGTAAGCCCGGGGTCACGCCGACCGACGGCGGGCGAGCGCGGCGGCCCCGGCGAGCGCGGCGAGGGTCGCCGGCAGCCCGAGGCCCGGCACGCTCTCGTCCGACGAGCCGGTGGCGTTCGCGGGTGCGGAACCGTCGGCGGTGCTACCCTCCGAGGCGGACGCGTCGCCGGAGTCGGCCGTCGACTCCGCATCCGTCCCGTCGTCGGCGGCGCCCTCGCCGTCGTCCTCCGAACCGTCGTCTCCCGCCTCGCCGCTGGCCGCGTCGCCGGCGGAGACCGCGAGCGTGCCGGCAGTGGTGTTCCCGACGGTGAGCCGGTAGTCGCCGGGCTCGTCGAAGGCGACCGTGACGCCGGTCGTCACCGTCGACCCGGGGGGCACCGAGACGCTCCGGGTGGCAACGACCTCGTCGCCCGCGACGACGGAGAACGCGCCGTCGACGCGCCAGCCGGCGTCGTTCACGAGCGTCGCGGAGACGGTCATCGGTTCGCCGACCGCAGCGGTCGACGCGCCGGCGGTCGCGCCCGCGATCCGGAGGGCGTCGGCGCTCGCCGTGCCGACGGCGAACGTCGAGAAGCCCGGGGTCTCCGCCCGCAGGAGGTACGAGCCGTCATCGCAGGCCGCGACCGCGGTTTCGAGCCGGCGCCACGCGCCGTCGTGGTAGCGGTAGACGGCCGCCGTCTGCGGGTCGACGGCCACGTCGGCGAAGCGGTCTGCGTCGACGCGGACGCGGACGGTCGCGCCGGTCACCGCGTCGTCAGGCATCGAGTGTTCGACGGTGAGGTACCCGACCGCGCGGCCGTCGAAGGCGGGCGCGTCGGGGGCGGCCGTCGGCGACGACGAGACGGACAGCGAGTAGTCGGTCGGCCGGTCGACCGAGACCGAGAGGTCAGCGACGGCGACGGGGCCGTCCGTGGCGTTCCGGAGGTCGATCCCGACCGGAGCGCCGACGCCGGCGTCCTCGACGGTCACCGCGGCCGCCGTCGGTCCGGTCGGCGCGACGGAGACCGTCGGCTCGCGGTCGCCGCCGGCCCCGCGGTCGCCCCCGCTCGCCGCGCCGCCGGCCGTCCCGCTCGGGCCGCCTCCGCCCCCGGCTACCGGCCGCGCGCTCGCGGCCACCGCGACCGAGGCGGACTGGCCGTCGGCGCCGTTCGCCCCGGCGCCGGCCGCAGCCTCGAACAGCGTCGCGGTGTAGTCGCCGGCCGCGTCGACGGCGACCGTCGCCGTGTACGTCCCGTTCGCCTCGGTAAACGCCTCGCGGGTGAGCGTCGTCGCGTCCGGGCCGGAGACGGCGACGCCGACGTCGGCGAGCGGGGTGTCGCTCCGGAAGGAGACGCGGAGCCGCCGGTCCGCGGGGCTCGTCGCCGAGAAGTCGGAGACGGCCGGGCCGGCGGGCGCCGCGTCGGTCGGACCGACGGTGACGCTGTTGGTCTGGCCGCTCGCGCCGTCGTCGCCGTCGGCGTCCGCCGCGGTTCGGAGGACGGCGGTGTAGGTGCCGTTCGAGGAGCCCTCGTAGGTCGCCGTGTAGGTGTTCCCGTTGGTGGCGAACGCCGCCTCGGTCAGCGTCGCCGACTCCGCGCCGGAGATGTCGACGGTGACGTTCGCCAGCGGTTCGTCGCTGCCGAACGCGACGGTGACGTTCTGGCCGCTCGGGTTCGAGGCCGCAAACCCGGAGATGATCGGGGTCGCCGTCGTGACGTTCACCGTTCCCGAGCGGTCTGGCGCGTCGTTGCCGAAGGCGTCGACGGCGCCGGTCACCGTCGCGGTGTACTCGCCGTCGGTGTTGCCGGTGTAGCCGACGACGTACGACCCGTCGACGACGGTCGGGTTGTCCGTGCTGACGCTCGCGGTCTCCGGCCCGGAGAACTCCACGGCGACCGTGTCGATCGGCTCGTCGGCGTCGAAGTGGACTCGGACCTGTCGGCCCGAGGGGTTCGTCACCGAGAGGTTCGACAGCGTCGGCGGGGTCGTGTCGACCTCGACCGCCGCGGTCTGTCCGTCCGCACCGTCGTTTCCGAGCCCGTCGTCCGCGGTGACGAGCGTCGCGTTGTAGACGCCGTCGGCGCCCTCGTCGTACGTCGCGGTGTAGGTGTACGGTCCTGACCCGGTCTCCGAGAGCGAAGAGAGGGTCTCCGTCGTGGAGGGCGTCTCCAGCTCGACGGCGGTCGCCGACAGCCGCTCGCTGGCGTCGAAGCTCACGTTCACCGTCTGGCCGCTCGGGTTCGACGCCGAGAAGTCGGAGATCGTCGGCGTCACGGTGTCGACCTCGACGGAGTCCGACTCGCCGCCGGCGCCGTCGTTACCGGCGGCGTCCGCGGCGGTGTTGAGGGTCGCGTCGTAGGTGCCCTCGGTGCCGTCGTTGAACGTCGCCTCGTACGTGTACGGGCCGGTGCCGGTCTCGGTGAAGTTCGACAGCGAGAGGGCCCTAGTGGAGGCACCCGAGACGTCGACCGACAGCGCGCCGAGCGCCTCGTCGGTCTCGACGGCCACCGTGACGGCCTGCCCGCTCGGGTTCGACACCGAGAACGACTCGACGGTCGGCGGAGTCGAGTCCACTTCGAAGGCCCCGTCACTCACGTCCGACCCTGTGTTGCTGCTGTTGTCGCTCGCACTCACTCGAACGAGCGCGTCGGTCGTGTCGTCGTCGGGAACCGTCCAGTCGTAGGCGCCGTCGTTCGCGCGGCCGGACGCCACCGGCTGCCACGACCCCCCGCCGTCGGACGAGTACTCCACGACCACGTCGTCCGTGACAGTGACGTTGTCCGTCGCGGCCCACTCGACCGTCACCGTCTCGCCGCCGCGGTAGAGGCCGCCGCCGTTCGGCGCGTCGACGGTCACGTCCGGGACCGCCTCGTCGACGAGGACGGACGCGGTCTGCCCGGCGGCGCCGTCGGTCACGCCGTCGTCGGCGGTGTCGAGCGTGAAGTCATACGTCCCGTCGGTGCGTCCCTCGTAGGTCGCGTCGTAGTCGAAGCCGTCGCCGTTCGGCGTGACAGAGAAGTCCGCGAGCGAGAGGGTCGCCGTCTCGGCGCCGGAGACGGAGACGGACACGGCGTCGAGCTCGTCGGAGGAGGAGAACGAGACGCTGACGTTGCGCTCGGAGGTGCCGGTGTCGCTCGCGGAGAAGCCCGAGACGACCGGCGGGGTGTCGAGCGCGAACGAGAAGGCGGTCTGGTCGGCGTTGCCGGCGGCGTCGGCGGCGTCGACGGTCACGTCGATGCTGCCGTTCGGGAGCGTCGGCACGCCCGATCCGGCGGGGTCGACGGTCAGCGTTACCCCGTCGAAGGCGACGCCGTCGGTGTTCGTGCCGGCCCCGGCGAGGATCGTGTCGGTGTCGTTCGACAGCGTGACTTCGATCGTCGACGCGTCGACGCCCGCGGTCGCGTCGGCGACGTCCACGGAGACGACCGACCGGTCGTCGGTCACCGTCTCGTCGGCGGGCGCGGCGTTCGAGAACTGCGGCGGCGTCGTGTCGACGGTGAAGGAGAACGCGGTCTGGTCGCCGTTGCCGGCGTCGTCGGCCGCCGAGACGGTCACGTCGACGGCGCCGTCGACGAGCGAGACGCCCGCCTCGGTCGTGTTCACCGTGAGGGTCGCGCCGTCGACGGAGATCCCGGTCGTCGCGTTCGTTGCGGCGTCGAACTCGGCGCCGTCGCCGCCGTCGGCGTCCGCGACCGTCACCGCGACGCTGGAAGCGTTCACCCCACGGGTGGCGTCGGTCACCTCGATGGAGATCTCCGGCCGGTCGGTCGTGACGGTCGCGCCCGCCGGCGACGCCGCCGAGAACGTCGGCGGGGTCGTGTCCACGGTCGCGGTGTCGCTGTCCCCGGCGGCGCCGTCGTTTCCGGCGGCGTCCGCGGCCGCATCGAGCGTCGCGGTGTAGTCGCCGTCCGCGCCGTCGTACGTCGCCGTGTACGCGTAGGGCGCGCTCCCGTCAGCCGTCGTCGGGGTAAGCGTCGTCGACCCGGTCGGCGTGTCGAGGTCGACGGACGCCGTCGGGAGCGCCTCGTCGCTGTCGAACGACACCGTGACCGTGCCGTCCCCGTCGTGGACGACTGAGAAGTCCGAGACGGTCGGCGTCAGCGTGTCGACGGTGACGGCGCCCGACTGGTCGGGGTCCGGCGTCTGCGAGTTCCCGACGGCGTCTTCGACACCCGCGACCTCGACCGTCGCGGTCGCCTCCTCGTCGTCGTCGGCGACGGTGACGCTTCCCGTCCAGGTCTGGCTGTCAGTGAAGCTCCCCGTCACGTCGTACGACCGGTTCAGCCCGAGGACCGTCACGTTCGGCGCGACGCTCGTGTCGACGGACTGGTTGAACGTGACGGACACCGACTGCGCGGTCCCGGCGTCGCTGGCGTTGACCGTGCCGTCGCCGACCGACACCGACGCCACGCCCGGCCGGACCGTGTCCTTCGTCACGGTCACGGGCTGGACGAACCCCTCGGCGTTCTCGAAGCCGCCGTCGAGCGCGCGCGAGGTCACCGTGAGTGGCCCGTCCGCGAGCGACGAGACGTCGATCCCCGAGACGGTGACCGAGTCGCTGCCGCCCGTCGAGGCGGTCTTCGTCACGTTCGTCGTCCCGTCTGAGACGCGGACCTCCACCGTCTCCGCGTTCGAGCCGCTCACGAGGTCGACGGTCGCCGCGTAGGTCGTGGCGTTGCTCGCCGTGACGTTCCCGGCGACGGTGTCGACGGGCGCGATCGGCCCGCGGGTGTCAACCTGAAAGGTGTTCGAGTCGTCGGGGTCCGGCGACTGGACGTTCCCCGCGAGGTCGGTCGCGTTCGTCACCCGGATCGTGGCGGTGGCCGCCTCGTTGTCGTCGACGATGGTGACGGTCCCCGTCCACGTTCGGGCGTCGTCGAAGCTCCCCGTCACGTCGTAGGTCCGGTTCAGGTTCGACCCGAGGACCGTCACGTTCGGCGCGGCGCCCTGGTCGACGTCCTCGTCGAAGTCGACGGTCACCGTCTGTGCGACGCCGGCGTCCTCGGTGCCGATCGTCGCGTTCGTGATCGTCGCGTCCGCGACGCCCGGGAGGTCGGTGTCCTTCGTCGGCGACGCGAGGCCCGCGCCCGTCGCGTCGTTGCCGCCGTCGTCGGTCAGCGTCGCGTCGACGGTCACCGCGCCGTCGGCGAGCGACGAGACGTCCAGTCCGGTGAACGCGATAGTGTCGGGGTCCGCGTCGCCGTCGTCCTCGCTGGCGACGGCCTTGCTCTCGGTGACCATCCCGCCGTTCGACAGCGACACCGCGACCGTCCCGGCCTCGTGATCGTCGGGCAGGTCGACGGTGAGGTCGTAGCCCCCCGCGTTGCTCGCGTTGATCACGCCGGCCGTCGCGTCGACCGGCGCGCTCGGGTCGAGGGTGTCGGCAAGCGCGAGGTCGGCGGTCGGCGCGTCGTTCCCCGCGCCGTCCGCGATCGCGCCGGCGGCCGCCGCGACCGTGTCGTTGCCGAGATCCGTGGCGGTCACATTCGCGTCGAGCGTCAGCGTGGCCGTATCGGCTCCTACCGTGTGAGACACCGCGTCCACGCCGGTCGCCCCGCCAGATTCCACGTTCCCGTAGGTGAAGTTCGACGCCGAGAGCGCGCCGCCGTCGCTGGCGTTCACGCTCTCGTTGAACGACACGTTCACGGTGTCGCTCCCGACTTCGGCTTCGACGCCGGCGATCCCCGGCGGGACCGTGTCGACGGAGGCGGAGTCGTCGAGTTCGGCGCTCGTCTGGTTGGTCCCGGCGTCGTTGCCGACGGCGTCGACCGCGGACGTGACCTCGACGGTGTACTCGCCGTCCGAGCTCCCGTCGTACGTCAGATCGTACGTGTACGTGCCGCTGGCGTTGGTCTCGGTGAAGTCGCCGAGTCCGAACGTCGCGGTTTCGGCACCGGTGAGTTCGACGGTCGTCGCGTTCAACCGCTCGTTCGTGGTGAACGAGACGTTGAGGTCCTGTCCGGAGGGGTTCGTGAGGGTGACGTCGGAGACGTACGGTGTGACCCCATCGATCATGACTTGATCCTCGTTTGCGTACGTATCGGAGGATAAGTTCTGCCCGGGTGAGAGCGAGTCAGTTTCAACTGAAAAAAGCGTGTAAGTCCCGTTTAGTCCGGAGGTTTCAGCACCAGGAAACGTCCCAGTTTGACTACGATCGTCGAGACTCGGAATAGAAATATTCCTCTCACCAAGGTCGAACTCTTCATCATCGTCTTCGTCGATTACGACGAATATTTTATTTCCGTCATCAGAAGTATTGTTGTCGTCATAAACATCGAATGCTAGGTCCTCTCCGGGCTGTATCGAATCCTCAGCAACTTCAAGCGTATATATACTACCGACGGCCACGCCCGCGAACACTGTTACTGACACCAGTACGACCGCAACGAGCGAGACCGCGAGCACGGTCCGTGCCCGCTGTGAAGGTATCATGGGGTGTGATTCGGCGCGTGCGCCGCAGTCGGCCGGCCGTGGTCCGTTCCTCGGAACGAACGCCGATCAGGTAATAAACAGTTCGCCCCTGATTCCGAGAGTTGATAACTTTGAGAACGGTCAGTCGGGAATCGTCAACGTCACGGGTCAGGCCCGAGCGGCGCCGCGCACTCGCGACAGAACGTGAACTCGGCGTCGTTGTCCGCGCCGCACTGGGGGCAGGTCGAGGGCGTCTCCGCGACGCCGTCCGAATCGGGCGGCTCGCGGTCGTACACCGGGTCCATCGTGTAGCGTTCGAGCTCGCCCTCCCGGCGCTTCCGGCTGCGCTCGCGGCCTTCGCGGAAGACGCCGACGAGGGCGCGGAGGCCGACCGCGAGCGCGGCGAGCAGCAGCGCGCCGGCGGCGACGAGGTAGACCGTCCCGACGTCGAGCATGGGGCGGCTACGAACCGGAGACGTAGGTATTGTGGGGCGTCACCACGGAACGTGACGAGCGCCGACCCGGGCGGCTTCGGCCGAGACTCACTCGTCGCCGACGAGGACGGTCGCGAGCCGGTCCCCGCAGTGCGGGCAGTTCAGCGTCTGCCACGTCTCTGGGTCGAGGTCGCCGAACGGTTCGGAGCGGCGGGCGTCCGCGACGGCGACGCGCGCGCCGCACGTCTCGCAGTCGTACGTGTCCTCGGAGTCGGTCATCGTCGGGGCTACGGGCCGGTCGCCGAAACCGACTTCGCCGCGCGGCGCCACCTCCTCCCATGAGCCGGTTCGCGGCGGTCGCGTTCGACCTCGACGACACGCTGTGCCGCCACGACCACGACGTGGACGCCCTCTACCGACGGGCGTTCGAGCGGGCGGGCGTCGAGCCGTTCGGGGAGCCGTCAGAGCTGTGGCCCCTCCTCGACGGGCCGCCGGACCCCGACGACCGGGTCGGGTACCTCGGCGCGGGGTTCGCGCGGCTGGCGGCCCAGCACGGCCGGGACGTGGACCCCGTCGCGCTCGCGGCGGCGTTCGAGGCGGTCGCGGACGAGTCGCGGGTGGCGTACCTGCCGGGCGCCGCCGACGCGCTGGCGGCCGCGGCGGACGCGGGCCCCGTGGGCGTGCTCACGAACGGTCCCGAGGCGCGCCAGCGGGCGAAGGTGGAGGCGCTCGGGTTGGCCGACCGCGTCGACGCGATCGTGTACGCCGGGGACCTCCCGCGCCGGAAGCCCCACGCGGAACCGTTCGAGCGGCTGGCGGCGACGCTGTCGGTCGAGCGGCGAGAGATGCTGTACGTCGGGAACTCGCTGGCGTACGACGTCGCCGGCGCGCACAACGCCGGCCTCCGGTCCGCGTGGCTCCGGCGGGACCCCGACGACGCGGCGGCCCCGTACCGCCCGGACTACGTCGTCGACTCGCTGGACGAGGTGGCCGCGCTGCTGACGGCGGACGGCGGGACGGGAGGCGAGGCGGCGACCCGGACGGAGGAGAACGGGTGAGCGACGCCGTCCGCGAGCGGGCCCTCGCGGCCACGCGCCCGAGGGCGACGCCCGTGAGCGTCGAGTCGTTGGAGCGGGGGAACCGCAAGCGGACGGAGGTGGTGCGGTTCGCGGCCGAGCAGCCGGTCGTCGTCCAGTGCTCGGAGGCGCCGGGGGCGACGAGGACCGAGGCGGCGCTGCTGGCGGCGATCGACGCGCGGACCGACGTGCCCGTCCCCCGACCGCTCGGCGACGGCGTCGTCGACGGCACCGGGTGGCTGGTCACGCCGCTGATCGAGGGGCGCGACCTCCACGGGGCGTTCGTCGACCTCGACCCGACCGACCGGCGCGGGGTCGCGCGCTCCTTCGGTCGGTTCCTCGCGACGCTCCACGAGGCGTTCCGGTTCTCCGGGTGCGGGGGGCTGACGGCCGACGAGTCCCCGGCCGACGAAGCGACGGGAGCGGAATCGGCCCCCGAGCACGGCCCGTCGCTGTCCGTCGGCGACCCCGCCGACGCCGCGGAGTGGGTGCGGCGGTTCGGCGAGCGGCACGCGGCGCGGCTGCCGGCCGACTTCGACGACCTCCGGGAGCGGGTCCGCGACGCGCTCCGGGGGCCGATCGGGGCCGACGGCGACCCGCGCCTCTTCCCGTGGGACTTCCGCCCCGGGAACGCCCTCGTCGCGGACGGCGCGGTGACGGCCGTCCTCGACTGGGAGGCGCCGCTCGCGGCCCCGCCCGGAGTGTCGGTCGCCAAGGCGGAACACCTCGTCGTCGACTGGTACGTGCCCGCGGGCGAGACCGGACCGCTCCGCCGGGCCTTCCGCGAGGGGTACGAGTCGGTCGCCCCGCTGCCGGCGGTCGAGCGCGCGCACCGCGCGGCCGCCGTCGCGAGCGCGGTCGTCGACGGCGGGGGCGCGGTGACGAACCCGCGGTACCCGCCGGTCGACCGCGACGCGGCCGTCGAGTTCCACCGCGCGGCGCTCCGCCGGGCGCTCGACGGGACCGACGGCTGAGCGGGGGGAGGGAGTGCGGCCGTCGGGGCGGGGAGACGGGAGCGGGCTGGGGGACGGGGCGAGTCAGTACAGCGCCGTCGCCGCGAGGATCCCCGCGGTCTGGCCGAGGCCGACGAGCGCGATTCCGGCGACGACGCCGGTCTGGGAGCCCGCGAGCGCGGCGACGGCGGCGCCCGCGACCGAACAGGCGGCGGCGACGCCGTGGACCGCCGACCGCCGGCCGTCGGGGTCGCGCAGGGCCGTGTAGCCGAACGCGGGCGCCGGCAGCAGCATCCAGCCGTAGAAGGCGACGGCGAGGAGCGCGTCGGCCGGCACCGCGGCCGCGAGCACCGGCGCGGCGCCGTCGCGCGCGAGGAACCCGGCGACGCCGGCGACCGTGACCGGCGTGCCGGCGAGGATCACCAGCTTCCACGCGCGGAGGACCCCCGTCGCCATGTCGCGCCACGAGGCGGCGACGAAGGCGACGAGCAGGACGCTCATGACGACGTGCGCGACGAACAGCGCGTGCGCGGAGACGAGGCCGACGACCGCTCCCGCGGCGACTCCCCACGCCGCCGGGACCAGCAGGGCGGGGCCGTTCTCGCGGAGGAGCAGGCCGGGGCCGTCCGCTCGGTGCGCGTGAGACACACGCGCCGTTTTCGCGGCCGGACGCATAAACGTCCGCGTCGGAGGGCCCGTCGGAGAACTCGACGGATCGACCGGCGTCGGAGCGAGAATCCGTCGTTCGGTCAAGATTCGCCCCGGAAAGCGGGGTTTTTCGAGAACGAACGTTCAGCGAGCGTCGTGGTAACTGTACACTCGCAATTCTTATCCCGGGTCGGGGCCTCTCTACAGTCGCAATGGCGACCGGAAAGGTTGATTTCTTCAACGACACTGGCGGCTACGGATTTATTGAGACTGACGACGCGGACGACGACGTGTTCTTCCACATGGAAGACGTCGGCGGCCCGGACCTCGAAGAGGGCCAGGAGCTCGAGTTCGACATCGAGTCCTCCGAGAAGGGCCCCCGCGCGACCAACGTCGTTCGGCAGTAAGCCGATCCGAAAGGTGGGTCGGTCCGGCTGGCGCCGAACGCGACTCTGACACACGGTACCAAACGTTTTCGTCCGCGTCGCGGGCTCACGTCCGCTGCGGCCGTATTTCAGCCTCGACCAGCGCGCCGCTCGTCGCGCGCCGTCGAGCCTCGAAGAGAGTCCGCGAGAGCGGCGCGTCCGCGCTCAGATGTGCTGTCCGAAGAGCCCGCGGCCCTTCGTGACGGTCACGTCGCCCTCGACTTTCGTCTGACAGGCGAGGCGGACGTCGTGGTTCGGGTGGTGCGGCGGGAGCCAGAGGCGGGCGCGCTCCTTCTTGCTCGGCTCGCTGACCTCTCCCTCGACCTGGACCGCACAGGAGCCGCACGACCCGGCGCCGCGGCAGTTGAGCTGTTCCATCTTGCCGTTGTAGACGGAGAGACCGGCCTCTTTGAGCACGTCGCGTAGGTTGGCGCCCTCCTCGCACTCGATTTCCTCGCCCTTGTAGGATACAGTAGGCATGTCGACGGAGGGTACGCGAGCGATCCACAAAGAGTCTGTGTCCGCGGGGCGCGAGGCCGGACCCGGACGGGACGCCGGCGTCGGGCGGCGATACCGGTCGTGTGCCGAGCGTCGGACGCCGACGGGGCGTTTTTTACCCTCGGCACCGCAGGGTGGCACAATGGGACTCAGGTGTCTGCTCGGACACGACTTCGGCGAACCCGAACTCCGGCGCGAGCGCGAGGAGGAGGGCGACGAGGTCGTCACGACCGTCAAGGAGGTGAAGACCTGCGCTCGCTGCGGCGAGACGCAGATCGTCAGCGAAAACACCGAGGTGACGACGATGGAGCAACTGGCGGACGAGGCCGCCGCGGACGCGGACGCCGGGAGCGACGCGGGCGCGACCGCGACGCCGGGGGGCGGTCCCGCGCCGGACGCCGGCGACGGGGCGGCGCCGGGGACCGTCGACGGGGACGGCGCCGCGGCCGGCGCCGAGGGACTGACGCTCGACGAGGAGCCCGGCGCCGGGAGCGACGACGCCGTGATCCTCGACGACGGCGCGGCGGGCGACGACGAGGCCGAGCCGCCGCGGGGCGACGACGGCCCGGCCGACCCGAGCGCAGCGGGCGCGTCGGACGCCGCGGCGGAGTCGGACCCGGCGGACGAGGACGCGGAGCTGTTGGACGCCGGCGGGGAGTCGGCGGCCGCGTCGTCGTCCGCGGCCGACGCCGAGCCGGAGGACCGGCCGACCGACGAGGCGGACGCCGAGACCGACGACGGCGTGATCCTCGACGAGGGGACGGCGGACGCCGACGACGACAGGGAGCGGGGCGCGTGGCCGTCCGTCGACGAGGCGGACGCCGAGGCGGGCGGGTCGACCGCCTGGCCCGACCACGGCGGCGAGGACGAGGGGTTCAGCGCGGAGGTCGGCGAGGGCGGCGACGCCGAGGTGGAGTTCGGCGACGGGCTCACCCCGGAGGCCGCGGATCGGCCGGAGGACGGGGAGCAGACGGAGTACGTCGAGGCGCCGGACGACGGCGAGGCGGTCTCGTTCGACGCCGGCGACCCGGGAGAGACCGGCATCACCCGCGGCGAGAGCCCCGACCTGGAGACGATGGGGGACGACGAGCCGACGGAGTACTACTGCCCCGAGTGCGGGATGGTCCGGGCCGCCGGCGGGAGTTCGATGCGCGCGGGCGACATCTGCCCGGAGTGCAAGCGCGGGTACGTCGACGAGCGGCCGCGGTAGTCGGGCGGTAAAAGGCGTCGCGTTGCCGGCCGAACCCGCCGAGCGGCCGTGACGAAACTGGTTTACGCCGGCCTGTCGAACGGTCGCGGCATGAAGGAGTACAAGATGCGACGCGGCGAGCATCTGGACGACCGCATGCCGGACCTGAAGGGCTCCATCGAGGAGTACTTCGGCGAGGTCACGGGCACCGAGGAGTGGGAGGGCCACGAACTGTACGTCGTCTCGGACCCCGACAACCCGGTGTTCGACCGGATCGTCGCGGGCGCCGCCGAGTACGGGAGCAAGAAGGACAAGCTGGCGGTCCACTTCGAGGAGCGGCCCGCCGAGGACGTCATCGCCGAGGGCAACGCCGACGCCGCCGCCGACGCCGTCGACGCGAAAAACGAGTTCCTCCTGGAGGCGACCGGCCGCGACGCGAAGTCCCGCCGCGACTCGCTGAAGCGCGAAGTCGAGGACGACGCCCCCGATTACTGACCGGACCCCGCCGCCGTTTCTCGTCGACGCCCCGTTCCAGGAGCCGTCAGCTTCGCGTTCGATCGGCCGTTAGTCGCGACGCCGCGCGCCGGCGGGAGTGTCAGGATCGATCGGGCGAATGTTTATTCAGATTCGAGTTAAAACTCCACCAATCTTAACTCGGTCGGGGACGAAAGGCCTGTATGAGCATCGAGACGGTCGTGCTGGCGGTCGGGAGCGCAGACGAGAAACGGACCGAGCGGCTCGCGAACGAGCTCATCGCGCTCGCGGGGCCGGCGGACGCCGAGGTCGTGTTGACCCACGTGTTCGACGAGGAGGAGTTCGACGAGACGCGCGCGCGGCTCGGCTTCGACGCGGACGCGGAGAACGCGACGCCCGACGCGGTCGCGGGGCGACACAGGACCACCCGGGAGCTCTCGAACCTCCTCTCGGCGGCCGGCGTGCGACACTCGATCCGCGGCGCGGTCGGCGACCTCGCGACCGAGGTCGTCGAGACCGCAGAGGGGGTCGAGGCCGACCGCGTCGTCGTCGGCGGGCGGCAGCGCTCGCCGACCGGGAAGGCCGTCTTCGGCAGCGCGGCCCAGGAGGTCATGCTCTCTGCGCCGTGTCCGGTGACGTTCGTCCGCGAGACCGCCTCGTAACGCGGTTTCGCGCCGCCGCGCTTCTTTACCCCCGCTCGACCGCCCGAAGCGTCCCGCTTAAGTGAGACGGGGTCGCGCTTACACCCGATGTACTACGTGGGCGTCGATCTCGGGGCGACGAACGTCCGAGCGGTCGTCGGCGACGAGACCGCGGCCGTCCTCGGCGCCGCGTCGCGAGGCACCCCGCGAGGACCGAACGGCATCGCCGTCACCGAGGCCGTCTTGGAGGTGGTCCGGGGAGCCTGTACCGACGCGGGGATCGCGCCGAACGAGGCGGTCGCGGCCGGGATCGGATCGATCGGCCCGCTCGACCTGGCGGAGGGGGTCGTCCAGGGCCCCGCGAACCTCCCGGACACCGTCGAGCGCATCCCGCTCGTCGGCCCGGTCGGGCGGCTGCTCGACACCGACGAGGTGTACCTCCACAACGACACCATCGCGGGCGTCATCGGCGAGCGGTTCCACTCCGAGCGCAACCCCGACGACATGGTGTACCTCACCATCTCTTCGGGGATCGGCGCCGGGGTGGCCGTCGACGGCAACGTGCTCTCCGGATGGGACGGCAACGCCGGCGAGGTCGGCCACATGACCGTCGACCCGCACGGGTTCATGACCTGCGGCTGCGGGCTCGACGGCCACTGGGAGGGGTACTGCTCGGGGAACAACATCCCGAACTACGCCCGCGAGCTGCACGAGGAGGACCCGATCGAGACGAGCCTCCCCATCGAGGACCCCGACTTCTCCGCGGTCGACGTGTTCGAGGCCGCGGGCGAGGACACCTTCGCCGACCACGTGATCGACCAGGTCGCCCACTGGAACGCCATGGGGATCGCCAACGTCATCCACGCGTACGCCCCGCTCGTCGTGAGCGTCGGCGGCGCGGTCGCGCTCAACAACCCCGACCGCGTCCTCGACCCCATCCGCGAGAAGCTCCCGGAGATGGTGTTCATCAACGTCCCGGAGGTGCGGCTCACGGACCTCGGCGACGACGTCGTGGTGAAGGGAGCGCTCGCGAGCGCGCTGACGGACGGCACCGGCGACCGCTCGCGGGTCGAGGCGCGGCCCTGACGGCGGCGAGGGGTCCCGGTCCGCTGACTACTGCTCGAACTCGTCGAGCTCCGGCGCCACGTCCTCGCCCACCGCGTCGCGCGTGTCGAGGTACGCGTCGCGGTACCGCCGGATCTTCCGGAGGAGGACGTACCCGAACGTGCCCTGGAACACGAGGACGAAGCCGAACAGCGCGACGACCTGCGGGAGGCCGAGCAGGCCGGAGGCGACGCCGGTGACCGGACCGACGAGCGTGTTGTACAGCGCGTGGATCGCCGCCGCGAGGACGAGCCCCTTGACGATGATGGGGCCGCGGTTCTCCGGGTTGAACTTCGCGAGCCCGAGGTAGTAGCCGGCGAACGCCGAGTAGACGACGTGGCCCGGGCCCGCGAGCGCCCGGAGGGCGGCGATGCCGTCGCCCGCGCCGAGCGTCGCGATGCCCACCGACAGCTCCCCCATGTCGACGTTCTGGGCGATGTAGACGAAGTTCTCGATGACGACGAAGCCGAGGCCCGCGAGGGCGCCGTAGACGGCCCCGTCGATGACGGCGTCGAAGCGGTCGTCGGTGTACGCGTACAGCCGCACCGCGAGCAGCTTGACCGTCTCCTCTATCGGGCCGACGACGACGAAGAAGAACACGACGAGTCCGAGGAAGCCGAACGGCCGGAAGTACGGCTGGAGCACGCTGTTCAGTATCGCCGCGAAGGTGGCGGTGAGGATGGAGAGCAGGAACGTCGCGACGAGCAGCGACAGCGGCTCGGCGGTCGTCACGTCGGACCGGTACACGTACGCGGCCAGGCCGAGGGCGGGAACGGCGGAGAGCCCGAGGAGGATGGCGATGGCCGGATCGAAGATGAGCCCCAGCCCGAACGAGCCGAGGATCGCCAACAGACCGACGAAGGCGACGAAGACGACCCCCGCCTTCGCCGACCGCGTCAGCAGCCAGTACAGGGCGACCGACAGCCCGTCGAGGGAGGTCCGCTCCTCCCACGTCGCGACGTCGTAGAGGTCGCGGTCGTCGTCGGCCCGGGACGCGATCGGGTCCTGCTCGGATGGCATGCGAGCGGATTACCCCCGCGGTGACTTAACCGTCGGTGTCGGCGGAAGACTCGCGGGGAGCCGAAGGCGGCGCCGGCCCGGACCGCGCGGCGGCGGTGGATCGGAACCGGGGGCGCGGGGCGACGCGGCCGACAGGATTGAAACGGCGGCGCCCGAATGCGGGGTATGCACTTCGATCCTCGGGTCCAGCGCGCCCTCCGGGAGGCCGGGCTGGACGCGGACGCGGTCGCGGACGCCTCGGACCGCGTCGCCGAACTCGTCGCGCGGGACGCCGACCGCCTCCGGTCGTTCTTCGGCGCGGAGGGCCCCTACCACTCGGACATGGAGATGGCCCACAGCGCGGACGCGATCCAGGAGCACCCGACCGCCGAGGTCGACCTGTTCACTCACGGGAGCGACCTCCGCGGCTACCTCTCGCTCGACGGCTGGGGCGTCCCGGTCGAGGGCGGGCGGATCCTCCGGGAGGACGACGGCGGCGAGCCGGTCGTCGTCGAGCTCTCGCTCGGCGACACGGTGAACGACCGGGTGCGGTTCGCGCGCGAGCGCGGAGAGCTGTGACGATGGCACGGGCCCGCGTGCGCGGCATCTACGCGACGGCGCTCACCGCGCGCCTGCTCGACGCCGGTCACGAGGTGGTCGACGCCTCGCCGCCGATCCGCCGGCGGTTCGACGCCCCGTTCGGGACCGACCCGCCGGACGTCCGGGTCGAGACGAGCGACGACCGGCAGGGCGTCGGCGCGCACGGCGACCCGGACGCGCTCGATGCGGTCCGCGACCTCTTGGTCGACGCCGGCCGCGACGCGCTCGCGTGGGCGGACCCGACGCCGCCCGGCGCGGTCCTCGACGGCGAGGTGACGGAAACGCTCGGCGGCGGCGCCGTCGTCGACCTCCGGGTCGGCGGCGAGGGCGGGGAGGCCGCCAGCGCGCCCGCTACCGCCGCCGAGGGGTACCTCCCGTACGGCGCGGTCGACGCCCGGGTGGAGACGGGGGACGCGGTCCGCGTCCAGGTGCGCGAGTCCGCGGCGCCGTGGACCGACCGGCGCCCGGAGCTCGCCGGGGAGCTGCGGGTCGGCGGCGACCTCGTCGCGCTCGAACCGGGCTCCGGGACGCGGGTCGACGTCCGGGACGACGAGGCCGCCCGCGAGCTGTCGGGGATGCTCGACCTGCTCGACCTCGACCCGCCGGACGGGTGGCGCGCGGTGTGGCGACCCCCCGCGGTCGACGCCGACACCGAGGCGCTGAGCGCGGGCCTCGACGCGGCGGTCGACGCCGCCGAGGATCTGCGCGACGCGGCCGCGTCGGCAGACGGGACGGGGTCCGGGGTCGGCGTCCTCGACGACCGGGGGCGGCTCCGCGACGCGCCGGTCGCCGCGCCGGACGCCGGCGTCTGGGTCTGGTTCGGCCGCGAGAGTCGGTTCGGGCTCGACGACGCGCGCCGGGGCGCGACCGCGACGATGCCGGGCCACCACCGCGTGAAGGCGGGCTCGGCGGACGCCTCGGCCGGCGTCGACCTCGCGGAGGCGCTCTGTGACCCCGACCCCGACGCCGAGTTCCCGTTCGCGGTCGTGAGCGACGCGTTCGGGCCCCGGGAGGGCGACGCGCTCCGGATCGACCACGGCAAGCCCGACGGGCGGCTGATCACCCTCGGCGAGGCGACCGTCACGGGGGTCGACCCCGACGGGACCGTCACCGTCGAGCGGGAGATGAGCGGCGGCGGCACCTACGACGGGCTCGGGGTCGACCGCGTGGCCGGCGACGTCGCCGAGACGAGCCTGAAGGAGGGGCGCTGGTGGTACCCGACGACGTATCGCGGCCGCGACGGGAGCGTCCGCGGGACGTACGTCAACGTCTGTACGCCCGTCGAGGTGTTCCCCGACGCGGCCCGCTACGTCGACCTCCACGTCGACGTGGTGAAGCGGCCGGACGGGACGGTCGAGCGCGTCGACGACGACGAACTCGACGAGTCGGTCGCCGCGGGGCGCACGCCGGAGCCGCTGGCCGAGAAGGCGCGGCGCGTCGCGTCGGCGCTGGAGAACGCGCTGTAGCGACCGATCCGCGGACGGCACGGCGATCGACGGGGGCGTCGACTCGGTCGTTTCGAAATCCAATCACTTCGATTGGTTACAATAGCATTATTGTTCATCATATACACGGTGTTGACGGAATGCGTGAGAAACGATCACAGCAAACGTCGAGCGGGACGACGCGCCGCGGCTTCCTCGGGAGCGTGGGGGCGCTTGTGGCGGCGGCCGCCTACTCGCGGGACGTGTCGGCCGACGACGCCGCGCCGGTGGCCAACGACGCCGACGACCCGGTTCAGACGATCGAATCGCCGGACGGGTCGATCGCGGTGACGGTCGACGTCTCGGACGGCGTCCCGACCTACGAGGTCGCGCGGAACGGAACGAGCTACGTCAGCCCGTCGCGGCTCGGGTTCGACTTCCGGAACCAGTCGGCGTTCGGCGCGAGCGCCGGGGGGGCGGACGGGCCGGTCGCGGTCACCGGGACGATCCGGGCGGTCTCGACCGAGGAGTGGGAGCCGGTGTGGGGCGCCTACGACGAGGTCGAGGCCGAGTACAACGCCCTCAGCGTCGGGCTCGCGGACGCGGCCGCCGACGGCTCCCCCGCCGAGGACGGCCGCACCGCCACCCTCCAGGTCCGCGTGTTCGACGACGGGATCGGGTTCCGGACGGTGCTGCGCGAGGAGTTCGCGAGCAACTCGGAGAAGGCGGTGATCGACGCGGAGAACACCGGAGTCGACTTCGCGGACGACTACGACGCCTGGTGGATCGCGAACGCGGTGACGAACCCCCGGTTCGAGCAGGAGTACGCCGAGACGCCGCTGTCTGAGATCCCGGGCGGGGTCGAGAACCGGCGACCGAACGGCACGCCGATGCGAGAGGGCGCGCACACCCCGCTCACGGTGGACGCGGGCGACGCGTACCTCAGCGTCCACGAGGCGAACCTCGACGACTACGCGGCCGCGACGCTCGCGCCCCGGAGCGACGGCGGCGGGACGGCGTTCGCGACCGAGCTCACCCCGCTGCCCGACGGGTCGCGGGCCTCGCTCGATCTCCCGGCGGCGACGCCGTGGCGGACGATCCAGGTCGTCGACCGGCCGGGCGAGCTGATCGAGTCGCAGCTGGTGCCGCTGCTCTCCGACCCGCTCGACGAGGAGGCGCTGCCGACCGCCGGCGGCGCGCCCGACACCGACTGGATCGAGCCCCGCAAGTACGTCGGCATCTGGTGGACGATGATCGCGGGGCAGGCGAACTGGGAGTACAAGACGGACGACGAGGTTGCGAACGACGGCGGGAACCCGGCCGCGTACGTCCACGGCGCGCGCACCGAGCGGATGAAGCGGTACATGCGCTTCGCCAGCGAGAACGGCATCGACAGCGTGCTCGTCGAGGGGTGGAACCAGGGCTGGGACACCTACCCCGGCGACGGCACCGGGTTCGGCTTCGGCGTCGACGACTCCTATCCCGACTTCGACGTGCCGGAGGTGACCGGCTACGGCGCGAACCTCCCCGACCCCGTCGAGATGACGATCCACAACGAGACGGCGGGGAACATTCCGCAGTACGAGGCCGCGATCCTCGACGAGGACGTGTTCGCGGGCTACGAGGCCGAGGGGATCAACTCGATCAAGAACGGGTACGTCTCCGACCCCGGGCTCGGCATCGACGGGGACGGCGCCGACCCGACCCACAACCAGCACAACCAGCTCGCGGTGAACCACCACCGGCTCGTGATCCGCGAGGCGGCCGCGAACCGCCAGCTGTTAGAGATCCACGAGGGGATCAAGCCGACCGGCGAGATCCGCACCTACCCGAACGTGGCGAACCGCGAGGTCGTGAAGGCCCAAGAGTACGACGGGTTCGGCCAGCTCGGCTCGAACGTCGGCCGCGACCACCACGTCACGCTCCCGTTCACGCGGAACCTCGCCGGCCCGGTGAGCTACCAGCCGGGCATCTTCGACATCACGTTCGGCGACGACCGCGGCGACCAGATCCAGACGACGCGGGCGAAGCAGCTCGCGATGTACCCGACGTACCTCAGCGGGCTCCAGATGGCCGCCGACCGGATCGAGGGGTACGTCGACGAGACGTTCGGGGTCGGGGAGGCGCTCCAGGCCGCCGCCGGCGACCTCGACGGCCTCGTCACCGACGACTCCTGGCGGGACGCGTTCGGCACCAACTTCGTCGCCGTCGACCCCAACCGCGCGCCCAGCGGGTCGTCGGTGTCGTTCGCGGTCGAGGACGTGCCGAGCGCCGGGACGTACGACCTCCACCTGCGCTACGCGAGCGACGCCGAGGAGAACGCGGGCCGCGTGATCGACGCCGGCACGCCGCGCGCGACGCTGCGCGTCAACGACGCGCGGGAGACCATCGAGCCCGACTTCACCGACTACTGGGACGACTGGCAGGTGTTCACGACCGAGGTCGAGCTCGACGCGGGCGACAACGAGGTCGCGATCGAGCTCGACTACGAGAGCGGCGACGACGGCTTCAGCGGCGACGTGGGCGGGTTCAACCTCAACGCCGTCGCCGTCACCGAGTCCGGCGAGCCGTCACCGGTCCCGGCCGAGTACGAGGGGTACGTCCCCGAGAACGAGAACTTCGAGGCCGAGCCCGAGTTCGGCTTCATCGAGTCCGTCCCGGCCGCCGGCTGGGACGAGACGCGCGTCGTCGGCTCCGCGATCGGCGACTACCTCGCGATCGCCCGGCGGCGCGGCGACGAGTGGTACGTCGGCGCCATGACCGACGGCGACGGCCGCGCGGTCGACGTGCCGCTCGACTTCCTCGCGCCGGGGAACTCCGGCGACGCCCCCGGCAACGCCGGCAACGCGCCGGGGCGCGGCAAGGGGAAGGGCAAGGGCCGTGGCAAGGGGAAAGGCAAGGGCCGCGGCAAGGAGAATGGCAAGCGAAACGGAAACGGCCGCGGGAAGGGCCGGAACGGCCCGAAGTACGTCGCGGAGATCTACTCCGACGCGGTCGGGACCGGCGTCGATCGCGACCCGACCGAGGTCCGCATCGACGAGGCGGTCGTCACGCCCGACGCGACCCTGCTCGCGTCGCTCGCGCCGAGCGGCGGGACGGCGGTGAAACTGCGCCCGGCGCGGGGCCGCGAGGTCAAGCGGCTCCCCGAGTACGAGCGGCCGGAGCAGACGTTTTCGGCGTCGATCGCCGACGAGGCCGACCTCGGCGAATCGTTCGTCACCGCGACGGGGTCGAACGACGCCGCCTTCGTGGGCGGAACGACCGTCGAGGTCACCGTCGACGGGGATGTCGCCGCGCTCGACAACGTCCGACTGCCTCCGAATTCGACTGACGCGACGGTGGGCCTCGGATTCAGCATATCTCGGATCGGGACGTTCGACGTCGCCGTCCGGGAGGCCGACGGCGGCACCGAGTTGGCGTCGGAGACCGTCACGGTCGCGCCCGGCGACCTCGTCGCCGAGTTCACCGACCCGCAGGGCGACGACGACGGCCCCGGCGAGTACGTCTACCCGACCGACGGCGCGTTCCAGGACGGCGCGTTCGACCTGCGCTCGTTCCGGGTCCTGGAGACCGACGAGGAGTACCGGTTCGCCTTCGAGGTGGAGAACCTGTACGACACGTTCGGCGGGACGTTCTCGCCGCATTACTTCGTCGTGTACCTGCGCGATCCGTCGGCCGAGGGCGGACGGACGACGGAGCTCGGGGGGCTCGGGATCACCGCCGAGTTCGCCGAGCCGTGGCAGTACCGGGTCGACGCGAGCGGCTTCAGCGCCGGGATCGTCGACGCGGAAGGGAACGGGCTCGGCTCGCCGACCACGTTCGCCAGCTTCGGCGCGAACGTGGCGATCGTCTCGATTCCGAAGGCGGCCCTCGGCGGAGTAGACATCTCCGACTGGGAAGTCCTCCCGGTCGTCGGCTCGGAGGACTTCGGTTCGTTCCGCGACGTCCAGGAGGACGCCGGCGGGTTCGTCTTCGGCGGCGCGAAGCAGGGCGCGGCGGGCAACGCGCCCCGCGTGATCGACATGATCACGCCGGAGGGCGTCTCGCAGTCCGACGCGCTCGCCTACGACGCCGACACGCTCGCGTCGCTGCCGTTCACGCCGCTGTAGGGGAGAAGAGAGAGGCGACGAGAGCGCCCGTCGCGTTCAGAAGTGGTTCGCGGACTCGGTCTCGTGTTTGAGTTCGCCGCCGCGGCCGCCCTCGACGGTGGACGCGCCGTTGTCGCCGGAGGAGGCGGTCCGGACGGTCACGTCGTCGACCTCCTCGAAGTCCATGATGAGGTCGCGACGGATGTTGTCGGCGGTGATGTTCGAGATGCCGCACCCGGAGCAGGTGCCGCCGAGCTCGACGACGACCTCGCCGGTCTCGGGGTCCGCCTCGCGCACGACGCTCGTACCGCCGTGCATCTGGATGATCGGCATCTGTCCGACCATCCACTGCTCTACCCGGTCCGCAAGGCTCTCGTCGCTCTCGTCGCTCATTACCCCTCATACATCGCCGACGGTATGGAAAGTTGCGGTTTAGGAGCCGGCGGCCGCGCCGAAAGGAACTGTGTCATCGTCGATGAGACGGAACGGCGCCGAGAGGGACCGCGACGGGGCGCGTCCGCGTCGCCCGCTATCGCTCCGGGTCGTCGCCCGGGTCCGCCGACTCCCCGGACTGGCTGGGGAGTTGGGTGGGGTCGGCGGCGGCGTCGCCGTTCATCGAGTCGTCGCGTTCGAGCAGGTAGAGGAGCGGGCCGAGCACGGTCAACACGAGGACGCCGGGGAGCGGGGCGTCGGGCACGAGGACGAACGTGACGAGGCTCGCGCCGCCGGTGAGGACGACGAGCGCGGCCCAGGTCGCCGGCGAGCCGAGGTCGACGCCGACGCGGGCGGCGTCGCGGTAGACGGCCGCGGCGATCAGCGCGACGGTGACGGCCCCGCCGCCGCCGACGAGCGCCGTGGTGACGGTCATGCGATCGGTTGGAGCGAGACGCGAAAAAGGGTGTCGCGAGCGGACGCGGTGAGAGGAGACGGAAGAGAGAGTGCGAGCGCGGTGCTACGGCGCCTCGCCCGTCTCGATGCTGAAGGAGTCGCGGGGGTAGGCGACGCAGGTGAGCGTGTAGCCGTCGTCGATCTCGGCCTCTTCGAGCATCTGCTGGTTGTCGTGCTCGACGAAGTCCTCGGAGGGGCCGTCGGCGATCCGGCCGGCACAGGAGACGCACTGCCCCTGCCGGCAGGCGTACGGGAGGTCCCACCCCTCGTCTTCGCCCTGGTCGAGGATGGGCTTGTCGTTGGAGAGTTCGACCGTCTCCCCCTGCTTGACGAACTCGACCTCGAAGTACTCCACCTCGTCTTCGGGGATGTCGCCGGGGCCGGAGCTGACGGTGCCGCCCTCTTCGAGCTCGCTCTCCTCGCCCTCGGCGCCGCCGGCCGGGATGGCCCCGCCGCCGCCACCGCCGCCGACGGCGCGGTTACCCGGCTCGGGGAACTCCGTCTCGGGGACCGCGGACGCGCGGTGTTCGAGGACTTCTTCCGAGATGTCGGTCGTGGGTTCCCACCCTGTCCCCTTCACCGAGGTGACAAGGACCACGAGCAGCGTCGCGACCGCCGCGAGCACGATCGCTGGGGGGTTCACGATCGCCACGAGCACGATCGCCAGTGGGTTGAGCATACGAAGTGATATGGAGAGGTGGTTTAAGGCCGTTTTGATCGGTCCAACGAGTCGAGACCGGCCTCAGGGGCGGCAGCGCGAAGCGATCGCCGACCGCCACGGCGGGGAGCGGTCCATTTATCGGCCGAGCGGTCGACGGGACGCGCATGGAAGTGAAATCCCGGCACCACCTCCGAAGCGACGAGATCACGGCGATCCGCGAGGCGGTCGCCGACCACCTCGGGGTCGACATCGAGGGGGACACCTTCGAGTTCGTGGAGTTCGTCGACGCCGGCTACGAACTCGTCTTGGTGGACGGCGACCCCGCCGTCTTCTACGTCGACGACGACGAGCCGTTCCTCACCGTTCGGGGCGCGAACGACTTCGACCCGGAGACCGGCGTCGTCACCGTCGACGCCGGCGCGATCTCGTTCGTCTCCGACGGCGCCGACGTGATGCGCCCGGGCATCGTCGAGGCCGACGAGACGATCCGGGAGGGAGACCTGGTCGTGATCGCCGAGGAGACCCACGGGAAGGTGCTGGCCGTGGGCCGCGCGCTGGCCGACGGCGACGACATGGTCGGCGACAGCGGGAAGGTGGTCCGGTCGATCCACCACGTCGGCGACGACCTCTACGAGTTCTCGGTCTGACCGGCCCGCCCCGCGGGCGGTCGGAGCGTCAGTCGACCGGACAGCGGTCGATCCCGAGCGCCCGGTACAGCAGACACCGGCGGGTGGCACCTTCGACGATCAAGACGACGCCGATCACCCCGAGGCCGACCGCGGAGAAGACCGGGACGCTGACCGCCCCGACGGCGACGGCGACCGCGAGGACCGCGACGGCGACCCCCGCGACGACCCGGACGAGGGCGTCGATCCGACCGACGTTGCGTTCCATACTCGTCCACCGGGCCTCGGCGGCGATAAATGCCCTGTGCTGGTGGGGGCGCCCGCCGGGCGGGACGCTCCCCGCGTTTTAATCCCCCCGCCCGCGAGACCCGAGGTAATGACCGCGATCCGGGTGTTAAGCTACAACGTCCGCTACGCCAACCGGGGCGACCACCACGACGCCTGGCACGACCGCCGGGACGCGGTGGGGCGGCTCGTTCGGTTTCACCGGCCCGACGTCGCCGCCTTCCAGGAGCCGCTGCCCGAGCAGCGGCGCGACCTGCGCGAGCGGCTCCCGGAGTACGAGTTCGTCGGCCGCGGGCGCGAGGCGGACGGCGAGGGCGAGGGGTGCCCCGTCGCGGCGCGGAGCGACCGCTGGGAGGTCGTCGACGACGGGACGTTCTGGCTCTCCGAGACCCCCGACGAGCCGTCGACCGGGTGGGGCGCCTCGCACCCGCGGATCGCGACGTGGGCCCGGGTGCGCGCCGTCGGCGGAGACGCGGCGCTCCGCGTCGTCAACACGCACTTCGACCACGTGAGCGCCCGCGCGCGGCGCGAGTCTGCGCGCCTGCTCCGCGAGCGGCTACCGACGGTAGCGACGGCGGACGAGGGCGGGGCCGACGCGAGGGCGCCGCTCCTCCTCGTCGGCGACCTCAACTGCACGCCGGGCTCCGACCCGCACGGGATCCTCCTCGATGACGAGTCCGGCGTTGAAGACGGCGCTCCGTCGGGCGACGCCCCCTCGCTCCGGGACGCCGCGGCCGAGGCGGACCTCCGACACGGGCCGGAGACGAGCCTCACCGACTTCGCGCGCCTCATCGACGGCCGTCGGATCGACCACGCGCTCGTCTCGCCCGCGGTGTCGGTCGAGGCGTTCGCGACCCTCGCGGACCGGGACGACCGCGGCCGGTACCCCTCCGACCACCTGCCGATCCTCGCGCGGCTGTCGGTGTAGCGAGGGCCCGCTACTCGTCGGCCGCGTCGTCGGCCGCGCCCCCGTCGTCGTCGCTCTCGTCGTCCGCCGCTTCCTCCTCGGCGTACTTCTCTAAGATGGTCTCGTAGCCGCGCTTGGCGGTCTCGTACGTCTCGCGGAGGTCCGCGACCGGCGTCTCGCTCGCGTCGACCCGGAGGTCGTTGTAGTAGGGATCGTCGGCCTCCTCCTCGGTGTTCCGCACGAGCAGCGCCGCGGACTGAACCTCGAGGTCCTCGCGCTTGTCGCCGCCGGCGGCGTGGCCCGCCGCGAGGGCGTCGATCAGGCGCTCGGCGAGCGGCGCGTCGCCGTGCGCGTCGGACTCGTAGGCGGCCGCGGTGTCCGCGATCACGTCCTCGCCCGTCAGGAGGTTGCCCGCGACGGTGTAGTTCTCGCCCTCGCGGTGGCCGTACCAGTCGTTACACTCGTCGCCGGAGAACGCGAACGTCCCGTCGGCGTCGACGCCGTGGAGCTGGCGCTGGGCGCTCCCCTCGTCGGCGTTCAGGAGCGCCTGGAGGGCGTCGTCGACGGCGAGCCCGTCCCCGAGGTACTCGACCCCCTTCCGCCCCAGTTCGACGTTGACGAGCGACTGGGTCGCCACCGCGCCGTCGGACGACGCGAAGGGGCACAGCGTGCCGACGCCCGGCAGCCGAGTGGTCACCGCCACGCCGAACCGGATCTGGTCGTCGCCGCCCTCGTCGGTGTACCGCTCGCGAGCGCAGATGCTGAACGTCACACCGGGTCTGCGGCGGCGACTCGCAAAAGGGTGCCCTCCGGGGCCGATGGTTCCGGTTCTCGGCCGGCGCTCGCGAGCGGCGACCGCGACTGCGACGCGCCCCGCCGCGTCCGGACCGCGCGCGAGGGCTTCGCGGGGGGTCGCGACGCGCCCCCGCCGTCGATCTCACGAGCCGCTGATAAGACCGACTGACGGACCGTCGGCGAACCGGCCGGATCCGACGAGGGCGAGGGCCCCGAACGGATCGCGGCGGGTGTCAACTGGCGACATACTTATCCGTGCCAATCCCTCCCACATATATAGCCTCGGATACGGGCGAGGCGTCCACCGGCACCGACGCGCACTCCGACGACGCGCCGCTCGCGGCTCGACGAGTTGCCGACACGCGCACGGAGAGCCGCTGCTCCGGCCGTCGCGTCGCACGCCGGCGACACCGCCTCGCGGTCCGAGCGAACGTGATACGATGGCAGACCGACACACGCTCGAACGGCTCAGCGAGGAGTACCGGACGGAGGTCCCCGACGACCTCAGAGCGGCGCGCTCGTTCGACTGGTACCTCGACGCGCTGTACGACGACCCCGAGATCGCACGGAACGCACACCAGCGCGTCGCGGACATGTTCGACCACTACGGGACGCACTACGACGAGGAACACGGCGTCGTCGAGTACGCGCTCGCCGCCGAGGACCCGCTCCACGACGGCGAGAACGTCTTCTACGGCCGCGAGGTCCACGAGGCGATCCACGAGTTCGTCAACAAGGTGAAGTCCGGCGCCCGCGGGCTCGGCCCCGAGAAGCGGATCAAACTCCTCTTGGGCCCGGTCGGCTCCGGCAAGTCGCACTTCGACTGGCTGGTGCGCCGCTACTTCGAGGCGTACACCCGCGAGGACGCCGGCCGGATGTACACCTTCCGCTGGGTCGACCTCTGTTCGGTGATCGACGACCAGGACCCGGACGACGACGTGGTCCGCTCGCCGATGAGCCAGGACCCGCTCGTCCTCCTCCCGAGGCCGCAGCGCCAGGCGGTGATCGACGACCTCAACGAGCGGCTCGACGCGCCCTACACGCTGCGGAACGAGCAGCACCCCGACCCGGCCTCGGAGTTCTACCTGAACGAGCTGCTCGCCCACTACGACGACGACCTCCAGCGCGTCCTCGACGAGCACGTCGAGGTCGTCCGGCTCGTCGCCGACGAGAACCGCCGGCAGTCCATCGAGACGTTCGAGCCGAAGGACAAGAAGAACCAGGACGAGACCGAGCTCACCGGCGACGTCAACTACGCGAAGCTCGCCGTCTACGGCGAGTCCGACCCGCGCGCGTTCGACTACGCCGGCGCGTTCTGTAACGCGAACCGCGGGCTCTTCTCCGGCGAGGAGCTGTTGAAGCTCCAGCGGGAGTTCCTCTACGACTTCCTCCACGCCTCCCAGGAGTCGACGATCAAGCCGAAGAACAACCCGCGGATCGACATCGACCAGGTGATCGTCGGTCGGACGAACATGCCGGAGTACCGCGAGAAGACCGGCGACGAGAAGATGGAGGCGTTCAACGACCGCACCAAGCGGATCGACTACCCGTACGTGTTAGAGTACGAGAGCGAGGCGAAGATCTACGAGAAGATGCTCGCCAACGCCGACGTGCCCAACGTCAACGTCGAGCCGCACGCCTTGGAGATGGCCGGGCTCTTCGGCGTGCTCACCCGCTTAGAGGAGCCGACCGACGAGACGGTGACCCTCGTCGAGAAGGCGAAGGCGTACAACGGCGAACTGGAAGACGAGGAGATCGACCGGCGGAAGCTCCGCGAGGACGCCGCCGAGTCCGCCGACATCGGCGAGGGGATGGACGGCATCTCCGCGCGGTTCGTCGGCGACGAGATCGCCGAGGCGATCATGGACGCCACCCACCGCGACCGCAGCCACCTCTCGCCGCTGTCCGTCTTCGACCACTTCGAGGCGAACCTCGGCGGCCACGGGTCGATCGCGGCCGAGGACCTCGACCGCTACGAGCGCCTGCTCGACCTGGTCCGCGAGGAGTACCGCGAGCGCGCCATCGAGGACGTGCGCCACGCGCTGGCGTACGACGTCGACGAGCTCCGCCGGCAGGGCGAGAAGTACATGGACCACGTGATGGCGTACATCGACGACGACACCGTCGACGACGATCTGACGGGCCGGGAGACGGAGCCGGACGAGACGTTCCTGCGCGCCGTCGAAGAGCAGCTCGACGTCCCCTCCGACCGGAAGGACGACTTCCGGCAGGAGGTGTCGAACTGGGTGTCCCGACGCGCCCGCGAGGGCCGCGGGTTCGACCCGCAGGAGAATGACCGGCTCCGCCGGGCCCTCGAACGGAAGCTGTGGGAGGACAAGAAGCACAACATCAACTTCTCGGCGCTGGTGTCCGCGACCGACCTCGACGACGAGGACCGGAGCGCGTGGGTCGACGCCTTGGTTGACCGGGGCTACTCCGAGGACGGCGCCGCGGAGGTGCTGGAGTACGCGGGCGCGGCGGTCGCGCGCTCGGAGATGGCGGACGACGGGGACTGAAAATGAGCGACCGCACCAGATCCGGCGGCGAGCGGTTCCGGAGCGCGGCCGACGAGGCCCTCCGGGGAGCGTACGACCCGCCGATGGACCTCGCGTCCTACGTCGACCGCGTGTTGGAGCACCCGACCGCGGCCGCGTCCGGTGCGGGGTACGTCCTCGCGGCCGTCGAGTCGTACGGGACCCGCGAGGTCCGCGAGCGCGGCGAGACGCTCGACCGATACCGGTTCTTCGACGACCCGGCGAACGACGGCGAACACGCCGTCCTCGGCAACACCCGCGCGCTCAACGGGTTCGTCGACGACCTGCGCGCGGCCGCGACCGGGCGGGGCAACGACGAGACGATAGTCTGGATCGACGGCCCCACCGCGACGGGGAAGTCGGAGTTCAAGCGGTGCCTGGTCAACGGGCTCCGCGCGTTCTCGAAGACGGACGCCGGCCGGCGGTACACCGTCGAGTGGAACGTCTCGGGCGCCGGCGGGGTCGGCGGCGGCGGCGCCGCGTCGCTCTCGTACGGCGACGGCGGCGACGCCGGGGAGTGGTACCGCAGCCCGGTCCAGTCGCACCCGCTGTCGGTGTTCCCCGAGACGGTCCGGGAGTCGATCGCCGACGCGGTCGACGACGACGCCTACCCCGTCGCGGCCGACGTGGAGCTCGACCCGTTCAGCCGCGAGGCGTACGACCACCTGGAGTCGGCCTACCGCGAGCGCGGGCGCCGTGACCTCTTCTCGGCGATCACCGACCGCGACCACCTCCGCGTGACCAGTTACGTGGTCGACGTGGGGCGCGGGATCGGCGTCCTCCACGCCGAGGACGACGGGACGGCGAAAGAGCGGCTCGTCGGTTCGTGGATGGGCGGCATGCTCCGCGAGCTCGACTCCCGCGGGCGGAAGAACCCGCAGGCGTTCAGCTACGACGGCGTCCTCTCGCAGGGGAACGGCGTCGCCACCGTCGTCGAGGACGCGAGCCAGCACGCCGACCTGCTCCGGCGGCTGCTCAACGTCCCCGACGAGCGGCGCGTGAAGCTCGACAAGGGGATCGGGATGGACTTGGACACCCAGCTCGTCGTCATCTCGAACCCCGACCTCGACGCGGAGCTGGACCGCCACGCCGAACGCGGCGACGCCGACCCGCTGAAGGCCCTGAAGCGCCGGCTCTCGAAACACGAGTTCCGGTACCTCACGAACCGCCGGCTGGAGGCGCGGCTGCTCCGCCGCGAGATCGCCGGGGCGACCGCGGTCGAGGAGGCGACCGGCGGCGCCGCCGACCCGTCCGGCGTCGGCCGCGGGGGCGCTCCCGACGAGGGGGCCCGGGACCCGGGGGCGGCGCCGCTGTCGATCGAGGTCCGGGAGGCCGACGGGAGGGCGGTCGAGCGCGAGGTCGCGCCGCACGCGATCGGGGCCGCGGCGCTGTACGCGGTCGTCACGCGCCTCGACGGCGACGACCTCCCCGGCGACCTCGACCTGATCGAGACCGCGACGCTGTACGAGACCGGCGAGGTCCGGCGCGGCGACGACGCGGTGACCGTCGACGACGTCGACCTCGCCGCGGGCGACGGCCGGAACGGGATCCCGGTCACCTACGCCCGCGACGCGGTCGCCGACCTGCTCGCGACGACCGCCGACCGGAGCCACCCCGACCTGCCGGTCGAGCGCGTCGTCACCCCGACGGACGTGCTCGACGCGATGGCGGACGGGCTCGCCGACGCCCCCGTCTTCTCGCGGGCCGAGGCCGCGGAGTTCGAGGGGCGCCGCGGGCCGGTCGCGGCGCGGATCCGCGAGCGGCAGCGCGAGGACGTGATCGACGCGATGCTCGCCGAGGAGACCGTCCCGACCGAGACCGTTGCGGAGTACGTCGAGCACGTGTACGCGTGGGACGAGGCGGACCCGACGGCGCGCGACCGCGAGGACGCGGCGCCGGACCCGCTCGCGATGAAGGTGTTCGAGACGGAGACGCTCGGGCGGTTCGACGAGGACGAGTACCGCGGGACCGAGCCCGGCCGCGACGTCGAGCGCTTCCGGCGCGAGCGGGTGATCCGCGGACTCACGCGGTACGCGTGGCGCAACCGCGGCGAGGAGTTCAGCGTCGACGAGGTCGACCTCGGGGAGGTGCCCGAGCTGAAGGCGGTGATCGACGCGAACGACCTCGCGGACGTGAAGCGGCGGTTCCCGGACCTCGACCCCGCGGCGTGGTCCGACCCGCCCGCCGACACCGAGACCGAGCGGGTGAAGGCCGAGACGATCGACCGCCTGTGCGAGCGCGGGTACAGCCGCGCGTCCGCGGAGCTGGCGAGCCGCGCCGTGATGGCGGACGTGCGCGACGAGTGGCCCGACGTCGACGGCGGGGACGCCGACGGCGAGGCGCCGGACGGCGGCGCCGGCTCCAACGGGGGTGACGACCCGTGGGACTGACCGAGGACCGCGAGCGGTTCCGCGAGGTCGGCGAGACGCGCCGGGAGGACCTCGCGGAGTTCATCGGCCACGGCGACCTCGGCGGCTCCGACGCCGACCGGATCCGGATCCCGATCAAGGTGGTCGACCTCCCGTCGTTCGAGTACGACCAGCGCTCCGCCGGCGGGGTCGGGCAGGGCGGCGACGGCCAGCCGCAGCCCGGCCAGCCGGTCGACCCCGAGCCGGGCGACGGCGACGAGGAGGGCGACCCGGGGGAGGAGGGCGGCGACCACGAGTACTACGAGATGGACCCCGAGGAGTTCGCCCGCGAGCTGGACGAGGCGCTCGGGCTCGACCTCGAACCGAAGGGGAAGCGGGTGGTCGAGGAGGTGGAGGGCGACTTCACCGACACCGCGCGCTCCGGGCCGCGCGGCACCCTCGACGTCGACGAGTTCTTCAAGCGCGGGCTGAAGCGGCACCTCGCGACCGACTTCGACGGCGACTACGTCCGCGAGGGACTGTTCGTCGACGGCGCCGACGTGGACGACGTGTTCGCGTGGGCGCGCGGCGAGGGGATCCCCGTCTCCCGGGCGTGGATCGCCGACGCGGCCGCGACGCTCGCCGAGGAGCGGGGCGAGCCGGTCGCGGCGCTCGACCGCTGGGAGAGCTTCGACGCGCTCGACGAGGCGGTCGACCGCGAGCCGGTCACCCAGCGGATCCGGCGCGAGGGGCTCGACAGCGTCCCGTTCCGCCGAGAGGACGAGCGGTTCCGTCACCCGGAGGTGATCGAGAAGCGCGAGCGCAACGTCGTCGTGATCAACGTCCGCGACGCGTCCGGCTCGATGCGCGAGACGAAACGCGAGCTCGTCGAGCGGGTGTTCACCCCGATGGACTGGTACCTGACCGGGAAGTACGACGCCGCGGAGTTCCGCTACGTCGTCCACGACGCGGAGGCGTGGGAGGTCGACCGCGAGGAGTTCTTCGGGATCCAGTCCGGGGGCGGCACCCGCATCTCCAGCGCGTACGACCTCGTCGAGGAGCTCCTCGAAGAGTACCCGTACAGCGAGTGGAACCGGTACGTGTTCGCCGCGGGCGACTCGGAGAACGCCGGCAGCGACACGACGGAGAACGTGATCCCGGCGATGGAGTCGATCGACGCCAACCTCCAGGCGTACGTCGAGACCCAGCCCGGCGACGGCGCCGCGAACGCCCGCCACGCCGACGAGGTCGAGGCCGCGTTCGCCGACGCCGACGACGTGGCCGTCGCGCGCGTCTCGGAGCCGGACGACGTGACGGACGCCATCTACGAGATCCTCAGCACCGAGTCGTCGAGCGACGGCGGCGCGGGCCGCGGCGGGCCCGCCGCCCGCGGGCGGACCGACGGGGGTGACCGGCGATGAGGGACGACCGCGTCGAGGCGAAACGCGAGGCCGCGGCCCTCGACGAGCCCGCCCGGGAGGCCCGCGAGCTGGCGGAGCGGCTCGGACTGGAGCCGTACCCGGTTCGGTACTGGATCGTCGACCACGATCAGATGAACGAGCTGATCGCCTACGGCGGGTTCCAGCGGCGCTACCCGCACTGGCGGTGGGGGATGAACTACGAGCGCCAGCGGAAGAAGGACCGCCACGGCTTGGGGAAGGCGTTCGAGATCGTCAACAACGACGACCCGGCGCACGCCTTCCTCCAGGAGTCGAACTCGGCGGCCGACCAGAAGGCCGTCATCACCCACGTCGAGGCGCACGCCGACTTCTTCGCGAACAACGAGTGGTTCGGGCTCTACGCCGACCGCGGCGACGACGGCCCGAACGCGGCGGCGCGGCTGGAGCGCAACGCGGACCGGATCGCGGCGATCGCGAGGCGGACGGACGTCGACCGCGACGAGGTCGAGCGGCTGATCGACGCCGTGAGCGCCCTGGAAGACACGATCGACCAGCACAGCCCGGTCGACGCCGCCCGCTCCGTGGCGGACCCGGGGATCGCCGCGGACGTGAGCGACGGCGACGAGGACCCGCTCGCGGCGATCGAGGCGCGGATCGACGACCTCGACCTCTCCGAGGAGGTGCGCCGCGACGTGTTCGACGACGAGTGGCTCGAAGCGCGCGGGGAGGGAGTCGAGCCGGAGGCGCCGCGCCCGGACGTGCTCGCGTTCCTGCGCGACCACGGCAAGCGGTACGACCCCGAGAGCGGGAAGGCGGTCGACCGGGAGCCGTGGGAGACGACCGTCATCGACGCGATCCGCGAGGAGGCGTACTACTTCGCCGGACAGAAGCAGACGAAGGTGATGAACGAGGGGTGGGCGACGTACTGGGAGTCGGTGATGATGGGCGGCGAGGGGTTCGCCGGGCCCGACGAGTTCCTGACGTACGCCGACCACATGGCCCGCGTGCTCGGCTCGCCCGGCCTCAACCCCTACAAGCTCGGGTTCGAGCTGTGGACGCACGTCGAGCTGCGGGCCGCGCGTCGCGAGGTGCTCGACAAGCTGCTCCGCGTCGAGGGCGTGACCCCGGAGAACTTCCACTCCCGGATCGACCTCGACGAGGTCGCCGACCTGCTCGAACCCCACCCGGCGATCGCGGGCGCCGGCCCGGCGACGCTGGACGAGTTGGCCGAGATGGCCGCCGACGGCGACCCGCGAGTCGACGGCGAAGCGGTGGACCGGGCGCTGTCCGCCGGCGACGGGCCCGAGGGGATCGACGTCGAGCGGTACCCGTGGAAGCTGCTCACGCGCGAGGGGCTCGCGGAGCGTCACTACGTCCTCTCGCGGCCGGAACACCGGGGCGCGCTCCGCGACGTCTCCCGAGAGGTGCTCGAAGAGCAGGCCCGGTACCTGTTCGACGTCGACCGGTACGAGACGGTGGCCGCCGCGATCGACGACGTCGACCGCGGGGCGGGCTGGGAGCGCATGTTCGAGGTGCGCGAGAGCCACAACGACGTGACGTTCATCGACGCGTTCCTCACCGACGAGTTCGTCCGCGAGGGGAACTACTTCACCTACGAGTACAGCCGGGCCGCCGGGGAGCACCGCGTCGCCAGCGTCGACGCCGACGACGTGCGCAAGAAGCTGCTCCTCCGGTTCACCAACTTCGGGAAGCCGACGATCGTCGTGTTGGACGGGAACTTCCGGAACCGGGGCGAACTGCTCTTGGGGCACCGGTACAACGGCGTCGCGCTCGACGAGGAGCGCGCGAGGGCGACGCTGAAGCGCGTCTTCGAGCTGTGGGGGCGCCCGGTGAACCTCGCGACGATCCGCGTCGAGTACGACGACGGCGAGGTCCGACGCGCCAAGCGGCGCGGCGAGGAGCCCGAGGGCACCGAGGTCGGCGTCCGCTTCCAGTACGACGGCGGCGAGGTGACCGAACACGACCTCGACGACGCGATCGAGGCGCGGATCGCCGCCGACGAGGCGGACTACGACACGAAGCCCGACGACTGGCTGGCGTGAGCGGGAGAGCCGCCGCGAGCCCCCGCGGATCGGGACCTGTCGGCGGGCCGTTCGCGGCGGCGCTGCCGGCGCTGCGGCCGTCGGTCGCGACGTTTCGTGACGAACGGGGGCGAGCTACGCCAGCGACGCGACCAGCTCCGACACCGCCGCGACCTCGTCGTCGTTGATCCCGTGGCCCATCCCCTCGTAGATCCGCTCGTCGACGTCGGCGCCGAGCGCCTCCAGCACGTCGGTCGTCTCGTGGACCCGCTCCTCGGGGATGTGCGGGTCGATGTCGCTACACCCGACGAACGTCGGGGTGCCGGCGAGGGGGTCGTCGCCCGCCGCGAGGTAGCCGTCGACCGCGACCGTCTCGCCGATCAGCCCGCCGCTGAAGACGGCGAGCCCGCCGTAGCGGGTCGGGTTGCGGGCGACGAACTCGCTCGCGAGGCAGGCGCCCTGCGAGAAGCCGCCGACGAGGACGCGGTCCCGGGCGATCCCGGCGTCGACCGCGCGGTCGACCGCGGCGCCGACCGCTCGCAGCCCGGAGCTCCGCCCGGGCTCGTTGTCGGCGACCGGCGCGAGGAAGGAGTTCGGGTACCAGGTGTTGCCGGCGGCCGCGGGCGCGAGAATCGCCACCTCTCGGTCCCCCGCCAGCCGCTCGCCCAAGTCGACGACGCTGCGGGCGGTCGCGCCGCGGCCGTGGACGAGCACGAGCGCCGCGGCCGCGTCGTCGAGCGACGCGCCGGCCGTGACCAGCGGCTCGTCGCCGTGCGGGTCGTCGCCCGCGTGCGGACCCGGGTCGCGCCCGGTCATCTCAGACCCCCACGCCGGCGTCGGCGTCCGGTAGGTCGTGCTTGTTCACCGGGAGGCCGAGCTCTTCCAGGGCCCCCTCCATGTGACGGTCCTGCGCGAAGTCGGCGTCGTCCTCCTCGCGGAGGCGCTGCGCGGTCGCCAGCACCTCGCCCTTCCGGTCGGCCGGGATCTCGTACTTGTCGGCCGACAGCTCGACGACGAGCCCGTTGTTGTCCTGCGTGTAAATCGAGTGGAAGATGCCGCGGTCGAACACGTTGTACCCCTTGCCCGCCTCCTTGAGCGCCGCCATGATGTCCTCGTACTCGTCGGGTTCGACGCTGAAACACAGGTGGTGGACGGCGCCCGTGCTGACGCGCTGGCCGCGCGCGGACGCGCGCTCGTCGCTCACGAACACCGTGAGGATCCGCCCGTCGCCGGTGTCGAAGAACAGGTGCGTCTGCGAGGGGTCGTCGAGGTTCGGCTGCCGCAACACGAGCGGCATCCCGAGCAGGTCGCGGTAGAAGGCGAGGGTGTCCTCCTGGTTGCTCCCCCAGACCGTGATGTGGTCGGTGCCGCTGGTGTGGAACGGTGCGTCCGGGAGTTCCGGCGTGACGGCCGCCGGGTTCTCGTCGCTCATACCGATCGGAAGGCGGCCGAGCCGTATAAAAACGAAAGGGACGGGACGGTGACCGGCTGACACCGGTGTTATCCGTCGACCGCCGCGGCGTCAGTCGGCGGACGCACACCCGGCGGGGCGGGACCGTCGACCGCGGCGGCCCGCCGTCACCGCCGCCAGACGGGCGGCGCGACGCCGAGCGCCCGGACCGCGACGGGATACGCGACGGCGATGACGAAGACGATCACCAGCGACGCCGCGAGCCCGACCTCGCCGGCGAGGCGCTCGACGCCAGCCAGCGCGACGAACATGACGATGAACATCACCGCCCAGTGGGGCGCGAGCTGTCGTACCTTCTCCGCTGTCGAAGTCATAGGCCCCGTAGCGGTCCCGCCGAGTAGTGGTTGTCGGTGAAAATGCGGTCGGTAGAACGCGGCCGAAGAAAATCGCCCGTTCGGCGTCGATCAGTACCGCGACGGGATGAAGGCCATCCCGGCGAGCATGATCGACGAGAGCACGGAGAGAACGAGGACGCGCGTGAGACCGCTGTTGTACTGTTTGAACCGTTCTATCTCGGTGACCTGCGCCTGGTACGACTCGACGTCGGTCGTCATCCGAAGCGTCGAGGCGTCGGGGAAGTGCGCGGCGTAGTCGGTGTCGCCGATGGTCACCGTCGACTCCTGGGCGATCTCGACCGTCTCCGTCTCGGTGGTCTCCCACACGAGGACGGCGCCGCCGGCCGTCACCTCGTCGACCGTAACCGTCTGTCCGTCGTATTCGAGCGTGTCGCCCGACGGGTGCGTCCGCTCCTCGGGCGCGGGGAAGTACTCGTCGGCGGGCACGAGCGTCCGCTCGCCGCTCTCGTCGGTCACCGCGACGTACTCGCCGTCGTCGAGCGTGACCGTCTCGTTTTCGGCGTCGTCGTCGGCCTCAAGGATCGCCTGTCGGTCGAGCACCTCGACGAGCGTGAACTCTGTGGCGTTCTCTCCGCCGATCTCGACGCGCCACTCGCGGTCGTCGACCGAAACCGTCGACCCGTTCGCCCAGGTTTCGGAGGTCTGCGTCGTGAACTCGCGTTCGAGTGTCCCCGAGATGACCATCTGTCCCGCGTCGTTCTCGCTTTCCGAGATGTCGGCCACCACGTACGACTGGCCGCCGACCTCGATCGACTCATTTTGCGAGGCGTCAATCTCCGGGTTCTCGAAGGCGATTTCGGGACTCTCAGCCGTCGCAGTCAGCGCGCCCGCCACGCCCGCGACACCGAGGAAGAGCGCGACGAACACGGCCACAGCGCGTCGTTGCATAGTTGACGCATGGGTCACCCGGTGTTTAACGGTTACTAAGCGGGGCAGTTTGCGGGCACGACGGAGGCGAAGAAACGGAAGCCAAGGGCCGGATTTGAACCGGCGTTGGGCGGCTCTGCAGGCCGCTGCGTCTGACCGGACTCTGCCACCTTGGCGCCGTCCGAACGTACCGCTGTTGAGCGTTTAAGTTTAGCGGTCGGCCACGGGCCTGCGGCTCGTTGGATATGAAGAAAGCCCACGGACGCGCTGTCCGTGGGCTGTAGTGGGAGTATTCCCGTATGAGTGGGCAGGCGGCGACTCGTGGTTCCCAGAGGATCGCTCACTCCAGTACTTCACGATACGCTGGTGGGCTTAACTTCCGTGTTCGGAATGGGTACGGGTGTTTCCCCACCGCTCTGGCCGCCTTCATGCCGACTCTCGGACTCGAACCGAGACGCTCTATGAGCGACGCCTGTGTCGGTCGTGGTTCGAAACAACCGTGTATACGTGCGATCCAGATACCGCCTGAACTCATGCGAGTTCGTGGCGCGTCAGCGCCAATGAATGTGGCTCGGTCTGTTAGTTCTCGTGGGCTTAACACCTCGTTGCCTCGGTGCGTACACCCCGAGTCTATCGAACTCGTCTTCTACGAGTGACCTCGGTGGTACCTCTTTTCCATGTGGGTTTCGAGCTTAGATGCGTTCAGCTCTTACCCCGTGTCGCGTGGCTACTCGGCATCTGCCCTTCCGGACAACCGATACACCAGTGGCGACCAAACGTAGTTCCTCTCGTACTATACGTTCGTTCACGTCAGGTACCTCACACCCCCAATAGATAGCAGCCGACCTGTCTCACGACGGTCTAAACCCAGCTCACGACCTCCTTTAATAGGCGAACAACCTCACCCTTGCCCGCGTCTGCACGGGCAGGATGGAGGGAACCGACATCGAGGTAGCAAGCCACTCGGTCGATATGTGCTCTTGCGAGTGACGACTCTGTTATCCCTAAGGTAGCTTTTCTGTCATCTACGGGTCCCATTCCGGAACCTCGTAGGTTCGCTAGACCACGCTTTCGCGTCAGCGTTCCTCGTTGGGAAGAACACTGTCAGACCATCTTTTGCTCTTGCGCTCTTCGCCGGATTCCCGACCCGGCTGAGATGATCTTCGGGCGCGCTCGATATCTTTTCGAGCGCGTACCGCCCCAGTCAAACTGCCCGGCTACCGGTGTACTCCTCCCGGAGTGAGAGTCGCAGTCACCGACGGGTAGTATTTCAATGCTGTCTGGGTGGCGTGCTAGCGCACGTACCTCTGTAACGACTCCTACCTATGCTGCACATCGGCGACCACGTCTCAGCGACAGCCTGCAGTAAAGCTCTATAGGGTCTTCGCTTCCCCTTGGGGGTCTCCAGACTCCGCACTGGAACGTACAGTTCACCGGGTCCAACGTTGGGACAGTGGCGCTCTCGTTTATCCATTCATGCAAGCCGCTACTGAAGCGGCAAGGTACTACGCTACCTTAAGAGGGTCATAGTTACCCCCGCCGTTGACGGGTCCTTCGTCCTCTTGTACGAGGTGTTCAGATACCCGCACTGGGCAGGATTCAGTGACCGTACGAGTCCTTGCGGATTTGCGGTCACCTGTGTTGTTACTAGACAGTCGGAGCGCCCGAGTCACTGCGACCTGCTCCGTCGAGAGCAGGCATCCCTTCTTCCGAAGGTACGGGACTAACTTGCCGAATTCCCTAACGTCGGTTCTCCCGACAGGCCTTGCCTTGCGCTGGCAGAGCACCTGTGTCGGATCTCGGTACGGACATCATGCTTGCCTTTTCACGGGCCCTATGTACGGCTGACTTTCGCTGTCTCGCGTTTCGCTCGCTTCGTACCGTGACGGTTTCCACGAGTTTCCACGATTCGACCGGGCGAGTGCCCGGCTCAGCGTTCCACACGGCGTCGGCGTTTACTGCACGATGGCGCTGGAATATTAACCAGCTTCCCGTCGGTGTAGTCAAGTTGTGGTACACCTTAGGACCGGCTAACCCTCGGCTGAACGGCAGTGCCGAGGAACCCTTGCTCTTCAGGCCGTCGAGGTTCTCACCCGACTATCGCTGCTACTGTGACCAGGATTGTCGTTACTGGACGGTCCACACGAGCTCTCGCCCGGGCTTCCGTCCGACCAGTACGCCAACCTACGCGGTTATCCTTTGACGGATACGGCCAGGTCTCGGTGGTAGATTTGAGCCCCGATCATTTTGGGCGCCTCAAACCTCGGCCGGTAAGCTGTTACGCTTTTCTTAGCGGGTAGCTGCTTCTAAGCTCACCTCCCGGCTGTTTAGGGCTTGAGACCACCTTCGAATCGCACTTAATCTACACTTTGGGACCTTAACCCGGCTCTGGGTTGTTCCCCTCACGGTACACAGGCTTACCCCGCGCACCGGACTCCCTTCGTCTACAGCGCCTGCGGGTTTGGAGTTCGACAGGATGGCCGACTCCTCTCGGAGGCGGGTCATCCAATCGGTAGCTCTACCCCGCGGGCTACCTCGGAAGAGGTCATGCTTCGACATGTTTCGGTTGGAACCAGCTGTTGCCAGGCTCGATGGGCCTTTCACCCCTACACACGAGTCACGAGAGGGTATTGTAGAACACCAACTCTAACAGGCCTCCACGTGGCTTTCGCCACGCTTCACCTTGCTCGCGCGTAGATCGCCTGGTTTCGGGTCGCACCCGATTGACTCCCCGCGCTTGAACACGGTGGCCCTCGCACGAATGTGCTGCGGCCGTATCGGTTTCCCTGCGCCTTCCCCGGTTCACGGGTTAGACTCGCCAATCAAGTGCACTCCCTGGGTCGTTTTTCAAAACGCACGACACGACGCCGGCTCGTCTCTTTTCCTACTAGAGAATCGCTTCTCGGTCGTTTCAAGAGACGCCTTGTACGCCCTGTCGCTCGATCGCCAGCTGATTTCAGGCCCTATTGCACCGCCCTTTTCGGGGTGCTTTTCAGCGTTCGCTCACGCTACTTGTTCGCTATCGGTCTCGAGGAGTGTTTAGCCTTCTCAGGGGATGCCTGAGGTGTTCACAGAGGATATCCGACCCCTGCTACTCTGGATTTGACGCCAACGGTACTGTTCTCTCATACGGGGTTGTCACCCTGTTTCACGCTCCGTTCCAGGAGACTTCTGAGAGAGGGTCGCGTTTTGGTTGTCAACCCGAACACCACATTGGTCCGAAGACCTTCGGTTTGGGCTGTGTCGCGTTTACTCGCGGTTACTGACGACATCGCTGTTGCGTTCTTTTCCTGCCCTTACTGAGATGTTTCAATTCAGGGCGTTCCCTATTGCGCGTGGCAATTGTTGAACGGATTCCGATTGGGAGATCTCGTGTTCTTTCCCTCCATGCGGGTCCCACGAGCTTTTCGCAGCTTGGCACGTCCGTCGTCGGCTCTCGAGCCGAGCCATTCACCAGCTGGCACAGTAGCCAGTAGTGTGTCAACGAACTCTCGAAGGAGAGTTGTTGACGGTGTCAGAAACACTCGTCAGAGTGTTCCGACTGTATATGGTTCACTGACGTTCCACGAACTCGGATGAGTTCAGTGGACGTCTGGATCGCACGTATACACGGTTGTCATTGAATCGCCCCGGGTGTGACGGGGCGTTCRTCGAACCCTTCCCATCCGCGGTTTCCCGGGATGGTGCATCGGTCGTCGTGTCCRAATCGAGTCGCGTCTCCCACTTAAGGGGACGGATTCGCTTCGGACGGACATGGACTCACTGGGATTCGAACCCAGGGCATCCTCCTTGCAAGGGAGGCACTCTACCGCTGAGCTATGAGCCCACCTTCCCCGAAGGGAAGGTTGTCTCGCGTGTTGTGTGAGCCGTGGTCGTTCTGAAGTGTCCAAGCCGGTGGRTGGGCGGACGGACACAGTCCAATGCGAATGAGTAGTGACCGTCTTAGGAAGACGGTCGTAAGGTGAGCCTCCCGTGTGGGAGGTCTCGGGTCGGTGGAGGTGATCCAGCCGCAGATTCCCCTACGGCTACCTTGTTACGACTTAAGCCCCCTTGCGAAGCCCAGATTCGACGTTCGTGGAACGCCTCATCCGGACCTCACTCGGGTGCTTTGACGGGCGGTGTGTGCAAGGAGCAGGGACGTATTCACCGCGCGCTTGTGACACGCGATTACTACCGAATCCAGCTTCATGTGGGCGAGTTGCAGCCCACAATCCGAACTACGATCGAGTTTCTGAGATTACCGTCTCCTTTCGGAGTTGGAACCCTTTGTCTCGACCATTGTAGCCCGCGTGTTGCCCAGCACATTCGGGGCATACTGACCTACCGTTGCCCGTTCCTTCCTCCGTGTTAGCCACGGCGGTCCCCCTACTGTCCCCAGCTACCTCGCGGTACTGCTGGCAAGTAAGGGTGCGGGTCTCGCTCGTTGCCTGACTTAACAGGACGCCTCACGGTACGAGCTGACGGCGGCCATGCACCTCCTCTCTGAAACTCGGACAAGGTCATCAACCTGGTCGTCATTATTACAGTCGATGCTGGTGAGATGTCCGGCGTTGAGTCCAATTAAACCGCAGGCTCCTCCGGTTGTAGTGCTCCCCCGCCAATTCCTTTAAGTTTCATCCTTGCGGACGTACTTCCCAGGCGGTCTGCTTAGCGGCTTCCCTACGGCACAGCACCCACTCGTAGTGGGAGCCACACCTAGCAGACATTGTTTACGGCCAGGACTACCCGGGTATCTAATCCGGTTCGAGACCCTGGCTTTCGTCCCTCACTGTCGGATCCGTTCTCGCGACGTGCTTTCGCCATCGGCGGTCCGTCCAGGATTACGGGATTTCACTCCTACCCCGGACGTACCCGTCGCGCCTTCCGGTCCCAAGCCACGCAGTTTCTACCGGGCGCCCACCTGTTGAGCAGGTGGATTTCCCGATGGACTTGCGCGGCCAGCTACGGACGCTTTAGGCCCAATAAGATCGGCCATCACTTGGGCTGCCGGTATTACCGCGGCGGCTGGCACCGGTCTTGCCCAGCCCTTATTCTGGTACCGCCTTAGGGTACCGAAAAGCACAGGCGCTATGCCTGTGCACTTGGGATCCCCCTATCGCACTGTCGTGCAGTGTAAAGGTTTCGCGCCTGCTGCGCCCCGTAGGGCCCGGAATCTTGTCTCAGATTCCGTCTCCGGGTTCTCACTCTCATGACCCGTACCGATTATTGGCACGGTGGGCCGTTACCCCACCGTCTACCTAATCGGCCGCAGCCACATCCTTCGGCGCCGGAGCGTTTGGCATACCACTCATTCCAGTGGTGGTATGGGATACACTATTAGCCTCAGTTTCCCGAGGGTATTGTGTTCCGAAGGGTAGTTTGGCCACGTGTTACTGAGCTATTCGCCACGAGTCTGAACTCGTGCGACTAGCATGGCTAAATCGGATCCCAATAGCAATGGCCTCCGGCAGGATCAACCGGAATGTATGTCCTTCRRGCCTGATTCCCGGCTCGAAGGGGGTGTTGGCGGGTGTCAACGTAGTGTTGACACACCATTGCATTGGTCTGTGTGGTGTCCGGGCCAGCCAACGGCTTGGATGGCACCGAACGACCACGGCTCACATCAGATCACCGCTTACGCCGGAGCGCAGGGGGCGTGATCCTCATCCTTCGCGGACCTGAACGTACCGGACGACGGGTGATAAACCCATCGGAACGGTACGGGTCCTGCGAAACCGGGCCGGATTGAACGGCCCGAGTCCGCGATGCGTCCTTCGCATTTCTTCGAATGCCCGGGTTGTACTTAACCCCGTCGAACCATCGGCGCCACGTCATGCGGTTTCATGCCGAGAGACGGGAACTGCCCGGATCCGATCGAACCGGCGACGCGACTGTTCGGGGCGGTCACTCTGCGGCGCAACGGTGATCATGCCCGAAACGTTCCGGTCGACCGGCGGCTAAAACGAGAGATCGGGATCGGAGTGCCCGGGGAACTACTCCTCGTCGAGGTACTCGATGCCCTGCTTCGAGACGTTGGCTTTGGTGATGTTGTCGAGGTCGTTGAGCCAGAAGTCGTCGTCGGCGTCGTCCACCTCCGGGGCGCCGTCCTTCCACGCCCAACCCTCGTACTCGTGGACCTTCTGCGTCCCCTTCTCGCGGAGGCGGAGCGTCGTTCGCTCGGCCTCCTCCTCCGAGGGCGCCGGGTCGAGCGTCCGAGCTGCCTTCAGCGCCGCCTGACGCGGCATGTTGCCCGAGAACTCGCTCGGTTCCGATCCGTCTTCCTCCCGAAGGGCAAAGTTTCGCTTACCGTCTTCACGTACCATGGTTTTGCCTCCGTGTGACACCAGCACACAGTCTGTAATAAATATATCGGGGAAATGAAAGCTGCACGCCACAATTTTTATATACTATCCCGGTCGCTGGTTGCGATTTTCGCTCTCTGCGACGCGAGACGGGAGGCGGACACCAGTTCGCGATGAGGCGTTCGCTCCGGCCGGCCGTCGATTCGCGGCCCGCGTGACGGCTCGGGTCACCCCGCAGAGCGCGGACGGCGCCTCAATGTCCGTTCCGGGTCACGTCGACGCACGCGCGCAGTCTGGGACTCCCGCCGACTGCGGGTAAACAACACTTATGTGTCTGCTATGGCGACATGCGACAACACACCCGCGATGGTCCGTAAAAAGAAGCTCAGCCCCAGTGGCGCCAAGGACGACGAGGGGGAGTACCACAACGTCCACGTGAACCTCCACGAGGACGAACTCGCCGTCGCCGGCATGGAGATCGGCGACGAGGTGTTCGTCCGGGTCCGAGACGGGAAGATAATCATCCAGAAAGCGGACGCCAACCCGGAGCAGCTGGAACACGACTTCTGAGACGGACCGCGGGGTTTCACCGGATCGATGCCCGCGAGCGGCCGCGACGCGGACCGCGGTCGGCGGATTGATTGTCGCTCGTGACGAGGCCCAGACGATGGGCGCGTACGACCTGTTGAAGCCGGCGCTGTTCCGGCTTCCACCCGAGACCGCACACGGACTGGTGCATCGACTGCTCGGCGGCGTCCAGGGGACGCCGGTCGCCGCCGCGCTCGCCGAGCGGTACGCGGTCAACGACGAGCGGCTCGCGGTCGACGCGGTCGGGTCGTCGTTCCCGAACCCGGTGGGCGTCGCGGCCGGGTTCGACAAGAACGCGCACGTCCCGCGAGCGCTGGCGTCGCTCGGGTTCGGCCACGTGGAGGTCGGCGGCGTGACCGCCGAGCGGCAGCCCGGGAACCCGCGACCGCGACTGTTCCGACTGAAGGCGGACGAGGCGCTCGTCAACCGGATGGGGTTCAACAACGAGGGCGCCGACCGCGTCGGGAAGCGCCTCGACCGCGACCCGCTCCCGGACGTGCCGGTCGGGATCAACATCGGGAAGTCGAAGTCGACGCCGCTGGCCGAGGCCCCCGACGACTACCGCTACACGTACGAGCGCGTCGCGGACGCGGGCGACTACTTCGTCGTCAACGTCTCCAGCCCGAACACGCCGGGGCTCCGCGAACTCCAGAACCGCGAGGCCTTAGAGCGCATCCTCGGGACCCTCGACGACGCCGGCGCGGACCCGCTCCTCGTGAAGCTCTCCCCGGACCTCCCGGAGCCGGCGGTCGAGGACGCGCTCGGCGTCGTCGACGACCTCGACCTCGACGGCGTCATCGCGACCAACACGACGACGTCGCGGCCGGACTCGCTGCGGAGCCACAACCGGGCCGAACGCGGCGGCCTCTCGGGGAAGCCGATCGAGTCGCTCGCGACGGAGCGGGTGCGGTTCGTCGCGGAGCGCACCGACGTGCCCGTGATCGGCGTGGGCGGCGTCTCGGACGCCGCGGGCGCCTACGAGAAGATACGGGCGGGCGCCTCGCTCGTCCAGCTGTACACCGGGCTCGTCTACGAGGGACCGGGGCTCGCACGCGATATCAACGAAGGGCTGCTCGAACTGCTCGAACGGGACGGGTTCGACTCGGTCGGAGACGCCGTCGGCGCCGATCTGTAATCGAGTCGAATACGAGAAGGAGAGGCGCGGTTACGCGTCGTTGCGAACGATGACGACGACGCCGTCCGCCTGGAGCAGCTCCCCCTCGTCCTGATACTGACGTTCTTCCTCGACCGTGAACTCGTCGCCGACGAGCGTGACGCCGGCGACGTGAAGCTCGTCGCCGTCGAGTTCGTACTCCTCCTGAGCCAGGGCGGCCTCGATGTCGCCGACCTGGTCGCCGTACTTCGGGCCGACGGTGGCGTAGTCGAGGTCGATCCCCGTGATCACCGTCTCGACGGGCGCGTCGCCGTCCGGGTGGACCGCGAGGTCGTCGACGTGCATCACGCCGGTGATGTCGTCCTCGAACCCGCGCACGTCGGCGTACACCTCCACCGCGTCGAGCGCGGCGGTGAGGGGGAGCTGGTTCTCGCTCTTGTACTTGCGGAGCGCGCCGACGACCGCGGTCGCGGCGGTCCCGGCGTCGCGGTCGGCCTCGATCCCCAGCGGCTCGGGCCAGTCGGTGAGGTGAACCGAGTCGGTCGCGCCGCCCGCGAGCCCGGCCGCCGCCGCGTCGCCGGCGTACATGTCGTGCCACAGCTCCTCGGTGACGTGCGCGAGGAGGGGCGCGAACAGCTTCAGGAACCGGCGGTGCGCGGCGCGGAGCGTGTACGCGGCCGCGTCGTCCTCGCGCTGTTTCGCGATCTCGAGGTAGTCGTCGCAGAACGTGTTCCAGAAGAAGCTCCGGAGCTCGTCGCGCGCCTTCGAGAACGCGCGGTCGTCGAGGAGGTCGGTGAGCCGCTCGACCTCGGCGTCGAGCTCGGCGAGCAGCCAGCGGTCGAGCTCGCGGAGCTCGTCGTCCGGCTCGGCCGGGAACGGCTCCGGCGCGAGCGACTCGACGAGCTTCGAGGCGTTCCACAGCTTCCGGATCAGCTTCTCGCCCGCGCGGAGGTCCTTCTTCTTGAAGGGGAAGTCGTCGCCGACGGCGGTGCCGGCCGCCCAGTAGCGCGTGGCGTCGACCGGGAACTCCTCCAGCACGGCCTCGGGCTCGACGACGTTGCCGACCGACTTCGACATCTTCTCGCGGTTCTCGTCGAGCACGTGACCGTTGATCATCGTCTCTTCGAACGGGACCTCGCCGGTGTGCTCGTAGCACTTGACGATCGTGTGGAACAGCCAGAAGCTGATGATGTCGTGGCCCTGCGGCCGGAGGTCGAACTGATACAGCTCCGGGCGCTCCATCGTGAACTCCCCAGCCGCCTCGTCCCAGTCCCAGCCGGCGTTGATGAGCGGCGTCAGGCTGGAGGTGGCCCACGTGTCGAGCACGTCGTCCTCCGGCTCGAACTCGTCGTGCCCGCACTCGGGACAGGCGTCGGCGGGCGGGTCGTCGGAGAGCGGGTCGACCGGCAGGTCGGCCTTGTCGGCGATGACCGCCTCGCCGCAGTCGGCGCAGTACCACACCGGGAACGGGATGCCCGACGAGCGCTGGCGGGAGATGAGCCAGTCCCACTGGAGCCCCTCGACCCAGTGTTCGTACCGGGTGAACATCTTCTCGGGCGACCAGTCCATCTCCCGGCCGACCTCGAGGTACTCGTCGGTCTTGTCGAGCATCTCGATGTACCACTGCTCGGTGACGAGGAACTCGACGCTCGTCCCGCAGCGCTCGTGGACGTTGACCGTGTGGGTGATGTCGCGGCGGTCGAGCAGCGCGCCCGCCTCGTCGAGGTCCTCGACGATGGCCTCGCCGGCCTCGTCGGCGTGGAGCCCCTCGTACTCCTCCGCGACCTCGGTCATGTGCCCGGACTCGTCGATGGCGACGCGCAGGTCCAGGTCGTGGACCTGGTACCACTCGATGTCGTTCTGGTCGCCGAACGTACAGCACATCACGATGCCGGAGCCCGTCTCCATGTCGACGCGCTCGTCGGCGATGATCGGCACCTCGTGGCCGAACAGCGGGACCTCGGCGGACTCGCCGACGAGGTGCTGGTTCTCGTCGTCGTCCGGGTGGACGAAGACGGCGACGCAGGCGGGAAGGAGCTCGGGCCGCGTCGTCGAGATGGTGAAGGTCTCGCCGTCGCCGCCCGCGACGGGGAAGGCGATGTCGTTGAAGTGGCTGCCCTGCTCGTCGTCCTCGGTCTCGACCTGCGAGATGGCGGTCTCGCACTCGGGACACCAGATCGCGGGCGCCTTCTCGCGGTACTCGCGGCCCTGCTCGTAGAGGTCGACGAACGAGAGCTGGGAGACGCGCTGGACGCGCGGCTCGATGGTCTGGTACGTGTGGTTCCAGTCCACCGACACCCCGAGCGACTGGACGTTCTCGGTGAACTGCTGCTCGTAGTCGGCACAGACCTCCCGGCACTTCGCCTGGAACTCGCGCCGCTCGAACTCCTGGTGGCGGATGTCGAGCTCGTCCTCGGTGAGCCGCTCGGAGGCGATCCCGTTGTCGTCGTAGCCGAACGGGAAGAACGTCTCGCCGCCGTTCATGCGCTCGAAGCGCGCGACGAAGTCCTGGAGGGTGAACCCGTACAGGTGGCCCATGTGGAGGCTCCCCGATACCGTCGGCGGGGGCGTGTCGATGGAGAAGACGGTGTTCGGATCGACCGGGTCGTCGTCGGAGTAGGCGTACGTCTCCTCGTCGACCCAGCGCCGCTGCCAGCGCGGTTCGACGGCGTCGGGGTCGTACTCACCACTGGGCATTTCGGTCACACGTTCCGCCGGTTCCCTCTTAACGGACTCGGTTGTGTGGGGCGGCGTTGCGCGGTCGAGCGCGGTGAGGTGCGGAGAGCGGGGTCAGACCCGGTCGTCGAGGTCGTGGTCGGCCGCCATCTTCGACGCCTCGGTCGCGAACCGCTCGACCTCCTCTTCGGGCGTCTCGCCCAGGGCGCTCTCGTCGACCTCGCGGCCGGCGGTGATCCCGTCGCCCGTGACGAGCCGCTGTTCGGCCAGCTCCTTCGTGTGGACGCGCTCGCCGTCCTCGGTGGCGTACGTGAGTCGGACGAGCCCCTTCGAGTCGAACTGCCGGTCGACGAGCCAGACGGTGGGCATGCGCGGGGATCCGTCCCTGCGAGGCTTAAGAAGGACGGTCGGCGCGCGGCGAGATCGGTAGTACCCTCTTTTTGATCGACCGAACGAATCCGGTCGGCGCGTGCCGACGAACGCCCTGCGGGCGTGAGTCGCACGCGCGAGGGAGTCGCTGGCTCCCGGAGCGTAGCGGAGGGTGCCAGCGACGAGGCTGGGGAGGGGTGAGGTGCGGTCGCGGTGCGGGGTGGGATCCAAAGGGGCGGTCGAGAGGCGGGCACAGACGACGCAAGCACCGCAGGGAGCGAGTGGAACGAGCGACTGAGGAGCGCAGCGAGCGTGTGCCCGCCTCCCGGCCGGTGCTTTGGGGGGTTCTCCGGTGACCTGTCGGCGGGTCCAAATCGACCGGACTCTCACTCGTCTCGTCGCCACGGCTTTGTATCGGCTCGCCGAACCGGTGATCATGTACGTCGAGTTCGACCGCGACACCTGCGTCGGGATGTACCAGTGCGTCGCCGAGTGGGACGCCTTCGAGAAGAACCTGAACGACGGGAAGGCGGATCTGGCGGGGAGCACGGAGGAGGACGAGGACCTGTTCGTCGTCGAAGTGCCCGACGGGGAGGAGCTCGACGCGAAGTTCGCGGCGCGCTCGTGCCCGGTCGACGCCATCGAAGTGTACGACGACGACGGCGAACAGGTGGTGTAGCCGGTTCGAGATCCGAGAGGTTGCTGTGTGTCGAGGGAGACCACCTCCAAAGCCCCAGCCGCGACGGCTCGCGCGGCTCGGTGCGCTCCTCGACCGCTCACTCCGTTCGCGGTCTGCGGTGCTTCCGTCGCCGTGCTTCGCCCTCGCGGCTGCCCCTTTGAGTCCCGCTCCGCACAGCACAGCTACCACAGCCTCACCCTCCCCAGCCTCGCGGTTCGCTCGGGGCTCCCTCCGGTCGCCCCTCACTCACCGCGTCCCTCGCACGCGCTCCTCGCGGCCGCCGGGGGCGGCCGCTCGCAGGCGCGCGCCGGGGGAGTATTTGAGAAAGCGCGTCTGCTCCCCTCCGGCTTTATTTATAAGTGATCGGCCACGTCCTCGGCGAAGTACGTGATGATCAGGTCCGCGCCCGCGCGCTTGAGCGCGGTGAGCGACTCCAGCGCGGTCGCCTCTAGGTCGAGCCACCCCTTCTCCGCGGCGGCGTGGAGCATCGCGTACTCGCCGGAGACGTTGTACGCGGCGATGGGGCGGTCGAACTCTCGCCGGAGGTCCCCGACGACGTCGAGGTACGGCAGGCCGGGCTTCACCATCAGCACGTCCGCGCCCTGCTCGGCGTCGAGACGAGCTTCCCGGAGCGCCTCGCGGCGGTTCGCGGGGTCCATCTGGTAGTGCCGGCGGTCGCCGAACGCGGGCGCGCCGTCGGCCGCGTCGCGGAAGGGGCCGTAGAAGGCGGACTCGTACTTCGCGGCGTAGCTCAGGATGGCCACGTCCTCGTGTCCCGCCTCGTCGAGCGCCGTGCGGATCGCCCCCACCTGCCCGTCCGCCATCGCGGAGGGGGCGACCACGTCCGCGCCCGCGTCGGCCTGCGAGACCGCGGTGCGCGCGAGCAGGTCGAGCGTCTCGTCGTTCTTCACGGTGAGCGTCGGGTCCGACTCGGCGGTCTCCTCGATGACCCCGCAGTGGCCGTGGTCGGTGTACTCACAGAGGCAGACGTCGCCGATCACGGTGGCGTCGGTCTCGGCCGCGATCCGGCGGATCGCGCGCTGGACGACGCCGTCGTCGGCGTACGCCCGGCTCCCGGACGCGTCCTTCGACTCGGGGACGCCGAAGAGGATGACGGCCTCGACGCCGGTCTCGCCGATCTCGGCGACGCGGTCGACGGCCTCGTCGACCGGGACGCGCTCGTGGCCGGGCATCGTCTCGATGGGCACGCGCTCGTCGGTCGTCGCGTCGACGAAGACGGGCGCGACGAGGTCCGACGCCGAGAGGTCGGTCTCGGCGACGAGCGGGCGAACGCCGTCGGTCCGGAGGCGCCGCGGCCGGTCCGTGAGGTCCATGCCGACCGGTTGGTCCCGCGCCGCCTTTTACCGTTCGTCTCGGTCCGGCTACTCCGAGGACTCGATGTCGATCCGGTCGCGGAGCTCGGCCAGCTCGTCCGACTCGGCGAGCTCCTCGACGCGCTGTTTGAAGTGGGACTCGCAGAGGCCGACGACCACGCCGCGCTGCTCCGCCTCGTACGTGGCCTCCCGGTCGCAGTAGTGACACCGCATACGCGCCTCTCCGGCCGGCGCGGGCTTAATCCTGTTCGTCGGGCGCCGTGACGGAGGGCGACCGGACGGGGACCGGTTCGGGGAGCCGTTCGCGGACGGCTTCGAACGCCGATTCCGTCAGCCCGGCGACCCCGAGGGTGCGCTCGTGCGCGTCCGTGCCGCCGGTTCTGAGCAGGCCGGCCTCGGCGGCGACGCGGTCGATCCGCTCGTCGTCGACGGCGCGACCGTACGGGTAGAAGCGCTCGATCGCGCCGATCGCGTCGCGGTCGCGGGCGACCCCGAGCGCCTCGTCGACGCGCTCGTACCGGAACGGGTGCGCGAGCCCGACGAGCGCGCAGGCGTCGGCGAGCAGGTCCAGCCCATCGTCGAGCGGGGTCACCTCACGCGCGACGTAACAGGGGCCGTCGTTCCCGATCAGTTCGTCGAACGCGCCGGCGTAGTCGTAGGGCGCGTCGGACTCCTCGATCGCCCGCGCGATGTGCGGGCGCCCCAGTCCCTCGCGGGGCGCCACGTCGAGGTCGACGCCGAGCCGGTCCTCGACCGCGTCGAGGATGGCGGCGCCGCGCTCGCGGCGGTCGCGCTGGAGGCGCTCGACCTCCGCGTCGAGCGCGTCGGTGTGTTCGACGCCGTACCCGAGGAGGTCGAGGCGCTCGAAGCCGGCGTCGACCCGGAGTTCGATCCCCCTGACGACCCGGACGCCGTCGCGTTCGACGACCGGCGCGTCGAGTCCGGGGTGGATCCGGTCGTGGTCGGTGACGGCGACCCAGTCGACGCCGGCCTCGCGGGCGGCCGCGGGCACCTCGTCGAGCGTCAGGGTCCCGTCCGAGACGGTCGTGTGCGCGTGGAGGTCGGCGACGACGGAGTCGACGGAGTCGGCCTGGGCAGCGGAGTCCGCCGGTTCGGCGGAGTCGGTCGATCCGGCGGAATCGACGGAATCGGCGGATTCTGGGGGCATGGGAGCGAATAGCCCGCCCCGGCACTAAGCGACGGCGGTCCGGTTCGCGGCCGCGGAACTCGCATATAAGGAGGTATAAGGTATCCCCTCCGACTAAGGTCGTACATGGACAATCATTAAGAACCATCGGCGGTTTTCAACTATTGATGCGCTTGAACGGCGTCGACGACCGACTCGAACGGCACCAGTACCCGACCACCTCTGAGGAGATCATCGCGGCTCACGGCAACGCGACCGTAGAGCTCGCGAACGGGTCCGAGCGGCTCGGCGACGTCTTGGAGCGGTTCGGCGACCAGACGTTCGAGGACGCGGAAGACGTGTTCACCACGCTCCGGGCCGGCGTCTGTCACCGCGGCGTCGGTCGCCGGTTCTACTCGGACCGCGACCCGACCACCGACGCGGAGGACGGGCCCGCGCCAGTCTCGTTCTGACGCGGCGAACCGCGCGAAGTCCATACCCTTCTTTCCGAAGCCCGACCGCGGAGCGTCGCCGATCCGCAGATTCCGGACGCCGCGACCCGCGACGCGGCTACGACACGCCGTCGACGACGAGCGACGCGACTGCGACGCGGCTACGACACGCCGTCGACGACGCCGGAGAGGTCGAGCGGGACCGACCCCTTCCGGTACCCCTCGATCGACCCGTCGGGCTCGGCGCGGTACACGACCGCGGGCTTGTGACGGACCGCGGGCTCGGCCGCGCGCACGGCGGCCCACTCGTCGGCGGGGAACGACGAGCAGTCGACGAACAGCGTGACGCCGCCCGCGTGGGCCGCGAGCTGGCCGCTGGTCTTCGTCTCGGCGGTGTCGCGGACGGCCGCGACGGGGTCGTTCGCGGAGCGGCCGGCGGTCGGCTGCGGGCGCGTCACCTCGACGAGGTGGCCGGCGCCGGTCGCGGGATCGGTCGCGCGGAAGTCGAGCGAGTGCCCGGTCGTCACCTCGATCTCCGGCGTGATCTCGTACCCCGCGTCGGAGAGGATCCGGGCCGCGGCGAACTCGGCTATCGCCGCGCTCATGCGGACGAGGTCCCGCGACGCGGAGGTGCCGAGCTTCCCGGCCATGACTTCGCGGTAGTCGTCCAGCGTCCCCGGCCGGAGGGTCTCCTCGACGAAGCCGGTGCCCGCCTCGCGGGTCGCGTCCGGGAACCCGGCGGCGTGGTCGCGGAAGAACGCCCGGCTCGTCTCCGCGCCGTCCTTCGAGCAGAACACCGGCAGGAAGTACCACGAGACGTGCGGGTAGTCGGCCAGCCACGGCTCGTCGTCGTGGAGCCCGGCGAGGAGCTCGCGCTGCGCCCACCGGGAGACCGGGTAGGGCGCCTCGTCGAACCCGTACTTGTCCGTCCGCCAGAGCTCGCTCGGGGTCTCCGTGTTGCCCAGCCAGTACCCGACCGGGCCGCCGTCGGCGCCGGCCGGCGGGTCCGAGTCACTGTTGGTCCAGCAGAAGAGCGCGAACGACCCGTCGTCCATGTCGAACCGACGCGCCTCGTAGTCCGGCGGCGGGGCGAACCACGGGTCGCCGGCGGTCGCTCCGAGGTTCTCGTCGAGGGGACGAGCGAGCTGCGACCGGACGCGGTCCGCCGTCCACCGACCGGGCGAGCGCCTGAAGCGGAGCGGTTGTGCCACGCCCGTTCGGTATCACGCCGCGCGGTTAATCGATTCCGGTGGCCGGCCCCGAACGTTCACGGTCTTTGATGCGTTTACCGACAGGTATATTACAGGAAACGGCCAAGTGTAGTCGTACCATGTCAATGGGTGCCTATGACGAGACCGAACACGAGCGTCGCGAGAAGAAGACCAGCGAAGTCGACGCCGACTTCGACGCGGAGCGGCCCGAGTACTCCGGCTCCCTGACCTACGACTCGGGCGACTCGACGGAGGCACTCCTCGACAAGTTCGAAGAGCTTCAGGGCGAGTGACGCGGCCGCGGCGACGCCGCGTTTTCTGATTCCGTTCTCACCCGCCGAGTACGAAGCCGTAGGCGACGACGACCGCCGAGTGGCGACGCCGCGAGCGACGGCTCAGGTGAGCCAGATCGCGAGCGAGCAGACGACGGCGACGGCGATGACGTGCCCGACCACCGCGCCGAGCAGCACGGGCTCGGTGAGCAGGAACGGGACGAGCGCCAGCTGGACGAGCGAGAAGCCGATGTTCTCGGCGTCGAGCCGGCGGACGGTCGCCCGCTCCTCGTCCGGGAGGTCGACGTGGACCGCGCGCCACAGCGCCACGACCGCGCTCCACCACGAGGTGCCGATCCGGTAGGTCAGGTCCCAGAGGACGAGCAGCGTGAGGTAGACGACGGGGAGCGGGGGGTCGTCCCCGAACAGCCGGTCGATGAGGGTCGGCCCGCCGGTCGCGTCCCACGCGAACAGGTAGGTGAGCAGCGCGATGAACGCCAGCACGCCCAACACGATCTCGATGCTCGACCCGAACAGCAGGCGCTTGTGCTCGGGCGGCGTGCCGAGCAGCCGGTTCTTCGCCCCGAGGCGGTGCATCTCGACGCTGCCGACGGCCGCGACGACGACCGCGACCGTCCCGGCGACGACGGCGTCCCAGGTCCCGTAGTACCAGCCGAGCGCCACCACGCCGACCTCGAAGATGGCGAACTGGAGCGCGACCGCCAGCGTGCGCGAGACGTCGAGCCCCGGGATCCCGCCGACGAGGCTCTCGTACACCCACGTCTCCCCGTACTCGCGGCTCACGGCGAGACCCCGGGCAGCGCGCTCAGCGGCGACGCCTCCGCGTTCTGCGACTCGGTCAGCGCCCGGGCGACCGCGAGCTCGAAGGGCGTGCGCTCGACGGGCACCAGCTCCCGGATCCGGTCGTCCTCGACGATCACGGTGTTTCGGAGCCCCTCGACCAGCGACCGGGCGAGGTAGGGGTTCACGTCGGTGACGAGCCGGAGCCACCGGGCTGACAGTCCGGGGCTCAACACCGGGACCCGCACGATCCGGAGGGAGTGGCCGAGCTGGCGCCTGGTCCGGCGGAGGATCTCGGCGTATGTCAGCACTTCCGGTCCTCCGATCTCGAACGTCTCGCCGGCGGTCTCGGGGGCGGAGAGGACCCCCGCCAGATACGCGATCACGTCGCCGATCGCGATCGGCTGGCACAGCGTGTCGACCCACTTCGGCGTGACCATCACGGGGAGTCGCCGAGCGAGCCCGGACACCACCTCGAAGCTCGCGCTCCCGGCGCCGATGATGATCGCGGCGCGCAGCGTCGTGAGCGCCGGGTCGCCCTCGGCGAGGATCCGCTCCACCTCGCGGCGCGACCGGAGGTGCTCGGAGAGCTCCTCGCGGTCTTCTCCGAGCCCGCCGAGGTAGACGATCCGGTCGATCCCGGCGGCCGACGCGGCCGCAACGAAGTTCCTCGCGCAGTTCCGGTCGCGCTCCTCGTACCCCGGGCCGCCGTCCATCGAGTGGACGAGGTAGTACGCGGCGTCGACCGCCTCGCCGTCGAGTTCGAACGCCGGGGGGAGCGTCTCCGGTTCCAGGAGGTCGCCCTCGACGACCGAGACGCCCTCGGGCGCGTCGTAGCCGTCGGCGTCGCGGACGAGCGCGACCACGTCGTGGCCGCGCGAGAGGAGCGTCGGGACGAGCCGGCTCCCGACGAATCCGGTCGCGCCGGTGACGAGCACTCGCATACCGTCTCCTGGGGCGGAACGACCATAAGCCTCGGCCCCCGGACCGATCGCTAGAAGTGCCCTCGGGTTCCTCCTCCGGTATGCGCGCAGGCGAGTTCGAACCGGTCCGCGGCGTCGAGGACCTGTACGTCCACGACACCGGGATGTTCGACACCGACGAGTACGGCGCCGTTTACGTGTACGACGCCGAGCGACCGATCGTGATAGACACGGGGACGGGGGCGAACCGGGAGTCCCTGTTCGAGAGCATAGAGGCGATCGGGATCGACCGCGAGGAGCTCGCGTGGATACTCCCGACCCACGCCCACCTCGACCACGCGGGCGGCGCCGGGTACCTCGCGGAGCGCTATCCGAACGCCGAGGTCCGGGTGCCCGAGAAGGGCGTCCGCCACCTCGTCGACCCCGACGCGCTCGTCGCCGGCACCAAGTCGGCGGTCGAGGAGCAGTGGGAGTACTACGCCGAGCCGCGGCCGGTCCCGGACGAGCGGATCGCGGGCGTCGCCGACGGCGACCGGATCGACCTCGGCGACCGGGAGCTCGTCGTCCGCGACGCGCCGGGGCACGCCCCCCACCACGCGGTCTATCACGACCCCGACGCGGACGTGGTGTTCGCCGCCGACGCCGCCGGCATCTACGTCCCCGCGGTCGACGCGGTGACCCCGACGACGCCGCCGCCCCAGTTCGACTTCGAGCAGTGCCTCGACGACATCCGGCTGATCGAGGAGATCGACCCCGAGACGGTCTGTTTCGGTCACTTCGGCCCGCGGACCTGCGACGAGGCCCTGATCGGCGAGGCGAAGCGGGCGTACGTCGAGTGGGTCGAGCGCGTCAGGGAGAAGCGCGCCGAACTCGGCGACGACGAGGCGGTCGTCGAACACTTCGAGTCCGCGAGCCGCGACGTCGACTACTGGAACCGCGAGCGCGCGCGGGCGAACGCGAGCCTGAACGCGAGAGGCGTGTTGACGTACCTCGACCGCGCCGGCGACGAGGCGTGACTCGTCGGAGGGGGGCGAAGGGCAGGAAAGCGACTCGGCGGGAAGCGGCGACGGAGGCGCGGACCCGGCGAGAGAAACGCCCTAAACCCCGCCGCCCGTAGGCCGCGGCAGATGGGCATCTTCGACACGATCCGGGCCGTGCTCGGGACGAGCGCCGAGACCGACGCGACCCGCGAGGCGGACCCCGAGGACCTCTTCGGGATGTCGACCGCGTACATGACGATGGAGGCGGACCTCCGCTACGACCACTGCGGCGAGGCCGCCCTGTGCTTCTCCGGGATGGACAGCACGCGCTTCGACGAGGCGGTCGAGACCGTCGAGGCCATCCTGGAGGCCGGCGAGATCGACACCGGCACCGGCTTCCACCGGTACGAGGACGACCACGGCTACCAGTGGTTCGTGCTGGAGGACGACGACCCCGAGGACCTGGTGACGAGCGTCCACTTCGCGGCCGACCAGTTCATCGAGGAGGGGTTCGGGTCGCGGCTGCTCGCGGCCGTCTTCGGCTTCGAGAACGACGACGGTCCGGTCTACTGGATCTACTCGTTCCGCCGGGGCGCGTACTACCCGTTCGCGCCGCGGGGGACGAACGACCGGAACCAGCGGGTCGAGTTCAAGCTCCAGTCCGTCCTGGACGGCGAGCTCGGCTTAGAGGACGACGAGTCGTACTGGTACCCGCTGTGGCCCGACGCGCCCGGGAGCCACCCGTGGGAGTGACCGCCGAGCCGACGGTGGTCCGATGAGCGACGGCCGCGGCCCGACCGGCGGGCCGGAACTCGGCGTCGGGTCCGACGCGGACGGTCGGAACGCCCCGAAGAAGCGCCTGCTCCGCGGCGTCGCCGTCCAGGCCGCGGCCGTCGCGGCGGCGGTCCACCTGCTGTGGGCGTGGCCCCGGCTCGGCTCGCCCCCGGACGCCCGCCCGTACCTCTTCCTCGCCGGAAGCGCGCTCGCCGCGGCGGTCGCCGTCGCGACGCTCCGGGCGGGCGAGTACCGTCGTCTGTACGCCCTCGGGGCGGGGACGCTCGGGACGTTCCTCGGCGGGTTCCTCGCGTGGCACGGGACCGGCGCCTCCGCGGCGCTCGCGGCCGAGCCGCTGGCGGTCGTCGCGGCGATAGCGGAGGTCGTCGGGGTCGTCGCCTTCCTCGCGCTGTACCGCCTCGCGCCGCCGACGAGCGTCGCCCTCGAACGGCGACGGGACGAGGCACCGGACGAGGCGTCGGGGGACGGGGGGGAGGGGCCGCCGTGAGCGACGCGTACCTGACGGTCGCCGAGCGCGCGACCGCGCGGTTCGAGATTCAAGGGTCGGAGTTCCTCGGCCACGTCGCGCCCGTCGACACGGTCGAGGCGGCCGAGTCGTTCGTCGCGGCGGTCCGCGAAGAGTACGCGGACGCGACCCACAACGTGCCCGCGTACCGCGTGCCCGCGGGCGAGCCGTCCGAGCGGACGCCGGGGTCGGAGCCGATGCTCAGGGAGTACTCGTCGGACGACGGCGAGCCGACCGGATCGGCGGGCAAGCCCGCGTTGAACGTGCTCCAGCAGCGCGAGGTCCGGAACGTCGCCGCGGTGGTGACGCGGTACTACGGCGGGACGAACCTCGGGGTCGGCGGGCTCGCGCGCGCCTACTCGCGCGCGGTGAAGGACGGTATCGACGCCGCCGGCGTGGTCGAGGAGCGGCCGCACCGCGCCCTCGTCGTCGAGACCGAGTACGACGACTCGGGGACGGTCCGGGGCGTGATCGAGTCGGCGGGCGTCGAGTTCGACGCCGACTACGGCGAGCGCGTCCGGTTCGATCTCCGGGTTCCTGTCGAGGAGGTCGAGGCGCTCCGCGAGCGGCTCAACGACGCGACGAGCGGACGGGTCGAGATCGGACGCTAGCGGTCGCCGGAGACCCGGAACGCGGTCCGAGGGCTCCACCTACGAGAACTTCCGGACCGTCATGTCGAGGGTGTCGAGGTCGAGGATGGGGGCGTAACCGGCGTCGGGGTCGATGTTGACGGACTTCTGGAAGTCGGTCTGGGCCTGCCAGCAGCCGGAGTTGACCGCGAGCACGTTGTGGTACTTCCCCCAGCCGAGCTTGTGGACGTGGCCGGTGTGGAACACGTCGGGCACGTCCTCGATGACGAGGTAGTCGCGCTCCTCGGGCGCGACGCGGGTGTGACCGCCGAACTGCGGGGCGACGTGGCGCTTCTTCAACAGGTGGTACATCGCCTTGTGCGGCTCGTCGTAGCTCGCCTTCTCCTCCGGCAGCTCCGCGATCGCCTCGTCGAGCGAGACGCCGTGGTACATCAGGACCTCCACGCCCTCGACCGAGACGGTGGCCGGGTTCGAGACGATCCGGGCGTCGTGGACGTCCAGAATCTCCCGGATCTCGTCGTCGAAGCCCGGCTGCGGCTCGGCGAGCCGGACCGCGTCGTGGTTGCCGGGGATCATCACGACCTCGGTGTCGGCGGGCACCTCCTTGAGGTGCTCCGAGAAGGCCTCGTACTGCTCGTAGATGTCGACGATGTCCAGCTCCTCGTCCTGATCGGGGTAGACGCCGACCCCCTCGACCATGTCGCCCGCGAGGAGGAGGTACTCCACGGGGTCGGCCTCGGGGGTGTGGAGCCAGTCGGTGAACGAGTGCCACGCGTCGGCCATGAACTCGTCGCTGCCGACGTGGACGTCGGAGATCAGCGCGGCCTGGACGTGGCGGTCCGCGCCGCCCGGGCGGTGGGTCCGAGGGACGTCCGGGAAGTGGAGCGAGTCGGCGAAGAGGATGCCGGCGTCGTCCGCGAGCGACCCCTCGACGGCGACGCACTCGTCTAAGAGGATCTCGTCGACCACGTCGGCGAGGCCCTTGTCCTTCATGACGAGGGCGGGGAAGGTCCCGGTGGTGTCCTCCAACTCGATCAGCCAGTGGCCGGACTTCGTGGAGCGCACGTCGTTGACGAGGCCGATCATCGCGGCGTCGCTGCCGCCCGGCATGTCGGCGATCGCCTCCGCGGGCCGGTGGTTGACGCGGCCGCGGAGGATCTTCGAGAGCCGCTCGTAGCGGTCGCGGAACGTCGTGACGAAGTCCGTGTACTCGCCGGTCCCCGTGCTGCGCCCGGTCATGTCGTTGCCGACCGCCAAGTCGCGCAGGTCGGGGTCGCCGCGGCGTTCCGAGTTGTCGGAGGAGGCGGCGGTGGCCTCGGCGACCTCGGCAGTCCCGGCGGCTCCGGCGGTGTTGTCCGTCCCGGCAGCGTCGGCGGTCTCGACGGGATCGTCCGTCTCGACGGCGTCCGCGGTCGCGGTCGGTGCGTCGGCGGTCCCTCGCGAGGCCGCCCCGACGTCCGCCGGTTCCGGATCCGCAGACCCCTTCGTTTCGACTGGAGATTGTCCCGTTTCGTCGGGAGAGGCGTCCGATCTGTCGGCGTCACCGATCGCCTCGCGGACGTGGTCGGCGGTGATCCGCAGGGCGTCGTCGGGGGCGCGGTCGACGGCGGCCGCGACGGCGGCCGTCGGGTCGGTCGCGCCGGCGAGCAGGGTGACCGCCTCGCGCTCGGCGTTGTAGCCGCGCTCGGCGAGGGCTTTCGCGATCCGGGCGTTCGACTCCAGCGGCACGCTACCCGAAAGGGGGGTCGCGGGCAAAACCGTTCCGGAGGCGTCGGAGGAAGTCGGTGCGCGGGAGCCCGAGCCCCCGGAACGCGGGGACCCGGAAGCTTATGAACGGAACCCTCCAAGGCCGACGTAATGTATGAAGGGGATCGGCCGACGGACTCCGACGAGTCGGCCGGTCGAGACGAGCGGACGGACGAGGAGTCCGCGGCGGCGTCCGAGGGCTCGGATGACGGAGCGTCCGGCGAATCGGCCGACCGGTTTTCTGACGAGTCGGCAGACCGGCTTCCCGAGGAGTCGGATAACCAACCCCCTGACGAGTCGGACGACCGACTTCCCAGCGAGTCCGCCGCTCCGACCTCCGTCGGCGAGGGCGACGTGCCTCCCGATTCCGAGGCCGACGCTCAGCCTCGGGACGAACCCGGGTCGCTTGGGCAGAGCGACGCCGCGACCGGGCAGCGGAGCGCGTCGAGAGCGGGAGGGGAATCGGGAATCGAGTCGGGAGAGCCGACGGCGGACGAGTCGCTCGTACACCGGTTCCGGCACGATCGGGAGGGCGCGCTGATGTGGATCCGGGAGATGCTGTCGAGCGTCGCCGTCGTCCTCCTGGTCGGACTGCTGCTGTTCGGCGTCAGCGGCGTGTGGCCGCCGATGGTCGCCGTGGAGTCGGGGAGCATGGAGCCGAACATGCAGGTCGGCGACCTGGTGTTCGTCACCGAACCCGGCCGGCTCGCGCCGGACGCGGCCGAAAACGGGGTCGGCGTCGTCACCCACGAGGTGGGCCAAGAGGTCGACTATCGGACGTTCGGGTCCTACGGGTCGGTGGTGATATACACGCCGCCCGGCCGGACCGGGGCGCCGATCATCCACCGGGCGATGTTCCACGTCACCGAGGGCGAGAACTGGTACGACCGCGCCGACGCGGAGTACCACAACGCCGTCGACTGCGGGTCGCTCGCTAACTGCCCGGCGCCGCACGACGGGTACATCACCCTCGGCGACAACAACGGCGCCTACGACCAGGCCAGCGGCCTCTCGCCGCCGGTCAGGGCCGAGTGGGTGAACGGAGTGGCGCGCCTCCGGGTCCCGTATCTCGGCTACATCCGGCTGATCGCGACGGGACAGGTAGAGCTGAACGAGGCGATAGCGGGGGCGGTGGGAAGCGGCCTCCCGGCGACCGGACCGGTGGGCGCTTCGACTGCGCCGGCGGCGTAGCTTCTGGGGGATCCGGTATTAAGGAAACCTCGACGGACCGAGATTAGTTGTCGAACCGCGCCTGGACGAACGGCTGCGCGTTCTCGATGTCGCCGAGCCGCGAGTCCGACAGGAGCACCGCCTCCGTCTCCTCGACGGGCACGGAGAGGCCCATCTCCTTCGTCCGGCCGTAGCGGCCCTTCGAGACGACGACGGCGTTGACGATCCCGAGCATGTCGAGTTCGCTGATGAGGTCGGTGACCCGTCGCTGGGTTAAGACGTCGGCGTCGATCTCCTCGCAGAGGCGCTTGTAGATGTTGAACACCTCGCCCGTGTTGATGTTGTGGACGCCGTTCTTTTCGAGGAGGATCACCGCGAACAGGACGATCTTGCTCTGCGTCGGGAGCGTGCGGACGACCTCGACGACGCGGTCGAGCTCGATCTTGTCCTGGGCCTGTCGGACGTGTTTCTCCGCGACGATCTCGGCCTGCGAGCGCTCTGCGAGCTCGCCGGCGGTGCGGAGGAGGTCGAGCGCGCGTCGGGCGTCGCCGTGTTCTTGAGCCGCGAAGGCGGCGCAAAGCGGGATCACGTCGTCGGTGAGCGCGTCGGGCTTGAACGCGGTGTCGGCGCGGTGCTGGAGGATGTCGCGGAGCTGGTTGGCGTCGTACGGCGGGAAGACGATCTCCTCCTCGCCGAGGCTCGACTTGACGCGGGGGTCGAGGAAGTCGGTGAACTTCAGGTCGTTCGAGATGCCCATGATCGAGATGCGCGAGCGGTCGAGCTCGGAGTTCATCCGGGAGAGGTTATAGAGGGTGTCGTCGCCGCTCTTCTCGACGAGCTTGTCGATCTCGTCGAGCATGATCACGACCACGCGCTCGTGGTAGTCGACCGCCTCGAAGAACGTCGAGTAGACGCGGTCGGTTGGCCAGCCCGTCATCGGCACCTCCTCCATCTCGTCGGCGTCCTCTTCCAGCGTCTCGATGCGGTCGTCGAGCTCGTCGACCGAGTCGAACTCGGTGTCGGCGAGGGCGGCGGCCGGGTCGCGCCCGGCGGTCTCCGCGGCGTCCGTCGCGTCGGCGCGGAGCCCTTCCAGCCGCTCTAACCGGTCGGCGATCACCGCCTGGTTCTCCTCGATGAACGTGTTCGCGAGCTGGGCGAGGACGCGGTACTGGGTGTCGGTCACCTCGCAGTTGATGTACTCGACCTCGCAGGGCACGTCGTACTTCTGGGAGGTGGACTCGAGCTCCTGGGAGACGAACTTCGCCGAGGCGGTCTTTCCGGTCCCCGTCTTCCCGTAGATGAGGATGTTCGAGGGGGTCTCGCCGCGGAGCGCGGAGACGAGGATGGTCGCCATCCGGTTGATCTGATCGTTGCGGTGGGGGAGCTCGTGCGGCGTGTACGAGGGGCGGAGGACCTCCTTGTTCTCGAATATCGGTTCGCCGGAGAGGAGGTCGTCGAACAGCCCCTGGTTGTCGTCGTCGTCGTCGAGCACGACGCCGTCGAAGTCGACGTCCGGCGACGACCGGTCGCGGCCGCCGTTGTCGAGCCCCGCCGTTTCGGGTCGAGCGTCGGTCGAGAGGGAGGCCGCGTCGGGGTCCGAGTCGGCGTCCGAGACGCCGAAGTCCGATCCCACGTCGACGCCGGTGTCGGACCCGGTCGGAGCGTCGGGGTCGAAATCGTCGACGTCGGGAGAGTCGGACCTTTCGTCCCCGGACTCGGCGGTTGCGGAGCCAGTACGCTTGACGTCGTCGGGATCGGTCGCCGAAGATCGGTTCGACGGCGAGTCCTCGGAGCCGCTGCTATGATCTGATTCGTCGCCGTCGTCCGGGTCGATGCCGCCGTCGGCCCGTGGTGTGTGATCGCCTTCGTCCATGTGAACCCCTCTGTTTCAGGTGGAGACTGCGACGGAAAACCCGTCAGACGCCGTCTCCGGTCGGAAACACGCGTTCGCGGTCGGAATCGAGGCCGACCACGTCCAGTTGATACAGTCGAACCAGATGAAGAGACGGTACAAAAGTGTTCCTCTCTGGAGTTGAAACGCCCCCCTCGATCGAGGCGTCGGGGCGATGGAGGGGTCGATTCGGGTCGGACGACGCGTCGGTCGGACCTATCGGGAAACGGATCTGACTCGGACGAGGGCCGGACAGATCGCGAGGCATCTCGACGGGAACAAGACGTGTTGTGGACATCGGCCGCCGTTGCGGTTATTTCGCCCTTCGGCGATTGTCTCGGCAATGTCTGTATCCGAACCCCGCGCACCGCCTCGTTCTCGGCGATTTCGGGCCCCGGTTTCTCGCTCGGAGAGCCGCGTCGGCCGGGGATACCCCCACACCCCTTCGTTTCGGGTGGAACGACGGATAGGTGGGGTGGGGGTGTTAGGCCGTCTATAGATAGCGGGAGTTTTAATACAAATACTATACAACAGTACCCTCGACAATCTACTAAAGATTATATTTGTAGAGTTGTGGTTATTTTATTTGATCTCTACCCTGATTTTATCTGGTGGGATTCCAACTGACACCCGAGCGGCCACCATCCGCCCCGGCAGTTCTCCGGGTTCCACCTGAAACGAAGGGGTGGGGGGCTACCGTCCGACCCTGATAGGTCACCGACCTGTCTCGGGTAGCGACAGACCCCAGCCGGGCTACGGCGACGTCGTCCGCTTCGAGGGGTCCAACCGGCTCCGCGACGGCCGCAACGGCCGCGACCGGGCCGGTCTGCGGCTCGTCGCGGTCGACGGTTCCTGACGGCACAAGACGGGCCGGAAACGACTCTTTCGACTTCTTGCCGCCTTCCTACTCGCTCCCGTTCGACTGCTCGCCTGCTCCGCTACTCTCGGTCCGTTCGAGCGACTCGAAGATGAACTCGTCCATCGCCTGCCGGGCCTCCTCGGGCGCGTCCTCGTGGCCGAGCGAGATCCGCCGCCCGCGGGCGGCGTGGATGACGTCGGTCACCAGCTGGCCCATCCGCTCCGCGTCGACGTCCCGGAAGACGCCCTCCTCGATCCCCTCCTCGACCACCTCGACGATGCCGCCGCGGATGCGATCGTAGTGCTCGTTGAACACCTCGCGGTGTTCGCCGTCGTTCTGCGCGTGCGTGTACAGCTCGTGGTACACCTTCATCCGGTCCCAGTGGCTGAACTCCTCGAACTCGGGGCCGAACATACACTGGTCGACGCGGGCTCGGAGCTCCGTCCACGGGTCCGCCCCGCCGTCGACGACCACGCTCCCCTCGTACTGGTCGATGATGTGTTCGAGGAACGAGGACATCAGGTCGTACTTCCCGTCGAAATGGTAGCGGATGACCTGCCGCGTGAGGTCCATCTCCTCGCCGATGTCGCGCATCCGGAGGTCCTTGTACCCGTGCTTGCTCAGCGCGCGGAACGTCGCCTCCATGATCACCTCTTTCGTGTCCTTCGAGGAGACCGTCTCCTCGCCGGACTCGTCCGAGGGGCCGTCCGCCGGAGGGTCTCGATCGGACCCGTCGGCGCCGGCGTCGCTCGGGGACTCGACGGAGTCGCCCGCCGGTCCGCCCTGTGATTCGCTCATACCCACACTCTACGGGTGGGGTAGATAATACGACTGCCTCTTGATGGGCTACAACCCGGGAAAATTCAACCCCTCGATCAAATCCTATCCTCGAACATGACACGGAACATCGTGCGAAGCGGGACCGTCGTCTCCCTCGACGCTGCGACCTGTCGCGACGAGGCGAGCGCCCCCTCGACCGGTCGCGACGAGGCGTAACCGGTGACTGGTCGCGACGAGGCGTAACCGGTGACTGGTCGCAACGAGGCGTAACCGGTGACTGGTCGCGACGAGACGTGACCGGTCCCGCGTTTCGGGTCCGTCCGGCGTCGACGCTCCGGATCGGGGATGTCTGACGCAGTTCTTAAGTGAGAGCGGCGAGGACCCTACCGTAATTCCCCGAACGGGCGTCGAGCGCGCGGATCGAACGGCGTCGCGAAACGACCGCGGTGTTCGGGTCAACCACACACGGACTGGAGGTCAGGATGGGACTGCTCACGAATCTCAGAGACAGCATATCGCGGGTCACGGACGGCCTGTTCGCGGCCGACGAGCCCAAGCGGATCGGGATCTACGGACCGCCGAACGCCGGCAAAACGACCCTCGCAAACCGGATCGCACGCGACTGGACGGGTGACGCCGTCGGGCCCGAGAGCCACATCCCCCACGAGACTCGCCGGGCCCGCCGGAAGGAGAACGTGGAGATCGAGCGCAACGGGCGTAAGGTCACCATCGACATCGTCGACACCCCCGGGGTGACGACGAAGGTCGACTACAAGGAGTTCCTCGACCACGACATGGAGAAGGACGACGCCGTCCGCCGGTCGCGCGAGGCGACCGAGGGCGTCGCGGAGGCGATGCACTGGCTCCGCGAGGACGTCGACGGCGTCATCTACGTGCTCGACTCTACCACCGACCCGTTCACGCAGGTGAACACGATGCTGATCGGGATCATCGAGTCGCAGGACCTGCCGGCGCTCATCCTCGCGAACAAGACGGACTTGGAGGGGTCGGACGTCCAGCAGATCGCGAACGCCTTCCCGCAACACGAGACGATCCCGCTGTCCGCGCTGGAGGGCGACAACATGGACGAAGTGTACACCAAGATAGCGGAGTACTTCGGCTGATGCCTGGCCCGAAAGCCAACGTCGACGCCGCGGACGACCCGGACGACGGCGACGACGGCGTCCGGATCGACATGATAAGCGGCGCGCGGATGGAGGGGCTCACGGGGATGGAGAAGATCCGGCTCATCCTCGACGGCGTCCGCGAGGGCAACATCGTCATCCTCGAAGAGGGGCTCTCCCCCGACGAGGAGTCGAAGCTCATCGAGGTGACGATGACCGAGATCAGCCCCGACGACTTCACAGGCATCGAGATAGAGACGTACCCGAAGGCCGAGGCGGGCGACCAGAGCTTCCTCGACAAGCTGATGGGCCGCGAGTCGACCCAGAAGCTCACCGTCATCGGCCCGGCGAACCGCATCGAGACCCTCCACAAAGACGAGAACCTCATCAGCACGCTCGTCTCCCGCAAGTAGATGCCCCACCAGTGTACCTCCTGCGGGCGGACGTTCCCCGACGGCTCCAAGGAGATGCTGTCGGGCTGTCCCGACTGCGGCGGGAACAAGTTCCAGTTCAAGCCCGCCGGGGCCGCGGACGACGCCGGCGCCGACGCGGGCGGCCGGGCGTCCGAGTCCGCTCCCGACCGGTCCGACCGGACGGCACCGAGCCCGGACGACTCGTCGCCGGCGACGCCCGACGAGCCCGCGGCGGACCGCCGTCCGACCGAGCCCGCGGACACGGCGTCGAGCGACGCCTCCGCGAGCGTTGACGCCACGGGCGAGTCCGACGGCACCGAACAGATCGCCGACCGGAGCGACGAGGACACCGCGCAGGCGAGCGCCCGCTCGGAGGTGGTGTCGCCGGACGAACTCGACCGCGCGAGCCGCGACGTCGAGCCCGCGGAGACGCCGGCGGCGGAGGAGCCCCAGCCCGGCATCGACGCGCTCCGCGACGAACTGAACGACCAGTTCGAGAGCATCCGCATCGTCAGCCCCGGGCAGTACGAGCTCAACCTGATGGAGCTGTACGACAGACAGGAGTACATCATCTCCCTCCAGGAGGACGGCCGGTACGTCATCGAGATGCCCGACGCGTGGGGCCTTCAGGACGAGTAGGGACCTCTCCGCCCCGACCCCGCGGGCCCGGACTCCCCGACTCCCCGGCCCCTCGGTTCCGCGGTCGCCACGCCGCGTTCCGCGACTGCTTCCCCCGTCGATCGACGCCGTCCAGATCTCCGGTGATCGTTCGTTTCGATTTCCCGGTGTCTCCCCCGTCCTTTCGTGCGGTTCTGCGATTCGGGCGACCCTTGTCGAAGAGGATACTGTTATCCGGCTTCCTCCGCTACGCAGTGGCATGTTTACCGATCGCCGCAGACCGAGCCGGGACTCCGGCTCCGGTTCGGGCCGCGCCGTCCCGCTCGCCCGCCGCCGACCACACCCCCGACACCGAGCGCCTCGCGCTTCCGACGAGGTAGCCGCATGCGCGTAGTCGCGAAGTTCGGCGGCACGAGCCTCGGGAGCGGCGACCGGATCGAGCGCGCGGCCGACTCGGTCGCGAGCGCGGTCGCCGCCGGCCACGAGATCGCGGTCGTCGCGAGCGCGATGGGGTCGACCACCGACGACCTCCTCGACGACATCACCTTCGAGACGGACGACGCCGACCGCGCCGAGATCGTCTCGATGGGCGAGCGCACCAGCGTCCGGATGCTGAAGGCTGCCCTGTCGGTCCGCGACGTCGACGCCGTCTTCCTCGAACCCGGCCACCCTGACTGGCCGGTCATCACGGACGAGCTCGGGGAGGTCGACGTGGCGGAGACGAAGAAGCGCGCGCGGGAGGTCGCCGCCGACATGGACGGCGTCGTCCCGATCATCACCGGGTTCCTCGCCGAGGACCACGACGGCAACGTCACCACGCTCGGGCGCGGCGGGTCGGACACGACCGCGGTGATGCTCGGCAACTACGTGGACGCCGACGAGGTCGTGATCGTCACCGACGTCGAGGGCGTGATGACGGGCGACCCGCGCGTCGTCGAGGGCGCGCGCAACGTCGGGCAGATAACCGTCGACGAGCTGCGAAACCTCTCGTTTCGCGGGGCCGAGGTCGTCGCGCCCTCCGCGCTCTCGTACAAGGACGAGGACCTCGCCGTCCGGGTCGTCCACTACCAGCACGGCGACCTCCTCCGGGGCGGCACCCGGATCGAGGGCGAGTTCGAGAGCCTGATCGACATGCGCGAGGAGCCGCTGGCGTGTCTCACCATCGCGGGCCGGGCGATCCGCAACCGACCCGGGATCCTCTCGGAGCTTTCGAACGCGCTCCGCGCCGAGGAGATCAACATCGACGCCGTCGCCTCCGGCATGGACTCGGTCACCTTCTACGTCGACGTCGAGGTCGCCGAGACCGCCGAGGCGCTGCTCCACGAGGCGGTCGTCACCGACGAGGCGCTCTCCTCGGTCACCGTCGCCGACCCCATCGCCGTGATCCGCGTCACGGGCGGCGAGCTCCCCAACCAGTCCGGCGTCATCCAGGACATCATCGCGCCCATCGCGGACGCCGGGATCAACATCATCGACCTGATCACCAGCGCCACCTCCGTCGCGGTGTTCGTCGACTGGGACGACCGCGAAGAGGCGCTCGGCATCGTCCAAGAGCGGTTCGACTGACCGGATCGATCCGACCTCACCGGCTCTCAGCCGCCCTCCTCCGGATCGAACCGATACCGCGTCGTCGCACCGTCGATCCGCGGTCCCGAGCCGACCGCCCGGAACCCGACCGCCTCGGCCGCGTCGGCCGCGGTTCTGTCGGCCGGCAGGACGGCTTCGACGGTCATCCCTTCCCGGGTCGCGAACCCCACCGGCTCCTCGAACAGGCGCTCGACCGGGTCGGGGGCGCCCTCGACGTTCGTCACGTGGACGACGCCGTCCCGCACGTCGAACGCGACGAACCCCGCGACCGCGTCGACCGCGGTGTCGTCGCCGGCGTCCGCGTCGGCCCCGTCGGTCACGCCGACGCGAACCGACCGATCGTGGATCATGTCGCGGACGACGCCCTCGGGGCGCCCCGTCATCGACGCGAGGGCCGCGGCGTCGGCCTCGACCCCGTCGCGAACTCGCATACCTCCGCACTCTCCCCCGACGACATAAAATCGCCGCCCGGTCGCCGCGGACCGGATGATTTTAACGACCGGCGCGCCCAGTGGCACGCATGAACAAATCGACCCAGATCGTGGTTGGTACGATCGGCGTCTCGGCCGTCCTCTCGGTGCTCATCGTCCTCTCGTACGTCTTCGCCTGATGTTCTCGTCCCGGTCGCTCGACGACGACCTCGCGGCGGTCCGCGACCGGTACGCGCCCGGGTCGCCCGTCCTCGACGTCGACGCCGACTTCGAGACGCTCCCGCCGGCGGCCGCGGAGGACCTCGGGCTCTTCGTCGACGGGCTCGACCCCGCCTCCTACCCGGCCGAGTGGCTCCCGGACTCGGTCCCGGACCTGCTCCGGAAGCACGCCGGGCCGGCGTTCACCGTCGGGCTGCCCGGCGACGGTACGGTCGTCCGGACGGCGCAGACCGACCCGCCGGCCGTCCTCGTCAAGCGCCGCGCGGAGGGGACGCCGGACGACTTCCTCGCGTTCCTGATCGCCGAGCGGCTGGTTCAGATCGGCCGCGAGCCGGCGCCGGGCGCGGTCCACGGCGACGCCTCGAACGGCGGCGACCCGGTCGGCCTCCCCGAGTCGTTCCTCCCCTTCTTCGGCGAGCGCTACCGCGACCTCGACGCCGCGATCCGCCGCCCGGACCCGGAGACCGGCGAGTCGACGACCGGGTTCGGTCCGACCGACGTCTTCCAGGTCGCGAACGCGCTGTTCGACGCGCGGGTCGGGCTCCACGCCCGCGACGCGTTCGCGTCGTGGGAAGACGAGTATCCTCGGCTGTTCGACGCGTGGGTCGACGCGGGCGACCGGCTCTCCGGGCGGCTCGGCGACCTCTCCGGCGAGGTGGCGCGCGGCGACACCGACTTCCCGGCCGCGACGGAGTACGCCTGCTCGGCGGTCAAACACGACCTCGACCCGCCGGCGCCGTACGGCGCGCTCGACACGACCGCCTACCGGGAACGCGGGGCGCCCTACGCGGTCGCGTGGGCGGAGAAGACGTTCGCCGCGCTCGTCGACGACGAGGAGTAACGGGGCGCCCGCTCGCGGCGAAACCGCCGTTCAGATGTCGACGACGACGTTGCCGTCGCCGTCGAGGTCGATGACGCCGTCGAACAGGTCGCGGAACCGGTCGAGAGTCGCAACCTCGTGGACCTCCTCGGAGAGGTGGAAGATGCCGACCGCGTCGTGTTCGTCGAGCAGGTCGAGGATCTCGGCGGCCGCCTCGTACACGGCGTCGTCGTCGGCGTAGTAGGCCATCTCGGTGAGCGAGTCGACGGAGACGCGTCGCTTCCCCTCGTTCTCCGTGAGGAACCGCTCGACGCGGTCGACGACGCCGTCGAGGTCGTCCGGCGCGGAGACGTAGTAGACGTCGTCGGACGTGCGGCGCGAGTAGCCGCGCTCGACGGAGAGCGTGTCGAGGATGGTCGCCTTCGTCTCGTCGACGTCGTAGTACTCCAGCTTCTGTTCGACCTCGCGCGCCGTCGTCCGCGTCGAGACGACGAGGAACGCGTCGGTGTCGGTCTTCAGGAAGTCCGTGTCGATCCGGTCCGTCTCGCCGATGCTCGGGTGAATGAGGAGCAGTCCGGTCCCGCCCGGTATCGCCTCCGGCCCGTTCTCGATGGCGAGGGAGTAGTCCATGGGATCGGAACTCGCCGGACCGACTTAACGGTGCGGGCCGGGGCGTCCGAGACCGTCGGACGCGAGCGGGTCGCTCGGTCCGCGTCCGGCCGGCATTGCGCTCGATCGCGTCCACCCCTTCGTTTCGTTTGGAAGTTCTGATAGGTATGCGTCTGTCGGTCGGCCGACCGCCCGCAAGCCGACGGCTCTCGGGTCGCGCCGGTCGGTTTTTTTGCCCCGCCCGCCGTCGGTGCGGTCGATGCCCGGGCACGACTCCGCGCGCGACGTCTACCGGCAGGCGCTCCCGGTGATAGCCGTCAGCCTGATCGCCGGGCTGTTCGCGGGGACGATACTCGCCTCCGAGACAATGCGCGCGAACATCGCGGAGGTCCCCGGCCTCCTGCTGCTGCTGCCGGCGTTCCTCGCGACCCGCGGCGGGGTGTACGGCTCGCTCGGCGCCCGGCTCTCGACCGGCCTCCACCAGGGGATCATCGAGCCGCGGTTCCGCCCGGACCGCCGGCTCACCAACGCCGTCGTCGCCTCCTTCCTCAACGGGATGACCGTCTCCGTGTTCATCGCGGTCGTCACCTACGCGACGCTCGTCCTGTTCGGCGACGGCGGCAGCCTCTTCCAGCTGGTCGGCGTGATGGTCGTCGCCGGCTTCCTCTCCGCCGTCCTCATGATCACCGTGCTGATCGCGGTCATCTTCGTCGGCTACCGCCGCGGGCTCGACCCCGACAACGTCATCGGGCCGGTCGTCACGACGCTCGGCGACGTGTTCGGGGTGTTCTTCCTCCTCGTCGGGGTGGCCGTCGTGGGGGCCGTCTCGTGACCGAGCCGCAGTCGACCGTCGTCGACGAGTGGTCGGTCCGGCGGATCGTCCGGACGATGATCCCGCTTTTGGCCGCGCTGTCGGTGCTCCAACTCGTCTCAGGCACCGTGCTGGAGACCTACGAGGCGGTCCTCCTCCGGTACCCGGCCCTGCTCGTCCTCGTCCCGGTCCAGATCGGGACGGCCGGCAACCTCGCGTCGATCACCTGCTCGCGGCTCACGACGCAGCTGTACCTCGGGACCTACGAGCTCAGCCCGTCGAACCCCGCGCTCCGGGCGAACGCGGGCGCGGTGTTCGCGCTCGCGGCGACCGTCTTCGGCGCCGTCGGGATCGCCGCCTGGGCCATCGGGCTCGCGCTCGGCGGATCGCTCGCGCTCGGCCGGGTGCTACTGATCTCGCTTGTCTCCGGCATGGCGCTCGCCGCGCTCGTCGTCGCCGCCAGCGTCGCCGCCGTCGAGGCGTCCTACCGGATCGGGCTCAACCCCGACGACACGACGATTCCGGTGGTGACGAACCTCTGTGACATCGCCGGCGTGTTGATCCTCTTCGCGGTCGTCTCGGTCGTGCTGTGAGGACCGACCGGCTCGAACCCGACTAGAACACGCTGTCGGCGGTCGCGGCGCCGACGACGCTGAACACGGCGCCGACGGCGACGGCCTTCGCGGTCGTCGCGACCACCGCGCCGTCGCCGATCCCGCCCTCGACGAGGAACGTTTCGGGCGCGTCGAAGATCAGCGCGAGCAGGAGGACGGAGCCGAACGCGACCGTCATCAGCGAGACGAACCGCGTCGGGATCCCGACGAGGTCCGGCTCCTCGTCCACGTCGCGGCCGGTGTCGGCCCGGTACAGCGCGGCGTAGCCGATCAGCCCCACGAGCACGGCGGTCACGGTGGCCTGGATCCAGTTCATCCCCGCGGCGAGCTCCCACACCTCCGCGGTGACGACGAACGGCCCCGCGAGCAGGAAGCCGCCGACCGACTGCTGGGCAATGTCGGCCACCCGGAAGTGCGGTCGGCGGAGCGCTCGCGGGCGTTTCATGTCCACCTCCGGGACCGGAGTCGGTAAAACACCGCCGTTTTTCACCGCTCTCCCCGTTCGGCCGGTATGAGCGTTCGCGAGGAGTTCGACGAGTGGGCGGCCGCGGGGAAGGACCGCGGCATGGAGGACCGGCACTGGCACACCGCGAAACACGTCTTGGCGCGGATGCCGGTCGAGGCGGGCGACGCCGTCCTCGATCTGGGGACCGGCTCCGGCTACGCGCTCCGCGCGCTGCGCGAGCGGGGAATCGGGCGGGGGTACGGCCTCGACGGCGCCCCGGAGATGGCGACCAACGCCCGCGAGTACACGGACGACGGCGCGGTCGGCTACCTCGTCGGCGACTTCGACGAGCTCCCCTTCGCCGACGACTCGCTGGACCACGTCTTCTCGATGGAGGCGTTCTACTACGCGAGCGACCCGGTCCACACCCTCGAAGAGATTCGTCGGGTACTCCGGCCGGGCGGCACCTTCTACTGCGCGGTCAACTACTTCGAGGAGAGCGAGACGACCCACGCGTGGCAGGAGAACATCTCGGTCGAGATGACGTTGTGGTCGCGCGAGGCGTACCGCGAGGCGTTCCGCGAGGCCGGGCTGTACGTCGCCGAACAGGACGCGATTCCGGATCGAGAGGTGGAGATTCCGGAGGCGTCGGAGTTCCCGACCGAGGGGTACGAAACGCGCGAGGCGATGGTCGACCGGTATCGGACGTGGGGGACGCTGTTGACGGTCGGCGTCGCTCCCTAACGCGTATTCCCGTTCGATCGACGGCGTCCGTCCCGATCCCTCGTGAGCGACTGCTCTCGTGAGGGCCGCCGCCGAAGCCCCAGCCGTGAGGGCTCGCGCGGCTCGCTGTGGTCCTCGCTCCGTCGCTCGTTTCACTCGCTCCGTCGCTCCGGTCCTTGCTTCGCCGTGCTTCGCCCTCACGGCTGCCCCTTCGAGCCCCGCCCTGCCGCGACCGCCCCGCACCTCACGCCTCCCCAGCCTCGGGGTTCGCTCCGGGCTCCCTGCGGTCGCCCGTCGCTCACCGCGTCCCTCGCGCGTGCTCCTCGCGACCTCCGCTTCGCTCCGGCCGCTCGCAGGCACGCGCCACCGCGGTTCTGTTTGTGCGTATCCGTCGCCGTCGGCGGTCGCGGCCGCCTTCGTCGTCTCCCGCCATCGCGCTCTTCCGACGGTTTAAATCGAGTCGGGGCCCAGACTCCGGTAATGGAACCGAGTTCGCTCTCCGGGCTCCCCGCGGGCGTCGGCGAGGCGCTCGAGGCGGAGGGCGTCGCGGAGCTGTACCCGCCCCAGGAGGCGGCCGTCGACGCGGGCGTCACCGACGGCGAGAGCCTCGTCGCGGCCGTGCCGACCGCGTCCGGCAAGACCCTGATCGCCGAGCTCGCGATGCTCTCCTCGGTCGAACGCGGCGGGAAGGCGCTGTACATCGTCCCGCTGCGCGCGCTCGCCAGCGAGAAGAAGGCCGAGTTCGAGCGCTGGGAGGACCACGGCGTCACGGTCGGCGTCTCGACGGGCAACTACGACTCCGACGGCGAGTGGCTCGCCAGCCGCGACGTCATCGTCGCCACCTCGGAGAAGGTCGACTCGCTCATCCGCAACGGCGCGCCGTGGATCGACGACCTCACCTGCGTCGTCAGCGACGAGGTCCACCTCGTCGACGACTCCCACCGAGGCCCCACGCTCGAAGTCACCCTCGCGAAGCTCCGCAAGGTGAACCCGGGCCTCCAGACGGTCGCGCTCTCCGCGACCGTCGGTAACGCCGACGTCATCGCCGACTGGCTCGACGCCGAGCTGGTCGAGTCCGACTGGCGGCCCATCGCGCTCCGCACCGGGGTCCACTTCGGCAACGCGATCAACTTCGACGACGGGAGCCAGCGCGAGGTGCCCGTCGAGCGCGGCGAGGACCAGACCGCGAGGCTCGTCGCGGACGCCTTGGACACCGAGGAGGACGGGCAGGGCGGCTCCTCGCTCGTCTTCGTCAACTCCCGACGCAACGCCGAGTCGTCGGCCCGCAAGCTGACCGACGTGACGGGCCCCCGGCTCACCGGCGAGGAGCGCGACCGCCTCCGCGAACTCGCCGAGGAGATCCGCGGCGTCTCCGACACGGACACTTCCGAGGACCTCGCGGACGCGGTCGAGCGGGGGTCGGCGTTTCACCACGCCGGGCTCGCGAGCGAGCACCGCAGCCTGGTCGAGGACGCGTTCCGCGACCGGCTGATCAAGTGCGTCTCCGCGACGCCGACGCTCGCGGCCGGCGTCAACACCCCCGCCCGCCGGGTGATCGTCCGCGACTGGCGCCGCTACGACGGCGAGTTCGGCGGCATGAAGCCGCTCGACGTCCTCGAAGTCCACCAGATGTGCGGCCGCGCGGGCCGCCCCGGCCTCGACCCCTACGGCGAGGCGGTCCTGCTCGCGAACAGCGCCGACACCCGCGAGGAGCTGTTCGACCGGTACGTCTGGGCCGAGGCCGAGCCGGTCCGCTCGAAGCTCGCGGCCGAGCCCGCGCTCCGGACGCACGTCCTCGCGACGGTCGCGTCCGGCTTCGCCGCCACCCGAGACGGGCTGCTCTCCTTCCTCGATAACACCCTCTACGCGACCCAGACCGACGACGAGGGGCGACTCGCCGCCGTCACCGACACCGTCCTCGACTACCTCGACGTGAACGGCTTCGTCGAGCGCGACCGCGACGGCGGGAGCGAGGGCCTCGCGGCGACCGGCATCGGTCACACCGTCTCGCGGCTCTACCTCGACCCGATGAGCGCGGCCGAGATACTCGACGGGCTCCGCACCGTCCCGGACGGCGCGGACGACGGGGGCGCCGGCGACTTCGTGCCCGCCGACGGCGCCGCCCCCGGCCCCGACGCGGACGCCGACGACGCCGGGTTCACGACCTACACGCGGGCGAACGACGACGGGAACGAGCCCGCCGAGACGACCGAGTCGGACGCCGGCGACGGTCCCGCCGTCACCCCGCTCGGTCTCTATCACCTCGTCAGCCGGACGCCGGACACCTACCAGCTGTACCTCAAGTCCGGCGACCGCGAGGAGTACACGGAGGTCTGCTACGAGCGCGAGGCCGAGCTGCTCGGCGACACCCCCTCCGAGTACGAGGACGTGCGGTTCGAGGACTGGCTCGCCGCGCTGAAGACGGGCCGCCTCCTGGAGGACTGGGCGAACGAGGTCGACGAGGACCGGATCGCGGAGCGGTACGGCGTCGGGCCGGGCGACATCCGCGGAAAGGTCGACACCGCGGAGTGGCTCCTGCGCGCCGCCGAGACCCTCGCGCGCGACGTGGATGGCATCGACGGCGACGTGGTCGTCCAGGTGCGCGAGGCCCGCAAGCGGCTGGAGTACGGCGTCCGCGAGGAGCTGCTCGACCTCGCGGGCGTCCGCAACGTCGGCCGCAAGCGCGCCCGCCGCCTCTACGAGGCCGGCATCGAGAGCCGCGCCGACCTCCGCGAGGCGGACAAGGCGGTCGTCCTCGGCGCGCTCCGCGGCCGCGAGCGCACCGCCGAACGCATCCTGGAGAACGCCGGCCGCGAGGACCCCTCGCTCGACGGCGTCGACCCCGACAGCTCGGCCTCCGCGGCGGCGACCGCGGGCGCGGACGCCGACGGCGACGGCGACGGGCAGGCGAGCCTGGGTGACTTCGGATGACCGACGCCGCGGTCGACGCTGACGCGGAGCCGGATCCCCCGGTCCGCCTCGTCGCCGGCACCTTCGCGATAGCCGACCTCGACGACTTCCTTGCCGACCTCGACGAGATCGCCGAAGCGACCGGCGCGGTCGTCCAGGCGTTCGACGCCGACCTCGTCGTCTCCGGGACGCAGCTCCGCGAGGCGGCGCGGCTCGCCGCCCGGGCTATCGCCCGCGGCGAGGCAGTCGCGCGCGACCCCGGCGTCGAGGTCCTGCTGTACGCCGCCGGGCGCCGACAGATCGACCGCGCGCTCGAACTCGGCGTCGCGGAGGACGAGCCTCGGGCCGTCGTCCTCGCCGCGGACTTCGGCGACGTGCCCGGCGCGGACCGTCCGCCGGCGGACCTCGACGGGGCGGTGGAGGCGGTCCGGGGACTCGCGCTCGACTCGGCCGAGCTCGCCGAGGGGGACGCGCCCGCGACCGGATTCGACGAGGAGCGCGTCCGCGAGTTCTACGGCATCACCGACCGCGAGTTCGCCGCGACGAACGGCGGCCTCGCCGACGCCGTCCGCGAGCGCGTCGCGCTGCTGGACGTCGAGAAGTGACCGCGGACGCTCCGCTGCCACCCCTTCGTTTCGACTGGAGACCGCGGGACGGCGGCGCCGCTCGGTTCTAGGCGAAGCGAGACGCGAGAGAAGTAGTCCATCCTGGATTCGAACCAGGGTCGTTGCCCCCAGAAGGCAACAGGATTGGCCACTACCCCAATGGACTCCGTACCCATCGATAGCCAGTACGTCTTTGTAAGCGTTGCGCGTTGCGGCCGCCGTGCGATCGGTTGACGGGACGGCTTCCCGGCGGGGCGCGGTCGGGAGGGAGGGGTGGCCGCGCCGGGGCCGACCACCTCTCGCCGGATCGCGTTCGTGGGCATATCGACGCGCTTTACAGGACCGAATCCGCACGACCCTGTATGTACGTCGGACGATTCGTCGTCGTCGCGCCCGGCATCGGCGGCTACCGCGTCTCCTCGCGCTCGTTCCCGAACCGTCGCGTCCGCGACTGCGGCGGGACGCTCACCGTCGGGCCGACGGCGGACGCGCCCGAGACCGACAACCCGTACGTCTCGTACAACTGCGCGCGGGCGGTCGAGACCCCGACCGGGGAGCCGCTCGCGGTCCTCGGCAACGGCTCGCACGTCGACCCGATCGCGGAGAAGCTGGCGCGCGGCTACCCCACCCGCGACGCGCTCGCGTCGGCGCTGCTCGCGCTCGACTACGAGAAGGACGACTACGACACGCCCCGCGTCGCCGGCGTCGTCGGCGCCGACGCGGCGACGATCGGCACCGTCCGCCGCGACGCGCTGCTCGTCGAGTCGGTCGAGGAGCCGACCGTCGTCGCGACCTACGAGACGGACGCCCCCGAGCCGTACGACCTGACGGCGACCGACGCCGGGTCGGTCGCGACCGAACTGCTCGGCGCCGACCTCGAACACCCCGTCTGCGCCGCGGGCGCGACCGTCGACGGCGACGGCGTCTCGCTCGCGTTCGACAACGGCGGCGACTGATCGTCCCCGCCCGAGAATATCGACCGCCGACCGCCTTTCCGCCTCCCGACGCCTTTTGGCTCCCCCGTCCGAGTGACGGGCATGGAGCCGATCACCGCCGCCGACTACCACGATCTCGCGGTCCCGTCCGACCCCCGCGTCTCGCCGGACGGCGACCGCGTCGCCTTCGTGCGCCGACAGCCGAACGGCGACGACAGCTACGAGACCACGGTGTACCTCGTCGACGCCGCGGGCGAGGGCGAGCCGCGCCGCCTCACCCTCTCGGAGGGTTCGGACGCCGAGCCGCGCTGGAGCCCCTCCGGCGACCGCCTCGCGTTCACCTCCACCCGCGGCGCCGACGACGACCGCCAGCAGCTGTGGGTCCTCCCGCTCGACGGGGGCGAGGCCCGCCGCGTCACCGACGCCGTCGGCGGCGTCTCGCAGATCGCGTGGTCGCCCGACGGCGAGCGGATCGCGTTCGTCCAGTCCGCGACCGCCGACGACCGCGAGGCCGACCGCGACCTCGCGGTGCCGGACGGCTACGAGCCCGAGGAGCACCCCGACCCGCGCGTCATCGACCGGACCGTCTACCGGGCCGCGGAGCGCTACTTCGACGGCCGGCGCCCCGGCGTCTACGTCGTCGACGCCGACGCCTCGGTGGGCGGCGTCACCGACCCGGATCCGGCCGAGTCGGGCGCCGTCGAGCGCGTCACCGACCGCGACGCCGACTTCGCCGCCCCGTCGTGGGGCGACGCCGACACCCTGTACTACACCGAGGCGGTCGGCGACGACCCCGACGACTCCGTCGAGATCGCGATCTGCGCCCACGACCTCGCGAGCGGCGAGTCCGAGGCAGTCCACACGACGACCGGCTGGGGCGCCGCGCTCGCGGCGACCGCCGACGGCCGCGTCGCCTTCACGCACGCGGAGCCGGAGCAGGTGTCGATGCAGCCGACCGACCTCCGCGTCCTCGACGCCGAGTCGGGCGCCGTCACCGACCTCACCGGCGGTATCGACCGGGGACTCGCCCGCGACACGGCGCCGCAGTGGGGCCCGGACGACGAGACGCTGTACTTCGCCACGCCCGACGAGGGGAAGACCGCGCTGTGGCACGTCCCCACCGACGGGAGCGCCGAGCCCGAGCGCCTGCTCCGGCCCGGGACCGTGTCGGGCGCGACGGTCGGCGGCGACGCGGGCGCCGACCCCGAGTCGGTGACCGTCGCCTACGCCGCCAGCGAGTGGGACCACCCCGGCGACGCGTTCGCGTACGACGCCGCCGCGGACGAGACGACGCGGCTGACGGAGCTGAACGCCGACTACCTCGCCGAGCGCGCGGTCGGCGAGCCGGAGGAGGTCCGCTTCGAGTCCGACGGCGTCGAGATCCAGGGGTGGCTGCTGACGCCGCCGGCGGCCGACGGGGACGCGGCCGCCGACGCCGACGAGCCGTACCCGCTCGCGGTGGAGATCCACGGGGGGCCGCACGCGATGTGGTCGACCGCGGGGACGATGTGGCACGAGTTCCAGACGCTCGCCGCCCGGGGCTACGCCGTCTTCTGGTCGAACCCCCGCGGCTCGACCGGCTACGGCGAGGCGTTCATGCAGGCGATCGAGCGCGACTGGGGCGCGGTCACCCTCGACGACGTGATGGCGGGCGTCGAGACGGTCGCCGACCGCCCCGAGATTGACGCCGACAACGCCTTCGTCACCGGCGGCTCCTTCGGCGGGTTCATGGCCTCGTGGGCGGTCGGGCAGACCGACTACTTCCGCGCGGCCGTCGCCCAGCGCGGCGTCTACGACCTCACCGGCTTCTACGGCTCGACCGACGCCGCCTACAAGCTCGTCGAGGGCGACTTCGATACGGTGCCCTCCGAGGAGCCGCAGTGGCTCTGGGAGCAGTCGCCGACCGGCCACGCCGACGCGGTCGACACGCCCACGCTGCTCATCCACTCCGAGGACGACACGCGGACGCCGATCTGTACGGCGGAGCTGTACCACCGGATCCTCCGCAAGAACGGCGTCGACACGCGGTTCGTCAGGTACCCCCGCGAGGGCCACGAGCTCTCCCGGTCGGGCGAGCCGGCACACGTCGTCGACCGCATCGAGCGGATCGCGCGGTGGTTCGACGGCTACTCCGAGCATCACGACGCCGAGCGCGCGCTCGACCGCCCCGAGGACGACGGGCTGACGGCGGGCGCGGACGGGGACGGCGAGGGGAACGGCGACGAGTCGTAACCGGAACGCGCCCGCAGCGCCCGCTCAGCGCTCGTCGGGGTCGAACCCGTCGATGGCGTCGTGGACGTCCGCGACCCACTCGTCGAGCGCGTCGTGGAGGCGGCGCTTGGCCTCCGGGACCGGGATCGCGGTGTACTGGTACACGTAGCCGCCGGAGTCGAGCAGCCGGCGGCGGCGCTCGACGAGCCCCTTCTCCCGCAGGGTCGACAGCGACCGGTTCACGTTCGACCGGTCGCGGTCGAGCGCGTCGGCGAGCTCCGAGACGGTGCTGCCCGGGTACTCCAACAGCGCGAGGTACGCGCGGCTCTCGTGGTCGCGCACGCCGAAGACGCAGGAGAGGACGTGTTCGAACGACGGGGAGGCGTCGCCGACGAGGTCCTCTATCTCGGGGTCGCTCATGTCACTCGTTCCGCGCGCGGCGGTGTTAAACCTCCGTCATCCCCGCGCGGCGCGGTCACTCCTCGGCCGCGTAGCCCATCTGGTCGAGACAGCCCCGCATCCCGGACTCGTCCGCGTGCCGGTGGAGGTTCGTCGGCGTGTCGCAGTGGTACGTCTCCCCGTCGTACCGCAGCGCGACCTCGTGGTTGGCGCCGGCGACTTCCACGTCGACGAGGATCCGCCGGCCGTCGTTGAGCGCGTCGATGAGTTCGTCGGCGGACAGCTCGCCCGCCTCGACTCGGAGTACCTCGCTCATGGATGCGATTCGGCGGTCAGCGAGTTAAAAGCGACCGATCACGTCGTCGTCGAGTCCGGGCCGCCCTCCTCGGCGGGCGGCTCGACGCCCTCGGCGGCCGCGACGTCCTCCGTCCGCTTCTCCGCCTCGACGTGCCAGCGGTCGATATCGGCCTCGTACTCGTCGAGGACCGCGGACACCTCGTCTTTCAGCTCGTCGTCGTTCACGTTCACCTCGAAGACGAACGTCTCGCCGTCCTCGGCGCGGGCGACCTCCTGGATGTTGGCGCTGACGAGCTCGTTGTCGAAGTAGTACGGCGCCATCTGGGTCATCACGTTGCGGTAAACGGCGTCCTCGACCTTCCGGAGCGCCTTCCGACTGGCGGAGTCGGCCGCGCGGGCGACGTGTTCGATCGACTCGCCCCAGCTCTCGCGGGCGCTCTCCGTGTCGTTCTCCTCGACCTTCTCGTAGGACTCCGTGAGCTTCTCGCCGGCCGTCTGGAGGTCGTCGCCCGGCGACTGCCCCGCGCGCTCGCCTTCCCCCTCGTCGACTGACGCCTGCGCCGCGGTCTTCTCCGAGACGTCCTCGTCGATCCGCTCGTGGGTCTTGGGACGCCACTCGTCGAACTCGTAGTAGGCGTCGCCGTCGACGCCGACCTCTCGGAGCGCGAGGGCGATCCGCTCGCCGTGTTCGACGACGTCGCCCCAGTCGCCGCGCACTTTGAAGCCGGAGATGCTCTCTTCCATCGGTTGCCACCGTTACGGAACGGACGCGTATAAGTCTCCCCGAACTGACGTGACCTGCCGCTCGCGGGTCGACGGCCGAGCCGCGGCCGACGCTACTTACCGTACGCGACCCGGCGCGCGAACGCGTCCAGCCGATCCTTGAGGTCGCCGAGGTACCCCGCGGGCGAGACGCGCCGGACCGCCGACTCGTCGACCTCGATCCGGTCGCCCCGGAAGGGATCGCGCTCGGCCCGCTCCTCCGGCGACTGGTCCTTCGCGACCGCCCCGACGACCGTCGACATCGAGCAGCGCCCGCACGCCTCCGCCTCGACCGACTCGTCGGCGCCCGTCCGGTCGGCCTCGTCTGTCATGGTCGTTCACCGTGCGATACGGTGTCGCGGGTCTTAAATCCGCGGCTCACTCCGAGCGAGGCGGGTTCGCGCCCGCCGCGCGCTACCGCCGCCGCCCGAACCGCCGCTCGCTACCGCCGCCGACGCCCTTTTGACCCCCTCCGTGGAATGCGTTCGCATGGGATATCGCGTCGTGGACGTCGACGCCGTCGAACCGGAGCCGGACCGCCCCTGCGAGTGTCGAAAACTGTCCGACCCCGGAGGGCTCGACGCGGCGGCCGTCAACCGGTTCCGGGCGGCGCCCGGCGAGCAGCTGCCGCTCGCGTACCACTACCACGAGACCCAACAGGAGGCGTTCTACGTCCTTGACGGGACGCTCGCGGTCGAGACGCCCGACGAGACCTACGAGGTCCCGGCCGACGACCTGTTCGTCGTCAACCCCGAGAGCCCGCAGCGCGCGTACAACCCGGCCGACGCCGACGACCCGGTGACGGTGCTGGCGATCGGCGCCCCGCCGGCCTCGGGCGACGCCGTCGCCTACGACCCCGACGACGATGAGTGAGAACGCGGCGCCGGGCGAGGCCCCCCGTCGCGACCCCGAGGAGCTGCCGGCGGAGATCCGCGAGGCGGTCCCCGACTACGACGACGAGTACCTCGACCGCGTCTCCGACCGGCTGATGTACAGCTACGACCTCGACCGCGACGTCGTCGTCGACGGCGAGCGGTTCGACATGACCGCGGAGATGCGGGTGCGCAACCAGAAGCAGTTCCTCCACCCCGCGCTGAGCTACGCAGACCACGACATGCGAGAGTTCGTCTTCGCCCGCCGGGTGGCGACGCCGAGCGTCGACGAGGCCGAGCGGCTCGTCGAGTTCGCCCACGGCGTCGCCGACGAGCGGGTGGACGCCCACGAGGAGCACTACGGCACCGACGTCACCGTCGTCCTCGTCGCCGACCGGATCCCCGACGACGTCGCCGAGTTCGTCGACGGGTTCCGCGACCGCACCCTCCTGACGTTCGGGTACTACGGCCACTACGAGGTGAACCTCGTCGTCGTCGCGCCCGACCGAGAGTCGCTCGTCGCCAGCGAGAACGCCGACACCGCGGCCGCGTTCCGCCTGTGGGAGCGGGTCGACTCGCAGGACGAGGGGTTCCTCTCGCGGTTCGCGAAGCGCTTCTGGAGCTGAGCCGCCGACCGGGCGGCGCCGTCGCTCCCCGTCCGGGCCGTCGAGTCGGCGAAAAAATCCGTTCCGCGACGAACGCGACCGGAGCGCCGGTCAGTCGTCGCTCGGTTCGGCGGCCGCCCCGCTCCCGCCCCGCACGCTCGTGATGTTGCCGTAGCCGATGCGCACGAGCGACAGCGCGAGATAGATGAGCACGAACGCCAAGCCCATCTGGACCACCGCCGATATCTGTCCGCTGAGCGCGGTGACGTTCCCGAGGATGAGCTTCTGATAGAGGTTGTCCCACAGCGCCACCCACGACAGCCCGAGGACGGTGATCGTCACCATGATCGTCATCGGGACGCCGGTGGAGGCGAGCTGCTTGGACTCGTCCCAGTTGGCGAGCCAGACGGTCGCCGCGAGCAGCGCCAGCGCGGCGAGCAGCTGGTTCGCGCCGCCGAACAGGGCCCACAGCGTCACCCACTCGCCGGAGATGACGAGCAGGTACGCGACGAGCGACTGGACGACGGGGTTGGTGTACCGCCCCTTCGCGAAGCTGCCGAGGTCGGTCGAGAACCCCGTGGTCGTCCCGCTCCCCCGGGTTCCGACGATCTCCTCCATCATGTACCGACCGAGCCGCGCCGCGGTGTCGGTCGAGGTGAGGAGGAAGCTCACCAGCACGAGCGCCATGAACGGCGCGCCGAAGCTCTGCGGGATCCCGAGGCTGGTGAGGATGATCCCGCCGCCGGTCGCGAAGTTCGGCAGCGCGCCGCCGATGCCGCCGCCGGCGGCCGCCGAGGTCGCGCCCGCCACCGCGAGCGTCGAGATCGCGACGGACGCGAGCAGCCCCTCACCGAGCATGCCGCCGTAGCCGATGAGGCGCGCGTCGCTCTCCTTGTTCAGCTGCTTGGCCGTCGTCCCCGACGACACCAGCGAGTGGAAGCCGCTGATCGTCCCGCAGGCGATGGTCACGAACAGCAGGGGGAACAGCGGCGTGATCCCTCTGGTGTCGATCGCGAGTTCGCTGCCGAAGAAGCCCATGTACGCCCCGATCGAGGGGTCGATCGTCAGCGGCTGCGCGGAGGTGCCGAGCAGCGTGCCGACGATGATCGCCAGGAGCGCCCCGCCGACGCCCGAGTACAGCAGGAACGACGACAGGTAGTCGCGCGGCTGGAGCAGCACCCACACGGGGAGCGCGCTCGCGAGCGACGCGTAGATGAGGATGACCGGCACCCACGCGGCGACGTTCGGCTGGAGGATGGCGTCGGCGCTCATCACGGCGCCCGGCAGCCAGGCGCCGTTCCCGAGGAACTCGAAGAGCACGATGGTCCCCGCGGGGTAGGCGCCGGTCTCGACCGCCGGGAACAGCGCGAGCGGGTACTGGATACCGAGCCAGACGCCCGCGAACACGCCGGCGACGAACACGACCGTCCCCGGCAGGAACGGGCCGTCGAGCTGGTAGAGGTAGACCCCGAACGCGAACGCGAGCCCGATGTACACGAGGCTCGCGGTCGCGGCCGACGGGAACGCGTTCAACACGATTCCGACGACCAAGGCGAACACCGCCACCACGAGGATGATGGTGAGGAACGCGAACCACAGCAGCATGTTCTTGCCGCGCTCCCCGACGTACTCCCCGATGATGTACCCGATCGACTTCCCCTCGTGTCGCATCGACCCCGACAGCGAGATGAAGTCGTGGACCGCGCCCATCAGCGGGTTGCCGATGGCGACCCACAGAAGCGCCGGGACCCACCCCCAGATGGCCCCGGCGGTGATCGGGCCGACGATCGGCGCGCCGCCCGCGATGCTTGAGAAGTGATGCCCCAGTAGCACCGGCTTCTTCGCCGGTACGTACTCCTGGCCGTCCTCGTACTTGTGTGCCGGCGTCTCCCGGTCGTCGTCGAGTTCGACGAACCGAGAGAGGTACCGCGAGTAGCCCATGTATCCCACGGTGAACGTACTGAGCACGGCGACGACGATCCAAATTACACTTGTCATGAGTTCCCTGCCTCGTGGTACCGGTTCACTATGCCGAACTTAAACGTTACTTTCGTTCATGATGGTTAACGACAATATCTGCCAGTCGCACTTTCGTCGCCGCGGGGATTCGATTTATTTCTCCAGTTAATAGATAAAATCCGATCCGTCGTCGCCCCGATCGACCTCGCGCGCGATCCGGGGCGGCGGTGCGGTCCGGCGGAACTCGGCCGGCGCGCCGCGCGTCACGGCTCGACGTCCAGCGACGCGGCCACGTCGGCGAGCACGTCGCCGCGGACCTCCGTCGTGCGCGACTCGATCTCGGCGACGAGCGGCGGGTCGAACCCCTCGCGCACCTGCGCGAGGCGGTCCCGTTCGGTCTCGACCTTCTCGCGGAGGTAGCGCGCGCCGCGCCCGGTCTCGTCGTCGTCCGGCGACGGCGTGAGCTTGTTCGCCACCAGGCCGCGGACGCGCAGGTCGCGGTCGGTGAACCCCTCGATCGCCCGCGCCGTCTCGTTGACCGACAGCTGGTCGGGGTTGAACACGAGGAAGAAGGCGGCCTCGTTTCGCATCGTCTCGCCGGCGTACTCGAAGAACTCCTTGCGCTGCTGGAGCCGCTCGATCACGGGGTCGCCCTCCAGCAGGCGTCGCGGCTCCATGTCGCCGACCGCGGCCTTCTCGAACAGGTCGATCGACTGCTTGCGCTTGTACAGCAGCCGGTCGATCCAGTCCCCGAGGAAGTCGGGGAGCCCGAGCAGCCGCAGCGTCGAGCCCGTGGGCGCGGTGTCGAAGACGACCCGGTCGTACGGCTCGCTCTCCGTGCGCATCACGTCGACGAACGCGTCGAACAGCGCCGACTCGTACGCGCCGGGCGTCCCGTGAGACATCTCCAGCTGGCGATTGATCTCCGAGACCATCGCCGCCGACACCTGCTCCGAAAGCGACTCGCGGATCTCGTCTAAGTGCCGTTGCATCTCGTCTTCGGGGTCGATCTCCATCGCGTCGAGCCCCTCGACCCCGGTGACCGACTCCGGCTCGTCGCCGAACCGCTGGTCGAACACGTCCGACACCGAGTGGGCCGGGTCGGTGGAGACGACGAGCGTCCGGAGGCCCTCGCGGGCGCAGCGGTGGGCGTACGCGCACGAGACGGTCGTCTTCCCGACCCCGCCCTTGCCGCCGAAGAAGACGAACTGCTCCATCAGTCGGGGAGTGAGCGCCGGGCCGTCATCAGAAGTGGTACTGCTGGCCCTTGCGCTCGATGAGGCTGTCGCGGTCCCACAGCCGCCGCTCCCACGCCTCGAACTCGTCTTCGAGGTACGGGAGCAGCTCGGCGGTGTAGTACGACACGGGTGACGGGATCCCGAAAGCGTCGGGGAAACACGCCAGCATGAACTCGTCTTCGGTGTCCTCGGCCTCCTTCTCGATCTTCTCGTAGGCCGGGTGCGTGATCATCCCGTGATACAGGCCTCGGGCCCACTCCTCGAGGACCGCGCGGAACCGTTCGATCCGATCGGCTACTGTCATCGTCTGTCATGACTCCCCTCGCGTGCTAAAAGCTGTCGCGGTCGGGGCGGCGAGGCTCGGATCCGGGGCGGGGGTCGCCCGCTACGTCGGTCCTCAAGCGGCGTTGCCGTCCGGGAGTTCGCTCGCCGACTCGTCGGACTCGCCGTCCTCGGCGTCGTCCAGTTCCGGTCGGTCGTCGTCGCCGGGGCTCGGGCTGTGGATGTCGCTGTCGAGTGCTCCCCAGACGAGGTACAGCATCGCGGCGACCATCAGCACCGTCACCGTGATGCTGACCAGCGAGACGGTAGCGGCGGACAGAACCATATCCCGAGTTCGACGACCACCGCCTATCAACGTATCGGCTCGGAACGCGCTCGGTCCGCCCCCGATCCGGCGGACGCCGCCGGGGGCTTGAAGAGCGTCGTGGCCGATCCGGCCGTATGGACGACCGCATCCCGGTGACCGTGCTCTCGGGGGGGCTCGGCGCGGGCAAGACGACGCTGCTGAACCACCTGCTCCGGAACGTCGGCGAGCGCGACGTCGCGGTCCTCGTCAACGACATGGGCGACGTGAACGTCGACGCGGACCTGATCGCCGAGGAGTCCGAGGTCGGCGTCGAGGGCGTCACGGAGCTGTCGAACGGCTGTATCTGCTGCGAGCTCCAGGACGACCTCGAGAGCGCCGTGGTGCGGCTCGCCAACGAGCGCTCCTTCGACGCCCTCGTCGTCGAGTCGTCGGGCATCTCGGAACCCGCGCCCGTCGCGCGGCTGTTCACGACCGAGTCCCGCGCGGCGGCCCGGTACCGCGTCGACGCGCTCGTGACGGTGATCGACACCCGCCAGTTCCTCGACGCGTTCGCCGGCGACGAGGCGCCCGAGCGCCGCGTCGACCCGGACGCGGGCGGCGGAGACGCCGACCGGCCCCTCTCCGACCTCCTCGTCGAGCAGGTCGAGGTGTCGAACCTCGTGGTGTGTAACAAGGCGGACCTCTGTACCGGGGCGGAGATCGACGAGGCGGTTGACCTCGTCGGGGCGCTCCAGCCCGACGCGGAGACGGTCGTCACGGAGTTCTCCGCGGTCGACCCGGACCGGATCCTCGACGTCGGCCTGTTCGACGAGCGCGCGCTCGGCGACCTCCCCGGCTGGAAGCGCGCGCTGGCCGAAGCCGATTCGAACGGCGGCGAGCACGGTCACGGCGACGACGGCGGCCACGACCACCGCCACCCCGACGAGGTGTACGGCGTCACCTCCGTCACCTACCGCCGCCGGCGCCCGTTCCACCCCGACCGGATCGCCGCCGTCCTCCGCGACCTCCCGGCGGGCGTGGTCCGCTCGAAGGGGACGCTGTGGGTCGCAGGCACCGGCCAGCGCCAGCAGGTCGGGCAGGCGGGGCGCTCGGTCCGCGTCACCGCGCTCGGCCCCTGGATCGCGAGCGTCCCGGCGGTCGAGCGGGACATGCTCCGCGCGAACCGCCCCGACCTCGACTGGGACGACGAGCGCGGCGACCGCCGGACGGAGTACGTCGTCATCGGCACCGAGTTCGACGCGGACGGGCTCGTCTCGCGGTTCGACGACGCGCTGCTGACCGACGCCGAACTCGCGGAGCTCGGCGACCCGGGCGTCGGCGACGACCCGGCCGCGGTCGACCCCGCGCCCTTCCCCGCCGAGCAGGGTGACGAGGTCGCGCTCCGGGAGCCGTAGAACCGTTCGAAACCGTGGCCGTTCGGCCGCTCAGCAGGCGCAGCCGCTCCCGGTCGCGCGCTCGAAGCGCATCGCGTCGCCGCAGTCGGGACAGGTCGGCGTCCCCTCGGCGTCGCGGTCGAGCCCCTCGTCGTCCACGTCGACGTCGCGGACGCGGACGCCGCAGCCGTCGCACCAGTACGCCCCCTCGGAGCCGTCGTCGCCCGCGGTGCCGGGCGCCCGCTGCGTCGAGCCCGCGAGCGCGTCGGTCACCGTGTCGAAGATCCCCATGCCCTAACTGTCAGCATCGATCGTCTTAGTCTCCCGGTGTCGTGCGATCGAGTCGCACAGCCGACTCGCGGTCCCGAATCGCCCCGCTCGGCCCCGCCGCCCCGTCACAAAAGCGGCAGCGTGAGCGCGAGGAACGCGACGCCCAGCCCGACCCCGGCGTACAGCAGCCGCTCGAACCGCTGTCCGGAGGGGAGCGGGCCGGCGTCGACCGGCGGCGCCGACCGGACCAGCCGCCGGTGCGCGACCAGCGCGACCGCGGCGAACCCGACCGCCGAGGCGGCGAGCGCGAGGGGGAGCGACAGCCCGTAGGCGAGCCCGTACAGCGGCCCGAACGAGAAGACGAGCGTGAACGCGAGCCCGGTCGTCACGAGGAACGGGACCGGGTCTATCGGCTCGCCGCGGCGGTTGCGTGGGCGGGGCGCTGCGACCATGGCCGCCGTACGTCCCGGACGGACAAGAGCTAAGTGGCGCACACCCGCCAGTCGGCGTATGAGCGCCGAGGAGAGCGTCGACGGGGGAGACGACGAACGGGGCCCCGGGATCCGCGAGGGGGTCGAGCGCTCCTCGGGGGACCCGAAGGTGCTGCTCGCGATGAACGCCGTGCTCTCGACGTGGTTCGCGTGGATGGTCGTCTGGGGGCTCGACCTCCTCGGCGCGGCGACGCTGTCGGCGCGCAACGTCGCGACGCTGGCGCTGATCCTCTTCGCCGCGACGTACGTCGCCGTGCTCCGGTAGCGGTCGGCCGGTGCGGCCGGCGACTCTCGGCGTCGACCGCCGTCGGTCGAGCGGCCAACACGCCACGTTTTAAGACCGTTCCGGCCGCGGTTCCGACCAATGACGATCGAAGACCGCGACGACGCGTACCTCATCACGCACGCGCTGGCGACGGACACCCTCTCGCGGCTGCGCGACGCCGAGACGGAGCAGGTCGCGTTCCGGAAGGGCCTCGTGAAGCTCGGCCGCATCTGCGGCTACGAGATCATCGACGGCGCGATGGAGACCGAGTACGTCCCGGTCGAGACCCCGCTGGAGGAGACCACCGGCGAGCGCGTGAAGGGCCTCGACGACGTGGTGATCATCAACGTCCTCCGCGCCGCGACCCCGTTCGTCGAGGGGCTCCTGAAGGCGTTCCCCCGCGCGAAGCAGGGCGTCATCTCCGCCGGCCGCGACGAGGAGGCCGGGATGACCGAGGACGGCGAGTTCCCGATCACCGTCGACTACGTGAAGCTCCCCGAGATCCGACCGGACGACACCGTCATCGTCGCGGACCCGATGCTCGCGACGGGCTCGACGATGGTCGCCGTCCTCGACCACGTCCTCGACGAGGCCGAGGACTTCGAGGACCTGTTCGTGCTGTCGGCGGTCTCCGCGCCCGCCGGCCTCGTCCGCGTGAGCGAGGCCGTCCCCGAGGCGGACCTCCTGACGGTCGCCATCGACGATCACCTCGACGACGACGGGTTCATCGTCCCCGGCCTCGGCGACGCGGGCGACCGGGCGTTCCGTACGGTGTGAGGTTCGCGGCAGGCGCGTCGCCCCCGCGAGGCCCCGCTCCCGTCGACGTACTTTTAAGAGCCGCCGCCGCGACCGGTACGACATGAGCGACGCGCCGACGACCGAGCCCTGCGACGCCTGCGGCGACCCCACCACGGACGCGCTCGCGCGCACCGTCCGGCTGAGCGTCGACCGGGCGAACATCGACACCCAGCGGCTCTGCCCCGACTGCTTCGCCGACTGGATCCAGCGCTACCAGGACCGCCTCGGCTCCGGCGGCGAGGAGAGCGACGACACCTCCGAGATCATCGTCGACTGAGCCCCGCGGCGGTCGCTCCGAGCGGGACGGCCGAACACCTTCGCTCCGGCCGGCAACGTCCGTTCCGACCGGCCGGCTTAAGCGTCGGCGGGACGGACCCCGTGGTAATGGATCTCGCCATCGACGCCCCGGCCCCGGCGGCGCCCGACTGCGCCGCCGACGGGACGTGGCTCGCGTGTATCGACTGCGACGAGACGTTCGCCCCCTTCGAGGACGTCCGGTACACCTGCGACGAGTGCGACGGCCTGCTCGAAGTGCGGTACGACGACCCGCCGTCGTTCGACCAGTTCGGGTCGGGCGCGCCGACCGACGGCCCCGAGCGCGGCGTCTGGCGCTACCGCGAGGCGCTCCCCTTCGACCTCGGCGTCACCCTCCCCGAGGGCGACACCCCCCTCCACCGCGTCCCGCGCATCGAGGAGGCCGTGGGCGTCGACGCGCTCCGGATCAAACACGAGGGGATGAACCCCACGGGCTCGTTCAAGGACCGCGGGATGACGGTCGGCGTCCGCGTCGCGAAGGAGCTGGGCGTCGGCGCGCTCGCGTGCGCGTCCACCGGCAACACCTCGGCCGCGCTCGCGGCCTACGGCGGCCGCGGCGACATGCAGACGCTCGTCCTCCTCCCCGCGGGGAAGGTCGCGGCCGGGAAGGTGGCGCAGGCGAGCCTCCACGGCGCGCGCATCCTGGAGGTGGACGGCAACTTCGACGCCTGCCTCGACATCGTCCAGGCGCTGGCCGCCCGCGGCGAGGCGTACCTGCTCAACTCGCTGAACCCGTTCCGTCTGGAGGGACAGAAGACGATCGGCTTCGAGATATTAGAGGAGTTCTACGCCGACTACGGTGCGTTCCCGGACCGGATCGTCCTCCCAGTCGGCAACGCGGGCAACACCTCGGCGCTGTACAAGGGGTTCCGCGAGCTCGTCCAGGCGGGCGCGCTCGACGTCGACGAGGTCCCCAAGCTCACCGGCGTCCAGGCAGAGGGGGCCGCCCCGATGGTCGAGGCGATCGAGGAGGGGAACGACGAGATCCGGCGCTGGGAGGAGGTCGAGACGCGCGCGACCGCGATCCGCATCGGCAACCCGGTCAACGCGCCGAAGGCGATCCCGGGGATCCGCAACACCGGCGGCACCGCGGTCGCCGTCAGCGACCCGGAGATCACCGCCGCCCAGCGTCACCTCGCCGCCGAGGGGGTCGGCGTCGAACCGGCCTCCGCGGCGAGCCTCGCGGGCCTGAAGAAGCTCCGTCGCTCGGGCGTCGTCGGCGACGACGAGCGGGTCGTCTGCCTCACCACCGGGCACCTCCTGAAGGACCCCGACGCCGCCTACGAGGCCGGCGGCGAGCCCGAACCGGTCCCGAACGACGTCGACGCCGTCGTCGAGCACCTGCGGGACTGAGTCCCCCGCGACGATCCTCGCGGTCGCCGACCTCTCGGTACCCCGCCGCTCGGACGCACGGGCGGCACGGCTCGTAGTAAATACCGGCCTACGGTACAACAGACGCGTCGGTAGACCGCTCGATGACGGCGCCGGACGACCTCGTCGCGCCGACGGGGGCGCTCGCGGCGGAGGAGTGAGCGGCTCGGCCGCGCCGGTTTCCGCTCGCCGGCGCGTCGGTCAGTCCGGTTCTACTCGTCGGCGCGCCCGCTGGCGCCGTCCAGCGTGATCTCGGTGATCTCCACGACGCGGCCGTCCGCGAGCAGCTCCTCGATCGCGGCGTCGGGGACCGCCGAGTCGAGGTTGTAGACGGTGAGCGCCTGCCCGCCCTGGGTTTCCCGGCCGTTGAACATCCCGGCGATGTTCACGCCGTGGTCGCCGAGGACGGTGCCGATGAGCCCGATGACGCCGGGCTCGTCGGTGTTGCGCGCGACGAGCATGTGGCCGTACGGCACGGCGTCGACGCGGAACCCGTCGATCCGGACGATGCGGGCGTCCTCGCCCGCGAACAGCGTCCCCTCGACCGCGATCTCGTCGTCGCCGTTGCGCACGGTGACGCGGACGAGGCTCTGGAAGTCGTCGGTCTGTCGGGTCTTCGACTCCGTCACCTCGATACCGCGCTCCTCGGCGAGCCGCGGTGCGTTCACGGCGTTCACCTGCCACTCCAGCGGCTCGAAGACGCCCTTCAGCGCGCTCGCGGTGACGAGGTCCACGTCCTCCGCGGCGATGTCGCCCTCGTAGGTCGCCTCGACCTCGGTGATCCGGCCGTCGAGCAGCTGGGCGGCGACCTTCCCGGCGGTCTCGGCGACGTCGATGTACGGCTCGATCCGCGGGAAGGCGCTCTCGTCGACCGAGGGCGCGTTGAGCGCGGTCAGGACGGGCTCGTCGTCGAACGCCGCCAACACCGCCTCCGCGGTGTCGACCGCGACGTTCTCCTGGGCGGCCTCCGTCGAGGCGCCGAGGTGGGGCGTCAAGACGATCTCCTCGACGTCGAGCAGCGGCGAGTCCTCGGGGAGCGGCTCCTCCGCGAAGGAGTCGAGCGCGGCGCCCGCGAGGACGCCGTCGTCGACCGCCGCGGCGAGCGCGCCCTCGTCGACGATGCCGCCGCGCGCGCAGTTGATCAGGTAGCCGCCCTCCAGCTGGGCCAGCTCGGCCTCCCCGATCATCCCCTCGGTCTCGGGGAGGAGCGGGGTGTGGATCGTCGCGAAGTCGCCCGCGGCGAGCGCGTCGTGGAGGTCCTCGACGAGTTCGGCGCCCATGCGGTCGGCGCGCTCCTCGGAGATGTACGGGTCGTAGACGACCAGGTCCATCCCGAGCGAGTCGAGGCGCTTGGCGACCTCCTGGCCGACGCGGCCGAGGCCGACGATGGTGAGCGTCTTGTTGTTCACCTCGGTGCCGAGGAACTCGCCTTTCGCCCACTCGCCGCCGACGAGGCGGCCGTGCGCCTGCGGGATCGAGCGCGCGACGGCGAACGTCATCGCGACGGTGTGCTCGGCGGCGGCGCGGACGTTCCCCTCGGGCGCGTTCGCGACGATGACGCCGTGGTCGGTGGCGGCCTCGATGTCGATGTTGTCGACGCCGATGCCGGCGCGGCCGACGATGACGAGGTCGCTCGCGGCCTCGAAGACGGCCTCGCTCACGTCGGTTCCGGACCGCACGATCAGCGCGTTGGCGTCGGCGACGGCGTCGAGCAGCGCCTCCCCCTCGGCCTCGTAGTCGGTGACGACCTCGTGGCCGGCGTCTCTGAGTCGGTCCAACCCCGCGTCCGCGATGGGGTCGGTCACGAGTACCTTCATGCCGAAACGCACCCGCGGCGCGGGGTTAACGCTTTCCTCATCGCGCCGTTTTGCCGCCCGATCGGATCCGCGCACGTGGGCATCGACCCCTGCGTTTCGGGTGGAGAATGCGCGTTCGTGGGTACCTCCCGCGTCGGTATTCCCTTTTATACCCGTCCGCATGGGACGGTATGGACCTCACGATCGCGTTCGTCGGCGTCGGCGCCATCCTCGCGTTGACCGCCGTGAGCGCCTTCTTCTCCAGTTCCGAGCTCGCGGTGTTCTCCGTGCCCACCCACCGGATCGACTCGCTCGTCGCGACGGACGCCCCGGGCGCCCGGGCGCTGTCGGCGCTGCGCGACGACTCGCACCGGTTCCTCGTCACGGCGCTGGTGAGCAACAACGTCGCCAACATCGCGGCCGCGTCGGTGGCGACCGCGGTGTTCGTCCGGTTCGGCTTCTCCGGCGGCGAGGCCGCCACGGGGTCGACACTCGTCACCTCGGTGTTCGTCATCGTCTTCGGCGAGATCGCGCCGAAGTCGTACGCGGTCGCGAACGCCGAGAGGCACGCGCTCCGCGTCTCGCGGATCGTCGTCGCGATCCAGCGCGTGCTCCGCCCGGTGCTGTACGTGTTCGAGGCGCTGTCGGGCGTCGTCAACCGGGTCACGGGCGGCGAGTCGGACATCGAGTCGTACCTCACCCGCGAGGAGATCGCGACGCTGGTTCGCTCGGGCGAGGCCGCGGGCGCGCTCGACCCCGACGAGGGCGCGATGATCCGCGGCGTCCTCGATCTGGAGACCACGACCGTCGCCGCGGTGATGGTCCCCCGCACCGACGTGGTCTCGCTCCCGCGGACGGCGACCCCGTCGGACGCGCTCTCGACGGCCGCGAGCGAGGGCGTGACCCGGATGCCCGTCTACGGCGAGAACCGCGACGACGTGGTCGGCATCGTCGACGTGCGCGACGCGATCCGCGCCGAGGAGAGCGGCGCCGACCTCGCGAGCGCGCTCACCGAGCCGGCGTTCGTCCCCAAGACGAAGCCCCTCGACGAGCTGTTCGCGGAGATGCGCGCCAGCGAGGCGCGGATGGTGATCGTCGTCGACGAGCACGGCGCGGTCGTCGGGATCGCGACGCTGGAGGACCTCTTCGAGGAGGTCGTCGGCGAGCTGGTCGGGCGATGGGAGACCGACGCCGTCGCCGTCGTCGCCCCCGACGCCGCCGTCGTCCGCGGCTGGACGACCGTCTCGCACCTCAACGAGGCGCTCGGGCTCGCGCTCCCCGCGGACGCGGGCGCCGAGACCGTCGCGGGGCTCGTCACCCGACAGCTCGGGCGGCTGCCCCGGGAGGGCGACCGCGTCGCCGTCGGCGCCGTCACGCTCGCCGTCACCGGGGCGACCGCGACGCGCGTGACGCGCGTCCGGGTGGAGCACGCCGACGAGAACGGGTTCGCCGTCGACGCCGCGTGAGGGCGCGGCCTCAGGCGAGCGGGAACCGCTCGACGACCTCGTACTCGGGGCCGGACGGCGTAAGCGTCGATTCGACCAGCCGGACCTCGTCGACGGCGAAGGTCCCGACTTCCGGGGCCTCGGCGTCGAGCGCGTCCCGGACCGCGTCGGCGCCGGCCGCGTTCTCCACCCTCGCCAGCGTGACGTGCGGCGTGAAGTCGTGATCGGCCGGGTCGACCCCGAGCGCGGTCGCCTCCGCTTCGAGCGCCTCGTGGAGCGCGGCGAGGGCGTCGCCGCCGCGCTCGACCCCGGCCCAGGCGACGGAGACGTACTCGCGATTCGGAAAGACGCCGAGCCCCGCGACCTCGGCCTCGAACGGGGCGACGCCCGCGCGGTCGACGGCGCGCTCGCCGGCCGCGATCACGTCGTCGAGCGGGGGGTCCCCCCCGTCGCCGCGGCCGCCGATTTCGCCGAGGAACTTCAGCGTCACGTGCGCCTGTTCGGGGTCGACCGGGTTGACGCCGGGCGCGTCGGCGAACCGGGCCTGCGCGTCCGCGACGGCGGGCGCGAGAGGGTCCGGGAGGTCGACGGCGAAGAACGCGCGCATCTCGGTCGAGGGATCGGCCGAGGGACGGATACGGCTTGGGGCCGGGCCTCCGAGCGACACGTAAATACTCCCGTATCAGTCCGGCACCAGTCCCACCACTGGCGCGGTCGTAGTCGACATCGATGGCTACCACCGACTCCGCGCGGCCGGAACCGACCCCGGAGCCTCGGGTCTCGGAGCGTCGAGCACCGAGCGTCGTCCGGACCGACGACGGCCGTCGGATCGCGTACGCGACGTACGGGCCTCCGACCGGCGACCCGCTCGTCTTCCTCCACGGGACGCCCGGGTCACGCCGACTGGGGGCGCTCCTCGAACCGTCCGCGCGGGCGAACGACGTCCGCGTCATCGCGCCCGACAGGCCCGGATACGGTCGGTCGTCGCCGAAGCCGGGCCGGACAATCGCCGACGCCGCGGCGTCCGTGCGGCCCGTCCTGGACGACGCGGGCGCCGAGCGCGCGCCCCTCGTCGCGTTCTCCGGCGGGGCTCCCTACGCCCTCTCGACGGCGGCGACGCTGGGTGACCGGGTCACCTGCGTCGACCTCGTCGCCGGGGCGACGCCGCCCTCCTTCACCGAGGACGCGCCGGCGGTACAGCGGTTGCTGACCGGTCTCGCGTCCGCGACGCCCTCGGTCCTCGGGGCGCTGTTCCGCGGACAGGCGTGGGTCGCGGGCCGGGCCGACCCGTCGTTCGTGGTCGGGCAGTACGCCGCGGACGCCGACGCCGTCCCCGCCGACGCCGCGGCGACGGTGAAAGCGGACTTCCTCGCGGCGTTCGAGCGCCACCGGAGCGGCGCGGTCACCGAGTTCCGGGTCGCTGGGGGCGACTGGGGGATCGACCTCGGCGCGGTCGGCGTCCCGGTGCGCCTGTGGCACGGGACGGCCGACGCCAACGTCCCGATAGCCGGGGCCCGGCGACTGGTCGAGGCGCTCCCGACGGCCGACCTCCGCACCCTCGACGGCGCGGACCACCTCGGGACGCTCCTCCGGGCCGCCCCCGAGGCGCTGGCGCGTCCCCGTTGACCGCTTCGGCCCTCCAGGTTCCCGCTGACCCCTCCCACCCATCCCGCGTTCCCGCTGACCGATCTCGCCCCCTCCGCGTTCCCGCTGACCGCTTCCGCCCGCTCCGCGTTCCCGCTGACCGCTTCCGCCCGCTCCGCGTTCCCGCTGACCGCTTCAGTCTGCCCCGCCTCTCGAACCCGTCCCGAAGCCGCGCCGAACCATGCGGATTGATGTGTAGGAGCGCCGAACGGGGAGCGAGCGCCGCATGAAACGGATCCGGTTCTCGGCCGCCTACCCGGAGCGGCTCCGCCACCCCCTCCACCGATCGATCGTCGGTGAGTCGCCGATCGCTCGCGCCGAGTTGCTGATGTGGAGTCCGACGGCGGACGCGACGACGCTGCTCTGGTTCGACGGCGACCGCGACGCGACGACCGCCGCCGTCGAGGCGCTCGACTCGCTGGTCGCGCGCAGCCTCGTGCGCGGCGCGGGCGGGACCTACGCCTTCCTCCGACAGGACGACTACGAGTTCCCGGCGGCCCTCCTCGACACCGTCGCGTCGTCGCGGGTGATCTTCCTCCCGCCGGTCGTCTTCCGCGAGGACGGCGACGTGCGGTTCGAGGCGGCGGGCGCGACCGAAGCGCTCAGCGCGTTCCACGACGACCTCGCCGACCTCGCCGACCTCACCATCGAGCGGGTCCGGGAGTTCGAGCGCCGGCGGACCCCCTCCCGGCTGACCGACCGACAGCGCGCGGCGCTGGAGGCGGCGGTCTCGGCGGGGTACTACGAGGTGCCCCGCGGGGGGACCGTCGCGGACGTCGCGGCCGCGCTCGACTGCGCGACGAGCACGGCCGGGGAACTGCTCCGCAAGGCGGAGGCGGCGGTCGTCGAGCGCGCCGTCGAGTCGGAGTAATCGGAGTCCGCCGCGAAAGAGAGACCCGCGTTTACAGCCGCTCGCGGAGCGTGTCCGCGGTCGCGTCGCCGACGCCGTCCACGTCGATGAGGTCCTCGCGGGAGGCCTCGCGGACGTTCTCCACCGAGCCGAAGCGGCGCAGGAGTCGGCGGCGCGTCTCGGGGCCGACGCCGGGCACGTCGTCGAGGACAGTCGCCACCTCGTCGCGGACGGTCTGGTGGTACGCGACCGCGAAGCGGTGCGCCTCGTCGCGCACGCGCTGGAGGAGGTGGAGCTCGGGCGCGCCGTCGTCCCACCGCCGGGTCCCGGTCGGGGTGACGACCAGCTCCTCCGCCTTCGCGAGGGCGACGACGGGCACGTCCCACCCCGTCTCCGCGAGCGCGTCGCGGGCGGCCCCCAGCTGTCCGTCGCCGCCGTCGATGAGGAGGAGGTCCGGGTCGGGGCGGTCGTCCGAGCCGTCGAGCGCGCGCTCGGCGCGCCACCGGACCAGCTCGCGCATGTTCGCGTAGTCGTCGTTGCGCTCGGTCAGCTTCTTCCGGCGGTAGTCGGCCGTCTCCGCGCTCCCGTCGACGAAGCACACGTCGGAGCCGACCACCGCGGTCCCCTGCGCGTGGCTCACGTCGAACCCCTCGATCCGCTCGGGGCGGGCGATCCCGAGCCGCTCGCCGAGCGCGCCCACGGGGTCGTCGCGGCCGCCGCGCTTCCGGGCGTTCTTCAGCGCGAGCTCGACCAGCTTCGCCTCGCGGCCGGCGCCCGGCACGCGGACCGCGACCCCCTCGCCCTCCAGCCAGTCGACCACGTCCGGGTCGGCGGGCCGCTCGGCGAGCAGGACCGCGTCCGGGAACTCCCGCTCGGCGTAGTACTGCGCGAGGAACGCCGCGAGGACGGCGGCCGGGGTGTTGGCGTCGGCGGACGAGGGGCCGCCGTCCGCGCCCTCGACCGCCGCGGCGTCCAGCCGGTGCCGGCTCCGGTCGACGAGCTGGCCCCGTTCGCTGTGGAGCCGGGCCACGCGGGCGGCGTCGCCCTCGACGGCGGCCGCCAGCACGTCGACCGTGCGGTCGTCGCTCCGGTCGCTGACGGCCTCGCCGCCCTCGCCGTGGAACGCCTCGACGGCCTCCAGCCGGTCGCGGAGGTTCGCGGCGCGCTCGAACTCGTTCGCCTCGGCGGCCGCCTCCATCCGGCGGCGGAGGGGGTCGGCGAGGACGCCGGTCTCGCCCTCGAAGAAGCGCCGCGCCGCGGCCACGTCCTCGGCGTACTCCTCCGGCGGGATTTCGCCCGTACACGGCGCCGAGCAGATGCCCATTTCGTAGTCGAGGCAGGGCCGGTCGCGGCCCTCGTACTTGTGGTCCGAGCAGCCGCGCAGCCGGTACTCGTCGCGGATCGCCTTCACGACGGTCTCGACGCGTCCCACGTCGGTGAAGGGACCGTACGCGACCGCGCCCGCCTCGGGGTCGCGGGTCACTTCGATCCGGGGCACCTCGTGGTCCGAGAAGGCGACCAGGGGGTACGACTTGTCGTCCTTCAGCCGGACGTTGTAGCGCGGCCGGAGCCGCTTGATGAGGTTCGCCTCCAAGAGGAGCGCCTGCGTCTCCGTGTCGGTGACCGCGAACTCGATCCGGTCGGCGCGCTCGACCATCCCCCTGATCCGCCCCGAGCGCGGGTCCGCGTACGACCGCACCCGGTCGCGGAGGTCGAGCGCCTTCCCGACGTACAGCGTCGCCTCGCCCGCCCGGAACTGGTAAACCCCCGGCTCCGTCGGGAGGTCTCGGGCCCGCTCGCGCACCGCGTCGGCGTCCATCGGTCTCGGACCGACGTAGCCGCCCGACGCCATTGAACGCTGCGGGGCGCGGTCCCCGCCGCCCCGAGGCCGCTCGTCGAGGTTATCAGAATCGAATATCGGGACGGACGCTTTATGATGGCGCTTGGGAGACGGTGACGTAGACATGAGTAGACTTCGCGAGCGCCTGCGGAACGCACTCGGGTGGGGGAGCGATTCCCGGTCGGTCCCCGACGGGGGCGTCGTCGTTGAGGACGGCGAGGGAACGGACGCCGGGACGGCCGCGGCGGACGAGGCCGTCGGCCCGGGCGAGGAGGGGCACGGCGTCGCCGACGAGGCCGGCGTGAACCGCGCGGCGACGCTCGCCGGCGCCGGCTTCGAGCAGGTGTTCAACGCCACCAGCATCCCGACGTTCATCCTCGACTGCGACGGGAACGTCGCCGAGTGGAACGAGTCGATCGCGACGCTCACCGGCGTCGACCGCGACGAGGCGGTCGGGCACGGCCACGTCTCCGAGCTCTTCTACCCCGACGGCCGCCGGGCCGACACGCTCGCGGACAAGGTCCTCGACGCGCCGACGAACGCCGACGAGGTGTACGGCGTCGAGCCGTGCGACTCCGCGCGCGACCGCTACCGCGACGCCAGCACGATGGTCGACCGCCACGGCGAGGAGCGCCACATCGAGTTCACGGCGACCGCGCTGTACGACGACGGCGAGCTCGTCGGCGTGACCGAGGTCGTCATCGACCGGACGGAGACGGTGAACGAGCGCGACGCGACGAGCGAGCTGGTCGCGGAGGTCCGCGAGACCGCCGAGGCGATCGGCGAGGGGGACCTCGACGCCCGCGCGGGCCACCGCGACTCCTTCGAGCACCTCGACGGCGACCTGATCCGCGTCGTCGACGTCGTCAACCGGATGGCCGACAACCTCGACGAGCTCTCCTCGGGCGTCCACGAGAAGGCGCGCGACCTCGACGAGACGGTCGAGGAGGCGAGCGCCGCGGCCGCCGACATCGCGGAGAACGTCGACGAGCAGAACGAGCTCTTGGAGGAGAGCGTCTCGGAGATGCAGTCCTTCTCCGCCGGGATGGAGGAGGTCGCCGCCACCGCCGACCAGGTCGACTCCGCGGCCGTCGCCGCGAGCGAGGCGGCCGACGAGGGCCTCGACGCCAGCGAGGACGCCCGCGAGGCGACCGAGGACGTCGTCGAGATCGGCGACGAACTAGTCGAGAGCGTCGGCGCGCTCTCCGAGCGCATGGACGACATCGAGGAGGTCATCGAGGTCATCTCCGACGTGGCCGAGCAGACGAACCTGCTCGCCCTGAACGCCAACATCGAGGCCGCCCGCGCCGGCGAGGGCGGCGACGGCTTCGCGGTCGTCGCCGAGGAGGTGAAGAAGCTCGCCGACGAGACCCGCGGTTACACCGAGGAGATCACGGAGAGCCTCGACAAGCTCCAGACCCAGTCGGCGGAGACGACGACCGCCGTCGAGCGTTCCCACGAGCGCATCGAGGACGCGGGCACCGAGATCGAGACGGTGCTCGACTCCCTCGAAGAGATCGCCGACGCCGTCGACGAGGCGGCCGCGGGCGTCGCGGAGGTCGCGCGGACCACCGACGACCAGGCCGCGACCGTCGAGGAGCTCACCTCCTCGCTGGAGGCGGTCCGCGAGCGCTCCGACCGCACCGAGGACGCGACCGAGCGCATCGTCGACGCCACCGACGACCAGGAGGCGGCCGTCGACGAGCTGATCGCCCGCGTCGAGCGCCTCGACGCCCGGTAACGGCCCGTCGACGCCGCGGCCCGCCCGCTCTTCCGGCAACGCCCCGTCGACGCCGCGGCCCGCCCGCTCTTCCGAGGTCTCGTTCTCCGCGTTTTTCCCCCGCGTACCCTTCCCCTCCGCCGAACGTTTAACCCCGCTCAACCCCCAGAAATCGTATGTCCGTTACGCCGCCCGGACCGCTCGGCGACCCCCTCTTCGGGAACGGTCGCCAGTTCGCTGACGACCCGTTCGGATTCCTGCGCGCCTGCGCCGACAGCTACGGCGACGTGGTGGGGCTTGACCTCGGCCCGCGAGAGACGTACCTGCTCACGAACCCCGCCGACGTCGAGCGCGTGCTCGTCGCGGACGCCGAACGCTACCGCAAGCCGCAGTTCGACGACGCGATGGACACGCTCCTCGGTGACGGCCTCCTGCTGAGCGAGGGCGACACGTGGAAGCGCCAGCGCCGGCTCGCGAACCCCGCCTTCCACAACCGCCGGATCGGCGCGCTCGCCGGCGTGATGGCCGACCACGCCGAGTCGCACGTCGCCGACTGGGAGGACGGCGACGTCGTCGACGTCCAGCTGGAGCTTGCGCGGCTCACCGTGAAGATCATCGTCACGGCCATGTTCGGTGCCGACATCAGCGACGAGGAGGTGAAGACGGTCCAGGAGAACCTCGAACCGCTCGGCGCCCGGTTCGAGCCGGACCCCCGCCGGTTCCTGATCCCGGACTGGCTGCCGACTCGGGAGAACCGCGAGTTCGACGCCGCCATCGACACGCTCGAATCGGTGATCGACGACATCGTCGCCCGCCGCCGCGGTACGGAGCGCGACCCGAGCGTCGACCCCGCCGGGCCCGACGGCACCGGCGTCCGCGGGCCGCCCGGCGACCCCGACGCCGACCTCCCGATGGACCTGCTCTCCGTCCTGCTCCGCGCCCGCGACCGCGGCGAGCAGACCGACGAGAACCTCCGCGACGAGCTGGTGACGATGCTGCTCGCCGGCCACGACACCACCGCGCTCGCGTTGACGTACGCGTTCTACCTCCTCTCGAACCACCCCGAGGCCCGCGACCGCGTCGCGAGCGAGGCCCGGGAGGCGACGGCCGACGGCCCCCTGACCGCGGCCGCCGTCCGCGACATGGACTACACCGAGCGCGCCCTCAACGAGTCGATGCGGCTCTACCCGCCGGTGTACACGCTGTTCCGCGAACCGAAGCTCGACGTGAAGCTCGGGGGGTACCGCATCCCCGAGGGGTCGGCGCTGATGGTGTCCCAGTGGGCGATCCACCGGTCCGGGCGCTGGTACGACGACCCCGAGGCGTTCGACCCGGACCGCTGGACCCCGGAGCGCCGGAGCGAGCGCCCCCGGTTCGCGTTCTTCCCGTTCGGCGGCGGGCCTCGCCACTGTATCGGGAAGGCGTTCTCGCTCCTGGAGGCGAAGATCATCCTCGCGACGGTCTGCTCGCGGTTCGACCTCGATTACGAGGGGCCGGACCTCTCCTTACGCGGGTCGCTGACGATGCACCCGAACCACCCGGTGCCGATGCGGATCCGCGAGCGCTGAGGGATGGCCGGCGCCGACGAGGCGACCCCCGACGGCGAGGCGACCCCCGACGGCGAGGCGACCTCCGAGGCCGACGTCTACTGCGCCCGCTGCGGCGATCCGCTCTCGCGCGGCCTCGTCGCGAGCGGACGGCGCGCCTGCTGTCTCAACGCGACCCCCATCGCCGGCGTCTGCCCGACGCACGGTCCGGTGGGGCCGCACCACGCGGTCGAGGAGCCGAACGACGACGAGGCGGCCGACGCCGGCGTAACGCCGACCGACCCCGCGTGACCGCGTAACGCTACAGCTCAACGCTCGACGCGACCTCCCGGAACTCCGGGTCCCACACGTCGAGCGCGTGGACCCGCCACCGGACCGGGTCGAACGCGGCGTCGACGAGGTCGGCGACGACGCCCGGCTCCGGGTTCCCGCCCCGCGCCAGCGTGACGTGCGGCACGTAGTCGTCGCCCTCGATTCCCTCCACCGCCCCGAACGCCGCGCAGAGCCGTCGGTGGAGCCGATCCAGCCCGTCGCCCTCGACGGTCAGGTAGACGACCGGCCGCGACCCCGACCGCGGCGCGTCGAAGACGTCGATCCCGGTCACGGCGACCTCGAAGGGGCCGACGCCGGCGAGCGGCCGACGAAGCCGCTCGCGCAGGCGGTCGAGGGCTTCTTCCCGAGGCGGCGGCTCCCGACTCCCTTCCCGCCCACCTCCTTCGTCCCCGTCGCGCTCCCCGTCCCGTACGTCCGCGACGCCGAACCGCTTACAGACGAGGGTGCGGCGCTCGCGGACGCGGTCGAACCCCGACAGTTTCGGGTGGAGATCGGCCGCGAGGCGGTCGACGCCGGGCGGCAGCGGGACGTTGAGGCTGAACACGTCGGCGGGCGCCTCAGATCCGATCGGTGAGGTGTAAGGCGATCACGACGACGAGCGCGATCCCGATCAGCGTCGGGAGCGCGTCGAGCAGCCAGAACGCGACCTCCAAGACGGTCCCGACGATCTCCAGGAGAAGCCACACGACGACGAGCAGTAACACGACCTTCAGCAGGTCGTCGGTGTCGATCTCGGCGCGGTTCATGCTCCGAAGCGACGCGGCAGCGATAAAAATCCGGTGGGTGTCGGCGGCCGACCCCCGCGAACGGCCCTACGCGATCTTCTCGTACTGCTCGGAGAGCTTCTCGGCGGCCTCGTCGAGCAGATCGGCCTCGTACTCGTCGAGGTCCCACTCGACGACCTCCTCGACGCCGTTCGAGCCCAGCTTCGCGGGCACGCCGAGCGCCGTGTCGTCGTAGCCGTACTCGCCGTCGAGGACGACCGAGCACGGGAGCACCTCGCCGGTGTCGTTGAGGATGGCCTCGACCGTGTGGGCGACGCCGGTGGCGGGCCCCCACTGCGTGGCGCCCTTCCGGCTGATCACGTCCATCGCGGACTCCTGGAGGTCCGCGAGGATCTCTTCCTTCTCGTCGGCGTCGAACGACGGGTCCCGGCCGTCGACGCGCACCTTCGAGAAGACCGGCGCCTGCGCGTCGCCGTGCTCGCCGAGGATCGTCGCCTCGACGTTCTTGACGGGCGCGTCGAAGCGCTCGGAGAGGACGTAGCGGAAGCGCGCGGAGTCGAGCCGGCCGCCGAAGCCGATCACCTTGTGGCGGTCGCGGTCGCCCGCCTCGTAGAGGTGGCGGTTGAGCAGGTCGACCGGGTTCGACGTGGTGACGGTGACGAAGTCGTCGTTGTGCTCGGCGATCGACGACCCGATGTCCTCCATGATCGGCGCGTTGTCGCCGGCCAGGTCGATTCGGGTCTGTCCCTCCTTCCGCGGGATGCCGGCCGTGATGACGACGACGTCCGATCCGGCCGTGTCCTCGTACTCTCCCTGCCGGACGGTCGTGTTCGAGTCGTAGGCGACGCCGTGGTTCGCGTCGGCGGCCTGTCCGATCGTCGTCTCGCGCTGGTCCGGGATGTCGACGAAGACGAGCTCGTCGACCACGTCGCGCAGCGCGAGGTTGTAGCCCGCCGCGGCTCCGACGGTCCCCGCCGCACCGATAACGCTGACCTTTGTCATACCGTCTTGATCCGCGACCGGACGGCGAGTAAACGTTTCGGAACCCCCCAACGTCCGCGGGCGCCGTCGCGAAACCCCTAACTCCCGCGGCGTCGAACCGTCGCCTCGTGCCGACGTTCCGCTACCCGTGCCCGGGCTGTCGGACGACGAACAGCCTCCACGACGCCGACTGCGAGTTCGAGGGCGTGAGCTGGCCGACCGTCGAGAAGGCCTACACGGACCTCCTCTCGGTGCTGTCCGCCGAGCCCGACGGCCTCTCGGAGGCGGCGCTGCGGGACGCGGTCCCCGCCGACTGGGGCGGGCTCCACAAGGCCGCGCTCGGCGCGCTCCGCCGCGACCAGCGCGTCGTCGAGGACGGCGACCGGCTCCGCCTGCTCACGGCCGCGGAGTTCAAAGAGCGCGTCTCCGAGCCCACCCGCGAGCCGATGCGCACCGTCTACCAGCACGGCTCCGTGCCGGGCTGTCACGACAACGCCGTCTTCGCGATGGTGGCGTGGTACGAGATGGTCGGCCTCTCGTGGCCCGAGACCCGCAAGAACGTGATCGAGTGGCTCCGCGAGTCGGGGGCGTGGGACCGCGGCGGCTTCGAGGAGTCGACGCCGGGGGAGCTCGTCGACGCCAAGCGCCACGTGTACGAGGAGGGGTACGGCTGGAAGGAGAAGGGCCAGGCCGCGAAGCGCGTCATCGAGCGCCACCTGTAGCGCCGACTTAAGTCGCCCCGCGACCTCTCGACACCGTGACACACCCGGAAGCCGGCGCCGCGCCGACCGCGGACCCCGACGCGGCCGCCGTCAGTGACGCCGACGCCGCCGACGCCCCCGACGGCGACGGCGCCGACCGCCCTCCGGCCGTCGCCAACCCCCGCCGCGCGCTCGCCGTCGTGATCGGCGTCGTGTTCATCGACCTCGTCGGCTTCGGGATCGTGATCCCCATCCTCCCCTTCTACGTCCGGTCGTTCGGCGTCAGCGACGCCTTCATCGGGCTGCTCGCGGCCTCCTACTCGCTCGCGCAGTTCGTCGCGGCGCCCACGCTCGGCCGGCTCTCCGACCGGATCGGGCGCCGCCCCGTCCTCCTGGCGTCGCTCGCGGCCGCCGGCGTCGCGTGGGTGACGTTCGGCTACGCCGGCTCGGCCGGCGCGCGCTTCGGCCCCGTCGCCGCGCTGGCGGTGCTCTTCGCCTCCCGCACGCTGGCCGGCGCGATGGGCGGCAACATCGCCGCCGCGCAGGCGTACGTCGCCGACATCACGCCCCGCGACCGGCGGGCGGGCGCGCTCGGCCTCGTCGGCGCGTCGTTCGCGCTCGGGTTCGTCTTCGGGCCGGCGATCGGCGGCCTGCTCGCCGCCGACGCCGTGGTGGCCCGCGCCGACGCGCTCTTCCCCGCGTTCGTCCCCGCGACGCCGTACTCCCTGTCGAGCTTCGCGGCGGCGGGGATGAGCCTCCTCGCGGTCGCCGTCGGGTTCCTCCTCCTCGAAGAGCCGGCGCGGACGCGACCCGCGGGTGACGCGCCGGGCGCCCGCACCACCGCGATCGGCCAGTTCCGCGACGCGCTCGCGTCCGCGTCGCTCCGGCCGCTGACGGTCGCGTACTTCGTCGTCGCCGTCGCGTTCGCGGGCGTCCAGGTGATGTTCATCCCGTACGTCGCGGACGCGTTCGGTTACGACGCGACGGCCGCGGCGTTCCTGCTCACCTACGTCGGCGTCCTCGGCGCGGTGAACCAGGGCGTCGTCGTCGGTCGGCTCTCGCGGGTCGTCCCCTCGCGGACGCTCGTCGCCGCCGGGTCCGTCGTCCTCGCGGGCGCGCTCGCCGCGATCCCCGCGACCGGACTGGTCGACCGGGTCGCGGGCGGAGTCGCCCTCGGCGGGCCGGGGTGGCTCACGCTCCCTCTGCTCGCGCTGCTCGCCGCGCTCGCCGCGCTCTCGCTCGGCAACGCCCTCGTGAACGTCTCGCTGGCGACGCTCGTCTCCGCGTCGGCCGACGACGCCGACCAGGGGGCCGCCTTCGGCGTGACGCAGGGCGCGTCGAGCCTCGGGCGGACCGTCGGCCCGCCGCTGATGGCGGTGCTGTACACGGTCGCCGTCGCGTCGCCGTTCCTGATCGGCGCGCTGCTCCTCGCGCCCGTGGCGCTCGCGTTCGGACGCCGGGCCGGGTGAGCGCCCCGGGCGGGCGGTGAGCGGCCGTCCCGCCTCCGCACGACAGTTTTACGCCCGCCGTCGCCGTCGTGCCTCGCACATGGCCCTCGACCTCGTTCCCGCCTGGCCCGCCGTCGGATCCCTCGCGGGCGGGGCGGGGGCGGTCGCGCTCGCGTGGGCGATCCGCCAACACCGCGGCCGCCCCGGCGTCGACTGGTTCCTCGGCGTCTTCGCCGCGCAGGCGACGTGGTGCGTCTCCTACGGCGTCGGGCTGCTCGTCGCCGACCCGGCGGTCCGCGCCGCGCTGGAGACGGCGATGTGGCTGGGCGTGATCTGGACCGGGGTCGCCTTCCTCGGCTTCGCCTTGGAGTACACCGGCCGGAGCGACGTGGTCCGGAGCCGCCCGTTCGGGGCGGTCGCCGGGTTCGGCCTCCTCTCGTCCGTCCTCGTCGCCACGAACCCCCTCCACGGCGCCTTCTGGACCGACCTCTCGCGCGCCCCCGTCTTCGGCGTCGAGACCGTCTCGTACGCGTTCGGTCCGTGGGCGTACCTCACCGTCGCCGTCGAGACCGTCCTCGTCGCCAGCGCGGTCTTCCTCCTCGTCGACACGCTGCTCAGCTACGGGCCGCTGTACCGCCGCGAGAGCGCGGCGGTCGCCCTGAGCTCGCTGCCGCCGGGGTTCGCCTTGGTCGCGTGGACGCTCCAGCTCGGCCCGGTCCCGCAGCTCCAGCTCGCGCCGGTGATGTTCGTCCCGCACGTGATCCTGGACGCGTACGCGTTCGACCGCGCGGAGATGTTCGACCGGAACCCGACCACCAGCCGCGCCGCCGAGCGCACCGCGATCGACGACCTCCGGGACCCGATCGTCGCGCTCGCGCTCGACCGCCGCGTCGTCCGGCTCAACCCCGCCGCAGAGACGGTGTTAGGCGTCGACGCCGAGACCGCCCGCGACCGGCCGCTCGCCGACTTCCTCGACCTGCCCGTCGGGATCGGCGACGAGGCGATCGACGCCGCCGACGACGACCCCGGCGACGACGAGGCGGGCGGCGGCTCCCGCGAGACGGTTCAGGTCGACACCGCCGACGGCGCCGGTCGCCGCACGTACGCGGTGTCGGTCTCTCGGCTGACCGATCCGAACGGAACCCACGTCGGCTACACGGTCGTCCTCTCGGACGTCACCGAGCGCGAGCGCCGCCGCCAGCAGTTAGAGGTGCTCAACCGAATCTTGCGCCACAACCTCCGCAACGACGCCGGCGTCGTCCGCGGCTACGGCGAGATCCTCCGCGACCGCCTCGACGACCCGGAGCTGGTCCGGATGGCGGACGCCGTCGAGCGCCGCGCCGGCGCGCTGGCCGCGCTCGGCGAGAAGGCGGGTACCGTCGAGCGGCTCCTCGCCGACAGCGACGCCGGGGCGACCGACGTCCGCGACCTCGTCCGCGCGGTCGTCGCCGACGCCCGCGAGCGCGACCCGGACGCCGTCGTCGAACTCGCGGTCGCCGGCGAGCCCGACGCGGAGACCGACGGCGGCGGAGCGGCCGACTGGACCACCCACGTGAGGCCCGACGCGCTCCGCGCGGTCGTCGAGAACACCGTGGAGAACGCGGTCGACCACCACGACGGCGAGGGCGTCGAGCGCGACGACGGCGGGGCCTGGGTGCGCGTCTCGCTCCGCGGAGAGGGCGGCGCGACGGGCGAGTCCGAGGGCGACGACCCCCGATTCGTCCTCACCGTCGCGGACGACGGGCCCGGGATCCCCGACCACGAGGTCGAGGCGGTCGAGTCCGGGCGGGAGACCGCCCTCGAACACGGCTCCGGGCTGGGACTGTGGGTCGTCGCGTGGGGCGCCGCCGCGGTCGGCGCCGAGGTGGAGTACGCCGAGCGGGAGCCGCGGGGAACGCGGGTGACGGTGTCGATCCCGGTCGTGGACGGCGAGTGAGTCGGGTCGGAAAACGAGACCGCTGTTCCTCCCGAAAAGGCAGAATTCGGGCGCGTTAGTCGCTCTGAATGCGCGGAGCTAGCATGAAGGTCACGTTCCCCAGCCCCTCGGCGAAGCCGTAGTGGAGCTTGACGGGGAACTCCTCGCCGAGCTCGACGGTGACCTCGGCGTCGGAGGGGATCGCCTTGTTCATGTCCTTGAGGTAGTCGAGGCTGAACAGCGAGTCGGCGGGGCCGGCGGTGAGCGCGATGAGGTCCTCGCGGTCGAGCTTGAGGTTCACGTCGTCGGTGTCGCCCTCGGCCTCGATGAAGAACGCCTCGTCGGTCTCGTCGACGCGGAGGCGGATGTGGTCGGAGACCATGTCGGCGGCCTTGATCCCGCGGTCGAGCTGGGCGCCCTCGACGACGATCTCGGAGGCGAGATCGAGGTCCGGGATGTCCGGCTCCTGGCGGATCGAGTCGGGGTCGATGAGCGCGAGGGTGTACGAGAGGCCGTCGATCTCGATGTGGAGCTTGCGGGTCTCCTCGTCGAGTTCGAGGTGGATCAGGTCGCCGGAGTTGGCCATGCCGGCGATGTCCTCCAAGCGAGCGAGGTTGACGCCGATGACGCCGCCGTCCGCGTCGTACGACTCGAACGCGGCCGCCTCCAGCGTGAGGTCGACCATGCCGACGTTGGCGGGGTCGACGGCCCGGATGGAGAGCTCCTCCTCGTTCAGGCGGATCTTACACTCGTCGACCAACACGCTCACCGAATCGAGCGCGTCCTGAAACGTCGACGCGCCCACGATGGCCTTGAACATATACGTTCAGCTTGGGCGGTATCACCTAAAAAGGCACCCGATCGGAGCGGCGACCGCCGGCTCAGAGCGACCGGATGAGGCGGGCGACGACGACCGCGAGCGTGACGACGGTCCGCCACAGTCGGAGCCGTTCGAGCCGGTATTCGCGCGTGTCGGGCTCGCCCGCCTCGTCGGCCTCGGCCTCCGGCCCGCGGTCGCATTCGCAGGCCGCGTCGCCGTCGGACCGGTCGGGCGGCGGATCGGTCGTTCGGTCCGGCTCGGCTCGGGCGCTCCGATCGGTCGCGTCGCGCTTCGGCGGCTCGCCGCGCTCGGTCGGGCTCGGTTCGGCGTCGGTGCGTTCGGTCGCGGGCAGCGGCTCGTCGGGCATGGTGTCTCTCGGCCGCGTCGGGCCGTACGCGACGATACGCGGTTAATTTATAAATAAACGAGCCGAACGCAAGGCGGAACTGAAACTCGTCCGGGCGGCCGGGGCTCCGATCGGTCGGCCCGCCCCGTTCTCAGACCAGCGGCTCGACGAGGTCCCGCCCCTCGTCGAGGAGCTCGTCGACGGCGGCCTCCGAGTCCGCCTCTGCGTACACGCGCAGCTTCGGCTCCGTGCCCGAGGGGCGGACGAGCAGCCACGAGCCGCTCTCCAAGAGGAGCTTGAACCCGTCGAGGGTGACGACCTTCGCGACGGGGGAGCCGCGGACGGACTCCGGGATGTGGTCCTCCAGCTCGTCGAGGACGCCTTCCTTCCGGTCGTCCGGGCAGTCGAGGGACACCTTCCCGGCCGCGATATGCCCGTGCTCGTCGAGCAGGCGGTCGACGCGCGCGTCGAACGGCTCGGCGGCGTGGGTCGCGGCCGCGAGCAGCGCCATCAGCACGCCGTCCTTCTCGCGGACGTGGCCGCGGAGGGCGAACCCGCCCGACTCCTCGCCGCCGAACAGCGCGTCGTGCTCGCCCATCGCCTCGGCGACCCACTTGAAGCCGACCGGCGTCTCGTACACCGATTCGCCGTGTGCCTCCGCGATGCGGTCGACGAGGAACGTCGTCGAGACGGTGCGGACCGCGGGCCCGGAGTCGGCCTCCAGCAGGCGGTCGTAGCAGGCGGCGTAGAAGAGGTTCGCGTCGAGGACGCCGCGGTCGGGCGTGACGACCGCGATCCGGTCGGCGTCGCCGTCGTTTGCGATCCCGAGGTCCACGTCGCTGTCGGGGTCGGTGACGCGGTCGGCCAGTTCCCCGAGATGTTCCGCCGAGGGCTCGGGGGAGTCGCCGCCGAACGTCACGTCGCGCTCGCAGCGCAGGCGGACGACCTCCGCCCCCGCAGATTCGAGCAGCGCGTCGGTGACGCCGCGCCCGCTCCCGTGCATCGCGTCGTACGCGACCGTGAGCCCGGAGAGGTCGACGCCGCCCTCCGCCCCGGCGAGGTTGCCCACCACCTCGCGGGCCGCGTCGGCGTGGTCGCTCACGAGGTCGACGCGCTCGATTCCGCCGCGCTCGGCCTCGGGCAGCAGGGCGGGCTCCGCGAGCCGGTCGACGACGTCCTCGGTCACGTCGGGGAGCGCGGGCGCGCCGTCGTGGGGAATGAACTTCACGCCGTTGTACTCGGGCGGGTTGTGCGAGGCGGTGACCATACACGCGCCGGCGAGCCCGCGGGCGACGATGGCGTGGGCGATGACGGGCGTCGGCGCGTCGCGCTCGGGCAAGAGTACGTCGAAGCCGTTGCCGGCGAGCACCTCGGCGAGGCTCTCGGCGAACCCCTCGGAGGTCTCGCGGGCGTCGTACCCCACCGCGACCGGTTCGTCGCGACCGGCCGCGTCGAGGTGGTCGGCGACCGCCTGCCCGACGATCCGCACGCGCTCGTCGGTGAAGGTGTCGAGGGTCGCGCGCCAGCCGTCAGTGCCGAAGGCAATCTCGTCCATACCGACCACGTCGGCGGCGAGGGCAATAATGCCCCGTGCCGGTCGCGAGGCTTGCGACGGGCGCGGCGAGCGGCGGAGCCTGGTGAGCGCCCGACGGCTCCGTCGATCGACCGCGTTTTTGTGGTCGGACCTCGAACCCGAATCATGACTCGAATCGCCGCCGTCTCCGGCAGCCGGAGCGCGGACAGCACCACGCGGGCCGCGCTCCGCGTCGCGCTCGACGCCGCGGCCGACGCCGGCGCGGAGACCGACCTGATCGACCTCGCGGCCGTCGACCTCCCGCTGTTCCATCCCGACGAGGGCGCGCAGGGCGACAGCGAGGCCCTGAAGCGCCGCGTCCGCGAGGCCGACGGCGTCCTCGCCGGCACGCCCGTCTACCGCGGCTCCTACTCGTCGACGTTCAAGAACTTCCACGACTTCTGCGGCTCAGACGAGTACGCGGACACGGCCGTGGGGCTGCTCGCGACCGCCGGCGGCGGCTCCTACGGCGGGACCTTGGAACACCTCCGGTCGACGTTCCGGAACGTTCACGCGTGGACCGTCCCCCACGAGGTCGGGATCCAGGGCGCCTCCTCGAAGGTCGAGACGGCGGCGGCCGCCCCCGACCGCGGGCCGCGGATCACCGACGGGGACATCCGGCGCCGCACGGAGCGGCTGGGCCGGGTCGTCGTCGAGCACGCCGAGCGGATGCGGGAGTGAGAGTGGTCCCGGTCGCCGAGTGCCGGCCGCGGTCGGCAGGGGTTTCCCCCGCGAGGCCGTCCGTCCGCCCATGAGCCGCATCCGCCCGGACGAACTCGACGAACGCCTCGGCACCGACGACGAGCCGTTCCTGCTGGACATTCGGCCCGAGTCGGACTACGGGCGCCGCGCGATCGACGGGAGCCGGAACGTGCCGGTGTACGACGACCTCCGGAGCGGCGACGACGCCCAACTCCGCCGCCGGCTCGACGAGATCCCCGACGACCGCGAGGTCGTCACCGTCTGTAAGATGGGGATCGTCGCCAAGCGCGCGACCCGCGTGCTCGACGAGGCGGGTTACGAGGCGTCGACGCTCGCCGGCGGAATAAGCGGGTGGAGCGGGTACCAGCGCGGGTCGCTCGGCTACAGGATCCGGTCGCTGTGGTGGCGGCTGCGAGGGTGATCGCGCGCGGTCGCGGCACTCGGGCGCCGGAACCCGCCGCCCTTTTGCCCGCCTCGCGCCTACGGCGCCCATGACCGAACCGGGTGACGACGACCGTGTCCGCTAACCGGAAGGGGGACCGCCGCGAGCGCGAGCTGGTGAACGCCTTGGACGAGGCGGGGTTCGCGGTAATGCGCGCGCCGGCCAGCGGCTCCGCCACGGAGCGCGAGCTGCCCGACGTGCTCGCCGGCGACGGCGAGACGTTCTACGCCATCGAGGCGAAGTCGAGCGCGGGCGACCCCATCTACCTCACCGGCGAGGAGGTGGAGGCGCTGCTCTTCTTCGCGCGGAACTTCGGCGCGAAGGCCCGGATCGCGGTCCGGTTCGACCGCGAGGACTGGTACTTCTTCCACCCGGGCGACCTCTACACCACGGACGCCGGCTCCTACCGCGTGAAGAAGGAGACGGCGCTGGCCGACGGCACCGACTTCCCCGAGTTCGTCGGTGAGACCGAGAAGGTGACGCTCGGCGAGGTCGGCGGGGGCGACGGCGACGCGGACGAGGTCGACCCCGAGACCGGGGAGCGGCGGACGATCCTAGAGGCCGTCCGCGACGGCCACATGCCGGTCGAGGACGCGCTCGACGTGTTGTAGCGCGGCGGACCTCCCGCGCCGCGCGACCCCCTCGCTTATCCCTCGTCGCGTCGAACCCCGGGACGAATGAGCGAGGACTTCGGCCTGCTCGAACCCGCGGACCAGCCCGGCGACGAGTGGGAGCAGCTCGACGTCTCCGACACCGAGGCCGACCGGATCGCCCGGCGGCAGGACCGCGAGTTCGACGAGTTCCGCAAGCGGATCAAGGACACCGAGCAGTTCAAGCTACAGGAGTCGGTGTTCGATGACGCCACGCTCGCGGCGGTGTACAAGCTGGTCCAGGACGGCTACGTCGACGCCTTCGGCGGGCCGGTGTCTACGGGGAAGGAGGCGAGCGTCTTCGAGGCGCTCGGCGGGCAGGCCGGCGAGCGACCGGAGCCGGGGTCCGAGGCGGCCGGCGGCGGCCCCGAGGGCGTCGCGCCCGATCGCGAGGTCGCGGTGAAGGTGTACCGGATCAACTCCTCGAACTTCCGGCAGATGCGCGAGTACTTAGAGGGCGACCCGCGCTTCGAGGGGATCGCGAACGACAAGAAGGCGGTCGTGTTGGCGTGGACCCGCAAGGAGTTCGCGAACCTCGAACGCGCGCGGCAGGCGGGCGTCCGGGTCCCCGAACCGATCGCGGTCCAGCGGAACGTCCTCGTGATGGAGCTGGTCGGGCACGCCGAGGACCGCGCCCGGCGGCTGAGCGAGGTCGACGTGGAGAACCCCGAGACCGCCTACGAGGTCGTCCGCGAGTACATGCGCCGCCTGTACGGCGCCGGGCTGATCCACGGCGACCTCTCGGAGTACAACATGATCATCCACGAGGGCGAGCTGGTGATCATCGACCTCGGGCAGGCGGTGACGGTCCACCACCCCAACGCCGGGGAGTTCCTGACGCGCGACTGCGAGAACGTGGCCGCCTTCTTCACGCGTCAGGGGATCGACGTCGACCCCGACGACCTCCGCGCGTACGTGACGGAGCCCGAACCGGATCCGACGGGTGAGCCGGGAGCGGACGGCGAACCGGAGTCGGACGAAGGGGCGACCGAGTAGACCGACGCGGGCTCCGGCGTAAGCGGCCGAAGACCACCGTCACGCGGCCACACACCGCCCGCGGCGGAACACGCTTAAAAGGCTCCGCCGGGTACCCCGTGGCATGCAACACGTGACGGTTCCGCAGGACCGGATCGGCGTCGTCATCGGCGCCGGCGGCGAGACGATGCGGGAGATCGAAGAGCGGGCGAACGTGCGGCTCGACATCGACTCCGAGTCGGGGAGCGTCGCCATCGAGGAGCGCGACGACCCGGTCGCGGCGATGGTGGCCCCCGACGTGATCAAGGCGATCGGCCGCGGCTTCAAGCCGGAGACGGCGCTGTCGATCCTCGACCACGACCTCCGGACGCTCGATCTGATCGACCTGTCGGAACACACCCGCAACGACAACGACCTCCAACGCAAGAAGGGCCGGATCATCGGCGAGAACGGTCGCACGCGCGAACTGATCGAGGAGCTGTCGGGCGCGAACGTCGTCGTCTACGGCTCGACGGTCGGCGCCGTCGGCCAACCCGAGGAGCTGGAAGTGGTCCGGCGCGCGGTCGGGATGCTGCTCGACGGCGCCCCGCACGGCGCGGTGTACTCGTACTTGGAGCGGATGTCGAACGAGCTCGACGACGACGTGAGCTTCAGCGCGCCGCAGTAAGCGATATTCGGTCTCGATCTCTGGGCCGTTGATATCGTTCTCTGATTGGTCTCCGCGTGACCCGTAACCGAGGATCAGCGGAGTGTACTAACAGTCGCATATCACGAATACGAATTAAATAGGATCGACCCAGAGAGAATGAGCAAGACCCCAAACGCAACTTGAGGCACAATCGCAAAGAGAAACGATAGGCCAGCAATCATGAGTCCGATACCGAGAAGGGTTGGGACCGTTCTCCCTTCGAATAATCTCGCAGAGTCCTTTGGTTTCGGGGAACCGTCCGTTGCCATGCGAGCACGTCGACATGGACATTATAATAAGTTTTGGTGCTTGGAATAAAATAAACCGGCCACACAGTTACTATCTCTATTCGGCATGCGGTCGGAACCCCCCAGAACCAGTAGTTTCCAACACAGCCGTTTCTGTTTATCATTCCGTGAGCAGTACGGACACTCCCGACTGCCCATTTGAGTCCCGCCCGACCCCGACCGCCACCGCAGCCTCGCGCCTCCCCAGCCTCGTCGCTGGCACCCTCCGCTTCGCTCCGGGATCCAGCGTACTCCCTCGCGCGTGCGACTCACGCCCTTCGGGCGTTCGTCGGCACGCGCCACCGCAGTCCGTTCACAAACACCCAACGCCCAGTACGTGATCTGAAGTTCCATATAAAGGGCCGTGTGAACGCACCGCATGACTCTCGCTAATACCTCCACCGTGTTGCGGTTTCTCACGCACCGAGCAAAGGATTTATATAGAATCACAATCAATCAAAGGCTGTAATGTCACAGCGTCAGCGGATGGGCAATCAGCCCATGATCGTACTTTCTGAAGAGTCGCAGCGTACCTCCGGAAAGGACGCGCAGAACATGAACATCACGGCCGGCAAGGCGGTCGCGGAGTCCGTCCGCACGACGCTCGGCCCGAAAGGGATGGACAAGATGCTCGTCGACTCCGGCGGGTCCGTCGTCGTCACGAACGACGGCGTCACCATCCTGAAGGAGATGGACATCGACCACCCGGCGGCCAACATGATCGTCGAGGTCTCCGAGACGCAGGAGGAGGAGGTCGGCGACGGCACCACCTCCGCGGTCGTGGTCGCCGGTGAGCTCCTCGACCAGGCCGAGGAGCTCCTCGACCAGGACATCCACGCGACGACCCTCGCGCAGGGGTACCGCCAGGCCGCCGAGAAGGCCAAGGAGATCCTCGACGAGGAGGCCATCGACGTCTCCGCCGACGACCGCGACACGCTCGTCGAGATCGCCGAGACGGCGATGACGGGCAAGGGCGCGGAGAACTCCAAGGACCTCCTCGCCGAGCTCGTCGTCGACGCCGTCCTCGCGGTCCAGGACGACGACGGCATCGACACGGAGAACGTCTCTGTCGAGAAGGTCGTCGGCAGCTCCATCGACGAGTCCGAGCTCGTCGAGGGCGTCATCGTCGACAAGGAGCGCGTCGACGAGAACATGCCCTTCGCGGTCGAGGACGCCGACGTCGCGCTGTTCGACGGCGCCATCGAAGTGAAGGAGACGGAGATCGACGCCGAGGTCAACGTCACGGACCCCGACCAGCTCCAGCAGTTCCTCGACCAGGAAGAGGAGCAGCTCCGCGAGATGGTCGACCACCTGACCGAGATCGGCGCCGACGTCGTCTTCGTCGGTGACGGCATCGACGACATGGCGCAGCACTACCTCGCGCAGGAGGGCATCCTCGCCGTCCGCCGCGCGAAGTCCGACGACCTCAAGCGCCTCGCCCGCGCGACCGGCGGCCGCGTCGTCTCCAACCTCGACGACATCGAGACGGACGACCTCGGCTTCGCCGGCTCCGTCGCCCAGAAGGACATCGGCGGCGACGAGCGCATCTTCGTCGAGGACGTCGAGGAGGCGAAGTCCGTCACCCTCATCCTCCGCGGCGGCACCGAGCACGTCGTCGACGAGGTCGAGCGCGCCATCGACGACTCGCTCGGCGTCGTCCGCACGACGCTGCTCGACGGGAAGGTGCTGCCCGGCGGCGGCGCCCCCGAGGCCGAGCTGGCGCTCCAGCTCCGCGACTTCGCCGACTCCGTCGGCGGCCGCGAGCAGCTCGCCGTCGAGGCGTTCGCCGACGCGCTGGAAGTCGTCCCGCGCACCCTCGCCGAGAACGCGGGCCTCGACCCCATCGACTCGCTGGTCGACCTCCGCTCCCGCCACGACGGCGGCGAGTTCGGCGCCGGTCTCGACGCCTACACGGGCGACGTGATCGACATGGAGGCCGAGGGCGTCGTGGAGCCGCTCCGCGTCAAGACCCAGGCCATCGAGTCCGCCACCGAGGCGGCCGTCATGATCCTCCGCATCGACGACGTCATCGCCGCGGGCGACCTCAAGGGCGGCGGCACCGACGACGGCGGCGACGACGGCGGCGGCCCCGGCGGCGCGCCCGGCGGCATGGGCGGCGGCATGGGCGGCATGGGCGGCATGGGCGGCGCGATGTGAAGTTCGGCGAGAACTCACACAGCCCCCCTGACCCCGACCTGACGCCGAGCCGCACCGCCTCTCGACCGACCGTCGCGCGCCCCTCCGGGCCCGACGACACGCGACGTTTATCGACGACCGGACCCGCGTAGCGACGCGCTCGTTCCTCGATCCGGATCTACACCTCTCCCTACCGAGTCCCGCGCTACCGACCCCCACATTCGGCTCGCGCGACACGAGGGTAACACCCGCGTCACCACCGGACGGCGGTGTCCGCGAGCGGTTAAGTGACTCCCGACCCTCCGTTCGCCCGACGAGGTTTTCACGTTCACCATGCCACAGCAGAAGGCCGATTACGCAGCCGACGCCGATATCGACGCGGAACTGGACGAACTCCCCGACGACGAGACGGTCGAGGAGACGGTCGCGAACTTAGAGGAGCGCGGCTTCGACGCGGTCGTCGTCGACGACGCCGACGAGGCGCTGGAGGCCGTGACGTCGCGGATCCCCGCCGGGGTCTCCGTGATGAACGGGCACTCGACGACGCTCGAAGAGATCGGGTTCGACGAGTTCCTGAGCGAGGGCGACCACGAGTGGGAGAGCCTCCCGGACCGGATCTGGAACATCGACGACGACGCGGAGCGTCAGGCCGCGCGGCGCGAGTCCCAGACCGCGGACTACTTCCTCGGCGGCATCAACGCGGTCGCGCAGACGGGCGAGCTCGTCGCCGCCGACCTCTCCGGCAGCCGGATCGGCGCGTACCCGTTCGCGGCGGGTAACGTCGTCATCGTCACCGGGATCAACAAGATCGTTCCGACGCTCGACGACGCCCTCGACCGGCTCGAGTCGGTCGCGTACCCGCTGGAGAACGAGCGCGCGCAGGAGGCGTACGGCGTCGAGTCCGCCATCGCGAAGCAGCTGATCTACCGCCGCGAGACCGAGGAGGGCCGCACGACGGTCGTCCTCGTGCGCGAGCAGCTCGGGTACTGAGCCCGCGCCGACGCTCCAGGCGCTTTTTCCTCCTTTCGACGGCCTCGCCTACTCCGTTCGCTGCGCGCGACCGGTCTCTTCGAATCCCTCCCGATCGGTTCGCTCGACGGTTCGCGCTGCTCACCGTCTCGCTGTACGGGCCGGGAGGGATTCGAACCCCCGACCGTCCGGTTAAAAGCCGGACGCTCTCCCTAACTGAGCTACCGGCCCAGACGAACTGTCGTAGGGTCAGCCGACGGATAAACGTTTAGAACCGCGGTAGGGGTCGGCGTCGCCACCCGAAACGGTTTCCCGGCCCCCGCCGTCGCCGCAACCATGGACTTCGACATGCGCGCGTTCGCCGCCGACCTCTGTCGGCACCGCTCGACCGCCGGCGAGGAGGCGGCCGCGGCCGCGTTCGTCGCGGAGCGACTCGCCGACCTCGGCTTCGAGACGTACGCCTGGGACGCCGACCCCGCCGTCCTCGCGGACCACCCCTCCTTTCCGGACGACCTCGACGCGGCGGCCGTCGAGGGGCGGCGCAGCGTCGCGGGCGTTCTCGAACTCGGCGACGCGACCGACGCGACCGACGCGGGCGACGGGGACGACTCGGTCCCCACCCTCGTGTTGAACGGCCACCTCGACGTCGTCCCCGCCGAGCCGGCCGAATGGTCGAGCGACCCGTTCGAGCCGGTCTGGGGCGACGGTGCGGCCCGGGACGCGCCGCCCGGCCGCGACGGCGAGACGCTCACCGCCCGCGGCGCCGCCGACATGAAGTCGGGGCTGGCGGCCTGCGTCGGCGCCGCGGTGGACGTCCGCGAGGGGGTCGCGGACGGCTCGGTCGACCTCCCCCCGTCCGGGCTCCGGCTCGTCGTCGAGGCCGTCGCGGGCGAGGAGGACGGCGGCTACGGCGCCGCGACCGCCGCGCTCGCGAGCCCGTTCCCCTTCGAGCGCGACGCGGCGATCGTCGCGGAGCCGACCGAGCTGCGCCCCGTCGTCGCCTGCGAGGGGTCGCTCATGGCCCGGCTGGAGATCGACGGGCGGAGCGCGCACGCGGCCACCCGGTGGCGCGGCGAGGACGTGCTCCCGGGGTTCGAGGCCGTGCGAGAGGCGTTCGCCGACTTAGAGGCCGAGCGCGCCGAGTCGGTGTCGCACCCGCTGTACGAGTCCTTCCCGGTCCCGTGGCCGGTCGTCTGCGGTCGGGTCGAGGCCGGCTCGTGGGCCTCGACGGTCCCGGCGACGCTCGACGCGGAGTTCCGGATCGGCGTCGCGCCCGGCGAGACCGTCGCCGAGGTGGAGGCGGCGTTCCGCGAGCGGCTGGACCGGGTCGCGACCGACGACCCCTGGCTGCGCGAGCACCCGCCCCGGTTCGAGCGGTTCTCGGTCCAGTTCGAGCCGGCCGAGATCGCCGTCGACGAGCCGGTCGTGGAGGCGGTCCGCGCCGGCCTCGCCGCGACCGGCCACCCGGACGTCGAGCCGCGGGGCGCGACGTACGGCGCGGACTCGCGACACTTCGTCGCCGCCGGGATCCCGGCGGTGCTGTTCGGTCCCGGCACCATCGACGAGGCGCACTACCCGGACGAGACGATCGCGTGGGAGGAGGTCGTCGCGGCGCGGGACGCCGTCGCCGCCGCCGCCGAGCGGTTCGCGACCGACTACGCCGCCTAGTCGGCGACGCGCGGTTCCCTCGGTCTCGTCGTCTACCGGTCGTCGCCGAGGTACTCGTCGAGCGCGTCCGCGACGATCGCGCCCGGATCGACGGTCTCCATGGAGGCCCGGCGGCGCAGTTCGACGTAGGTGTCCGCCGGGAGCCGGAGCTGAAGCCGGCCGAGTTCGACCCCCGCGTCGCGGACCGCGGCCGCGACGTCCGCCCCGTCGTTGACCGCCGACGCGACGGCGCGCACCTCGCGGACCGTGAGGTCCCCGTCTATCGTCGCCCACGCGAGCAGGTAGCGGTCCCGCCCGCCGAGCCGCGCGACGTGCTTCGCGGCGCTGGGCGCGATCCGCCCGTTGGCGACCTGCCGCCGGACCGCCTGCGGCAGGTCGTGGACCCGCGCCCACTTGCGGATGAACGCGACGGAGACGCCCTCGCCCCCGCGCTCGGCCGCCTCTTTGTACGACCCCACGCCGCGGACGAGCGCCGCGCAGGCGGCGGCGCCGCGCAGCATCAGGACGTTGTCGTCGTCGCTCACGTCGCCGGCCGCGAAGCGGGCCACCGTCTCCGCGGCCTCCGCGACGCTGTCGGGGTCGTTCGGGTCGAACCCCACCGCGTCCGCGGCCCGGTCGCCCGTCACCGCCGGGTCCGACCGGACCACCGGTTCGCCGACGGGGGACCGCCGGTCAGCGCGTGACTCCTCGGTCATACACGTCCCTTCGGGGCCGCAGGTATAAACGCCGGGCACCGGGGCGGAACTCGCCCGAACGCGGGACGCCCCCGGCGCGGGCCTTACTTCGCCGTCCGGGCGCTCGCGTCGCCGTCGTCCCCCTCGTCCGGTCCGCGCGCGTACAGGACGTACGAGTACGCGACGGTGGCCGCGGCGGTCGCGAGCGCCGGCCCGACGAGGAAGTACACCGCGTACTCGCCGGCGAAGAGGCCGACGACCGCTATCGCGGCGGAGAGCTTGAACAGCCGCGCGCCGAGCGCGTGGGTCCGGTCCCACACGGCGTCGTCGCTGAGCGTCCACGGCGTCCGGATCCCGACGAACCAGTTCGGCTCGACGTGCGGGAGCAGCGTCCCGAGGTAGTAGAACAGCGCGGCCGCGCCGGCCACGGCGAGCGTCGTCACGTCGACCGCGTAGCCGAGGTTGACGGCGAGCACGGCGAGGTGAACGGCGACGAGGAACGCGGTGACCACGACGACGAACCGGTCGTAGTGGACGCGGAACGCGGCGATGTTCTCCCCGAGGGGGTCGATCTGCGGGAGCAGCGCGAACAGGCCGATCAGCCCGGCCGCGAGCCCCGGCACGAACCACATCCCGAGCGTTCGCGGGAGGGTTCCGGTCGGCTCGCCGGCGCCGTTCCACTGCGTCACCATCCGCTCGGGCAAGCCCGGTGCGACCGCGAGGCTGGCGGCGGCGCCGACGGCGACGAGGAGGGCCGCGACGCCGAACCGGAGCCGCGTGGAGAGTCGGGAGTCGGAGGGCATACGCGCGGAGAGACGGGCCCCACCGACGAAAAGCTTCACCCGTGGGAGTCGCCCCCGCGGGCCCGGCACGACGCAACCCTTACGCGTCGTGACCGCCAATCCGGGCGTATGACCGACGAACGCGACGACGACGGCCACGAGTTCTCCTCGGGACAGGGCGTCGACGCCGACTACGACGCGTTCACCCTCGACCCGCCCGAGTTAGGCGAGGACCCGAGCCGCGTCGACCCCGTCGACTCCCGGGTGCTGACCGAGGAGCTGGACCGCCGGAACATCGGCAGCGAGGACGTCGACGTCGAGCAGCTGATCGACGTCGGCCTCTCGTACATGGGGATCAACCGCTTCGAGGAGGCGACGGAGACGTTCGAGCGCGCCGCCAACTTCGCCGAGGAGGGCTCGCTGGAGGCCCAGGAGGCGTGGGTGAACAAGGGCGCCGCCCACGCTCAGTTGGAGGAGTTCGACCAGGCGATCGGCGCCTACCAGGAGGCGCTGCGCATCGACGAGGAGTCCGAACACGCCGCGACCGCCGAGACCAACCTCGCGTACGCCCTCTGGGAGTCCGGCCGGGGCGAGCAGGCGCTCGAACACGCCGAGCGCGCCGTCGAGACCGACCCGCGCTTCGCCGAGGCGTGGTACAACCGGGGGTTCCTCCTGGTCGAGCGCGGCCTCGCCGAGGACGCCGTCAAGTGCTTCGACAACGCGATCCGCCTCGGCTACCGCGACGCGGGCGTCTTAGAGGAGAAGGCCCGCGCCCTCGAGGAGGCCGGCGACCACGAGCAGGCCGAGGAGGTCGCCGACCGCGCCGAGGAGCTCCGCCGCGAGGCGGAAGAGCAGATGGTCGAGGAACAGACCGGGCAGGCGCCCGGGCCGGGCGGCCAGCCCCCGCGGGGCGGTCGCGGCGGTGCCGGCGGTCGCGGCGGCGAGGAGGCCCCGGAGCGCGAGCTCCAGGGCGAGGGGCCCGAGGGCTTCTGAATGCTGCTCCGCGAGCGCGAGACCGCCGAGGGACGGCTCGTCTCCGTCTGCGACCCGGACTGTCTCGGCGAGACGTACGACAACGGGCGCGCGACGCTCACCGTGAGCGAGGCGTTCTACGGCGGCGACGACGCCGTCGAGGCGACCGCCGACGAGGTGGTCGAGGGGCTCCGGCGCGCGCAGGTCGCGAACATCGTCGGCACCGAGGCGGTCGGCGTCGCCGTCGAGGCCGGCCTCGTCGACGAGGAGACCGTCCTGGAGTTCGACGGGACGCGGCACGCGCAACTGCTCTGGCTGTAGACGCGGCCCGGTCCGACTGACTCGGACGCGCGGTCCGTCGACGTCGCGGTCGCCGTCGCCCGCCGTCTCGCCGGGATCCGAACCGGCTAAGGGCAAGCGCGACGAGGCGGATCCGATGAGACGACTCACGCGGAGCGAACTGGCGTCGCGGCTGGGGCCGCGGCAGCCGTCGGACGCGTTCTGGCGCCGCGCCGTCGACCGGGGGGAGGCGGCGCTCGGCGTCGGTCCCGACGCGGTCGCCGCGGCGGCGAGCGGGGGCGCGACCGCGGACGGCGGCGACGAGCGGCGCGAACCGCTCGCCACCGGCGACATCGTCGATGTCGGCGACCACGCGTTCGTCGTCGTCGACGCGACCCCGACCGAGGCCGACGGGCGGACCTACCGGATCGAACTGGTCGCCGACCGCGACGGGGACTGACGCGGCTCGAACTCGGTCGGTGCGGGCGCCGGATTACAGGTCCGCCACGTCCTCGATGGCGTCGGTGAGCGCTTTCACGCTCTCGACCGTGTGCTCGCCCATGTGGCCGATCCGGAACGTCTCCTCGCCGAGGTCGCCGTAGCCGTTCGAGAAGGCCATGTCGTACTCCTCGTTCACCTCCTCGATCGTCGCGGCCACGTCGATCCCCCGCGCGTTCTCGATGCAGGCGACCGTCTGCGACTCGTAGCCCGCCTCGGGGAACATCGCGAAGTGCTCGTCGGCCCAGTCGTGGACGTACTCCATCATCTCGCGGTGGCGCGCGTCGCGGGCGCGGTGCCCCTCGTCGAGCATGCGCTTCATCTGCGTGCGGTACGCCAACATGATCGGGATCGCGGGCGTCGAGTGCGTCTGTCCCTTGCGGTCGTAGTAGTCGATGGTGCGGCGGAAGCCGCCGTACCACGAGGAGTCGCCCTTCTCGACCTCGCGGTCGTAGGCGTCGTCGCTCACGACGCAGACGGCGAGCCCCGGCGGCATCGCGAACGCCTTCTGGGTGGACGCGAAGACGGCGTCGATCCCGTGTTCGTCGATGTCGACGTAGTCGCCGCCGAGCGAGGAGACGGCGTCGACGGCGAAGTAGGTGTCCGGGTACTGCTTGAGGACGTCGCCGATCTCCTCGACCGGGTTCCGGACGCCCGTGGAGGACTCGTTCATCACGCCCGCGACCATGTCGTAGTGGACGTCCGCGGACTCGATCGCGTCGCGCACGTCCTCGGGCTTGACCGCCTCGCCCCACTCGTACTCCAGGCGGTGGACGGTCTTCCCGAGGCGCTCGGCGACGTTGGCGTAGCGCTCGCTGAACGCGCCGCAGGTCGGCACGAGGACGTGCTCGTCGACGAGGTTGAGCGTCGTCGCCTCCCAGAACTCCGTGCCGGAGCCGGTGAGGATCACGACCTCGTTGTCGGTGCCGAGGAACTCCTTCGTGTCCTCGACGATGGTGGTGTAGAGGTCGGTCATCCGGTCCATCCGGTGGCCGAACATCGGCTCGGCCATCGCCTCGATGACGTCGTCGCGGACCTCGGTCGGGCCGGGGATGAACAGCGTCTTCTCGTCGTAGTCGTCGCGGTATTCGCGTTTCTTCGTCACGGGATCCACCTGTTAGATCGTACCGGGGCGCGTGAGGGTATGGTCCTTGTGTTCCGTTCAAAAGGCGCGACGCGCGGTCGCCGTCGCCTCACGGAAACGGTGCCGTCGCCCGGATCAGCCGGGTTTATACGACCGGGCGGTTGAATTGTGGTATGATACACGCACCGAGAGTCGCAACCGCCGGAGGTGGCCCGCCGTGAGCGGCGACGAGGAGCTCGCGAAGGACCTCGGTCCGCTCGCGGCGCTCACCATCGGGATCGGGACGATGATCGGCGCCGGGATCTTCGTGCTGCCCGGCACCGCGGTCGCCCGCGCCGGCCCGCTCGCGGCGTTCACCTTCGTCCTCGGCGGCGTGATCGCCTTGTTCACCGCGCTGTCCGCCTCCGAGCTGGGGACCGCGATGCCGAAGTCGGGCGGGGCGTACTTCTACGTCAACCGCGCGCTCGGCCCCATGTTCGGCTCCGTCGCGGGGTGGGCGAACTGGCTCGGGCTCGCGTTCGCGTCGGCGTTCTACATGTACGGCTTCGGCGAGTACGTCAACGCCTTGGTCGGCCTCGGGCCGATCGGGCTCGGATTCGTGACGCTGGAGGCGGCGCAGGTGATCGGCCTCGCGGGCGCGCTGCTCTTCATCGCCGTCAACTACTTCGGCGCGAAGGAGACCGGCGGGCTCCAGATCGTCATCGTGATGTCGCTTCTGGGCATCCTCGCCGTCTTCACCGTTGTCGGCCTGCTGAACGCCGAGATGTCGTCGCTTCGCCCCCTCGCGCCGCCGGGGACGACGAGCGAGGTGCTCCCGGTCACGGGGATCATCTTCGTCTCGTATCTGGGCTTCGTCCAGATCACCTCGGTCGCCGAGGAGATCAAAAATCCCGGGCGGAACCTCCCGCTCGCGGTCCTCGGCTCGGTGATCATCGTTACGGTCGTCTACGCGCTGTTCCTCCTCGTGCTGCTCGCCGCGGTGCCGAACGAGCTGGTCGCGAACAACGAGACCGCGGTCGTCGACGCCGCCAGGCTGCTGTTCGGCGAGTACTCGCTGTTCGGCTTCTCGCTGGGCGCCGTCGGCGCCGCCATGCTGCTGATCGGCGGGCTGCTCGCGACCGCCTCCTCCGCGAACGCCTCGATCCTCTCGTCGTCCCGGATCAACTTCGCGATGGGCCGCGAGAAGATCGTCACCCCGAAGCTCAATCAGATCCACGAGCGGTTCGGCACCCCGTACAAGTCGATCGCGCTCACCGGCGCGCTCATCGTCCTCTTCCTTGTCGCCGGGAGCGTCGAGTCGCTGTCGACGATGGGGTCGGTGCTCCACCTCGTGGTGTACGGCCTGCTCAACCTCGCGCTCATCGTGATGCGCGAGTCGGAGGTCGAGGGGTACGACCCCGACTTCGAGGTCCCCTTCTACCCCGTCGTCCCGATAATCGGCGCGGTGTCGTCGTTCGCGCTGATCTACTACATCGACCCGACGATCATCCTGCTGTCCGCCGGCCTCGTCGTCTTCGCGCTGCTCTGGTACCTGCTGTACGCCCGCGGGAAGGTGGAGTCGCGCGGCGTGCTCGGGACGTGGATCCTCGACCGCTCCGAGGACCTGCCCGAGCCGGCCGTCTCGGCGGCGACCTCCGTCCAGCCGAGCGGCGGCGACTACCGCGTGATGGTGCCGCTCGCGAACCCCGCGACCGAGGAGCACCTGATCACGCTCGCGTCCGCCATCGCGAAGCAGCGCGACGGCACCGTCGTCGCGGTCAACATCGCGAACGTCCCCGACCAGACCTCCCTGGAGGCGGCCCGCGACCGCGGCGCCCACGAGGCGGCCCACGGCCTCCTCGACCAGGCCCGCGAGGACGCCGAGACGTTCGGCGTCGACGTGGAGACGCACGTCGTCCTGTCGCACCGCGTGTTCGAGGAGGTGTTCGACGCCGCGCGCACCTACGGCGCCGACATGACCGTGATGGGCTGGGGGAAGGACTCCCACGGGGCGCCGGGGCGCGCCGAGTCCGCCGTCGACGAGCTGGCGTACTCGCTCCCCTCGGACTTCCTCGTGTTCCGCGACCGTGGCTTCGACGCCTCGCGCATCCTCGTGCCGACCGCTGGCGGTCCGGCCTCCGACCTCTCCGGGGCGGTCGCGAAGATGCTCCAGACGGAGTTCGACGGCGAGGTCACCCTGCTCCACGTCGCCGAGGATGGCGAGGAGGAGGGCCGCGCGTTCCTGTCCGAGTGGGCCGACGAGCACGACCTCTCGGACGCGGCGCTCCGGATCGAGACCGGCGACGTGGAGGACAGCATTGAGCGCGCCGCCCGCGACGCGACGATGCTCATCATCGGCGCGACGCAGAAGGGGCTGCTCTCGCGGCTGGTCCGCGGCTCGCTCGTGTTAGACGTGCTCAACGAGGTGGAGTGCTCCGTGCTGCTCGCGGAGAAGCGCAGCGACCGCGGCATCCTCGACCGGCTGTTTGGGAGCGGCGCGCGGTCGAACGAGGTCACCGACGGAGCGGAGACGCCCGCCGATACCGGCGTCGAGCCGGCGCCGTCCACGCCCGAGATAGACGAGGGCGGGTCCGGCGAGGAGTCGAAGGCGGACTGACGCGGCGGTCGCTTTTTACTAGCGGAGGGCGAGTGCCCCGCGTCAGCCCCAGTGCCAGAAGTGGTTGTCGTCGTCCTCGACCGGGTCGGTGCGTTCCCGGAGGGCGGCCACGTCCTCGGCGGTCGGCTCGTGGTCGTCCGGCAGCCGTTCCATGCAGTCGAAACAGAGGAAGAACTCCGAGCCGTCGGTGAGTTCGAGCGTCAGTCCCTGCGTCGACTCGAACGCGAAGTTCCACAGGTCGCCGATCCCGCCGGCGATCCGGACGGACCGCTCGCAGACGTCGCACGCCTCGGAGGCCATACTCGGAGGTAACGGGGCGCGCGGGGTAAGGCGTGTCGCCTCGATACGTGTACTACGTGGCTGGTTTCGATGGAACTGTTCGGTAGACGGCCGTTAGCGAGTCGACAGACGACACCGCCAAAGCCCCAGCCGGCGAGGCGGGCGCACGCTCGCTGCGCGCCTCACTCGGTCGCTATCGCTCCCTCGTTGCGGTGCTTGCGTCGCCTGCGCCCGCCTCGCCGGCTGCCCCTTTGAGTCCCACCTCGACAGCACAGCAACGCACCTCACACCTCCCCAGCCTCGTCAGTCGCCGTCGCTGCGCTCCGGCGACCGACTCCCTCGCGCGTGCTCACTCGCGGCCTCCGCTTCGCTCCGGCCGCTCGCAGGCACGCGCCACCGCACGTATTTATAACTAGTCGGTGCCGTTCACCGCGATTCGACCCCGATCACGTGCGCGTCTTCGGGGTCGAACCCGACCGCGACCGCGCCGTCGATCGGGTCCACGACGCGGACGACGAGCTCGCGGTCGCCCCAGTCGAGCGTGACGCGCGTCGTCTCGCCGAGGAACTCCGCGCTGGCGACGGTCGCGCGCAGCGCGTTCTCGCCCGCGGGGGCCGCGGCGTCTCTGGGACCTCCGTCCGCGCCGGCGACGCGGAGGTTCTCCGGACGGACGCAGAAGGCGATCCGGTCGCCGACCGACGGGGCCGCTCCGGGGTCGTCGTCGGTCCGCACGCGCAGGGTCTCGTCGCCGCCGTCGACCTCGACCGCGAGTTCGCCCGCCGCGGACGCGTCGGTCACCGTCCCGGCGAACACGTTGTTGTCCCCGACGAACTCGGCGACGAACCGCGTCGCGGGCTGACGGTAGACCGTGCGGGGCGCGGCCACCTGCTCGGGGGCGCCGTCGTTCATCACCGCCACGCGGTCGGAGATCGCCAGCGCCTCCTCCTGGTCGTGGGTGACGTATATCGTGGTGATGTCCAGCTCGGACTGAATCCGCTTCACCTGCGCGCGGAGCCGCTCGCGGAGCCGCGCGTCGAGCGCGCTCATCGGCTCGTCGAGCAGGAGCACGTCGGGCCCGGGCGCGAGCGCCCGCGCCATCGCGACCCGCTGCTGTTGCCCGCCCGAGAGGCTCTCGGGGTCGCGGTCGGCGGCGTCGGGCAGGTCGACCAGGTCGAGGAGCTCGGCGACGCGCTCGTCGCGCGTGACGCCCTCGGGCGGGTCGGCGAAGTTGAGCCCGTACGCGACGTTCTCGCCGACGGTCATGTGCGGGAACAGCGCGTAGCTCTGGAAGACGACGCCCACGTCGCGGTCCTCCGGGGGCACGCCCGCGACCGACGCGCCAGCGAAGCGGACCGTCCCGCTCGTCGGCTCCTCGAACCCCGCGATCAGGCGGAGCGTGGTGGTCTTCCCGCAGCCGGAGGGCCCGACGAGCGTGAAGAACTCCCCCTCGCGCACCCGGAGCGTCACGTCGTCGACGGCGGTCGTCTCGCCGTAGCGCTTCGTCACGCCGTCGAGTTCGACCGCGACCTCGCCGTCGCTCTCGAACGCCGCGTCGCGCTCAGAGCCCACGGTGATCACCCCCGAGCCGCTCGATGACGACGAAGCTGAGCGCCGTAACGACCAGCAGGACGACGCCCATGGCGGTCGCCGGTCCGAGCCGCCGCCCGATGAACCGTTCGATCGCGACGGGCATCGTGTACGCGTCGGCGCCGGTCGAGAGCACGACCGTCGAGGTGAACTCGCCGATCGAGACCGCGAACGCGAACGCCGCGCCCGCGACGACCGCGGGCCAGACCAGGGGGATCTCGACGTCGCGGATCACCCGCGCCCGCGAGGCGCCGAGCGCCCGCGCGGACTCGACGAGCGAGCGGTCCAGCCCGGCGAGCCCGGGCGAGACGGTGCGCACGACGAACGGGTACCCCGAGACCGCGTGCGCGACCACGATGGCGACCGCGCCGCCGGCGGCGATCCGCCACCCGGCGACCTCGACGCCGAAGACGAGCCCCCGCAGGAGCCCGAGGCCGACGATGATCCCCGACACCGCCAGCGGCGCCATCGCGGCCGCGTCGACCAGCGTCCGCCCGCGGTAGCGTCGCGTCGTCAGCACCGCGACGACGACGCCCATCGGGAGCGCGAGCAGGGTCGCCGCCGTCGCGAACGCGAGCGAGTTGTAGATCGCGGGCAGCGGCCGCACCTGGAACGCCGCCCCCGTCCGCTGGCGCTCGACCAGGAACCGGTAGTGCTCCAGCGTGAGCGCGCCGTCGCCGCCCGTTAGCGACGCGAGGACCATCGACGCGATGGGCGCGACGAAGACGACCCCGGCGACGACGGCGTAGGCGGCCAGCCCCGCCCGCGGCAGCAGTTCCCGGAGCGTGGGCGCGGGCGGTGACAGCGAGCGCCGGGGCAGCGGGCGCGCCCCTCGCGCGCTCGTCGCGTTCCGGGCCTCGTACCGGAGGTACGCCAGCAGGACGGCGAGCGACACCGCGAGCTCGACGATCGCGAGCGCCGCGGCCTCGGCGTAGCTCAGGTCGCGGACCAGCCGGTAGACGAGCACCTCGACGGTCACGAGCTCGAACCCGCCGAGCGCCAAGACGATGGGGAAGGTGCCGAAGGTGAACACGAACGTCAGCGCCGCGCCCGTGAGGACCGCGGGGTACACCTGCGGCGCGACCACGTCGTAGAACGCCCGGACCGGTCCCGCCCCGAGGCTGCGGGCGGTCTCGACCGCGCTGGCGTCGACCGACTCCCACGCCGCGGTCGTCACGCGCGCCACGAGCGGAGCGTTGTAGAAGGCGTGCGCGATCACCACCGCTTCGAGGGTGAACATGAGTTCGACCCGCGGGAGCCCGAGCGCGGTCAGGGCGGCGTTCAGCGTCCCGTTCTCGCCGAACGTGGCGACGAACCCCACCGCGACCATGATCGACGGCAGGACGAACGGGACGATGGTGAGCGAGCGCAGCGTCCGCCGGCCGGGGAACTCGTAGCGCGCGAGCAGGTACGCGGCCGGGAGCCCGAGGGCGACGCTCGCGAGCGTCGAGAGGACCGCCTGGTACGCGGTGAAACCGACGACCCCGAGGCGGCGGTCGGGCGAGAGCAGCGACCGGGCGACGGCGGCCGGCGGCTCGCCGGACAGCAGCCGCGCCAGCTCGCCGAAGTAGAACGGGTCGGTGAGCACGTCCGCGAAGACGCGGAGGGTGACGGCGCCGTCGACGACGACCGCCTCGATCAGGACCGTCGCGGCCGGGTAGTAGAACGCGACGACGAGCGCGGCGCTGGTGAGGACCGCGAGCGCGGTCAGCGCGTTCGCCTCGACGCCCTCGCGCAAGCGAGCCAGCCGCCCCGCGCGGCCGCCGTCAGGTCCCGTCACGCGCTCGGCCCCACGTCGGCCACGCGCTTAGTTCCCGGCGAACTGCCGCTCCCAGGCCTCGACCCACGCGTCGACCGAGCCTTGGAGCTCGTCGTAGGTGAACGTCACCGGGTCGCTCGGCTCCTTGGCCAGCTCGGCGTAGTCGCTCGGCAGCTCGGCGCCTTCCGTCGCGGGGAACGCGACGTTGCGCTGGGCGATCTCGCCCTGGACCTCGGGCTCCAGCATGAACGACATGAACCGCCGCGCGAGGGCGGGCTCGTCGGCGTCGGCGAACAGGGCCATCCCCTCGGGGTTCGCGTACGCCTGGTCGTTCAGGAAGCGGATCTGGTGTTCCTCGAGGTCCGCGCCCTCCATGTCGGCGAACACCTGGTCGGTGGAGTAGGAGACGACGATCGGCGCCTCGCCCTCGCTCCAGGCCGAGTACGCGTCGTCCCAGCTCCCCAGCACGCGCACGTCGTTGGCCTGGAGGTCCGCCCAGTAGTCGAGGTAGTCGTAGTCGGGGTCGCCGTCGCCGCCCTCGATCGCCTCCCCGTCCCCGTCGCTCGCGACGCCGCCGTCGCCGAAGCGGCTGATCGTGTGGAGGAGGAACGCGCGCCCGGTCGAGGAGCCGCCGGGGTTCTGCGCGATGAGCGCGCCCGCGTGCTCGTCGTCGAGCAGCCCCTCGAACGTCTCGGGCGCCTCCGTCGTCGTGCCGTCGTACACGAGGCTGACGTACCCGGTGTCGAACGGGACCGCCCGGTCGAACGGGTCGAACCGGAGGCCCTCCTTGACCGCGTCGCGCCCCTCGACGTCGCCGGCCTCGGCGAAGAGGTCCTCGTCCAGTTCGCCGTCGACGCGCACGAGGTCCTCGGTGGTGAGGCCGACGTAGAGGTCGGCGTCGATCCCCGCGCCCGACGCGGCGCGCTCGATGTAGTAGTTCACCTCGTTGTCCGGGGTCGCCCACTCCAACTCGGCGTCGTACCGGCTCTCGAACTCCTCTTTGAGCCACTCGCCCGGGCTCACCGAGGGCGCGTCGATGAAGTTCGTGTACGTGGCGACCGTCAGCGTCGGCGTCTCTCCGTCGCCGCCGTCGGTGCCGTCCTCGTCCGCCCCGTTCCCGCTGCCGTCGCCGCCGTCGGACCCGTCGCCGTCGTCGACCCGCTCGGCGCTGCAGCCGGCGAGCGCGACGGCCCCGGCCGCCCCGGCCGCGGTCAGGAAGCGTCGTCGGGTGCGTGGCCGGGCCGATCGCCGCCGCGTCTCGCTCTCGTCGGTGGTCATCACTCGGTTGTTGTACTCGGTGGTTACATAAGCGATCCGTGTCGACGGCGACACGAATTTCCCCGTCGCGCCCGTCGAATTCGCATGGGAGAGGCACCGAGAAACGGCTCCGCAGAGAATTCGGCGCAGTTCGGGCCGACCACCCGACGGCGGCTGCTCGCCGGCGGCGCGGCGGTCGGCGTCGCCGGCCTCGCCGGCTGTCTCGGCGGCCGCGACGGCCCGGTTCCGGCCCCCGAGGTGACGAGCGACCGCATCGAGGACTGGCGGCGGACGGACGCGTCCGAGGGCACCGCGTCCGAGCAGTCGTACGGCCCCGTCACCGTCCGGGCGCTCGAACGCACGCGGATCTTCGAGTACGCGCCCGTCGCGGACGCGCTCGCGGAGATTGTCGACGCTGACGGGTCGCCCGTCGTCTTCTTCGCGACGCGGGTCGACCTCCGGCCCGCGATCGACCGGCTTCCGGGCGAGGTCGGCCGCGACCGGGTGATGAGCGAGGTCGAGACGGCGGCCGTCGACGCCTTCCGAACGCGGCTCCGGAACGCCGGCATCGAGGACGTTCAGGTCGCCGACGAGGGGATCACCACCGTTCGGTCCGGTCACACCGCGACGGCGTGGCGGCTGACGGGCGCGCACGCGATCGACGGCGCGATTCCCCTCCCGAACGGCACGACGGCGGAGATAGACCGGCGGCTCGAAATCGGGGCCCGGCTCGGCGTCTGGCACGACGGGACGGACGTCATCGTCTCCGGCGGCGCGTACCCGACGGAGCGGCTGACGGCCGTTCTCGACGAGTCGCTTCCCGACGCGGTCGACGCCGAGACGGTCGTGCGACGGGTCGCCGACGCGGAGACCGCCGAGGCGCTCGCGACCGACCCCGCGGAGTTCGACGTCGAGGTCTCGCAGCTGCTCATCTCGGTGGCGTGAGCGGGGAAGGGATCCGGAATTTCCGAGTTCCGTCGAAATATATTGCTTAGAGAAGTGCGGCGGCGCGTGCCTCCGAGCGGCCGCCGCCGGCGGCCGCGAGGAGCACGCGCGAGGGAGCGGTGAGCGCTCGGAGAGCGCGAACCGCGAGGCCGGGGAGGCGTGTGGCTGCGGTGCTGTGCGGGGCTTTGGCGGTGTCCGCCCTCGATCTACCGTGCCTATTGATACACGGGCGACTGAGCCTTCCGAGACGTCCACCGCGTACTCCTCCGTTTCGTCTCGAACCGACCCGTTTAATCGGCGTCCCCGACTCTCACCCCGCATGAGCGACTTCCCGGAGTTCGAGGTGATCCCCGCCGTCGACGTCCAGGACGGCGAGGTCGTCCAGCTGGTCGGCGGCGAGCGCGGGACGGGCAAGCGCTACGGCGACCCGGTCGCGGCCGCCGAGCGCTGGATCGAGGCGGGCGCCGAGACGCTCCACCTCGTCGACCTCGACGGCGCCTTCGAGGGCGAGCGCGTCAACGCGGCGGCGATCGAGGCGGTCGTCGGGAGCGTCCCGGACGGGGTCGGCCTCCAACTGGGCGGCGGCATCCGGACCGCCGATGGCGCGCGCGACCTCCTCGATCTGGGACTCGACCGCGTCATCCTCGGCACCGCGGCCGTCGAGACGCCCGAGATCGTCGACGAAATCGACGCGACTCACCCCGGGAGCGTCGTCGTCAGCCTCGACGCGAAGGACGGCGAGGTCGTCGTCTCGGGCTGGACGGAGGAGACCGGACTGGAACCGGCCGCGGCCGCCGCGCAGTACGAGGACCTCGGCGCGGGCGCCATCCTGTTCACGAACGTCGACGTGGAGGGTCAACTGGAGGGGATCGACCGCGATGCCGTCGCGAGCGTGGTCGACGCTGTGGACATTCCCGTGATCGCGTCCGGGGGCGTGGCGAGCGTCGAGGACGTTGTTGATTTAAAAGAGGCCGGCGCGGCCGCGGTCGTCGTCGGCACCGCGCTGTACGAGGGCGAGTTCACGCTGCGAGAGGCGCAGGACGCGGCGGACGAGATTTAAATAGTGGACTCCGGATGTATCGCTGATTGCTTATAAACAATTGACTGCGGGTCGCCGGCGAATATCTTCAAAGCCCCAGCCGGGAGGCGGACGCACGCTCGCTGCGCGCTTCAGTCGCTCGCGGTGCTCGCTCCTTCCAGTGCTTGCGTCGCCTGCGCCCGCCTCCCGGCTGCCCCTTTGAGTCCCACCCAACCGCACCGCAACCGCACCTCACACCTCCCCAGCCTCGTCGGCCGCCGTCGCTTCGCTCGGCGCCCGACTCCAGCGAGGGACCGAAGGTCCCTCTGGCAGCCGGCGCGTAGCGCCGGCGACCTCGCGCGTGCTCCTCGCGGCCTGGCGGCCGCTCGCAGGCACGCGCCACCGCGAGGCGCGATTTCACCCGCAACCGACTTACGAATCCCCCGCGACGGGCCGGTATGAGCGAGCACGACCGGACCGCGGCCGTCACCCGCGAGACCTCGGAGACGACGATCGAACTCACCCTCGCTGTCGACGGCGACGGCGACAGCGAGGTCTCGACGGGGATCGGCTTCTACGACCACATGCTGGCGTCGTTCGCCAAGCACGGCCTCTTCGACCTCACGGTCCGCTGTGACGGCGACTTAGAGATCGACGACCACCACACCGTCGAGGACGTGGCGATCTGCCTCGGCGAGGCGTTCGACGAGGCGCTCGGCGACAAGCGCGGCATCCGTCGCTACGCCGACCGCCGCGTCCCGCTCGACGAGGCGGTCGCGAGCGTCGTCGTCGACGTGGCCGGGCGCCCGTACTACGAATTCGACGGCGAGTTCTCCCAGGAGTCGGTCGGGGAGTTCACGAGCGTCATGGCCGACCACTTCGCGCTGTCGCTGGCACACAACGCCGGGCTGACGCTCCACGCGACCGTCGAGAAGGGCGACAACGCCCACCACGAGGTCGAGGCGCTGTTCAAGGCGATGGCGCGGGCGCTCGACGACGCGACCCGCCTCGACGAGCGCCGCAGCGACACGCCCAGCACGAAGGGCGAGCTGTAGCCGGAACCGTCGACTCCGCCCCGCCGCCGATCGCTTATCACCGCGCGAACCGTTACCACGGACGTATGGAACTCGATTGCGAGGGGTGTGCCGGCTGCTGCGTCGACTGGCGCCCGCTCGACCCGGCCGCGGCGGGCTCCGACCGCACCGGCCCGCGCCCCCCGCTCGACGACGTGTACGCCCTCGCGCCGCTCACCCGCGACGAGGTCGCGCGGTTCGTCGGCGACGGCCTCGGCGACGCCCTCGCCCCCCGACTCTTCGAGCCGGCCGAGCGGGACGAGGCCGTGACCGTCGACGGGACCGACCTCGCCGCGGTCGACGGGCGCCCGGTCTTCGTCGTCGGCCTCCGGAAGCCCCCGAAGCCGGTCGCGCCGATCGGCACGGACGAGCCGCGCTGGCTCGGCGCCTGCGCCTTCCTCGACCCGACGACGCTCCAGTGCCGGATCCACGACACAGACCGCTACCCGCGCACCTGTTCGACGTACCCGGGTCACAACCTGGAACTCGGCGCCGAGACGGAGTGCGAGCGCGTCGCGGCCGCCGGCGGCGGCGAGCGCCTCCTCGACGACGAGCCGCCCGCTGACCTCCCGGCGCCCGCGTTCGGCCCGCAGGCGCTCGGCGCGACCGTGTTCGCGTACCCCGACCCCGCGGATCTCGACGGCGTCGTCGCCCGACTCCGCGACGGGGAGGCGACCGCCGACGACCGCGCGCGCTTCGTCGGCGCCGCCGTCGGCTCTCGCCCGGGATCGCTGTCGGTGACCCGCGACCGCATGAGCGACGCGCGCGAGGCCGCCCGCGACGCCGACTCGTGGGTCGGCGCGGCGATCCGCTCGTGGACCGAGCGCGCCGGCGGCGACGGCGAGCGCGTCGGCCTCGGCCGCGACGCCCGCGACCGGCTCGTCCGCGAGGTCGAGGACGACGCGGGCGCGCCCGGAACCCCGGGATGGGACGCCGAGCGGTAGGCGGAGCCCGGCCCCTCGTTTGCGCGTGCGCACACGCGCGTGAGGCTTACCAGTGTGCGGCCCCTCCCTTCGCACATGGCCGAACTGACATCGACTGACGAGCCGGTCGAGTACGCGCGCGAGGACGTGTCCGTCCTCGTCGTCGGCGCCGGCGCGGCCGGCGCGCGCACCGCCATCGAGCTGGCCGAACGCGGGGTCAAGGACGTGCTCGTGCTCGGCAAGCGCGGACACGGCGACGCGCACACCACCTGGGCGCGGGGCGGGATCAACGGTGCCCTCGGCACCCACGACCCCGAGGACTCGCCGGCGATCCACGCCGCCGACACGCTCAACGAGGGCCACTTCGTCAACGACCCGGCGAAGGTGGAGACGGTAACCGAACAGATGCCAGAGCGCCTCCGCGAGCTCGACGAGTGGGGGATGGCGTACTCGCGCACGGACGGCGGCGAGATCGACCAGCGCTTCTTCGGCGCGCAGTCGTTCCGCCGGACCGCCTTCGCGGGCGACCACACCGGCGAGTCGCTGTTGGACACGCTCGTCGAACGCGCACAGGAGCTGTCGGTGCCGTACCGCGAGAACGTGATGATAACGAAGCTCGTCTCCGACGGCGACGCGGTCCACGGCGCCGTCGGCTTCGACATGGACACGGGCGAGTTCCTCCTGTTTAACGCCGGTATCGTCGTCCTCGCGGCCGGCGGCCACGCGGCGATATACGACCGCCACACGTCGCGCGACGACGAGAACAACGGCGACGGCGCGGCGCTGGCGTACGACGCCGGCGCGTCGCTCATGGACATGGAGTTCATGCAGTTCCATCCCACCGGGATGGCGGTCGACGAGACCGACCCGGAGTGGGCGCCGTGGAGCGGTCGGCTCGTCACCGAAGCCGTCCGCGGCGAGGGGGGCCGCCTGTTCAACGCCGAGGGCGAACGCTTCATGGAGCGCTACTCGCCGGACCAGATGGAACTCGACGCCCGCGACGTGGTCGCCAGGGCGATCGCGCGGGAGATCGCCGAGGGGCGCGGCACGGAGAACGGCGGCGTCTACCTCGACATCTCCCACCGCGACGCCGACTTCGTCCGCGAGCGCCTCCCGCGGATGTACGAGCGGTTCGACGACCTCGGGGTCGACATGGCGGAGGAACCGGTCGAGGTGGCGCCGACCTCCCACTACGGGATGGGCGGCGTCGCGGTCGACGACGACGGCGAGACCGACGTGGACGGGCTGTTCGCCATCGGCGAGACGATGGCGGGGGTCCACGGCGCCAACCGCCTCGGCGGGAACTCGCTGGCCGAGACCGTCGCGTACGGCGTGGTCGCGGGCGAGCGGATCGCCGACCGCGCCGACGGACCGGGCGAGGTCCCGACCGACCTGCGCGAGACGCTCGTCGATCCGCACCTCGCCGACCTGCGGGCGATGGCCGACAGCGACGGCGAGAACGAGGTTGACGCGGTGCTCGCCGACCTCGGCGAGCTGATGTGGGACCACACCGGGATCCTCCGCGACGAGTCGTCGCTCCGCGAGGGACTCGACCGCCTCGCCGACGTCCGCGACCGCGCGGCCGACCTCCGCGTCGGCCCGGTGACGAGCGAGTCGTTCGAGCTCGCGGTCGACCTCGGATTCATGATCGTCGCCGCCGAGGCGGTGCTCCGCGGCGCGCTCGAACGCGAGGAGTCCCGCGGCGCTCACTACCGGACCGACTTCCCCGACCGCGACCCCGACTGGCGGCGTAACCTCTACTTCGACGCCCCCGACGTCGGCGGCATGGCGCTCAGGAGCGAGCCGGTCGACGAGCCGAGCGAGGCGGTCCAGGCCGCGCTCGACGAGGGGCACGAGCTGGACTACCACCAGTTGGAGTAGCGGTGTCGAAGGCTCCGGATCACCCGCCCCGCTTCCGGTACCAGACGCGCTCGCCGACCGGCGACTCCCCCTCCGCGGTCGGTAGCCGGCTCACGAACAGGTCCCTGACGGCGAACGTGATCACCAGCTCGATCGGCCCGTCGTCGCCGTCCGCCTCGCCCTCCGATTCGGCTTCCCCGACCGGTCGCACCGTCACGACGCAGTGGCCGTCGCGCTCCCCGACCGACTCGACGACGCCGACGGACCACCGGTCGACGTGGTGCGACGGCTCCCTCGCGTGGACGCGGTCGTGGTTCACGACCGGCCCGCTCCCGGGTCGACCTCGTCGTCCGCGACCCGTCGCACCGCGAGCGCTCCCTCGCAGACGCACTCGCCCTCGCACTTCGGACACTCGTCGGCCGACCGCTCGATCGGGTCGCGGTGGACCGTCTCGTAGCCGTGCGCGTCGAACAGCTTCTCCGGGGAGTCGTCGCCGCCGTGGTACCACGAGTCCGCGAGGAAGCAGTCGACGCCGCGGTCCGCGCCGACCGCGTGGAGGCGTTCGAGCAGCCGGCTCCCGATCCCGCGCCCGGTCGCGTCCGGCCTGACGTACCCCATCTCGAGGTGCCCGTACAGCCCCGCGTCGGGGAGCAGGTCGGGGTCGTCGAAGAAGTACATCTCGTCGGCGACGGCGTCGGGGGACGCGAGCTCCCGGAGCGCCATCACCCCGAGGATCCGGTCGCCCTCGCGGCCCCCCTCGGCACCGGTCTCCCCCGCGTCTTCCGCGCCGGCCTCGACCGCGACCAGCACGTGGTACGTCGGGTCGTCGAGCCCGAGGTCGACGCCGTAGGAGCTCCCCTCGCTGAAGTGCGAGGTGATGAGCGCCTCCAGCGCCTCGGCGTCGTCCGGCCGCGGGTCCCGGATCGCGATCTCGTCCATCGACGGAGGGAACGTCGCCGCGGAGTAAGAGCGATGCGGTGCCGGAACCCCGCCGGCCCCGCGGCCCGCGGTCACCGGCCGGCGTCCGGCCGCCACACCGCCTGCCGGCGGTCGAGCCACGTGACCACGGCGACGTGCGGCAGCGTCATGGCCGCGATGGCGACCAGGGACACGGCGAGCAGGTCGCCCGGCGCCGCCACGCCGGCGGGCACCGAGACCCCGACCGCGCCCACGACGAGGAACCCGCCGAGCGTGAGCGGCGCGGCGTCGCGGCCGAAGCGGGCGAGCGCGCCGACCGCGTCGCCGGCCGACGCCGCGCTCGCCGCCTCGGGGTCGACGAGGACGAGCCGCCCGACGTGCCGGAGCGCGTGCCACAGCGCGAAGTACACCCCGACCGCGAACACCGGCGCCGCGAGCAGGAACCACGCCCACAGCACCGCCAGCTCGCCGACGTCGCGGCGCCACCCGCCCGCGTCGCGGCCGCTCCTCACGCGACGGTAGCCGAGCCCGACCGACGCCAGCGTCGCGGCCGCCATCCCGACCCCGACGCCGACCCGGACGCCGGGCGCGAACAGCGGATCGACCGCGGCCGCCGCCGCGCCGGCGTCGACGAGGAACAGCCCGACGATCCACTCGGCCACCAGCCGGTACTCCTCGGGGTGCGCGAGGAGGGGGACGCCCATCGGGAGGCCCCCGCGGACGACGAGCGCCAGCCACCGCTCCGCCGACGTGGGGAGGTGGTCGACGCCGGCGATCGCGAGCGCCGCCACGTCACCCTGGCCCCAGTGGAGCCACGTGAGCGCGATGAACCCGACGAACGCGGCGACGGGCGCCGCGAAGAACGCGGCGACGACCGCGCCGCCGAGGACCGCGTAGACGACCGAGACGACCGCGATCGACCGCCGGAGCGACACGCTCGGGTCGGCCCGCAGGGGGACGAGGTGGTCGACCGCGCCGTGCGCCATCCCGACGGCGAGGGTGCCGAGCGCGAACGTCGCGACGCCGACTTCGACCGGAAACAGGGGGGTCACGGCGCCGATCGGCAGCAGCGCGGCCAGCGCCAGCGCCGGGCGGCGCGCGAACCAGCGGTCGACGCGCTCGTTCGCGGCGTCGGCCGCCTCCGGCGCGTCCCCCGCGCCCGCTCCTGGGTCGCGCGTCGCCGCGGTCCGGGACTCGGCCGCGCCCGTCGACGCCGCCTCAGTCATCGACCACGTCGGGGTCCGGGTCGGCGGGCGGTTCCGGGCCGGGAACGTCGCGCTCACCGTCGCCCGGCGGGGACGGCTCCCCGACCGCCCGTCCCCGGCGGTCGTTCCAGTCGAGCACCCACTCGAAGAGGACGAGTCCGTTGACGGTCATCACGCCGGCCGAGGCGAAGAACAGCATCTCCTCGATCGGGAGTCCGAGAACGGTGACGCCCGTCGTCAGCTCGGGCGAGAGGTACCACGTGCCCATTCCGATCGCGATCCGGTCCGCGATCCAGAAGTACGCGGCCGGGAGCAGCGTGGCCGCGAGCCACATCTTGGGCGTCCGCACGAGGTACCCGCCGCCGACCCCCCACTGGAGCGCGAGGACGGGACCGACCCACGCGATCAGCCCGCCGAGGTAGAGGAACGAGGGGTCGAGGAGGACGAGTCCGAGCCCGATCGGCACCATCGCGAGGCCGACCGCGACGCCGGCGATCCGCGGCGCGCGGTCGAAGTCGCCCTCGCGGAACGTCGGGTCGAACCCGATCAGGTGGAGCGCGAACGCGGTGACGACGGTCTGGATCGCGAAGAAGAGGTACTCGCCGAGCGGGATCGACAGCGCGCGGACGAGCACCGCGCCGTCGGCGTACCCCCACGCGCCCTGCCGGATCATGTAGCTGATCCACGGGGTCGTGTAGAGGTACGCGATGGCGACGAGGATCGCGATCCCGGCCGTCGCGCGACGCCGCCGGACCGCGTCGTACCGCGGCGCGAGGTACCACAGGAGCGCGAGGACGGGGAGGCTGAAGACGAGGTGAAACTGGAGATACGTCAGCGTCGGCAGCATCGAACCACCCCAGCAGAGACACTCATACCAGTATATTTCCCTTCGTTTCTCTTTAACCCTTCAGCCGAACGTCGTCAGGTACCGCCGGACCGAACCGGTTCGGGCGTCACTCGTCGGCCGCGAGGACGCCGTGCGCCTCCAGCACCTTCCCGAGCCGGTACATGGAGGCGACGACCGAGTCGCAGACGGGGCGGACCGCGGACTTCGGGACGAAGCCGACCGCGAGCCCCGCGGCCTCCAGCATCGGCAGGTCGTTCGCGCCGTCGCCGACCGCCACCGTCTCGGTCATCGGGACGCCCACCTCCGCGGCGAGGTCGGCGAGCGCGTCGTCCTTCGTCCCCTCGATCAGCGGCCCCTCGGCCTCGCCGGTGAGCGCGCCGTCCGCGTCGGTCGGCAGCCGGTTGGCGACGATCGTGTCGACGGCGACGCCCTCGCGGTCGAGCGCCGCCTCGACGCCGCGCTCGAACCCGCCCGTGAGCACGGCGACGTGGTGCCCCTCGTCGCGTAAGCGCTCGATGAGGCGCGCGGCGCCGGGACGGATTCGGACCGCGTCGAAGGCGTCCTCGGCGTCGGCCGCCGACAGGCCGGCCAGAAGCTCCGCGCGCCGGTAGAGGCTCTCGGCGTAGCCGATCTCGTCGTTCATCGCCCGCTCGGTGATCTCGGCGACCTCGTCGGTGGCGCCCGCCCGCTCGGCGAGCAGGACCGTCATCTCGGAGTCGGAGAGCGTCCCGTCGAAGTCGAACGCGATGAGACTCATGGCGTTCGTTCGTCGCGGCGGGGCCTTGAAGCGCGCGGTCGGCCGCGAATGTCGCCGACGGAAACGTCCGTCGAGCCGCCCGTTCACAGCCGCTCGCCGCGGTACTCGACGTACGTGACCGCCTCGGCGCAGCCGCACTCGCTGTCGCAGCCGCTGCGACCGACTTCCGGCCGCGCTCGCTCACTCGCCGTCCGCGTCGGCGAGGAACTCCACGTCGCCGGCGATGACCGCGCTCGCGATGACTCCCACGCCGACGAGCGTCGCGACCCCGAGGGTGGTCAGCGTCACCGAGAGCGCCGACCCGCCGACCGCGACGCCGACGAACGCCCCGACGGCCCCGCCGACGCCGCCGGCGATCACCGCCAGCGTCTGTGCCTCCCGCATAGGTGTCGATTCAGCAACACCGTTTATAAGCGTTCCTGCCGGGTTCTCTCGGGTGATAACGCCGAACGGCGTCGCGTCAACCCCCTCTCCGGCCTCTCAGCGCGGGTACTGCCGTCCGAGGTCGCCGCCGGCCGCCGCCGACTCGCTTCCGTCCGCCCCGTCCGCGCCGTTCGCGTCGTCCGCGGGCTCGCCCTCGCCGCCCGGACTCACGCTGCCGGTCCGGTAGCCGGCCATGTCGAGGGTGACGTACTCGAAGCCGAGGTCGGTCAGGTGCTCGTGGACGGCGTCGGCGAAGGCGGGATCGAGCGCGCGCTCCAGCTCGTCGGGCGCGATCTCGACGCGGGCGAGCCCGTCGTGGTCGCGGACGCGGAACCCCTCGAAGCCCCACTCGCGGAGCACGCGCTCGGCCTTCTCGACGCGGGTCAGCCGCTCCTCGGTCACTTCGAGGCCGGTCGGGATCCGCGAGGAGAGACACGCCATCGACGGCTTGTCGGCCACGGAGAGGTCGTAGGCGTCGGCGATCGCGCGGACCTCCTCCTTCGCGATTCCGGCGTCCAGGAGGGGGGAGAACACGTCGAGCTCCTCGACCGCGCGGAGCCCGGGTCGGTGCCCCTCGCCCGGGTCGTCCGCGTTCGTCCCGTCACAGACCGTGTCGATCCCCCGTTCCTTCGCCGTCTCGTACATCTTCCCGAGCCGCATCGTCCGGCAGTGGTAACACCGGTCGCCGTCGTTCGCGACGAAGTTCGGGTCGTCGAGCTCGGAGAACGCGACCGTCTCATGGTCGATCCCGATCTCGTCGGCGACCCGCCGCGCGTCGTCGAGCTCCGCCGCGGGGAGCGTCTCGCTGCGGGCGGTACACGCCACGGCGTCCTCACCGAGCGCGTCCCGGGCCAGCGCCGCGACGACCGCCGAGTCGACGCCGCCCGAGAACGCGACGAGCACGCCGTCCCGCTCGGCGAGCGCGCCGCGGGCGCTCGCCGCCTTCGACGCCGTCTCGGGGCCGAGCGACCCGTCGCCGACGGGCCGCGCGTTCTGACTCATGGCCGGCGTTCGCGGCCCGCGCGAAAAAGCCCGTCGCACGCGGAACCGACGGCGGCCGTCCGGGGTTCGGCAGCGGCGGCCCGCGGGAGCGACCCGCACGCTTTAGACCGTTGCCGCGATACCGGCCGGTAGATGGATCTGGAGGCGATCCCCGGCGTCGGCGCCAAGACGGCCGCGGCCCTGCGCGAGCTCGACGACCCGGCCGCGACCGTCGAGTCCGGCGACGTGGCCGCCATCGCCCGCGCGCCGGGCGTCAACGAGGCCCGCGCGGCCCGCATCGCGCGCGGGGCGATCCGCCGCCGCCACGGCGACGACGGGCGGGTGCTGGCCACCGACCGGGCCCGCGAGCTGTACCGGGAGGCGATCGACCTGCTGCGCGAGCGGACCGTCACCGACTACGCCGCGAAGCGACTGGAGACGTTCTACCCGAGCGCGTCCGCCTCGCGCATCGACGAGGCCCAGGCGTTCGCGGCCGCCGCGACGGAGCGCGACCCCGACCCGGCGGTCCGCGAGGCGCTCGCGGACTGCGCGCCGCTCGCCGACCCCCCGACCGTGCGCGTCCGCGACCGGTGCCTCGCGAGCGCCGACGCCGAGACGCTCGCGCGGGCCGAGGCCGAGGTGCCCGAGCTCTCCGTCGAGACGGTCGAGGACGCCCGTGACGTCTCCGAGCTCGGCCGGTCGTACGCCTCGGTGATCGTCTTAGACGAGTCGTTCGCCGGCCTCGACGTGGAGGGCGACGTGAGCGTGCGCCCGGACGCGCTGGAGACCCCCGCGGAGACGGTTCCGGAGCGCCTGCTCGCCTTCTTCGCGGAGAACCGCGAGCGGCTGGAGGCGGCTGCGGCGGTCCACGAGGCCGCCGCGGCGGCCGGGGACCCCGTCTCGGACGGCGACCCCCCCGTCGACATCGACCGCCTGCGCGACGCGCTCTCGCGGCTCGACGACGACGGCACCATCGCCGGCGACGCGGAGTTAGACCGGTTGACGGCCGCCGTCGACGACCTCGACGCCGCGGTGTCGACGGCGGCGTCCGTCGCCGACGACCGGCTGCGCGAGGCGATCCGCGAGCGCGACGTCACCATCGAGGGGACCGACTTCCTCTCCCTCGTCGAGCAGGGCGCCCGCGTCGACTCGCTGCTCGACCGCGAGCTGGCCGACGAGTACGACGCGGCGGTCGACGCCGCCCGCGAGCACCTCGCCGACGCGCTCCGCTTAGAGCCCGAGGAGGCGGAGCTGGCGGAGCGCGTCTTCGGCGGCGACCCCTCATTTCCGGTCGACCACGACGAGAGCGCGGTCTCGCGGCTGCGCACCGAGCTGTCGGCGGCCCGCGACCGCCGCGCGGCGACGCTGAAGGCCGACCTCGCGAGCGACCTCGGCGACCTCCGGGAGCCGGTCGAGGCGCTGGTGCGCGACGCCCTCGAACTCGACGTGGAGCTGGCGATTTCGCGGTTCGCGCGCGACTTCGACTGTGCGATGCCGGAGGTCGTCGGACCGGAGGACGCCGACGCGGACGCCGGCTTCCGCATCGAGGGCGGCCGCTCCCCGCTGCTCGACGTCGACTTCGCCGCCGTCGAGCCCGTCGACTACGCCGTCTCGGGCGCGACGCTCCTGTCCGGGGTCAACTCCGGCGGCAAGACCTCGACGCTCGACTTGGTCGCGCTGGTCGTCGTCCTCGCGCAGATGGGCATGCCCGTGCCCGCCGAGTCGGCCACCGTCGAGCGGTTCGAGGAGATCCACTACTACGCGAAGTCGCAGGGGACCCTCGACGCGGGCGCGTTCGAGGCGACGCTGCGGGACTTCGGCGACCTCGTCGACGGCGCGGACGGCCGGCTCGTCCTCGTCGACGAGCTGGAGTCGATCACGGAGCCGGGCGCCTCCGCGAAGATCATCGCGGGCATCCTGGAGGCGCTCGACGACCAGGACGCCACCGCGGTCTTCGTCTCCCACCTGGCCCGCGAGATACGCGACGCCGCCGACTTCGCGGTCGCGGTCGACGGTATCGAGGCCGCGGGGCTCGTCGACGGCGAACTGCGCGTGAACCGCTCGCCGAAGAAGGGGCACCTCGCGCGCTCGACGCCGGAGCTCATCGTCGAGAAGCTCGCGGACGACCGCGGCGGCGAGTTCTACGGCGACCTGCTGGAGAAGTTCTGAGGGCGGGGCCGCCGCGCTCGGCCGTTCGCGCCGCCGCGTTCTGCCGGCCTCAGTCGCCGTCGAGCTCCGCCGTGACCGTGATCTCCACGTCGAGCGGCGCGGGGAGCCGAGACACCTCGACGCAGGTCCGCGCCGGGTACGGGTCCGAGAGGAACGACCGGTACGCCTCGTTCACCGCGTCGTAGTCGTCCATGTCCGTGAGGTAGACGGTCGCCGACACGATCGCGTCCGGGATCGTCCCGGCCGCCGCTACGATCGCGGCGACGTTTTCGAGCGTCTGCGTCGTCTGTTCGCCGACCGACTCGGGCGCCTCCCCCGTGTCGGGGTCCACGCCCGTCTTCCCCGAGACGTGGACCGTGTCGCCGGAGACGATTCCCTGTGAGTACGGGCCGAGCGCTTCCGGCACGTCGTCCGTCGTGATCTCTCGCATGACCGGGGGACGACGCGCCGCAGCATCAAGATGCGGGTCGCGGGGGTCACCCCGCCCGCTCCGGATGCTTTCCCCCGCGCCGACATATTCATACAGGCTCGGTCGGAACCGAGCCGTATGCCTGCCGTGTCCCCGTTCGGCGTCCTCCTCTTCGCGGCGCAGGCCGGCGTCGGCGCTCAGGTGTCCCGCTCGCTCCCCGACCGTGACCGCGCTCGTCGCGCCGCGGTCGGGCTCGCCGTGGCGGTACTGGGTCTCTTGGTCCTGTTCAGATTCGGCGTCGTCGCGGCGCTCGCCGCCGACCTGATCGCGCTCCTCGCCGTCGCGAGGGTGACGGGGACGTCCGGTCGCCGCCCGCTCCGAGGGTAGACGCCGGCCTCGCGGTGGGGCGTCTCAGTCGTCGTCGGCCACCGCCGGCTTCCGGCGGTCGTCGCGGGGGCCTTCGAGGTCGACCTTCGGGAGCATGTCCCGGAGGTAGCGACCGGTGTGAGAGGCGTCCACGTGGGCGATCTCCTCGGGCGTGCCGTCCGCGACCAGCTCGCCGCCGCCGTCGCCGCCCTCGGGGCCGAGGTCGATCACGTGGTCGGCGTTCTTCACGAGGTCGAGCTCGTGCTCGATGACGACGACGGTGTTGCCGGCGTCGACGAGCCGGTGGAGCACGTCGATCAGCTTGCGCTCGTCCTCTTTGTGCAGGCCCGTCGTCGGCTCGTCGAGGAGGTACAGCGTGTCGCCGGTCGCGCGCTTGCCGAGCTCCTCGGCGAGCTTCACGCGCTGGGCCTCGCCGCCCGAGAGCGTGGTCGAGGGCTGGCCGAGTTCCATGTAGCCGAGCCCCACGTCCTTCAGCAGCTTCAGCCGGCGTTCGAGCCCGCGGTGGCTCTCGAAGAACTCGTGGGCCTCCGCGACGCTCATGTCGAGCACGTCGGCGATGGTCTTCCCTTTGTACTCCACGTCGAGCGTCTCGTCGTTGTACCTGGCCCCGCCGCACTCCTCGCAGGGGACGTACACGTCCGAGAGGAAGTTCATCTCGATCTTGACGGTGCCCTGCCCGCCGCACTCCTCGCAGCGCCCGCCCTTCACGTTGAACGAGAAGCGCCCCTTCTCGTAGCCGCGACGCTTCGAGAGCTTCGTCTCCGCGAACAGCTCGCGGACGTGGTCGAACACGTCCGTGTACGTGGCGGGGTTCGAGCGCGGTGTCCGCCCGATCGGCGACTGGTCGATGAGCCGCACCGTCTCGACGTCGTCGAGCCCCTCGATCGCGTCGTGTGCGCCGGGGTCGACCGAGGTGTTGTCGTTCATCTCGCGGGCGAGCCCCTTGTAGAGGATGTCGTTGACGAGCGTCGACTTCCCGGAGCCGGAGACGCCGGTCACCGTCGTCAGCGTGCCGAGCGGGATCGGCACGTCCAAGTCCTTCAAGTTGTGCTGGCGGGCGCCGCGCACGACGAGTTCGCCCTCGGGCTCGCGCCGCTCGTCGGGCACCGGAATCCCCTTCCTACCCGCGAGGTAGTCGGCGGTCACCGACTCGTCGGCGGCGACGACCTCGTCGAAGTCGCCCTGCGCGACGACCTCGCCGCCGCGCTTGCCCGGGCCGGGGCCCATGTCGATGATCTCGTCGGCGCGCCGCATCGTCTCCTCGTCGTGCTCGACGACGAGGAGGGTGTTGCCCAGGTCGCGGAGCCCTTCGAGGGTGTCGAGCAGCCGGTCGTTGTCGCGCTGGTGGAGCCCGATGGAGGGCTCGTCCAAGACGTAGAGGACGCCGACGAGCCCCGACCCGACCTGCGTCGCGAGCCGGATGCGCTGGCTCTCGCCGCCCGACAGCGTCGACGCCTCGCGGTCGAGGGTGAGGTACTCCAAGCCGACCTCCTCCATGAAGCCGAGGCGCGCGCGGATCTCCTTGAGGATCTCCTCGGCGATGGTCGTCTCGCGCTCGGTCAGCTCCGCCTCCATCCCCTCGAAGTGCTCGCGGGCCTCGGCGATCGACAGCTCGTTGACCTCGGTGATCGACGTGCCCGCGACCAGGACGTGCCGCGACTGCTCTTTCAGGCGCGTCCCCTCGCACTCGGGACAGGTCGTCACGGCCATGTACTCCTCGATGTGGTCGCGGGCGCGCTCGGAGTCGGTCTCGACGTGGCGGCGCTCCAGGTTCGGGATGACGCCCTCGAACCGCTCGGTCTTCTCGCGGGTGCCGTTCTTCGTCGTCCACTCGAAGTGGACCAGGTCGTCGGTCCCGTAGAGGAACTGCCGCCGGATCTCCTCGTCGAGCTCCTCGAACGGCGCGTCGAGGTCGACGCCGAAGTGGTCGGCGACGTTGTCGAGCTGTCGCGAGTAGTAGGTGCGGTCGTAGCTCCACGGCTCGAACACGTGCTTCAGCGGCTTGGAGGGGTCCTCGATCACGAGGTCCTCGTCGACCTCCTTCGTCGAGCCGATCCCCTCGCACTCGGGGCAGGCGCCGTACGGGCTGTTGAAGGAGAACGAGCGCGTCTCGACCGCGGAGAACTGCACGTCGGAGTTGGGGTTGCCGAGCTCCTCGGAGAACTCCACGACGAGCCGGTCGTCGCCGTCGGCGTCGGCCGCGAGCGACCCCGTCGAGCGCGCGTTCGACGCGAACGGCACGTCCTCGGGCGGGTCCGGGACGATCAGCTTGAGGACGCCGCCGGCCGCTTCGAGGGCGGTCTCGACGGAGTCGGTGATCCGCGAGCGGGCGTCCGGCGAGACGGTGACGCGGTCGACGATCACGTCGATCGTGTGGTCGTAGTTCTCGTCGAGCTCGGGGTCGTCGAGCGTGAGGTCGACCGGCTCGCCGTCGACCTCGACGCGGCTGTACCCGTCCGACACCAGCTCCTCGAACAGGTCCTCGAACGCGCCCTTCTGGTCGCGGACGATGGGCGCGGCGATCTTCGCGCGGGTGTCCTCGGGGAGGTCGAGGATCTGGTTCACCATGTCCTGGGCGGACTGCTCGCCGACCTCTTCGCCGGTGACCGGGTCGTACTGCGTGCCGATCCGGGCGTACAGCAGGCGGAGGTAGTCGTGGAGCTCCGTGACGGTCCCCACCGTCGACCGGGGGTTGTTCGCGGCGTTCTTCTGGTCGATGGAGATGGCCGGCGAGAGCCCCTCGACGGACTCAACCTGCGGTTTGTCCATCTGTCCGAGGAAGTTGCGGGCGTACGCGGATAGTGACTCGATGTAGCGCCGCTGCCCCTCGGCGTAGACGGTGTCGAACGCGAGCGACGACTTCCCCGAGCCCGAGAGCCCGGTGACGACGGTGAACTCCTCGCGCGGGATCCGGACGTCGAGGTCCTTGAGGTTGTGCTCCTCGGCGCCGCGGACCTCGATGTAGTCCTTGCTCATTTCTACTCTGCCGTTGCGGGCGCGCGCGGGAATAGTCGTCGGTCGCGGGGGCCTCGCCAGGCCGTTGCCGCCGGCGACCGCGCCGAGCGCGCGGGCCTCACTCCCCGATGAACTCCGCGGGCGGCGAGAGGTCGCGGCGCCCGCCGAAGGTGACGAGGAAGAGGACGCCGACGCCGATCCCGTACGCCAGCATTAGCGGGATCGTCGCGAGGAACATCGTGATCACGTCGGCGGGGGTGAACACCGCCGCGACGAGCATGATCCCGATCGTCACCTCGCGCCAGCGCTCCCGGAACACGCGGTACGGGACGCCCGCGTTGTTGAGGAGCACCATCGCGATGGGGATGTCCGCGAGGAAGCCGATCCCGATCGTGGTGTAGATGACGAGCCAGAGGAAGTCGCTCACCTGGTAGGTGATGACCATGTCGGCGAGGCGCGCGTCCGTGACGAGCCAGCCGATGATCCCGGGCGCGATGGTCGTGTACCCGAGCGCGAAGCCGCCGATCATCCCGGCGCCGAGCGCGCCCGCCCAGAGGTACACCTGGTAGATCCGCCCGGCGACGAAGCCGCGCTCGCGGAGCGCGGGCCACGCGTAGTAGAGGGCGACGGGGAACGCGGCGAAGATGCCGAGCATCACCGAGAACTTCACCATGAAGATGAGCGCCTCGACCGGGTGGAGCGTGATGATGTTGATCCCGCCCTCCACCTCCGCCGGCACGCGCCGTTCGAGGTCGGCGCGGACGGTGCCGAGGCCGCCGAGGTACAGCCACGTGAACGCGGCCGCCATCACGGCGCCGAACACCGCGACGATCCGGAACGACCGCGTGCGCAGCGAGTCGAAGATGAACTTGAGGTCCTTGTAGTAGCCGCCGATGTCGTCCTCGGCCGCCTCCTCGTTGCCGTCCGTCAGCTCGGCGAGGAACGTCGAGCCGGCGCGCGAGGTCCGGTTCTGGACGGAGCCGACGAGGCCGCCCCCGCCGCCCCCGGCGTCGCCCGCGGCGTCGGCGTCGCTCGCGTCCGACTCGCCGTCGTCGTCGCTCCCCTCGTTCACCTCGTCGTAGCGGTCGAGGATCGCCTGCGCCTTCTCCGGGTCGTCGTCGTCGATCGCGGCCTGTGCCAGCGCGAGCGACTCCTCTTCGCCCATCTCGGCGAACGCGTCCGCGGGGGCCGCCCGCACCCCCGCGGCGTCGAGCTCGCCCACGTCGATCGCGGTCGGGTCGCCGTACTGCGCGCCCGCGCTCGTCGTGTCGAGGTCGGTGTACACCGCCCACAGCGTCGCGACGGCCGCGAACGCGAGCGCCCAGAGGGCGGCGTAGACCCAGAGCGCGGTCGCGGGGTCGAGGCCGAGCCCCTCGCCCGGCGCGAGGAAGCGGCGGGTGCTCCCCGCGAGCCGCAGGAGGCCGTTGACCGCGGTCCGGCCGCCGTACTCGTAGAAGCCGTACACGAGCGCGCCGCCGAGGACGGTCGCGCCCCCGACGACGTTCCAGTGGTCCCGGACCGCGCCGAGCACGTGGATGCGGTCGGAGCTCCGCTTGGCCGTGACGACGAGCTTCGCGAGGTAGAGGCTGAACCCGTACAGCGCGACCAGCGGGAACGCCCACAGGAGCTGCGTGAACGGGTCCGGCGGGGAGAAGACGGCGCCGAACACGAAGATGGCGACGACCGCGTAGCGCCACTTGTCCCGGAACGTCTCGTACGGGACGATCTCCGCGTACGACAGCCCGGTGATGAGGAGGGGCATCTGTCCGGCGAGCCCGAAGGACAGCGAGAGGAAGACGATGAACTCCGTCCACATCACGATCCCGTAGGTCGGCTGAATGTCGGCCTCCAGGCCGAACTCGGCCAGGAAGCCGAACATCAGCGGGAAGAAGGCGAAGACGCCGTAGGCGACGCCGGCGGAGAACAGGCCGGCGCCGAGCAGCCCGAGCAGCGCGAGCTTCCACCGAGCGATCGGCGACTGCGGCCACATCCCCCGGGCGCGGAGCTCGTCGCGGGTGACGTAGATCAGCGGCGGGATCGCGGTTATCGCGCCCACGATCAGTCCGATCTTCGCTTGGAGGAGGATCACCTCGAACGGAGTCGTCGCGATGATGTCGGCCTCCTCGGCGACCGCGGCGCTCATGTTCGATTCCGTCACCTCGCGGAGCCGGTCCCAGATGTACGTGCGCAGCGCCCAGAACGTCGCGAGGAAGCCGATGAGGAAGACGACGAACACCTTCTGGAGGTCCTTCTGGATCGAGCGAAGGAACGCCTTTGCCGTCTCCTGGCCCTCCGCGATCGACCGTTGGGTGTCCTCGTCGAGGGCGCTCGCCATACGGAGGGCGAGGGCCGTCGCCGTTATCAACCTTTTCGACCGCGGGCGCCGCCGCCGGCGCCGTTCCGGGACGGCCCGCGGAGCGACGCCGATCGGTCCCGCGCGGCGCCGCTATCCGAAAAGGTTGATAACCGCCCGGTCGCGTAGGGAAACTGAATGGACGACTCGGACCGGTCGCGCGACGACGACTCGGCCGCCGCTGACGGGTCGACCGACGAGGCCGAACCCGAGAGCGACGGCGCCGTCGACGACGGGTCCGAGACCGACGCGGAGCCGTCCGCGGGCGTCGAGTCCGAGGTGACAGCCGAGGTCGAGCCCGAGGTCGGGTCGACCCACGGCGACGACGACTCCGCGGCGGGCGAGACGGACGGCGACGACGACGGGTCGCCGGAGACGCTCTCGGACCCGGACGAGGTGGTTGAGGCCGAGGACGCCGGTCGGTCGGCCGCGCTCGACGACGGTGACGAGGCCGACGAGGAGTCGGTCGAGGCCGAGGCGTCTGCGGACGACGAGGCGTCTGCGGACGGCGAACTGTCGGCCGACGACGCGACGGTGGACGACGCCGAGGCCGCCGGCGACGGCGGCACCCCGGCGACGACCGCCGAGGCCGCGGACCCCGCGACCGCCGGCGTGCCGACGACCGAGGACGACGAGCCGTTCGACGGGATCGAGGGCCCCGAGACGGACGAGGAGATGCCGCTCGCCGTGCACATCGAGGAGATGATGCGCCGGCTCGCGGTCGTGTTCCTCATCGGCGGCCTCGCGACGCTCGTCGTCGTCACCGAGTCGACGGAGCTCATCAACTACTTCTGGAGCTACCACATCCCGGCGCCGATGGAGAACCGGCCGCGACTGTACGGCCCGCTCGAACTCCCGCTCACCCGGCTGAAGGTGGCCGGCCTCGCGGGCGTCGTGGTCGGGCTCCCGGCGTTCGTCTACGAGACGTACCGGTTCATGCGGCCGGGGCTGTACCAGACCGAGCGGCGCTACTACCTCGCGGCGGTGCCGACGAGCCTCATCCTCGGCGGGATCGGAATCGCCTTCGCGCACTTTCTCGTGTTGCCAGCGATCTTCTCGTATTTCACCACCTACACCTCCGACGCGGCGACGATCGCCTTCGGGCTCGCGGAGACGTTCAACCTGATCGTCATCATGCTCGCGTTCATGGCGATCGTCTTCCAGATCCCGCTTTTCATCATGCTCGCGATCATGATGAACCTCGTCACCCGGCAGTGGCTGGAGGCGAAGCGGCTGATCTTCTGGGGGACGTTCCTCGGGATCGCGTTCCTGTTCAGCCCGGACCCGACCGGGATGGCGCCGATCATCGTGACGCTCACGATGATCGCCCTCTTCGAGGGGACGCTCGCGATACTGCGCTGGACCGGGAATTAGATCCGGGCGGTGTCGCTCGTTTGGCTTCGTTGAACCCCTCAGTAGGTGATATGTCTTTAGAGCTGTGCTGCATAGAGAGCGCGAGTCGGTCAGCGACGACGGGACCCAACTCACTCGTCGATTGGCGTCTGTTGATGAGAGCTGAGTCGCCAAGACCCGTCGACCCGGACATATGTCGTGGTGATGAACGCCGTGTATCGGACCCGTCCTCACTACGTTCTGCAACCGCCCGATATACCAGCTGGAAAATGTCGTCGTCGATTTTGAGCAACTGTTCGTCGCCGAACTCGATACGTTGCCACCTGTTGGCTCCACCCAGTGATTCAAGCACAGCCGAACGGTCCAGTATGCCGGTCGGCTCCGGGAACACCATCACGGCATCCTCAGAGAGCTTGTCTCGATAGAACTCCTCGTCGGCGTTCCACAACTGGCGCTCCAGTTCCAGTAACGACTCCTTGGAGCCCATAATCAAGAGCAGAACAGCGCTCAGGATAATTCTACCGCCAGCTTGCTATCAGGAGTGCTGGCACGCATGAACGCCGTGACAGTGTCGAGGGACTTCCGCTGCCGTATACACTCTCTGTATTCAGCATTACCTCAGAAACCTCCCCGAACGCTGTCAGAAAAGGCGTGCAACACTCAGAGTGTGGATACATTATGCCTGCTAACGTGCCTCGGTAGGTATTGTTCCCGAGAATCAGGTCGCTACGGTGTGGAACGTTCGCCGCCAAGTCGCTCGCCTTGACGATGACGTGCTGACAGTTCGCGTCCGGTCGGAGGGCAAATGATCCGTCCGGGTAATGTTCGACGTACACCTCAACACCGTGACTGTGGCCGTGGTCACTTATTTGATCTAACAGTGAGCGCCGTCGGCCACCGCTTCGACGACCGATCGTACCCTCCTGTGGGGTAATCGTGGACAGCTCCAAACCGTTTGCCGCCGGTCTCCACACCCAACTTGAGATGTCAGAAGAGAAATATAGAGCTTGATATGGGCATAGGCGACTTGTTGTCTCCGAACCTCTCAATATATAAATTATAAAAGAATATCACATAACTCTAAAAGTGACTATCTGTGAAACAACCACAACAGACGGACGATTTGAAACGCCGGACCGTCCTCAGTCTGGCTGGTGGGACCGCTTTAGGACTGCTTGCGAGCACGGCCGGTGCGAGCGAGTCGGGGCTGACGAGCGGGGCGTCAGGTGCCGAGGCGGCAAGTGTGTTCGACGGATCGCAGACCGTCAGGCTAGAACAGATCGGTCGCTACGAGGGGCAGGATCTTTTCGATGAGGGTGGGGCGGAGATCGTCGCCTATCACGCCCCGACCGAGCAGCTGTTCGTGGTCAACGCCAACATCGGCGGCGTCGAGGTGCTCGACGTCGCGGACCCGTCCGATCCGACGCCCGTAGAGAACAGCCCGATCGACGCCGTGGGCTCCCTCGATGCCGTGGCGTCTGCGAACAGCGTGGCGACGTCCGAAGAGCTCGTCGCCGTCGCGCTCGAGGCGACCGTCGCACAGGACCCCGGGCTGGTCGGCTTCTACGACCCCGAGACGCTCGAGTTCCTGGGTACCGCGCCTGTCGGCCCGCTCCCGGACAAAGTCACCTTCACTCCCGATGGCGAGCGGGTGCTCGTCGCGAACGAGGGTGAGCCGACGGAGAACTACGCGTACGACCCGCGGGGCTCGGTCAGCATTGTCGACCTCTCCGAAGGCGTTGACGACGCCACGGTCGACACTGCAGGATTCCAGCGGTTCAACGGCCGAGAGAACCAGCTCCGCCGACAGGGCATCCGTATCTTTGGGCCGAACGCGAGCGCCTCGCAGGACTTCGAGCCGGAGTACGTTACGATCAGCGACGACTCTCGGACTGCCTGGGTCTCACTCCAGGAGAACAACGCCATCGCGGAAATCGACATCCGGCAGGCGCGGGTCACACGCCTACTGCCGCTGGGGTTCAAAGACTTCAGCCAGACAGGGAACGAACCCGACGCTAGCAACGAAGACGGCGGTGTGAACACCCGCAACTGGCCGATCAACGGCATCCTCCAGCCCGACGCTATCGGCGCGTATAGCCCGAACGGGCAGACCTACATCGTCACGGCGAACGAGGGGGACAGTCGCGACTACGACTCGTTCAGCGAGGAGGTGGAGGTGTCGGAGCTCCGACTCGACCCCGACGCCTTCGACTTCGACGAGATCGAGGGCATCGACAGCGTCGAGGAACTGCAGGCACCCGAGAACCTCGGGAATAAGAACGCGACGACGACGCTCGGCGACATCGACGGCGACGGGCTCTACGAGGAACTCTACGTCTTCGGCGGGCGGTCGTTCAGCATCTTCACCACGAACGGCAAGCTGGTGTTTGACAGCGGGAGCGACTTCGAGGAGATCACGGCCGAGCGGTTCGGCGAGGACTTCAACAACGACAACACGGAGAACACGGGCGACAGCCGCAGCGACAACAAGGGTCCCGAACCCGAGGGGCTCGCGCTCGGTCAGGTGGGTGACCGCCACTATGCGTTCATCGGCCTCGAGCGCGTCGGCGGGGTCATGGTTTACGACATCACCGACCCCGAGAAAGCCACGTTCGTCGATTACGTCAACAACCGGGACTTCGATTTCGACATCCAGGGCGAGATCGCCAACGGCGACGCCGAGGCGAGTGCCGCCGGCGACCTCGGTCCCGAAGGGCTCGACTTCGCGACTGCCGGGGAGAGCCCTACAGACGACCCGCTCGTGTTCGTCGGCCACGAGATAAGCGGGACGACAGCGGTGTTCCGTGTGATTAGCGAAGAGCAGGGTATCGACGACGACGAACGCGAGGATGGCGACGATCGCGGAGACGACGATGAGGACCGGGGTAATGGGAAGGGCCCTCATAACAGTAACGGGAAGGGTAATGGCCGCGGTCGGTGACGCCGACCCGGTAGCCGTCGAGTCGTCCCCTTGGCCCCGGAACGACTCCCCGGACCGTCGCGGCTGACCTGAATGGTGCCTGCCTCCTCGGGTCACCACCGTCCCCTGACCGTTTAGAAATTAGTGGCTCTGTTGAAATCCTCACTCGGTGATATGTTTTCAGACCCGTGCTGCATAGAGGGCGCGAGTACGGTACGACTTGATTTCATTTGTTAGCAATCGACACTAAGAAGAACGACTGTTCCTACTAGTTTTCGTCAATCCGGTTAGAAACTAATCTCCCGACAAATCGTGGGAGGTAAAGAGGATTTCAATGGAGTCGGCTTTTCCCAGCTTTCGGAATAATGTCTCAACTATCAAAAACTGGAATATCTTTATCAACAAAAAATAGTCTCAAACAATTCTTTGACCCTTCATGGCTTTTTCGTCTAATAGACTTAATTGACAAATTGTGATGCCCTCCGATCAGCCCCGCCGGACCTTCCTCAAAACGAGCGTCCCTATGACAGTAATTATTGCTGGTTGTCTGAGTACACCGTCTGATACGACCCAATCAGGTGACCCTAGGCAGGGACCTCCACGGACAACCCCTCAGTGGTTACACGAAAATGTCGAATGTGAGTCCATGGAGCCACCAGAAGACGGACCACATAAAACGAGCCTTACCCTCGATTCGGTGGCTGACGAACTCCGTTCATCTGCACCATCGATCGGATTCGAATCACTCTCATCAGACACACGCATGGTAGTCGCCTTTGCGGTGGATCATGGATCCGCCGAAACGTGCGTTTATCCTCCCCCAGACCCGTTTCGAGAACTTGCAGACAGAATCCGTGACATCATCGTTACAGCCGAAAAAAGGCCAGAAAACGTCTATATCGAGAAGGGAACAAATTATTACGATATCAGCTTTCAATCGGCCGATGCGGTCTATATTTAACACCTATTGATCCGGCATTTATGCGTCACCGATACGGACACAATAAAGTCTTGTACTGCGATATTACATTCTCAAAACCGCGGTTCGCTCTTTTATAGGGATTGTTGATATTGTTGAGTTGATGCCTTTGAGTCGAAGAAGACAAATATACCGCGTCTGCGGTGTCCGACACGAATCATTCTGGACAAGGAGACGACAAATGCGAAACGAATAGCCTGTGTTGACCGATCCGACCTGATCGAATCTGGAGATAACTCTGTGCGAGATTCACCCTCTGTATCGGTCAGGCCGATACTGACAGGAGACGAGTGGTTCAGCTGATTCGTGCTGCATGGAGGGCGCGAGTCTTGCATAGAGAGTTCTTTCGAAATCACCTCGAAAAGTAATCTATCGATCGTTTTCATCACCCATTCATGGAGTCGAATCCTACCGGATACGGAGGCTCGCGCGACCGAGTTGGTTTAGGAACGGAATGCCTCGAACACCCGAGACTCGATTTTCTGGAGGTGTTCGCCTACCGTTCCAGCAGAAAGCTCCAATCGGTCTGCGATATCCCGATGGGTCGTTTGGCGTGGTACGTCATAATACCCGAGATCGAGGGCGACATTGAGCACCTCTCGTTGACGGTCCGTCAACTGGACAGGCAGCGGCGTCCCTGCCTCCAAATAGGGTCCGATCCGTTCAATCGACACGTCGAGTGTTGGTGGTAGATCGGCGAGGGCCTCCTGTATCACCTGGTTCGTTTCCCCGATCAGAACCACTCGGAGTCGCCCGTCCTGCGTGCTCCCGATGGGGAAGTCGAAGAACACCTCGTGCGTACGTGGTAACTTGAGGAACTCCTTGAGTTCGGGTGGTGGGTGGGCATGGACGTACACAAGCGCGCTCCCGCCCTGCTCGCTGGAGATGCTGTGACCGAGGACGTCCGCGTTTTCGCTCAACAACCTCGCCGCGTCGTCCATATCACCGCGCAGCCGGCCGAGCAGGACAACAGTTTCGTCCGCCAGGATGTTCAGGTGATGAATTCGATCCCGTTCGAACTCCGAGTCCGGGCCGAACATCCGAGAGGAGATATGCGAACCGGAAGGCTGTCCGAGGGTGAACGTGACCGCTCTCATACGACGTACGTTTCTCGCTTCGGTCCTCGCTGCGGACACCAATCAACGCCTCTCTCACCGGCTCTCATATATACTACCGATAGTGCTAGGCAGTAGCCTAACTCTTCCCCCCACCGTACCCAACTGCTATGAGTGCCATGGAAACGCCCGAAACAGCCCGCAGAGATGTCACAGATACGTACAACTACCGGCATTTCGGGCCGGAGTACTACGATTTCAAGCGATTCGACGGTCCCAGACCGGGTGACGAGGCCCCCGATTTCGAGGCGACCACGCTCGATGGGAATGCCGTCAGCCTCTCCGACTTCGGGGGATCCTGGGTAGTCTTAGAGACGGGAAGCCTCACGTGTCCGATTACCGATTCGAAGGTCCAGGCTATGGATAAACTCTCTCAAAAGTTCGAAGACGTCGTATTCATCCTCTTGTACACGCGGGAGGCCCACCCAGGAGAGAACTGCGAGGCGCACCACTCGTTCCAGGACAAACTGGAACGCGCGAGGAAGTTTGAGGCCGACTACGATGTCGAGCGCACGGTCCTCGTGGACGATATCGAAGGAACGGGCCACCGGAAGTACGGCGGTATGCCGAATTCGGTGCACGTCATCAACCCGGACGGAGTCGTTGTGATGCGGGGCGACTGGAACCACGTGAGCAAGGTCAGGGAGATACTTGAGCGACGGGAGGACGATCGGATATACAAACGGGATATCTACCGGGGGCGGCCGCTTTTTTTCACCCGAAAGAAGGGTGCCATCCGAGTGCTAGTTGAGGCGGGCCCGAGAGCTGTCTGGGACTTCCTGAAGAACATGCCGGTGCTCGGCTGGATGCATCTGAAAAAAGAGTTCAGAAGCAAGTCGTCGAACAAGTAGTTAAGATACGATCCGCCGCAAAAAGCCCGGAATTCCGCTCAATCGTGATGATCGGTTACCGGTCACGCCGGGCCCGTTAATCCGATGCCGTGATAGATACACGCTCTGTATCTCGCACGGCGATCCTATCCGTTCTTTAGGGTTTCAACGGAGCCGTGATAACGGACCGTCGGCGGACACCGCCAATGCCCCCGCCGTGAGACGGGCGCACGCTCGCTGTGCTCCTCAGTCGCTCGCGCTGCTCGCTCCCTGCGGGCTGCCGTCGTCATCAGAGCGCGGAGCGTTCTGATTGGCTCACGAGCGGTTGCCCTCGTGAAGGCCCGTGCCCGCTCACGGCTGCCCCTTTGCGTCCCGCTCCGCACAGACCGCACCTCGCGCCTCCCCAGCCTCGTCGGCCTCCCTCCGGTCGGCCGACTCCCTCGCGCGGTGCTGTTCGCGGCCGCCACCGGCGGCCGCTCACGGGCGCGCGCCGTCGATACGCCTTTGTCGCCGGACGAGCGAACGGTCGCGTATGGTCCTCGGTCTCCTCGTTCCGGCAGCGGTCTCGTTCGTGTTCGCCGCGATCGCGGCGTACGTGGGCGCCCTCCGCGCGCTGGAGGTGTACTTCGACCCGCATCAGGACAGCGTCTTCCTCATGGACGACCGCGACCCGCCGCGGCGTCAGTGAGGACGCGGCGGCCCCCCGACGCGTCGCCCGCCGAGCGCCCGCAGGCCTCAGTCGTCGCCGAGCAGTTCGACGAGCAGGGCGTTCTGCGCGTGCATCCGGTTCTCCGCTTGGTCCCAGACGAGCGCGCGGTCGGATTCGAGCACGTCGTCGGTGATCTCCTCGCCGCGGTGCGCGGGGAGGCAGTGCATCACCCTCGCGTCGGTGCCGGCGAGCAGGTCGGCGTTCACCTGGAACCCGTCGAAGGCGGCGAGCTTCTCGTCGCGCACGTCCTCCTGGCCCATCGAGATCCACACGTCGGTGTACACCACGTCGGCGTCCTCGACGGCGGCCTCGGGGTCGGTCGTCGGCGTCACGTCCAGCCCGAACTCGGCGGCGCGGTCGAAGACGGAGGGGTTCATCCCGTAGTCGGCGGGGGTGGCCACCTCCACGTCGATCCCGGCCATCGCCGCGCCGACGACGAACGACTGCCCGACGTTGTTGCCGTCGCCGACCCACGCCACCGTGGCGTCCGCGCCGACCGTCTCGCGGATCGTGAGGAGGTCCGCGAGCGTCTGGCAGGGGTGCGCCTCGTCGGTGAGTCCGTTGATCACGGCGCAGTCGGCGTACTCCGCGAGCACCTCGACGTCCGCGTGGTCGAAGAGGCGCGCCATCACGCCGTCGACGTAGCGGCCGAGGACGCGCGCGGTGTCGCGCAGCGGCTCGCCGTGGCCCAGCTGGATGTCGTCGGGGCCGAGGAACATGGCGTGGCCGCCGAGCCGCGTCATCCCGGTCTCGAAGGAGACGCGGGTGCGCGTCGAGGGCTTCTCGAAGATCATCCCGAGCGTCGCGTCCGCCAGTCGGGGGTCGGTCTCGCCCGCCTTCATCGCGGCGGCGCGGTCGAGCAGGGCGTCCAGTTCGGCGGGCGTCACGTCGTCGATGTCGAGGAAGTCGTCGGTGGCGAGTGGCATCGTTGGGTGGTGTGGTGTCGTTGGAGACCGGTCGAGTTCGAAGGTCGCGGCGGTCGGTCAGCGTCGCTCGCGGCAGACCTCGGTCAGCACGGACACGGCGCGGTCGAGGTCGGGCAGCGGGAGCCGCTCGTCGGGCGCGTGGTCGAGGTCGGAGTTCCCGGGGCCGTAGGTGACCATCGGGCAGTCCCACGCGGCCGCGAAGAGGTTCATGTCGCTCGTGCCGGTCTTCCGGAGCAGGCGCACGTCGCCGCCGGCGCCCCGGATCGCGACGCGGAACGCCCGCGCGAGGTCGGTCCGGGGGCTCTCCATCACCGGCGGCATCGGCTCGCCCCAGTGGACCGAGCCGGTGGTCAGCTCGGCCTCCGCCAGCTCGTGGATCTCGTCGACCGGCCGCGAGGGCGGGACCCGGAGCTGGACGTCCATCGTCGCCTCGACGGCGAGCCCGTCGTCGCTCAGGCCGCCGTCGACCGAGATGGGCTTCGTCGTCACCTGGTCGAAGACGGCGGTCTCGTCGTCGTCGGGGGTGAACGTCTCCTCGACGCCGTGCCACCAGTCGATCGCGTGCTGGATCGCGTTCGGCTCCGGCCGCGAGGAGTGGCCCGACTCGCTCGTGTTCACGTACGTCCCCTCCAGCAGGCCGCGGTAGCCGAGGGTGATCCCCCGCCAGCCCGACGGCTCGCCGTTGATCACCGCCTCGGGCGCGTCGCGGTCGCCGATGAGGGCGCGCGCGCCGCCGGAGTCGACCTCCTCGCGGACGACGCCCGCGAACGAGACGCCCGTCTTCACCGCCGCGACCGCCATCGCGACGAGCGGGCCGGTCGCGTCGACCGCGCCGCGGCCCCACAGCACGGGGTCGCCGGGATCGCCGACGCGCACGTCCGAGGGCTCGGGCAGCTCGCCCTCGGGCGGCGCCGGCCGCACCTCGACGGGGATGTCGCCCGGCACCGTGTCGACGTGGGAGGTGAGGAGGACGGCGTCGTCCGCCGGCGCGCGGACGTTCCCGGCGTCGTCGATCCACGCCTCCCGGCCGTTCGCCTCGAAGAAGTCGACGAGCCGCTCCGCGGCCCGCTCCTCCTCGCCCGACGGCGAGGGGATCGAGACCATGTCGTACAGCAGCTTCCGGGCGGGCGTGTCGCAGGCCGCCGGGTAGCCGCCGCCGGCGACCACGTCGCCGCCCTCCTCGGACGCGGCGTCGGCCTCACGTCCCTTCCCGGCCGCCATCAGCCGATCACCTCCTCGATCGCGTCGACGACCGCGTCGGCGTGCCCGCGTTCGATCGTCAGCGGCGGGAGCAGGCGGAGCACGGTCCGCCCCGCGGGGAGCGCGAGGATCTGGTGCTCGATGGCGAGGTCGCGCAGCAGCCGGTTCGAGCCGCGGCGCACCTCGATCCCCACCATCAGCCCGTCGCCGCGCACGTCGCGCACGTCGTCGCCGAGGCGGTCCCGGAGCTCGCCGCGGAGGTACGACCCCACCTCGTCGGCGTGCGCGGGCAGGTCCTCGCGCTCGATCACGTCGAGGGTGGCGCCCGCGGCCGCGGAGACGACCGGGCCACCGGAGAACGTCGAGCCGTGGTCGCCGGCGTCCGCGGCGATCCAGTCGCGGCACAGCGTCGCGCCGATCGGGAGCCCGCTGCCGAGTCCCTTCGCGGTCGTGAGGATATCCGGGACCACGTCGTGATTCTCCGCGGCCCACATCGACCCGGTCCGGCCGAGCCCGGTCTGGATCTCGTCGAGGATCATCGCGGCCCCGCTCGTCGCGGTCGCGACCCGGACGGCCTGGAGGTACTCGGTTGAGACGGGGTTGATCCCGCCCTCGCCCTGGAGCGGTTCTAGGATGACCGCGGCGGTGTCCTCGTCGACGGCCTCGCGCATCGCGTCGGCGTCGCCGTACTCGACGAACTCGACGCCGCCCGCGAGCGGGCCGAACCCCTCCTTGTACTTGTCCTTCCACGTCGTCGCGAGCGTCCCCATCGTCCGGCCGTGGAACCCCTGCGTGGTCGCGACGATCTTCTCGCGGCCCGTCGCGTGCCGGGCGAACTTCAGCGCGGCCTCGTTCGCCTCCGTGCCGGAGTTACAGAGCCAGACGTTGTCGATGTCGACTGGCGCGAGCTCGGCCAGCCGCTCGTACAGCGCCGTCCGCGCCGCGTGCGGGTACGACGCCTGAACGTACATGAGCTCCTCCAGCTGGCTCGTCGCGGCGTCGACGACCTCGGGGTGGCAGTGGCCGACCGGCGTACAGGCGTAGCTGGCGCCGAAGTCGAGGTACTCGGTGCCGTTCGCGTCCGTGAGGTGGACCCCGTCGCCCGAGGCGATCTCGATCGGCTTCTCGGAGAAGACGAAGCCGCTCACGCGGTCTCACCCCCTTCCTCGGGGGCCTCGCCGCCGCCGGCGTCGTCGCCCGCGCCGTCGCCGAGCGCGGACCGCTCGATGGCCGTCCCCTCGCCGCCGAGCGCGGCGACGACCGGGTCGCGGACGTTGGCGTCCGCGATCACGACGCGGCCGGCGCCGCCCTCGAGCGCCTCCGTCGCGGCCATCACCTTCTTGCCCATGAACCCCTCGGCGGCGTCCTCGACGGCCGCCAGCTCCTCGGGCGTCGCGGCCGCGTCGATGCGCGTCTCGGGGTCGTCCGGGTCGGCGTACACGCCCGACACGTCGGTCAGGAGGACGAGGTCGGCGCCGAGCGCGCCGGCGACCGCCGCGGCCGCGCGGTCGGCGTCCGCGTTGACGGGTTTCACCTCGCCGTCGCCCTCGTCGCCCGCCATCGGCGGCGAGACGACCGGGGTGTAGCCGTCGTCGAGGAGGCCGGCGAGCAGGTCGGCGTTCACCGACTCGATCCGTCCGGAGTGATCGCCGCGGCGGATCTTCCGCTTGCCGTCTTCGACGACGCGGACCGCCGACTTGCGGGGCCCGGAGAGGAGCCCGCCGTCGACGCCCGAGAGGCCGACCGCGTCGACCCCGGCCGACCGGAACCGCGCCGTCAGCTCGGTGTTGAGCTTGCCCGCCATCGCCATCGCGAACGCCTCCATCGTCGCCGCGTCGGTGAAGCGACCGGTGACGCCGGAGGCGGACTCGACGTATTCGGGCTCGATGCCGAGCCGTTCGAGCGTCTCGTCGACGACCGTCGAGCCGCCGTGGACGACGACGACCTCGCGGCCGTTCGCCGTCAGGTGCGCCACGTCGCCGACCGCGCCGGCGGGGTCGACCGCCTTCGCGCCGCCGACCTTCACGACGACCGGGGGCTCGTCGGCGGCCGCGCCGCCGGTCCGCTCCCCGCTCATGGCGATCCCACGGGGTGGAGCCCGTCGAACTCGAGGCCGGCGGTCTCGGGCAGCCCGAGCGCGACGTTCGCCGCGTGGACCGCCTGTCCCGCCGAGCCCTTGGTCATGTTGTCGATGGCCGAGAAGACGACGACGCGCCGGTTCCCGGGGTCGAGCTCGAAGCCGACCTCGCCGTGGTTCGTCCCGGCGACCGACTTCGGCTCGGGGTAGCGGTAGACGCCGCCCCCGCCCGAGACGATCCGCATGAACGGTTCGTCGGCGTAGGCGTCGCGGTACGCGCCCCACAGGTCGCCCTTCGAGACCGGCTCGTCGGGGAAGACGTGGCAGGTCGCGCTCGCGCCGCGCACCATGTCGACCGCGTGGACGGTGAAGGAGACGGAGAGGCCGAGGTACGCCTCGATCTCCGCCTCGTGGCGGTGCCCCGTGGGCGCGTACGGGCGCACGACGCCCGACCGCTCCGGATGCGAGGAGGCCGCGCCGCCGCCGGCGCCGCCCTCCGAGGAGCCGACCTTCACGTCCACGACGACCTCGCCGGCCTCGGGACCGAGCGCGCCCGCGTCGACGAGCGGCTTCAGCCCGAGGATCGCCGCGGTCGCGTTGCAGCCGCCGCCGGCGATCAGGTCGGCGCCGGGGAGATTTTCGCGGTTGATCTCCGGGAGCGCGTACTCGGCGCGTTCCAGGTACTCGGGCGACTCGTGGCCGTCGTACCACTCGTCGTAGGCGTCGGCCTCGGGGAGCCGGAAGTCCGCCGAGAGGTCGACGACCGTGTCGGCCGCCTCCAAGAACTCGTCGACCCGGCCCATCGAGACGCCGTGCGGCGTCGCCGCGAACAGCACGTCGACCGACGCCAGGTCGTCTGGGTCCGAGAAGCGCAGGTCGAGCCCGCGCAGGTTCGGGTGCGAGCGCCCGACGGTCATGTTGTCGGCCGACCGCGAGGTGGCCTGGACGACCTCGAATCCCGGGTGGCCGGCGAGGAGCCGCAGCAGCTCGCCGCCGGTGAAGCCGGTGCCGCCGACGACGCTCGCGGTGTACGTCTCCGCGGTCGCGTCGCCGCCGTCGGTCGTGTTCACGCGTCCACCCCCGCGACCGATCCCTCGGCGAACTCGCCCGCTTTCGCCTCCAGCCAGTCGACGACCCGCGCCGGAACGTCCACATCGGTGGCCGCGTCGAGCGCCTTGAACTCGACGGTGTGGTTCACCTCGTGGACGGTGTAGTCCTCCGCGCCGCCCTCGGCGGGGTCGGCGTCCGCGTCGACGCCCACTTCCATCAGGTCGACGCCGAGCATGCCGCCGCCGACCGCGTCCGAGGCCTTCTCGACCAGTTCCGTCGCCCGCTCGTCGAGGTCGAACGACTCCGTCTCGCCGCCCTTCGCGGCGTTCGTGAGCCAGTGGTCGGACGACCGCGTCATCGCCGCGACCGGCTCGCCGTCGACCGCCAGGACGCGGACGTCGCGGCCGGGCTTGTCGACGAACTCCTGGACGTAGAACACCTTGTGCTCGTAGTGGCCGAGCGTCTCCTTGTGTTCCAGTATCGCCTCGGCGGCGTTGCGAGAGTCGATCTTCGCCATCAGCCGGCCCCACGAGCCGGTGACCGGCTTGAGGACGCACGGGTAGCCGAACTCCTCGATCGCTTCCAAGGCGGCCTCCTTCGTGAACGCCACCTCCGTCGCCGGGGTCGGCACGTCCGCCTCGGCGAGCGCGAGCGAGTTCCTCGCCTTGTCGGCGCAGACGTCGCCCGTCTCGGGGGAGTTCACCACCGGGACGCCGTAGCTGTCGAGGAAGCGGGTCGCGTACAGCGACCGACTCGTCGACAGGCAGCGGTCGACGACGAGGTCGAGGTCGTCGACCGCCGCCGTCGTGGACTCCAGCCCGAACCGCTCCTTCCGGACGTCGATCTTCTCGACCTCGTGGCCCCGGTCGCGAAGCTCGTCGAGGAGGAGCTTCTCGTCTTTCCGGATCCGAGAGTAGAGGACCCCTACGCGCATGTCGACCACTCGCGTGTCGCGGCCGTGGCGGTCGTCGCCATCTACTCGCCCCAGTCCTCCTCGAGCTCCGGCGCCTCCTCCAAGACGACCGGGTCGAGCGAGATGACCTCCAGTTCGGTCCCGGTGACCGGACTGTCGATGATCTCGCCGACCTCGACGTCGGCCGGGATCTCGATCTCCTCGCCCGTGATCGGGTCCTCCGCGGTCAGGGTGTCGGTGTCGCTCGTCATCGTGCTCACATCTCCGCCGTGAACGGGCATAAAGGCTTCGAACTTGTAAGATAATTTATACAAAGTAGACCGGCCGCTAACGGAAGCAGATCGGCGAAATACCGGCGTGTCGAGATCGAATGTCAGATCTCGGTAGTAAGTATGTCCCCCTACGGGGACGGTCGTCGTCGTCGGTCGGGTCGGTCCCGACCGAGCCGACGCCGACCTCGCGGGCGTCGCGGCTCAGACATAGCGGTCGACCTCCGCGTCCAGCGCCTCGCTTGCGTCGGCGAGCGCGTCGCGCTCGGCCGTCAGCGCGGCCTCGTCTCCCTCGATCCCCGCCTCGGCGTCGGCGAGCGCGTCGGCGAGCGCGTCGGGCGCCGGTCCCCCGACGGAGTCGCGGCTCGCGACGCTTTCGGCCGGGTCGAGCGTCGACTCCACGTCCTCGCGGCTCACGTACGCGGAGAGGGGCTCGCCCGTCACCTTTCGAGCGGCCTCGTCAACTTTTGCGGCCGCCGCGGCCGGCGAGTCGTCGTCCGCGACCGTCTCCGCCGCGGCCGCGACGATCTCGTGGGCCGTCCGGAAGGGTAACCCGCCGGTCGCGAGCAGGTCGGCGACGCCCGTGGCCGTCGAGAACCCCTCTCCGGCGGCCGTCGCGAGCGCCGCCTCGTCCCACTCGGCGGTCGCGACCGCGCCCGCGGCGACCTCGGTCGCCTCCCGCACGTCGCCCGCGACCTCGAAGACGCTCGCGTGAGCGCGCTGGAGGTCGCGGTTGTAGGCGCGCGGGAGCCCCTTCAGCAGGCTCAGCGTGCCGGTCGCCTCGCCGATCGCGTCGCCCGCCACGCCGCGGGTCAGCTCCAGCGTGTCGGGGTTCTTCTTCTGGGGCATGATCGAGGAGGTGGAGGCGTACGCGTCGGCCAGTTCGACGACGCCCTTGTTCGAGAAGACGATCAGGTCCTCCGCGAGCCCCGACAGCGTCGTCGCGAGCGTCGCGAGCGCGCTCGCCGACTCCGCGAGGAAGTCGCGCGCGGAGGCGGCGTCCATCGAGTTGCGGACCGTCCCGTCGAAGCCGAGCAGCCCGGCGGTGCGGTCGCGGTCGACGTCGAACGGGGTCCCCGCGAACGCGGCCGCGCCGAGGGGCGACCGGTTCACGCGGTCGTACGCGTCGAGCAGCCGCTCCGTGTCGCGCGCGAGCCCGCCCTCGTACGACAGCAGGTAGTGTCCGACCGTCGTCGGCTGGGCCGGCTGGAGGTGGGTGTACCCCGGCATCACCGTCTCCGCGTGCTCTTCGGCGACCTCGACGAGGGCCTCGCGGGCCGCGACCGTCGCCTCGACGGCGTCGAGCAGGTCATCGCGCAGGCGGTAGCGGATACACGTCGCCACCTCGTCGTTGCGCGAGCGGGCGGTGTGCATTCGGCCGCCGTCCGGGCCGACCCGGTCGATGACCGCGGTCTCGATTGCCTCGTGGACGTCCTCGCCGGCGGGGAGTTCGCCGTGCCCGGCGGCCTCGACGGCGTCGAGCGCGCCGAGGATCTCGCCCGCGACCGCGTCGTCGACGATCCCCTGTTCCGCGAGCATGACCACGTGCGCGCGGTCGACCGCGAGGTCCGCCTCGAAGATGGCCGCGTCGGCCGCGAGGCTCGACAGGAACTCGCGGGCGGGGCCGCCGCTGAAGCGGTCGCGGCGGACGGCGGTGTCGCTCCCGCCGCTCGCTCCGCCGTCGGCGTCCGCCGCGGCGTCGGGATCGTCGTCGGTCATCTACTTCCCGTCGTCCGTCGCGTCCGGTTCACCGGATCCGTCGGTGGCCAGTTCGGGCTTCGAGACGCTCGCCTTCACGTCGTTCGCGAGGCGCTCCTGGAGGCCGTGGTACTTCGCGACGCCCGTCGCGTCGGACTGCGCGATGCCCGCCACGTCCTCGGTGTTGAACGAGGCCATCTCCTCGGAGTAGACGGCGTACTCGGAGTCGCGCGCGACGACGCGGCAGTCGCCGCCCGAGACCTTCACCGTCGCCGTGCCGGTGACCACGTCCTGCGTCTCGTCGACGAAGGCGTTCAGCGCGTCGACGACGGGCGCGAACACGAGCCCCTCGTAGGCCTTCTCGGACCACTCCTGCTCGATCCCCTTCTTGAACGAGCGCTCGTTCTTCGTCAAGACGAGGTCTTCGAGCGCCTGGTGGGCGGTCAAGAGGACGGTCGCGGCCGGGTGCTCGTAGTTCTCGCGCACCTTCAGCCCGAGCATGCGGTCCTCCATCACGTCGGTGCGGCCGACGCCGTAGCCGCCGGCGTACTCGTTGAGGTGCTGGATGAGCGGGACCGGGTCCATCGCCTCGCCGTCGACCGCGACCGGGACGCCCGCCTCGAACGTCACCTCGATGGTGGTCTCGCCCTCGGGCTCCGCGGTCCACTCGTAGATGTCCTCCGGCGGCTCGTAGTCCGGGTTCTCCAGCTTCCCGCCCTCGACCGCGCGCGACCAGATGTTCTCGTCGATGGACCAGACGCCGCCGTCGCCGGCCTCGACGGGAAGGTCCTTCTCGGCGGCGTAGTCGATCTCCCACTCGCGGGTGAGGCCCAGCTCGCGCACGGGGGCGATCACGTCGAGGTCGGAGCCGCGCCAGACCGCCTCGAAGCGGAGCTGGTCGTTGCCCTTCCCCGTACAGCCGTGCGCGATGGCGTCGCAGCCCTGCTCCTCGGCGACGCCGAGGATCGCCTCGGCGATGACCGGACGCGCGAGGGCGGTGCCGAGCGGGTAGCCCTGGTAGCTGGCGTTCGCCTTCACCGCATCGAAACAGAGGTCCGCGAACTCGTCTTTCGCGTCGACGACGTGGATGTCGAGCCCCAGCGCCTCCGCGGTCTCTTCTGCCTCGTCGAACTCCTCCGTCGGCTGGCCGACGTCGACGTTGACGCCGATGACCTCGTCGTAGCCGTACTCCTCTTTCAGCAGCGGTACGCAGACCGTGGTGTCGAGTCCCCCGCTGAACGCGAGTGCAACGCTCGTCATTACCAGTGTACACCCGGCCTAGACCTTTAAATTCAGCGGTTTTAATACTGTAAGAAAAACACGGGGCGGCCGCTCGCGGAACGCGGAGTCGGGACTCTTCGGAACGGAGCGGCGCGAACGCGACGAGAGGTGAGGATTACTGGCCCGAAGGGCCTCGTCGTCGCGCCGCGCCGGAGGCCGGTCGCGGCGGTCGGACATCTCGTCGCGGTCGCAGGGCTCGTCGGTCTCGGAGAAGGGCGGCGTCGAGACGAGCCGCTGCGGTCATCACGTGTACGTATCCGATCTCCGGTATAAAACTGTTCCGCACCGCTCCACCGTCGCAAGGCTTGCCGGACCGGTTCCCGAGGGCGTCCGCCCGACTACAGCGCCTCGCGGTACGCCGCCAGCGTCTTCTCGACGTCCTCCTCGGTGTGCGCGTAGGAGGTGAACTGGCACTCGAACTGGTTCGCGGTGAGGAACACGCCGCGGTCTTTCATCTCCTGCCAGAACACGCGCTCCCAGCGGTCGGTCGCGGCGTCGGCCACGTCGGCGCCCGTCTTCGGGCAGGCGTCGTACCGGGCGCAGTCGGGGTCCTGTCGGCAGCCGCCCGCGCAGCAGGCGTCGACGTCGTCGGGCGCCTCGCGGGTGAACACCGTCTTGAACATCGAGTCGGTGCCGACGACGGTGTACTCCGGCGCGCGCTCGGCGCAGATCTCGGCGATCCCCTCGCGGAGCTTCCGACCGAGGCGGTTGACGTGCTCGTACACGTCGTTCTCGGCGGCGTACTCCAGGCCGGCCTTCCCGGCGGCCATCGTCACCGGGTGCCCGGAGAAGGTCCCGGACTGGAACACCTCGCCGGCCGGGGTGAACCCCTCGACGATCTCCGCCTTCCCGCCGATGGCGCCGACGGGGAAGCCGCCGCCGATGATCTTGCCGAACGTCGTCACGTCGGGGGTGACGCCGAACTTCGACTGCGCGCAGCCGAGGCCGCCCACCCGGAACCCGGTGATCACCTCGTCGAAGATCAGAAGCGAGCCGTGGTCGTCACAGAGGTCCCGCAGCGTCTCGTGGTAGCCGTCGACGGGCATCACGATCCCCATGTTGGCTAAGATTGGCTCCACGAGGACGGCGGCGATGTCGTCGCCGTGCTCCGCGAACACCTCCTTGGCCGCCGCCGGGTCGTTGAACGGGATCGGCAGGGTGTGTTCGGCGAACGACTCGGGGATCCCCGCCGTCGAGGGGTGCGCGTCCCCCGGCGACCCCTCGACGAGGGTCGACTCCTGCGCGCCGTGGTAGCCGCCCTGCATCACGACGATCTTGTCGCGGTCGGTGTGGCCGCGGGCGAGCCGCACCGCCGACACCGTCGCCTCCGTGCCGGAGTTGACGAAGCGGATCGACTCCACGCTGGGGACGTGGCGAGCGACGAACTCGGCGTGTTCGACCTCGACCTCCGTGGGCGCGCCGTACATGGGCCCCTCCGCGACGTGGGACTGGACCGCCGCCTCGACCGGGTCGGGGAGGTCGTGGCCGTACAGCAGCGGCCCGTACCCCATCACCCAGTCGACGTAGCGGTTCCCGTCCGCGTCGATCACGTGGCCGCCGTCGCCGCGCTCGACGAAGAACGGATGCGGCATCGTCGCCCGGACCGAGGAGTTGACGCCGCCGGGCATCGCCGACAGCGCGCGGTCGTACAGCCCGCGCGAGCGCTCGTGGTTCATACCGATCGGTTGGGGCGTCGGGCTGAAAGTAGTTGCCGAACCGGGCGAACCGCTTCGGACGCCGAAAAAACGACCCGTCGGACCGCGCGTCGCGCGCCTACACCGCCTCCGGACCGGTCGCGCCCGTCCGGACCTGTAGCGCGTCCTCGACGGGCATGATGAACACCTTGCCGTCGCCCGCCTCGCCGGTCTTCGCGGCGTCGGCGATGGCGTTCGCGACCTCGTCGGCCGGGATGTCGGCGACGACGACCTCGACTTTCACCTTCTGGTGGAGGTCGACAGTGAACTCCTCGCCGCGCCACTGGCCGGTCTTCGCGGGCTGGGAGCCGCGACCGGAGACGTTCGTGACGGTGAGCGACGGCGCCTGCACCTCGGCGAGCGCCTGCTTGATGTCGCCGAGCTTGTCGGGCCGGACGACCGCCGTGACCATCTTGATCTGCGTGCCCGCCTCCGCGCCGCCGTCGGCGCGCGGCGACCCGCCGTCGGACTCGGTCGTGTCGACGACGGCCGGGCCGCCGTCGGTGGCGACGCGGTCGCCGCCGAACTCGGGGTAGGTCTCGACGCCGTGCTCGGAGATGTCGAGCCCCTCCTGTTCGTGCTCCGGCGTGACGCGCGCCTCGCCGGACGTCTTGAGCACGTACCAGACCGCGGCGGTCGCGGTGATCGTCCAGCCGCCGATGATGACCACGCCCACGAGCTGGGCGACGAAGTGCGCGCCGATGCCGGCGCTGAGCTGGCCCGGCGCGGCGACGAACGGGAACAGCAGCGTGCCGAGCACGCCCGCGCTCCCGTGGACCGGGAACACCGCGCAGACGTCGTCGATCTTCAGCGTGTCGGAGACGAACTCGAAGACGATCGGGAGCTGCGCGCCTGCGAGGCCGCCGACGACGACGGCGCCCCACCACGCCGTGGTGTCGGGGATGGCGGTGATGCCGACGAGACCGGCGAGCAGGCCGTTCGCGACGTACAGCGTGTCGACCTTCCCGGTCTTGAGCCACACGACGAGCGCGGCGCCGATCCCGCCCGACGCCATCGCGATCGTCGTCCCCATCGCGACGAGGTTGAGCGTCAGCGTGTTGAACACGCCGCCGCTGACGACGGACGCCGTGCCGACGTTGAAGCCGTACCAGCCGAACGCGAGGACGAGCGTCCCCAGCACGGCGAACGTCAGCGAGTGGCCGGGGATGACGTTCGTCGAGCCGTCCTTCGCGTAGCGGTCCATCCGCGGACCGAGGACGGCCGCGGCCGTGAGGCCCGCGATACCGCCCATGCCGTGGACGATCATGCCGCCCGCGAAGTCGTGGAACGCGACGCCGGTCAGCTGAGCGACGAGCCCGTCACCGGAGGCCGACCAGGTGAACGCGATGACCATCGGGTAGATGACCGCGGCCAGCAGGAACGTGTACGTGACGTACGCGCGGAGCTTCGCGCGCCCCGCGACCGCCCCGGAGACGATCGTCGCGGCGGTCATCGCGAAGACGGCGCCGTAGAGCCAGTTGACGTACGGGCCGACGACGCCGGACTCGACGGCCATCTCGCCGCCGGAGAACAGCGCGCCCGCCGCCGACATGATCCCCGCCGACCCGTTCACGAGGCTCGTGAACGCCGTGCCGATGAGGAAGAACACCGTCACCCCGACGCTCCAGGTCAGGAGGTTCTTCGTCAGCTGGTTCGCGACGTTCTTCGAGCGTACCTGGCCCGCCTCTAGCATGGCGAAGCCGGCGTGCATGAAGAAGATGAGGAAGGTGACGACGAGGATCCACGTTCCGTTCATCGCGGACGCGAACGTGCTCGGGTCGATCGTCGCGAGGACGCCGGCCGTCACGCTTCACCCACCTCTACTGAACGCGCGTCTGGTTCGAACCGTGTTTCGCTCGTGTTCATGCGTTGAATCACGTCTCGACTCCCGGGAACGCCCACATATAAACGTTCGAGTTGGGTTTCTCAAAAAATGTGTTTGATAATACGCCGTACGTCAGATATAAAGACGAAGATATGTAATATAAGGATGTTTAACGCGAGATTCCGCGGCAATCGTTGCGAGAGAACCGAACGGACGTATTATCAAAAAGTTGCTATTTCACCGCCGATCGGGTGGAATCCGGCGCATCGCGCCGAGGCGCGGGCGGTCGTGGCAAAAATCGCCACAGCCAAATCGCGTCTACCGGTGAAAAAGGCCCCCTACCTGTCGATATCGGGCGTTTCGGCGGCGTTCGAAGAAAGTTGACGTTCGTCAACCGGCCGCGCGGTCGGGCGACCGCCCGTCCGATCCGCGCGAGCCGCCCGCCCGACGCGCCGCCCGCGGGGAGACCGACCCGCCGGTCACTCGGGCTTCAGCCCCTCGTTCTGGACGCGCATCACGGCCTCGCCGTCGGCGAGGTTCGGCGCGTCGACGAGGCGGACGATCCGCTTGTCGCCCTTCGACTTCCGGAGGTAGATCCGGAAGGTAGAGGCGTGCCCGAGGATGTTGCCGCCGATCGCCTGGGTCGGGTCGCCGAAGTAGGAGTCCGGGTTCGACGCGACCTGGTTGGTGACGAGGATGGCGGTGTTGTACAGGTCGCCGAGGCGCATCAGGTCGTGGAGGTGCTTGTTGAGCTTCTGCTGTCGCTCGGCGAGCTCGCCGCGGCCGACGTACTCCGCGCGGAAGTGCGCGGTGAGCGAGTCGACGCAGACGATCCGGATCGGCCACTCCGTCTCCTCGTGTTCGCCGGCAAGCTCCTTCGCCTTCTCGGCGAGGAGGATCTGGTGGTTGGAGTTGAACGCCTTCGCGACGTGAATCTGGTCGAGGAACGCCTCGACGAGCGCCGCTAACGCCTCCTCGTCCGAGGGCGTGCCCTCGATCTCGCGGCGCTCCATCTCGTCGGCGAGGATCTCGTCGTCGAGCCCCCGGACCATGTCGTCGATCCGCTCCGGGCGGAACGTGTCCTCGGAGTCGACGAAGATACAGCCGCCGTCGAGGCCGCCGTTCTCCGGCTCCAGCTGGACGTTGACCGCCATCTGGTGGGTGACCTGCGACTTGCCGGACCCAAACTCGCCGTACACCTCGGTGATCGACTGGGTCTCGATGCCGCCGCCGAGGAGGTCGTCGACCTCGTCGATCTGCCAGGAGAGCTTGCCGATCTCCTGGCGGCGCTCAAGCACGCTCGCGCCCGTCTCGAACCCGCCTACGTCGGCGGCGTCGCGGGCGGCGTTGATGATGTCCGCGGCGGACGACTCGCCGATGTCGGCGGTGTTGGACATCTCGCCGGGGCTCGCGACCGCGATCGACTGGTAGCTCTCGAATCCGTTGTCCACGAGCTTGTCCGCGGTCGCCGGGCCGACGCCGGGGAGGTCCTCGAGTTCGTCTTCAGGCATGTACACGGTCCTTGTTCGCCATCGGGTATAAAGACTGGTTTACACCCGAGTGAAAGTGAAACGGACGCGGCGAGTCCGCTCGCTCGCGGTTCGCTCGCTCTCGAACGGACTCGCCGGAGCGGATGCCCCGACGGGCCGGTGAAACTGGTCGGAGGGGCGCCGCCGCGGCGGGTGCGCGCCTCGGGCGTCGCCGCCGCGAAAAGGACGTGACGCCGACCGAGGGGGCCTCAGAAGCCGACGCGGCGGACGTAGTCGAGGTCGCGGATCTCCACGAGCAGGTCGCCCGACAGGTCGGCGTCGGTGATCACGTACAGCTTCGGGTCGTCGGTGAACTCGGGGTCCTCGCTCAGCACCTGTCGGATCGAGACGCCACGGTCGGCTAAGATTCCGGTCACCTCGGCGACGATCCCGGCCTCGTCGGCGGCCGCGACCTCGATGGTGAGCACCGTGAGGTCCAGGACGGGCGCTAAGTCCATCAGGCTCGGTACCGACGAGATGTTGGTGAAGATGCGCTTCAGCTCGGGGTCGGCCAGGATCGCGTCCGTCGTCGAGTCGACGACGCGGCGGTCGACGTCGAGCTCGCGCGCGATGCCGGTGTACGGGATCTCGATCCCGCCGGAGACGACCCGGCCCTCCTCGTTGACCGAGAAGCCGCGCTCCAGGAACAGCCGGATCACCGCCTGCTGGCTGGGTGACCCCTCGAACTTCTCGAGGATCTCGTCGAACATTCGTTGCTACGGATCGGCGATACGAGGGGTTAAAAAACGGGGTCCCGTCGCAGCGGTCAGTTCGCCATCGCCGAGTAGACGCCCCCGAGGACTGCGCCGTAGACGACGTGGCCGACGAGGCTCTCGACTCCGACGTTCGGCAGCGGAGGCGCGCCCGCGAAGCCAACGGCGCCCAGCCAGATCGGCATCACGACGACGGCGAGCGCGACCCACACGACGAGGCCGTAGCCCGCGCCGGCGCCGACGCCTGTCCCGATCGAGTCGCCGAGAGCGGGTCTCAGGCTCGCGATCGCGACGAGTCCGAGACCGATGATCGCGCCGTGGGACACGTGGATCACCCAGCCGAGGGCGCCGGCGGGCCCCGCGATGCCGTACATCGCCGGGATCCCCATCTTGAGGACGCCGGGCGTCAGTATCGACATCATCGCGCCGAAGGCGAGCGCTCCGACGATGCCGCCGGTCACGCCCGCCTGCCAGCGTCCGGTCTCGGTCGGTACGTCGGTCGCAGTCGCAGTTTCTGTGGCCATGTCACTACCGAGGTGGCCTGAGAACCGGTAATAGATGCCGGAATAATGCGACTCGCTCGCACCGACCCCAAAGAAATATATATTTGTTGAAGCCTCAAATACGGACTAAAATCGGCTCGCCCCCCGCCGGACCACTTCCGCCTCGCCACCCCACCCCTTTTGGCCGGTGGCGCCGAACCCCACCCCGTGTCAGAGTCGCCGCACCTGCGGTTCTTCCCGTACGAGGAGCCCTACCCGAACCAGCGCGAGGCGATGGACAGGGTCGCCAACGCGTTAGACCGGGGGCAGGACGTGCTGTTCGAGGGGGCGCCCGGGACGGGCAAGACGCTCTCCGCGCTCGTGCCCGCCCTGGAACACGCCCGCGAGCACGACCGCACGGTCGTCATCACGACCAACGTCCACCAGCAGATGCGGCAGTTCGTCGAGGACGCCCGCGCCATCACCCGCGAGGAGCCGATCCGCGCCGTCGTCTTCAAGGGGAAGTCGTCGATGTGCCACATCGACGTCGACTATCAGGAGTGTCAGACCCTCCGGGACACCACCCGCGAGATGGTCGAGACGGAGTCGGAGGTCCGCGAACTGGAGTCGCGACAGCGCGAGCTGTTAGCCGAGAGCCGCGAGGGCGACGCGAGCGCCGCGGAGGCCCGCGAGGCGATCATGGACGAGCTCGACGAGCTGGAGGGCGAGCTCGACGAGTACGAGGCCGCGAACGTCTGCGAACACTACCGGAACAACCTCACCCGCGACACCGACGAGTTCTTCGGCTGGCTGTTCGAGGACGTCCGGACCCCCGAAGACGTGTACGCGTACGCCGACGAGCGCGAGCTGTGCGGCTACGAGCTGCTGAAGGAGGGAATGGAGGGCGTCGACCTCGTCGTCTGTAACTACCACCACCTCCTCGACCCGAACATCCGCGAGCAGTTCTTCCGCTGGATCGACCGCGACCCGAGCGAGATAATCACCGTCTTCGACGAGGCGCACAACATCGAGGACGCCGCGCGCGACCACGCCACCCGGACGCTGACCGAGAACACCTTAGACGCCGCGCTCGACGAGCTGGCCGACAGCGACGATTCCCGCGCGGAGCCCGCGGAGAACGTCCTCCGCGCCTTCCGCGACGCCCTCGTCGAGACCTACGAGGACGGGCTCGGGTTCGGCGGGGTCGACGAGAACTGGGAGGACGTCTCCATCGCCAACGACGACCGCCGCGACGACCTCACGCTGGCGTTCCTCCGCAACTACGAGGGGCGAGGGATCGACGCCGAGGCCGAGCTCGCCGTCCAGCTCGGGCAGGCGATAGACGAGGAGTACGAGCGCCGCTACCGCGACGGCGAGGCGACGACCCGCTCGGAGTCGCAGACGCTCGCGGCCGCCCGGTTCGTCGCGACGTGGATGGACGAGGGGGCCGAGTTCGGCCAGTATCCGGTTGTCTCCGTCCGGCGCGACGCGGGCACCGACGAGGTGTACGGGCGGGCGGAGCTGTACACCTGTATCCCGCGGAGCGTCACCGGCGAGCTGTTCGACGAGGTGGCCGCCTCGGTCCTGATGAGCGCGACGCTGCGCCCGTTCGACGTGACCGAGGACGTGCTGGGGCTGGAGGACGCCGCGTCGATGGCCTACGAGATGGGCTATCCCGAGGCGAACCGCCGGACGTTCGCCGCCGACGTGCCGCCGCTTTTCGCCTCGGACCGCAACGACCCGGAGACCCAAGAGGCGGTGTCGTCGCTGCTCCGCGACGCGATCCGATTCACGCCGGGCAACACGCTCGCCTTCTTCCCCTCGTACGCGGAGGCCGAGCGCTACCACGAGCGGCTCACCGGTCCGGGCGGGGCGGCGTCCGGCGGCGTCGCCGAGGGCTCCGGCAAGGCGGGCGCGGCCGACCTCGGAACCGTCTACCTCGACGGCCCGGGCGTGGACGAGGAGCGGCTCCGCAGCGAGTTCGTCGAGAGCGACGGCGCCGCGCTGTTCACGTCGCTGTGGGGGACGCTCGGCGAGGGGGTGAGCTTCGACGGCGACGACGCACGCACGGTCGTCGTCGTGGGCGTCCCGTACCCGCACCTCTCGGACCGCACCCAGGCCGTTCAGGACGCCTACGACCGGGCGTTCGCGGACCGCGACCGCGCCCGCGACCCGGGGTGGACCTACGCGGTCGAGATCCCGACGATCCGCAAGACGCGGCAGGCGCTCGGGCGCGTGATCCGCGGGCCCGACGACTTCGGGGTTCGAATCCTCGCGGACCGCCGCTACACGACCGCCGACATGGGGAAGTACTCGGTTCGGTCCGCGTTCCCGCCCGAGGAGCGCGAGGAGCTGCTCGACGTCGACCCGACGAAGCTGAAGTTCGCGATGCTGAACTTCTACCAGGACCACGACGCCTACAACGGCCAGCCGCCGTCGCCGTGAGGCGGTCGCGGGCGGGGTCCGCCGCCGCGCCGCGGTCGTTCGCGAGGACCGCCGGCGACCCTACCCCGGCATCGACGCGATCAGGATCGAGGCCACGAGCAGGAGCCCGCTGAGCAGCGTCGTGACCACGCCGTGGATCAGCGTCATCGCGAGCACCGTCCGCCGCGGCTGCTCGTAGCTCCACCAGAACATCGTCCCGTCGACGAGGAGCGCCGCGAGGAGGATGAGCGCCCCGGAGAGTTCGAACGCGTTCCCGACGACGCTGATCACGGCGGGCAGGGGCCCGACGTAGAGGGCGCGCCGGGGGTCGACGTCGCCGAGGACGTTCCGGGCCGCGATGTGCGCGGTCACGGAGAGGAACAGCGCCAACAGGACGGTCGTCCCGAGCACGGAGACCGGCGTCACCGTCTGTAAGAGCATGGTCGGTCTACGGGGCGACGACTAAAAGTGGTCGCGGAACGCGGCCGCGTCGGTCCCGCTCCCGTCGCGGGGTCGCGGCGTCACCCCAGCAGTCCGAGCCCGTTCAGCTCCTCGACGATCACGTCGACGGCGGCGGCCGCGTCGTCGGCGCTGGTGCCGCCGGTGACGACGACCTTGCCGCTGCCGAACAGCAGCGCGACGACCTCCGGCTCGTCGAGGCGGTAGACGAGCCCGGGGAACTGCTCCGGCTCGTACTCGATGTGCTCCAAGCCGAGGCCGATCGCGATCGCGTTCAGGTTCAGGCTCTCGCCGAGGTCGGCCGAGGTGACGATGTTCTGGACCGTTATCTCCGGGTCCTCGATCGGGATCTGGAGCGCGCGGAGCTCCCCGAACACGGTGTCGAGGCTCTCGTGGACCGCCTCGATCGAGTTCGCCCCCGTACAGACGATCTTCCCCGACCGGAAGATCAGCGCGGCCGATTTCGGGTCCGTGGTCCGGTAGACGAGCCCGGGGAACTGCTCTGGGTCGTAGTCGGCGCCCTCGAGGTCCATCGCGACGCTCTGGAGATCGAGCTCCTGTCCGATCCCCGTGGAGGCAACGACGTTCTCTACGGTGATCGTCTCCTTCGGGTCGGCCGTCATCACCTCGATTCTCGCCCGAACGCACTTAAATGGTGGCCGGCCGGAACCGCCACGCTATTGCCGCCGCCGCGCGGAGCCGTCGGCGTGTACTGGCTCGAACTCGCCGGCGAGACGGACGCCTTCGCGGCCCGCGAGGCCGCGACCGCCGCGACCGGCGTCGACCTCCTCGCGCCGGGAGTCGCGCGCACCGGCGGGATCGATCCCGATCACGCCGGCCGGCTCGCGTACACTCGCGCCGCGCACGAGGCGATCGCGCGGACGGACGCCGACGTCGACGCCGCGGCCGCCGCGCTTCGGGCCGCGCCGCTCGACCGATCCGGGAGCGTGGCGGTTCGCGCCCGCGACGTCCGGGCCACCTCCGGCGTCTCGACGGGGGCGGCCGAGCGCGCGCTCGGCGGCGTCCTCGTCGACCGCGGGTTCGAGGTCGACCTCGACGACCCGGACCACGTCCTCCGCGCGCTGTTCGCGGCCGGCCCGCGCGCCGAGCACGACGCGGTGGCCGGCGCGGACGGCGGCGACGCGGACCTGTGCGCCCTCGGCTGGGTCGCGGTCGAGGCGGCCCGCGACTTCGCGCCGGACCCCACCGACCGCCCCTTCTTCCAGCCGGGGAGCATGGCCCCGGCCGACGCCCGCGCCTACGCCAACCTCGCGGGCGCGGCCCCGGGCCGGACCCTCCTCGACCCGATGTGCGGCACCGGCGGCCTCCCGCTGGAGGCCGGCCTCGTCGGCGCCGACGCCGTCGCCTGCGACGCGCAGGCGAAGATGGTCCGCGGCGCGCGGCGGAACCTCCGCGAGTACCTGGGCGACGCCGGCGGCGAGGGGTCCCCCGACTGGCACGTCGCGCGCGGCGACGCGACCGCGCTCCCCCTCCCCGACGACGCCGTCGACGGCGTCGCGTTCGACGCCCCGTACGGCCGGCAGTCGAAGATCGCTCGCCACGAACTGGCGGACCTCGTCGGGGGCGCGCTCGACGAGGCCGCCCGGGTCGCGCCGCGCGCGGTGCTGGTCGCGGACCGCGACTGGCGCGCCCCCGCCCGCGCCGCCGGCTGGACGGTCGACGCGGCGTTCGAGCGCCGGGTCCACCGCTCGCTGACGCGGCACGTGCTGGTGCTGCGCCGCGGCGACGCGAGGTGATCGGCGGCGAGCGCGGCGGGGATCCCGCCGGACCGAGAGTGAACGACCGATCGGCGGAATCGATTCTCTCCGGGGCTCGCGCGACAAGTTTCAGTTTCGCCCCGGCGCCGGGCAACGGTTAAGTGCGCGGCCTCTCGTGGTACTCGCATGACCGGGGACGCCGGGGACATGCTCTCGTGGGACGAGTCCGTGTTCCGCGACGAGTCGGTGTTCGAGATCGACCACGTCCCCGAGACGTTCCGCCACCGGGAGAGCCAGCTGGAGAACCTGAAGTACGCGCTCCGCCCCGCGGTCCGCGGCTCCCGCCCCCTCAACACGATGGTCCGCGGCCCGCCCGGGACCGGCAAGACCACCGCGGTCCAGAAGCTGTTCGGCGAGCTCGGCGCCCGTACCGAGGTGCGCACGGTCCGCGTCAACTGCCAGGTCGACTCCACGCGCTACGCGGTGTTCTCCCGGCTGTTCGAAGGGATATTCGAGTACGAGCCGCCCTCTTCGGGGATCTCGTTTAAGAAGCTGTTCGGACAGATCACGGACCGGCTCGTCGAGGAGGACGAGGTCCTCGTCGTCGCCTTAGACGACGTGAACTACCTGTTCTACGAGAACGAAGCCTCCGACACCCTCTACTCGCTCCTGCGGGCCCACGAGGCGCACTCCGGCGCGAAGATCGGCGTCATCGTCGTCTCCTCCGACCTCGGGCTCGACGTGATCGACGACCTCGACACCCGGGTCCAGTCCGTCTTCCGCCCCGAGGAGGTGTACTTCCCGGTCTACGACGCGACCGAGATCTACGACATCCTCGCGGAGCGCGCCAAGCGCGGCTTCCACGAGGGGGTCATCGGCGACGCCGAACTGGAGCGCGTCGCGGACCTCACCGCCGAGAGCGGCGACCTCCGTGTCGGGATCGACCTCCTGCGCCGGGCGGGACTCAACGCCGAGATGCGCGCCTCGAAGACGGTCTCGGAGGCGGACGTCGAGGACGCATACGACAAGTCGAAGCACGTCCACCTCTCGCGGTCGCTCCGCGGCCTCTCCGACTCCGAGCGCGACCTCGTCCGCGTCCTCGCCGAACACGACGGCGAGCGCGCCGGCGCGGTGTACGACGCCTTCAACGACGCGACCGACCTCGGCTACACCCGCTACTCGGAGATCATCAACAAGCTCGACCAGCTCGGCGTGATCGACGCCGAGTACGCCGACGTCGACGGCCGCGGCCGCTCTCGCGAGCTCTCCCTCGCCTACGACGCGGAGGCGGTGCTGGACCGGTTGGAGTGAGCGGTCCCGCCCCGTCCCGCCGTCTCCGCCTCGTATCGCCCTCTCCGCCCCGCCGTCTTCCTCCCCGACGCCTTTTCAACGCCGCCGCACGCACTCGACCACATGAAGACGAGCGGCGGGAGCGACGCGGCGAAGCGACGCGCCGGCGAGTCGGCGGCCGAGGCGGTGACCGACGGGGACGTGGTCGGGCTGGGGACCGGGTCGACCGCGGCGCACGCCATCCGGCGCCTCGGCGAGCGGGCCGACGCCGGCCTCGACGTGCGCGGCGTCCCCACCTCCTTCGCGAGCCGCGAACTCGCGGCCGAGGAGGGGATTCCGCTCCTCGATCTCCCCGACGCGGTCGGGCCCGAGGGCCCGGGGATCGACGTCGCGATCGACGGCGCCGATCAGGTGGCCACCGGCGCCGCGGGCGACGACCCCCTCTCCGGCGGCGCGCTGATCAAGGGGGGCGGCGCGGCCCACGCCCGCGAGAAGCTCGTCGACGCCGCCGCGGACCGCTTCCTCGTCGTCGCCGACCCCTCGAAGGAGTCGCCGCGACTGGACCGGTCGGTGCCGGTCGAGGTGCTGTCAGCGGGGCGGACCGCGGTCGCCGCGGCGGTGCGAGACGCGGGCGGGGAGCCGACGCTGCGCCGCGCGGAGCGGAAGGACGGCCCCGTCGTGACGGACAACGGGAACCTCGTGACGGACTGCGCGTTCGGCGAGATCGCCGACCCGGCCGCCCTGTCGGCGACGCTGTCGGCGGTCCCGGGCGTCGTCGAGCACGGGCTCTTCGTCGGGCTCGCGGACGAGGTTCACGTCGGCACGGAGTCCGGCGTCCGGGTCGACGAGGTCTGAACCGTCGCCGAGCGGCGACGCGAGCGACGGCGCGGCCGCTGGCCGGTCGGCGTCCAAATAAAGTGGAACGGAAACGGGTCCGGCTTACAGGTCGCGCGGCTGGACCGTCTTCCGGTCGTTGGCCTCGGCGCGGCGCGCGGCGTCTTCGAGCAGCTCGTCCACTTCGTCGTCCAGCGCGTCGTAGAAGTCCGAAGCGACGTTCTTGTCGTCCAGGGCTTCCTTGACGGCCGCTTTGACAATGAGGTCTGCCATGCGATCGGGCCTACCCGGTGATGGTTAATAAGAGTTCCTGAATTCGCCCGCGAGGGGCGCCGTGACGCCGGTTCGCGGGGGGTTGCGAGGATAGTCGCTTATAAGCCTTGTGGGATTCTCGTCCGCGCTCCGCCTCAACGACGCTCGGAACCGCCGCTGACCCCGGGTCGGTCCGGCCTCGCTCGGGCCGCGTCCCCCGTCGCGTGACCCCCGGGGGCCCGCTCCGCCCCCGGCCGAAGTCGGCGCGCGGCGGGCCGGACCCGAACCGACAGGTTCGACCGGGGCCGCCGCGCACCACCGTCCATGCGAGAGACGCTGGCGGCGCTCGAGGCGGGCGACATCGGGATCGAGGAGGCGGAGTCGCGGCTCGCGGGCTACGCGACCACGGACGCGGGGCGGTTCGACGCCGCCCGCGAGCGGCGGCGCGGGATCCCCGAGGCGATCCTCGCGGAGGGGAAGACGCCCGCGGAGGTCGCCGCGCTGGCGACCACGGCGCTCGACACCACCGGCCGGGCGCTCGTGACCCGCGCGGACGAGGCCGCCGCGTCCGCGGTCGCGGCGGCGGTCGGCGACGTCGAGGCGGACGCGACGGTCGACCGCGACGACCGCGCGGGCACCGTCGTCGTCCACGCGGCCGACTTAGAGCCGCCGTCGCTCGACGCCGCGGTCGCGGTCGTGGCCGCCGGCACCGCGGACGCGGCGGTCGCCGGCGAGGCGGCGGTCGTCGCCCGCGAGGTCGGGGCCGCGGTCGACCGGGTCGACGACGTGGGGGTCGCCAACCTCGACCGGATCCTCGACCAGGTCGACCGGGTCCGCGAGGCCGACGCGGTCGTGGTCGCGGCCGGCCGCGAGGGCGCCCTCCCGACCGTCGTCGCCGGCCTCGTCGACGCCCCCGTGATCGCCGCCCCGGTCTCGACCGGCTACGGGGTCGGCGGCGAGGGGGTCGCGGCGCTGGAGGGCGCGCTCCAGTCGTGCTCCGTGCTCACAACCGTCAACGTCGACGCCGGGTTCGTCGCCGGCGCGCAGGCCGGCCTGATCGCCCGCGCGGTCGACGCGGCCCGGGCCGAGTAGGGGGGCCCGCCGACCGCGGGCTCCGGCCCGGATCTCGGCTCGCATTAAACGCGCGAATACCGGAAGTCGACGGGCCCGAGAAAGGGTATTTGTTCGTCCAGCCCCTACCGATCGTGCCGACGCACGTCGGCATCACATGCCACGCTGTGACCACTGCGGGTCGCACGTCTCGGACCGCTTCGCGCGCGTCTTCGCGGACGAGCACGGCGACCTGAACGCGTGCCCGAAGTGCTCCGCGAACGCGGGCATCGCCGAGGTGTCTCGCGAGCGGACGCGAACCGGGGACTGACCGCCGAACCGCCGGTGTGAGACCGAGCGCACGGGGAGCGGCGGCTCCGTCCGGGTCCCCCCGCCGGGCACATCCCTACTCACTTTGCGCTCGCGCTCGCACGGCCGTTCGTGGCCGACCACTACGTGTACGTGATCGAGTGCGCCGACGGCACCCTCTACACCGGGTACACGACCGACGTCGAGCGCCGCGTCGCCGAACACGACGCCGGAGAGGGCGCGAAGTACACCCGCGGTCGGACCCCCGTAACGCTGCGTCACGTCGAGTCGTTCGACTCGCGGTCGGCGGCGATGTCGCGGGAGCACGCCGTCAAGTCGCTGTCGCGCGCCGAGAAGGAGCGGCTGATCGACGACGAGTAGGGCCCCGTCCCGGCCTCACTCCACGAGCCGTTCGATCTCCGTGACGAGGATGCCGGTCGCGCCCACCGAGCGCAGCTCCGAGATGGTCTCGAACACGTCGCGCTCGTCGACGACGGCGTGGACCGCGACCATCCCGTTGCCGTTCTCGTCGGCCTCGACGTCCATCACGGTCGGCCCTCCGAGCCCGGGGATCACGTCCTTCACCTCGTCGAGCCGCGCCTTCGGGGCGTTCATCATCAGGTAGCGGCGGCCGTCCGCCGCGAGGACCGACTCGAAGGCGGTCAGCACCTGCTCGACTTTCGGGCCGTCGACCACGTCCGGGCGGGCGAACAGCCGCACCGAGGAGTCGAGCACGTCGTCGATCACGGCCAAGCGGTTCACCTTCAGCGTCGTCCCCGTCGAGGTGATGTCGACGATGGCGTCGGCCATGTCGACGTGCGGCGTGAGTTCGGTCGCGCCCGTCACGGTGACCACGTCGGCGTCGACGCCCACGCGGTCGAGGTACGCCTCCGTGACGCTCGGGAACTCGGTGGCGACCGTCCGTCCGGCAATGTCCTCGACGGCCGCCACGTCGCCGTCCTCCGGCGCCGCGAGGACGAGCTTACAGGAGCCGTAGCCCAGGTCGAGCAGGTCGACGAGGTCGCCGTCGGCCGCCTCGTCCGCGGAGCCGACGACGCCGCCCGACTCGGCCGCCTGGTCGAGGCCGGTGACGCCGAGGTCGGCGGCGCCGTCCCGGACGTACTCCGGGATATCGGCCGCCCGCGCGAACAGCACCGTCACGTCCTCGTCGACGGTGTCGGCGTACAGCTGGCGGTCGGCGGTCTCCTCGACGTGGAGCCCGGCGCGCTCCAACAGCGAGAGCGTCGGCTCGTGTAGGCGGCCCTTGTTGGGGACGGCAATGCGCATACGCCACGCCTCGCGGGGACAGGGGGAAACGTTTTCGTCCGGAGCGCGAGGAGCACGCGCGAGGTCGTCGGGCTCCGCCCGGCTGCCAGAGGGACCTTCGGTCCCTCACTGGAGAACGAAGTGAGCGACAGGGCGAGAGCGAAGCTCTCGCTTGAAACCGGACGTAGTCCGGTGACGAGGCTGGGGAGGCGTGAGGTGCGGGGCTGTGCGTTCCCGCGAGCGCAGCGAGCGGGAGCACGGAAGTCGCTGCCCGCGCAGCGAACGGAGTGAGCGAGCAGGACCGTCTTCCGGAGGGGCGGGACTCGAAGGGGCAGTCGCGGGGCCAGCGTAGACGAAGTAAGCACCGCAACGAGGGAGCGAACGGAGTGAGTGACCGAGTGAGGAGCACAGCGAGTGTACGCTGGCCCCGCGGCTGGGGCTTTGGAGGTGTTCGCGGCCGGTCCGTGAGCGGCCGTTTGTGAGCGAGCGACCGGCGCTTTGGGGTGTCTGCCGTCGATCTACAATCGATTATTCATAGGCGAGCCGCCGGTCGCGTCGAACCTCCTTCTGACCACCAAGTACGCGAGGGGGAGACAGCCGGCGAACGCGACCGGCCAGACGGTCAACTGCGAGGCCGGGTCGGGCGGCGAGACGAGGCTCGCGGCGACCAGCCCCGCGGGACCGGCGACTGCGACGGCGGCCGCCCCTCGCTCCCACCGTGACGGGGGATACCGGCGGCCCCGTCCGGGGCGCCACCACAGCAGGTAGTACAACAGTACGATCCCCGAGAGCGGCGCGAGGACGCCCCAGACACCCGGGTGGTCGCTTCCGCGGGCGTGGGCGTCGAAGTTGACCCACGCGCCGATGGCGACCCAGACGAGCAGGAAGCAGAGGACGCCGACGGCGACGACGGGCGTGAGTTGGAGGGACACGCTCCCCCGTCCGTCCGGGCGACACGTAGGTCTTCCCTCGGAACCCGAGACGCGCCGTCGCGGTCGCGTCGTCGCCGTCGTCCCCGCGGCCGCGCCGCTCAAGTGTATCGCCGCCCAACGACGCGTATCGTGAGCGACGCCGACTCCCCCCTCTCGGAGGACCGCCCGACCGTCGACCGCCCCCTCCGCGTCGACGCCCCGTTCGAGCCCGCGGGCGACCAGCCCGAGGCCATCGAGGGGCTGGTCGAGGGGTTCGAGTCGGGCGCCGAGAAGCAGACGCTCCTCGGCGTGACGGGGTCCGGGAAGACGAACACCGTCTCGTGGGTCGCCGAGGAGCTCGACCAGCCGACGCTCGTCTTGGCCCACAACAAGACGCTCGCGGCCCAGCTGTACGAGGAGTTCCGCGAGCTGTTCCCGGACAACGCCGTCGAGTACTTCGTCTCCTACTACGACTACTACCAGCCGGAGGCGTACGTCGAGCAGACGGACACGTTCATCGACAAGGAGATGTCGATCAACGAGGAGATCGACCGCCTCCGCCACTCCGCGACGCGCTCCCTTTTGACCCGCGACGACGTGATCGTCGTCGCCTCCGTCTCGGCCATCTACGGGCTCGGGGACCCCCAGAACTACCGCGACATGGCGCTGCGCTTGGAGGTCGGCGAGCGGATCGGCCGCGAGGAGCTGCTCACCCGGCTCGTCGACCTGAACTACGAGCGCAACGACGTGGACTTCACGCAGGGCACGTTCCGCGTGCGCGGCGACACAGTCGAGATCTACCCGATGTACGGCCGGTACGCCGTCAGGGTGGAGATGTGGGGCGACGAGATCGACCGGATGATCAAGGTCGACCCGATGCACGGCGAGGTCGTGAGCGAGGAGCCGGCGGTGATGCTCCACCCGGCGGAGCACTACTCGATCCCGGACGACAAGCTGGAACAGGCGATCGCCGAGATCGAGGACCTGATGGAGAAGCGGGTCAGCTACTTCGAGCGGCAGGGCGACCTCGTGGCGGCCCAGCGCATCGAGGAGCGAACCACCTTCGACATCGAGATGCTTCGCGAGGCGGGCTACTGCTCGGGGATCGAGAACTACTCGGTCCACATGGACGACCGCGAGTCGGGCGACGCCCCCTACACCCTGCTCGATTACTTCCCCGACGACTTCCTCACGGTCGTCGACGAGTCCCACCAGACGATCCCCCAGATCAAAGGGCAGTACGAGGGCGACAAGTCGCGGAAGGACTCGCTGGTCGAGAACGGGTTCCGGCTCCCGACCGCCTACGACAACCGCCCCCTGACGTTCGAGGAGTTCGAGGAGAAGACGGACCGCACCCTCTACGTCTCGGCGACGCCCGGCGACTACGAGCGCGAGACCTCCGACCGGATCGTCGAGCAGATCGTCCGCCCGACGCACCTCGTCGACCCGAAGGTGGAGGTGACCGACGCGACGGGGCAGGTCGACGACCTCTTGGAGCGCGTCGACGACCGGATCGAGCGCGACGAGCGCGTCCTCGTCACCACGCTCACCAAGCGGATGGCCGAGGACCTCACGGAGTACCTCGAGGAGGCCGGCGTCGACGTGGCGTACATGCACGACGAGACGGACACCCTCGAACGCCACGAGATCATCCGCGACCTCCGGCTCGGCAACATCGACGTGCTCGTCGGCATCAACCTGCTTCGCGAGGGGCTCGACATCCCGGAGGTGAGCCTCGTCGCCATCCTCGACGCCGACCAGGAGGGGTTCCTCCGGTCCACCACGACCCTCGTCCAGACGATGGGCCGGGCCGCGCGCAACGTCAACGGCGAGGTCGTCCTCTACGCCGACGAGGTGACCGACTCGATGGAGGCGGCCATCGAGGAGACCCAGCGCCGCCGCGAGATCCAACTGGAGTACAACGAGGAACACGGCTACGAGGCGACCACCATCGACAAGCCGGTCAGCGAGACGAACCTCCCCGGGTCGAAGACGGACACCTCCAACGTCAGCGTCGGCGACGTGGAGAGCGAGGACGAGGCGAAAGCGCAGATCGAGGCGCTCGAAGACCGCATGGACGAGGCCGCGAGCAACTTGGAGTTCGAGCTGGCGGCCGACATCCGCGACCGGATCGCGGAACTGCGGCGCGCCTTCGAGATCGACGCGGGCGACGAGGGCGTCCCGGCGCCGGCGATCGACGAGTAGCGACCCTCTGCGCCGGCGATCGACGGGGGGTCGCCCGATTCTCAGTCCGTGTCACCGTGACGGCGGGATTTTTACCTCGGTACGTCGCAGTCGAGGTCGTGTACCGTCGCGCCGTCGTCGCCGGAGCGCTCGCCGTCGCCACCGGCGGGTGCGTCGACCGCCTCCACGACGTCGCCGCCTCGACGCCCGGCGACCTCGGCGTGCGGAGCCGCTACGTCGACGGCAACCCGATGGTCGACTCGCGCAGCGTCCTCGCCCGGCCCGAGGAACTCCTGACGCACGCGGCCTCCTTCCGATCTGCCTCGTCGGCCCGCCGCGCGCTCAAGCCCGACGCGACCGAGTCGCGGGAGTTCGTCGAGCGCACCGACTTCGTCGACGACGGCGGCGACGCGGTGCTGGTGATCGCCCAGCGGCTCACGGCGCCCGAGGTCAAACTCCGGCTCGGCGGGATCAGCCGGACCGGCGACCACTCGCTCCGGATCGCGGTCGACCAGAGCGGCGTCCGCGGCGAGATCGAGACCGACGACCCGGTGGTCAAGACGCTCTTGTTGCGGCTCTCCGACGAGCGCGGCCCGCCGGAGCGGGCGATCGTCGTCATCGGGGACGGCCGCGCCGGGATCACGATCTGACGGTCGCGGTCCTCCGCCCCGTCGACCGCGGTCCCGTCCCGCGATCGTTTTGTGCTCGGAACGTCTCCCCCCGACCATGTCACTCCGCAGTCGCCTCCTCGGATCGGCCCTCCTCGTCGCCGCCGCGGCCGCGCTCGCGGCGACGGTCTCTCTCGCCCCCACGGTCCCGCCCGAGTCGGCGGCCGGGTCCGTGTCGGCCATCGCGCCCACGCCGTACTCCTTCGTCGCCACGCCCCCTCTCCTCGCGGTCGGGTCGGTGCTCCTGATCGGCGGCGCGGCCGCGCTCGCGAGCGCCGACCTCTCGGCGCGCGCGGCCCTCTTCGCGCCGGCGCTCGGCGGCGCCGCCGCGTTCGCGCTCGTCGCCGGCGTCGCCGCCGCGCCCGCGGCGATCCTCTCGGCGCTGGCCGATCCCGCCGCGCTCGCTGCCGCCGTCGCCGGGGCGCCCGGCACCGTCGCGACCGGCGTCGTCGCCGGAGGCGCCGTGGCCCCGGTGATCCGCGCGACGACCACCGAGGACACGGCCGCGCTCGTCGCCGGCGCCGTCCTGTTGCTCGCGGCGCTCGCGGCCGGCGCCTCGGACCCCGTCTCGCTTCTCACCGGCGGCCTCGGCGGCGCGGTCGCCGTCGGCCTGCTCTGGGCGGTCGACCCCGAACGCTGGCGGCCCTGAGTCCGGGGATCAACCGCTCACGTCTCGACGCTCCCTCGTTCGCGCCCAGATTCGAGTTCGTCCCTCTCGCCGAACTGTCCGGCGGAGCCCTCGCGATTGGACCAGCGTCGACGCCGCCAGTTGGGTGCTGTCGCGACCTCCCGTAACCGGAACTCACCGCTGAGTCACCGTCACGGCACCGCTCGTTCGTCAATCGGACGAACGACTCCGATCTCGCAGTATGAAAGTGAATTTGTAGTATTACAACTTTGTTGGTAATACTTATACCAGTGGAGTCTGTGTGGTCTGACACGGTTCACGCGGCTACGCTCACGTCACGCTGTGAGACCGTCCCCCGAGCGACACGACTGCGGTCGGACTCACCGGACCGACGCTGGAGTGGCAGAGGCAACCCAACGAAATCGGTCACGTTCGAGATGACCAAGATGAGTGAAAGCGACAACGCGAACACGAACGCGAGCACAGGCGCAGATACGGAGAGGGACATCTTCTCGGAGAGAACGCAGCTGAAGCCCTACGAGTACGGCGAGTTTCTCGACTACGTCGAGGCGATCCGGAACAGCTACTGGGTCCACACGGAGTTCAACTTCGACGGCGACGTCCAAGACTTCAAGGTCAACACGACTCCCGCCGAGCAGACCGTTATCAAGCGGACGATGTTGGCCATCGCACAGATCGAGGTACAGGTGAAGACCTTCTGGTCGGACATCTACGCGGAGATGCCCAAAGCCGAGGTCGGGAACGTGGGCATGACCTTCGCGGAAAGCGAGGTGCGCCACATGGACGCCTACAGTCACCTCCTCGACGTCTTGGGGATCACGGACGACTTCGAGCAGGTGACGGAGGAGCCGGCGATGAAAAAGCGGATCGAGTACCTCGACGAGTACCTGGGCAAGAGCGAGAGCGACGACGAACGGGAGTACGTGATGAGCATCCTGCTTTTCAGCGCGTTCGTCGAGCACGTATCGCTGTTCAGCCAGTTCCTCATCATGACGAGCTTCGACAAGCACGAAAAGAAGTTCACGGGGATAGCGAACGCCGTCGAAGCGACCAGCAAGGAGGAGCAGATTCACGGGCTGTTCGGGGTCGAACTGGTAGAGACGATCAGAGCGGAGAACCCGGACCTCTTCGACGACGATTTCGAGGACGAGGTCCAAGCGGCCTGTCGGCAGGCCTACGAGGCGGAGACGGAGATCCTGGACTGGATATTCGAGGACGGGGAACTGGAGTTCCTCCCCCGCCCCCACGTCGACGCGTTCCTGCGAGACCGGTTCAATCGGAGCTTGGACAACGTCGGCGTGGACCCGATATTCGAGCCGGACGACGACCTGCTCGAAGAGACGCGCTGGTTCGACGAGGACATCATGATGACGAAGGATAACGACTTCTTCAGCAAGCGGTCGACCACGTACAACAAGCACACGCAGAGCGTTACCGCGGAGGACATGTTCTAAAATGGCACAAACAGCACTCGACGGCGTTTCGGAACAGTACACGGAACCGTTCTACTGGTTGAACGAGGACAGCAGGGAGTTTCTCAGAGAGGGGTACCTGATCGAGGGCGTCGAAGCGGAAGAGCGGGTCAGACAGATCGCCGAGCGCGCCGAAGAGATCCTCGGTGAGGATGGGTTCGCGGACCGGTTCTACGAGTACATGAGCCGCGGCTTCTACAGCCTCGCCAGCCCGATATGGGCCAACTTCGGACTGGACAGGGGGCTTCCCATCAGCTGCTTCGGCAGCTACATGGAAGACAACATCGAGAGCATCCTCTACACCCAGGCCGAGGTGGGTGAGATGACCAAGCAGGGCGGCGGCACGAGCGGGTACTTCGGTGAGCTGCGGCCGCGGGGCAGTCCGATAACGAACAACGGCAAGAGCAACGGGAGTTACAGCTTCACGGAGCTGTTCGACACGATCATCAACGTCATCAGCCAAGGGGAAACCCGGCGCGGGCAGTTCGCCGGCTACATCGACGTCGAACACGACGACCTGGAGGAATGGCTCAACATCAAAACCGAGGGGGACCCGGTACAGGACATCTACTACGGCGTCATCGTCGGTGACGACTGGTTCCAGGCGATGATCGACGGCGACGAAGAGAAGCGGGAGACCTGGGCGGACATCATCGAGACCCGGATCAACGTCGGCGTTCCGTACATCATCTTCCGGGGGAACATGAACGAGGGGAAGCCGCAGGTCTACAAGGACAAGGACTACCAGATAAACGCGTCCAACCTCTGTACCGAGATAGCGCTGCCGGCCACCGCGGACGAGAGCTTCGTCTGCTGTCTCTCGAGCATGAACGCGCTCCACTACGACGAATGGAAGGACACCGATGCGGTGGAGACGCTGACCCGGTTCCTGGACGCGGTGATGGAGGAGTTCATCCAGCGCACGGAGGGCGTCCGGTTCATGGAGCGGGCCGTGCGGTTCGCGAAGCGACACAGAGCGATAGGGATCGGCGTCCTCGGGTGGCACAGCTACCTCCAACGCAACATGATCCCCTTCGACAGCATGGAGGCGATGGAGAAGAACGAGGAGATATTCCGGACCATCAGAGAGCGGAGCTACGAGGCGAGCGAAGCGCTCGCCGACGAGTTCGGGGAGCCGGAGGTGCTCGAAGGGTACGGCAGGCGGAACACGACGACGATGAGCGTGGCTCCGACGAAGTCGAGCAGCGTCATTCTGGGGCAGGTCAGTCCGAGCATCGAGCCGCTGAAGTCGAACTACTTCGTGCGGGACGGTGCGAAGCTGAAGTCGACGCAAAAGAACAGGTTCCTTCAGGCGATACTGGCGGAGCGAGGCGAAGACACCCGCGAGGTCTGGGACAGCATCGCGAACAAGGACGGGAGCGTCCAACACCTCGACTGCCTGACCGACCGAGAGAAAGAGGTGTTCAAGACCTTCGCCGAGATTCCGCAGATGGCGATCATCAATCAGGCGGCACAGCGGCAGAAACACATCGACCAAGCACAGAGCGTGAACGTCTCGATCGACCCGAGCGAAGTGAGCGTGAAAGAGATCAATCAGCTCTACATCGAAGCGTGGAAGAAGGGCGTCAAGAGCCTCTACTATCAGCACAGCGTGAACGCCGCACAGAAGTTCAGTCGAGACATTCTCGAGTGTCGGGCCTGTGAGAGCTGATCGCTGCTCGTAGTCGGCCTGCCCGTTACCCCGGTCCCTCCGTCTTCGAATCCAGGTCGTCGTCGGGCTGCTCCGGGCTGTCGACCCCGAGACCGCCGGCGGCCTGAGAACGCGCCCCGTCGCGCGGCCGCGACCCCGCTCCCGGCCTAATCGCTCGGCCGCTCGCTCTCCGTTTCGAGGTCGATGTCGACCTCGTCGACCTCGAACTCCTCCACCTCGGCGTCCGGGATCTCCTCGCCGTCGCGGCTCGCCGAGAGGTTCTCGTCGGAGTAGCTGTCGAGCTCCTCCAACGCGGACTCGATGTCCTCCAAGCCGAGCATCTGCTCCGTCTCCGCGTCGAACTCCTTGCCGTCGAGCCCCTCCATCTGCTGGACGTCGGAGCCGGAGAGGGCCTTGCCGTAGCGGCCGACGAGGCTGGTGAGCTCCTGCGGGAGGACGAACGTGGTGGACTCGCCCTTGCCGATCTCTTCGAGCGTCTCCATGCCGCGCTCGATGATGGCGCGCTCGCCCATCGACTCGGCCGAGCGGGCGCGGAGGACGGTCGAGATGGCGTCCCCCTGCGCTTCGAGGATCTGGGACTGCTTTTCGCCCTGTGCGCGGATGATGTTCGACTGCTTGTCACCCTCCGCCTGCTCGACGGCGGAGCGGCGTTCCCCCTGCGCTTCGAGGATCATCGCGCGCCGGCGGCGCTCGGCGCCGGTCTGTTGCTCCATCGCGTGCTGGACCTCCTGCGACGGGCTCACCTCGCGGACCTCGACGGCCTCGACGCGGATCCCCCACTCGTCGGTGGGCTCGTCCAGCTCCTCGTTGATCCGGTCGTTGATGAGCTCCCGCTGCGAGAGCGTGTCGTCGAGCTCCATGTCGCCGATGACGGCGCGGAGCGTGGTCTGCGCGAGGTTCGAGACGGCGTTCTTGTAGTTGTCGACCTCTAAGAACGCCTTCTTCGCGTCCATCACCTTGATGTAAACGACGGCGTCGGCGGTCACGGGGGAGTTGTCGCGCGTGATCGCCGACTGGCTCGGCACGTCGATCGTCTGCGTCCGCATGTCGAACGCGTACGTCCGCGAGACGAACGGCGGGATGATGTGAACGCCCGGGTCCAGCAGCTTGCGGTACTCGCCGAAGACGGTGAGCGCCTCCTTGTCGTAGGCGTCGACGATCTCGACGGCGCTGACGACCGTGACGGCCGCCAGAAGCACCGCGAGCGCCGCGACGCCGAAGACGAGGCTCTGCCCGAGGAGGGCGACCCCGACGAGGAGGGCGACGCCGAGCGCGAGGTACTGCCAGACCCCGTCCGGGACCTCCGCCAGCAGATCCTCCAGCTCGGGGGACTCGCCGCGCGGACCTTGTGTTCCCATACCCGGAGTTACGGCCGGACGCTGTTAACGGTTCGCACGAGCCCGCGCCCGATCCGCGTCGCGCCCGTCGATTCTCCCCCGCGGCGTCGGACTCCGAGATACCGGAAAGGTCGGCACGGGCCGGCCGGCTTTAATTGGGCGGCGGCCGAACCTGATAGCATGCCATCCGACGAGGAGACAGACGGCCCCAAATTCAGCACACGAAGCGTCCACGCCGGCGAGGACCCGGACCCGGCGACCGGCGCCCGCGCGACGCCCATCTACCAGACGACCGCCTACCAGTTCGACGACGCCGACCACGCGGCGGACCTCTTCGCCCTCGAAGAGGCCGGCAACGTCTACTCCCGGCTGATGAACCCGACCAACGCCGCCCTCGAAGAACGGATCGCCTCGCTGGAGGGCGGCGTCGGCGCGGTCGCGACCGCCTCGGGCATGGCCGCGCTGGACGTGACGACGTTCCTGCTCGCCTCGGCGGGCGACAACATCGTCTCCTCGTCGGCGCTGTACGGCGGCACGTACACCTACCTCACCCACTCGGTCGAGCGCCGCGGCGTCTCGACGCGGTTCGTCGACCCGCTCGACTACGAGGGGTACGCCGAGGCCATCGACGAGGACACCGCCTACGTCCACATCGAAACGATCGGCAACCCCGCCCTCGTCACCCCGGACATCCAGCGGATCGCGGACATCGCCCACGAGCACGGCGCCCCGCTGTTCGTCGACAACACGTTCGCGACGCCGTACCTCTGCCGGCCGCTCGATCACGGCGCCGACCTCGTCTGGGAGTCGACGACGAAGTGGCTCACCGGCAACGGCACCACCGTGGGCGGGGTCGTCGTCGACGGCGGCTCGTTCCCGTGGGCCGATCACGCCGAGAAGTACCCGGAGATCGCGCAGGACAACCCCGCGTACCACGGGATCAACTTCGCCGAGCGGTTCGGTGACGCCGCCTTCACCTTCGCCGCGATCACCCGCGGCCTGCGCGACCTGGGCGACCAGCAGTCGCCGTTCGACGCCTGGAACACGCTCCAGCAGACCGAGTCGCTCCCGCTGCGGATGGACCGTCACTGCGAGAACGCCGGGATCGTCGCCGAGTACCTCGCGGACCACGGCGAGGTCGCGTGGGTGAACTACCCCGGCCTGGAGGACCACGAGACCCACGAGGAGGCGACGGAGTACCTCGACGGGGGGTACGGCGGCATGCTCACCTTCGGCCTGGAGGCCGGCTACGAGGCGGCGCGCGCGACCGTCGAGGAGGCGGACCTCGCCTCGCTGGTCGCGAACGTCGGCGACGCGAAGACGCTCCTCATCCACCCGGCGTCGACGACTCACCAGCAGCTGACCGAGGACGAACAGGAGGCCGCCGGCGTCACCGCCGACATGGTGCGCCTGTCGGTCGGCATCGAGGACCCCGCGGACATCGTCGCCGACTTAGAGGCCGCCATCGAGGCGGCGACGGCGTAACCGCGGTCCGCCTGCCTCCGACTGGGTGGCTCCGTTACTACGCCTTCGGACTGACACGATCTGCGTGCGAGATACAAGGGATACAGTCAGCACGAGGGCTGCGATATCTTTGTTTGACCGCTGTATCAACCGATAGAGCGTACCCTCTGTATCGTCCGATACCCTGTTCGACCGCGAAATCTGGATCTTCCGAACGAGCGGGCAAGTAGCGTCGTGGACCAGCGAATACACCGCCTGCGAGCCGGGAAGCCGCGTCGTATATCATGGGGAAGACATCACCTCAGGGCCAGTGTCGACCCCGTGGCAATATGTGCGCGGTTCCGCGACGGTCGACGAGTTTCAGGGACACGCCGGCTTGTCCCGCTCCGTGGGTTCGCCAGTCGCCGCGGTTGCGACTGCGGTCGTTTTGGCGATGGGCTGTTCGTCGTTGACGCCGATGAAGAGGATCTCGACCGAGTCTCCCGGCTCCATCGGGCGGTCACCGCTGAAATAGACCGGATACCTGTTTTCGACTCGGAAGAAGGGCTCGTCGCCGCCGCGAGCGATGTCGTTCTGGTTCGACTCGACGTACTGCTCACCAATATCTTCCACATCGGTCCCGGTTCCCCCCGCTTGATACCGGTTGTGTGCCATCCGGATCGCCAGCGTTTCACCGACGGCGAAATCGCCGGTACAGAACTCGCCGACGTCGTCGTCGTGAAACGTCTGATTGGTGTCTGCGTCGAAGCGGTTCGGGTTCAGGAACCGGACCTGACCGCCCTCGCCGTCGCTGCCCTCCCAGCGAACCAGTATCGAACCGATCTCGTCGCCCTGGAAGGTCGGCCCCGAGACGTAGGGCACTCGAACGACGTCAATGTCTCCGCGAGGTGGGGTACTGTTCCCATCGTTCCATCCGCCCCACGCTCGGTGTTCGGGACCGAGCGTTACCTCGGCGTCGCTGAACCCGCGCAGCTCTTGCGGTTCGGAGAGCCCGCTCTCGAAGTCAAGAACGGCGACGCCGATAGTCGCAGCGATTATCACCACGATCGCAACCATGAGAATCGTGGCAACGACGGTAGTGACGCCGCGGTCACGGCTACCGTCCATCGCTCACTTCGGCGCAGGCGACCTGACTGCCACTCATATCAGCACGGCGGTCTGTCACGGTGGTATACATTCCGATCCACGTATCAGTTCTAATATCGCCCATCACTGTCCGGTCACACGCCAACTGAGGGCCGGAAATACGCGCTCTACATTCAGCGCGCCTATGGGAACGTGCCACTAGTTGCGGATTTCGACGGCGCCGGCGGCCTCTCACGGAGCGACCGTCCTTCCGGCCTACTCCTCGAACCCGCCTTCCCACCGGAACGTCCCGTTCCGCTGGACGACCTCGCCGTCGACCTCCATGCGCGAGTCGGCGCTCACGTCGGTGATCATGTCGACGTGGACCGCGCTGTCGTTCCCGGACTCGTCTTCGGGGAGGCAGGCGTCGTAGGCGCGGCCGACCGCGAGGTGGACGGTGTCGCCCATCTTCTCGTCGAAGAGGATCGAGTCGGTGAACCGGTCGATGCCGCGGTTCATCCCGATGCCCAGCTCGCCCAGCCGCCGGGCGCCCGGGTCGGTGTCGAGGATGTCCGCGAGCGCGTCCTCGCCCGCCTCGGCCGAGAAGTCGACGACCTCGCCGCCCTCGAACGCGAGGTGAACGTTCCGGACGCGCGTCGCGTCGATGGTCATCGGCACGTCGAAGAAGACCTCGCCCTCGGTGTCGTACGGCGCCGTGAACACCTCGCCCGAGGGGAGGTTGTGGGAGTCGTACGCGACGGAGGCCGCGGAGTTGACCGCAGTGCGGCCCGCGATCGACATCCGCACGTCGGTGTCGGGCGCGCCGTCGCGCTCGGTGACGATCCGGACCTCGTCGCCCGCGTCGAGCACGTCTTTCATCTGCGCCATCTCCTCGGCGAGCGACTCCCAGTCGCGGAGGACGGCGTCGTACACGAAGTCCTGATACTCCTCGTAGGCCATCCCCGCCTGCTGGGCGAGGGAGCGGGTCGGGTGGACCGTCGACACCCAGTCGGTGTCCATCCGCGCCTCGCGGACGCCCTTGCGGGCCGTCGCGTACGCCTGCCGGGTCAGGCGAGCGACGTCCGCGGACGCGGTGGTGTTGCGTCCGCCCCCGATCCGGAGGTAGGCGTCGGCGGCCTCGAAGATCGCGCGGTCGACGGCGGGGTCCGAATCGAAGTCGCCGGCCTCGACGTCGCCGTCGGTTCCGGCCTCGACGCCTTTTAAATAGGCGCGGGAGAGTTCGTCGGAGCCGTACAGCGTCGTGACGTTCGCCCCGCGCTCGCCGAGGGCTTCGGCGACCGCCACGCCCAGCTCGTGGGCGTCCTCCGCGACGCTGACGACGACGTCGTCGCCGGCCTCCACCCGCGCGCTCCAGTCGACGAGCACCGCGGCGTGCTCGCGTACGCGTTCATCCATGAGTACTCGTCTTGCGGGGGAGCGGTAAATCGGTGCCGGGACGGAGAGTATTCATAAGCGGTCGACGCCGTATCGGGAACGGGTCCCGCTATCCGCTCAGTTGGTGGTTTATAAACACTCGACCGGAGACTAGGTGAACACCGGCAAAGCCCCAGCCGCGAGGGCTCGCGCGGCTCGCTGCGCGCTTCACTCGGTCGCTTCGCTCCCTCGTTCCAGTGCTTACGTCGCCGTGCTTCGCCCTCGCGACTGCCCCTTTGAGTCCCACCCCGCACCGCAACCGCAGCCTCACGCCTCCCCAGCCTCGTCGGGCGCGTCCGTCGGGCTCCCCGCGGTCGCCCTCGGTGCGCCCGACTCCCTCGCGGGCGGTTCGCGGCCGCCGGTGGCGGCCGCTCACCGGCGCGCCACCGCATTTTTATTTATAAAATGGAACGTCCGTCAGATCGCGCCGAGCCGACTATTCGAGGTCGAGCAGCGCCGCGATCTCGTCGAGGTAGTCGTCGTAGACGCCGACCGCGGACTCGATCGGGTCGGGCGAGGCCATGTCGATGCCGGCGAGTTCGACCACGTCGAGCGGGTACTCGGAGCCGCCCGCCTTCAGCATCTCGCGGTAGTCGGCGGCCGCGGACTCGCCCTCGTCGAGGACGCGCTCGACGATGGCGGCCGCGGCGGAGATGCCGGTCGCGTACTGGTAGACGTAGAAGTCGTAGTAGAAGTGCGGGATGCGCTGCCACTCGCGCTCGATGCCGCCGGTCAGCTCGGCGGGCGCGTAGTAGTCGCTCTTCAGGTCGCCGTACATCTCGTCGAAGGCGTCGGGCGTGAGCGCGTCGCCGGCCTCCACGCGCTCGTGGATCCGCTGTTCGAACGTCGCGAACATCGTCTGGCGGAAGAGGGTCGAGCGGAAGCGTTCGAGGTACTCGTCGAGGACGTGCGTCCGGAGTTCGTCGTCCTCGACGGTGTCGAGCAGGTGGTGGGTGAGCAGCGTCTCGTTGACCGTCGAGGCGATCTCCGCGACGAAGATCTCGTAGCTCGCGTCGTGCCACGGCTGCGCGTCGCCGGCGAGCTCGGAGTGCATCGAGTGGCCCAGCTCGTGGGCCAGCGTGTACATCGACGCGATGTCGTCCTGGTAGTTCATCATGATGTACGGCTGGGTGTCGTAGGTGCCCGAGGAGAACGCGCCCGAGCGCTTCCCGCGGTTCTCGTACACGTCGACCCACCGCGAGTCGAGTCCCTCGGCCAGCCGCTCCTGGTAGGCGTCGCCGAGCGGCGCGACCGCCTCGATCACCCACTCGCGGGCCTGCTCGTACTCCACGTCCGGCCCCTGGTCGCCAGTCAGCGACATGTAGAGGTCGTGGCTCTGGAGCTGGTCGACGCCGAGCGCCGCCGCCTTCAGCTCCGCGTGGCGGTGGAGCACGTCGAGGTTGTCGTCGACGGTGTCGACGAGGGTGTCGTACACCTCGACCGGGACGTTCGAGTCGTCGAGGGCGGCGGCCCGCGCGGAGTCGTAGTCGCGGATCTCGGCGCTCGTGACGTGCTCGCGGACGGCCTTCTCCAAGGAGGTGCCGACCGTGTTGCGCACGTCGGCCCACTCGTCGTAGAACGTCTCGTGGACGCGCTCGCGGAACTCGCGGTCCGGGTTCGTCTGGAGCTTCGTGAAGTTCGCCTGCGTGATCTCGACCTCCTCGCCGTCCGGGTCCTCGACGACGCCGTAGGTCATGTCGGCGTTCGTCAGCATCGAGTAGATCTCGCTCGGCGCGTCGGTGACCTCCGAGAGGTCCGCCAGCACCTCCTCGACCTCGCTCGACCGCGTGTGCGGCTTCTTTCGCAGGACGTCGTCGAGGTAGTGCTCGTACTCGGCGAGGGCGGGCTCGTCGTCGACGAACGCCTCGACGTCCGACTCCGTGAGCGACTGGATCTCCGGTTCGAGGTACGAGACCGCGCTCGACGCCTCGGAGCCGAGCGACGACGCCCGCGCGGACATCGCCTGGTACTCCTGGTTCCGCGTGTCCTCGGCGCTGCGCAGGCGGGCGTACGTCATCACCTGCTGGAGCTCGCGGAATATCTCCTCGCGCAGTTCGAGCAGTTCGAGGAGGGTGGCGGCGTCCTCGACCGCCCGCCCCTCGTAGGCGGCCAGCTCGTCGATCCGGTCGGCGACCGTCTCGTAGGCCGACTCCCACGCCTCGTCGTCGGCGTAGATGCCGTCGAGGTCCCACTTGTACTCGGTGTCGATCTCGGACCGCTCGGGAACCGAACTCATACCGTTCGGGTCGGCCTCCCGCACACTAAGCCTTGTCAAACCCCGCGCGGCGGACCGATATGCGTGCGAACCGGAACCACCCGTGGCGTGTCAACGCGGCTCGCCCCGTCCGCCGCTTTCATCGCCCTCGGCCCACGCCGCGAGGTCGACGACGAGCACGAGCGCGTCCTCGCCGTCGCGGTAGTAGCCGCCGACCCGGCGGATCGGCTCGAACCCCTCGTCGGCGTACAGCGACCGCGCCGGGTCGTTCCCCTCGCGCACTTCGAGCCGGACGACGGCCACGCCGGTCGCACGGAGGCGGGCCAGCGCCGACCGGAGGAGGGTTCGGCCGACCCCCTCGCCGCGGGCGTCGGGGTGAACGGCGAGGTCCTTGACGTGGCCGATGTCGCGGCCGTGGTTCGGGGTCCGGTCGGCGACGACGAACCCGACGACCGCGCCCGCCCGCTCCGCCACGAGGAACGCCGGCTCGTCGAGCAGCCGCTCGAAGGCGTCGTGCGGCCACGGGTCCGAGAAGCAGGCCCGCTCGATCCGGACCACCGCGAGGAGGTCGGCGGACTCGGCGCCTCGGATCGTGACGTCGGCGGCGCTCACGGGTCAGTTTGCGGCCCGCGGGGAATAAACGCGCCGGGTCGACCGGGGCGGCGGCGCGCCGCCTCGCTCACGCCTCGATCCAGGGCTCGCCCGGGTCGGCGTCGGCGGGGTCGGGCGCGCACACCTCAAAGCAGGCGCCGTCCGGCGGCCGGAGCCGACGGCCGTCGGCGAGGCCGACGGGGCCGTCCGCGGTCGTCCGAAGGTCGACGCGCCACCCGTGCGACTCGACCACCTCGCGGACGATGTCGAGCCCGTAGCCCGTCCCGTCCGCTCGCGTCGTGTACCCGGAGTCGAACACGGACTCCCGGTCGTCGGGGTCGATGCCGGTCCCGTCGTCGGCGACGAGGAACCCCTCGTCGGTGGCGGTGACGAGGACGGTGAGGTCGTCTGCGTCGCCGCCGGACTCGGGCACGTCTTCCCCCGATTCGGGTGCCTCAGACTCGTTTGCGTCCGGATTCGCGTGTTCGGTCGCGTTGCGGAACAGGTTCTCTAAGGCCTGTCGCACCCGACCGCGGTCGCCGTACACCCGGGCGTCGCGGGCGACGACCAACTCCGCGTTCTCCTCGCCCTCGGCGGCGGTCTCCCAGGCGTCGCGGGCGACGCTCGCGAGCGCGAACTCCGTCGGTTGGTCCATGCCGGTCCCCTGTCGCGCGAGGGTGAGCAGCTCCGAGACGAGCTGGTCGATCCGGTCGACGGCGCGCTCGCCGCGTTCGAGGGGCTCCGTCTCGCCGCGCAGCCGCGCCATCTCGATCGACCCCCGGATCACCGACAGCGGGTTCCGCAGGTCGTGCGAGACGATGCTCGCGAAGCGGTCGAGCCGCTCGTTCCGGTCCGTGAGCCGCCGCTCGCGCGCCTTCCGAGCGCTCACGTCCCGGGAGTTGATGAGCAGTTCGCCCACTGGGCTGTCGGCCGGCAGCGAGCGGGTCCGCGACTCCAGCCAGACCCAGTCGCCGTCGGCGGTGCGGTAGCGGTACTCCAGCGTCGGGGACGCGTCCGGCTCGCCGAGCGCGCGATAGAACCGCTCCGTCACGCGCTCGCGATCGTCCGGATGGACGTAGCCGAGCGGCGAGCGCCCGACGGTCGACCCCTGCTCGTAGCCGAGCACCTCCGCGACGGAGGGGCTCTCGTAGACGACGACCCCGTCTCCGTCGACGACTGTGACGAGGTCGCTGCCGTACTCCAGGAAGGCGCGGTAGCGCTCCGGGAAGGTGCGGTCGACGTCGACGCGCCGGACCGTGACGATCCGCCCGGCGAACTGCGGGGCGAGCTCCTCGTCGACGACGGACTCGACCCACGCGTACCCGCCGCTCGCGCGGCGGATGCGGTGGGTGACCGTCCGGCTCGTCGCGACCGCGGACAGCGCGTCGGCGACCGGCTCGCGGTCGCTCGGGTGGACGCGGTCGAGGAGGTCGCTGCCCACGAGTTCGCCGCGGTCCACGCCGACGACGTCCGGCGCCGACGGCCCCGCGAACAGGACTTCGCCGTCGACGGCCACGGCCAGCAGGAACCGGTCCGCCTCGGTGACCCGGGACCGGCTCTCGGCGGGCGTCGCGTCCGCGCCGGCCGACGCCGATGCGGTGTCCGTGCGGAGGGCGTCGACCGCCGATCGGTCGTCGGTGTTCGAAGCGTCGCCCTCGTCGGCGCCGCGGCCCGGCGTCGACGTGTCGGATGGCCGGAGGGTCACAGTCAGTTCTGCTAGATAGTACGACTACGATAGCATAAAACTGCGCGCCGTCGGAATCAGAATTGATAATTGACTATCGCGCAGCCGATGGATCCCGGCCGCGTACCACCGTTGGTGTCCGACGAAGCCTCGCGGATCGTGAGACGTCGCCGCTGCGAGGCCCACACCTCTCTGACGGCGGCGCGGACATGGTCGAACATACTTGGCGGGAGCGGCACCGAGACGTCGACGCCGAGAGCGACGCGACTGACCGCGCCCGGACCGACGGCGGTACTGACGCGGCGGTCGACGCCGGCGCCTTCGAGTGGCAGACTGATCCGCGACCGGCGGCCGAGGATCCGAGTCAGAAGGGTTAAACGCGCTCCGCGGGTATCGCCTCGTGAGGGCGCGTAGCTCAGCGGACAGAGCACTTGGTTCCGGACCAAGATGCCGCGGGTTCAAATCCCGTCGCGCCCGTCACGTTTTCTGACGGGCAAATTGACAGAAATGAGCCGTTGAACCGACCTCAAGATCACCGACAGACGCGAGCGACGGCTCGAAAGAGCGAGTGAGGTTGTGGTGAGCGATCCCGGCGATGAGCGTGGTAATTCACGTGGCGCTGGCGCACCTGATCAAGTCAGGGGAGAACATCCTCGAAGCTCGCGACGAACTAAATTGCCTGACGATCCAGCAGTTTAAAACTGACGTGCTTGGGCTGCGGTACGGGATAATAGAAAACTGGGGGAGGTAGCCCAGATTAAATCTATCTCACCGGAGACATTTGGTTACGGTGTTTACGGGATGTCAACGGTGTCTTGGTAGATTGCGTTACCACTGGGATCATGGATTATCCTAATGACAGCACCATTGGTACCTGAATTGTTGTGTGCTATCGACTTTGACTCTCCAGACTCCCAAGTATCATTGCCACCCCAAGTCTCTGTGTCCTGCCGGTCTCCGTTAACTGAGAGAACAAGATTCGTCTTATCGATCGGTTCCCCACCTGTCTTCGTAATTGTGATATTGGTACTGTCTACGTCTTGAACTGTGAACGACGCCTGCGGAGCGGTATCTCCTAACTGATCGCCGAGTCCGAGCACGAACGTCCCGATAACGGCCGCCAAGATGACAGTGATTGCGACCATGAGGATGACGCCGATGACGGGACTCACTGCCCTGTCGTCCGCGTTGGATTGGTTGCTTGGTTTCATTGTTTGAACCCAGCGGCCACCGATGAACGAGATCTCGGAGACGTAAGCGCCGCCGCCGACGTCTGTCTGTCTCTGTCTTCGTTCGGATCGGTTGCTGGTTGTACACCCATTCATCTAACTGCCTTATGTACTTATTGGCATGAGTATCAGCGTAGAAAATTGGACGGAGAGAGTCAAAATTGTTGATGTGAATTAATTTCTCTGGACCCCACGGCGAAGGCCCTCGCTCGAACTCACAGCGATCGCGTGTATCCAGGGCCCGTGGGAGAAGGTTCTCGATTACCGCCGTGTTCGCGGGTACGCTGCCGAACACCGGACGCCGGACGGGTCCGCGTCGGTCGCGCGCTCGACCGCCCTCCCGAGCGCGTTCGCGGGTGGCTCAAGGACACCGTTCCGGACCACGTCCGGGACCGCGACATCGGCGTGTTACTTTGACCGAAGGCAGTCGTAGTTAACACTCAGAATGAGGTCGTCTTCGCCGAGCGAGACCGAGCGTAACGGACCGGTCACGACGAGTATATAGTCCACTGGTCAGATGCCGACGCGTTCGGTCACCTATTATAAGGGTTCAAGCACCGGCCGCCGAATCCCCCGACCGAGTAACGGATGACAACGGACACTAATCGGACGCCGACGACCCCCGAGACGACCGGACCGAAATCGACGACCCCCCCGTACACAGATCTGGTTCATCAGGTCGACAGGCGCTCGTCGGGCCCCGACCGGGTCACGGTGTTCCCGGCTGACGCGACTGACGACGAGCGGATGTCGGCGTGGGTGACGGTTGATCTCGACTCCGTCATCGAGCCCGAATGCTTCCGGTAACCGCCCGAACACACCCCGAGCGCGGCCGGAGAGAAGGGCGAGGGGTTCGACGCAGTTCGCCCGGGACAGGTCCACCGCCCCGGCCGACGAGTACCCAGGTGCCTTCCCCGGTAACGGGTGAGGTTGAGGTGATCCCTCGGTGGGTCTGAAACGACGGGAACTCCTTGGCTCCGCGCTGGATCGAGTCGCGTTCGGGGCCGTCGTCTCCTCTGTGGTCGACCCGTCCGATCTGCGGTCCGTGGCGTCGTCTCTCTTCTCTGCCGAACCGACGCGGCCAGCACCCGTCGACGAGGGCGGTGCGGCCTCCCGAGAACGGACTGCGGACGGCTACGCGATGACGTACGAGTGGACGGACCGGGCGGGGCGAGAGTGGCGTCTGGAGTTTCGACTCGAGCGGTCCGCGTACAGACAGGCGGTCGACGAGACGCACGGATACCTGAGCGGCTTCGAGGCGGCGAAGGCGAGCGGTCACGCCGAGCGGCTCACGGACCTGCTCGCGGACGCGAGCGTGACGGATGACCGCGCTCACCGGTCGCTCCCCGAGTCGGTTCGGTTTGAAGGAGCGATCGGACTCGTCCACTCGCTCGAGTACGTGACCGACGCGGAATCGACGGGACTGCCGGACTACATTCGAACCGTCGAGGAGACCCTAGTCGACGGCCGTGGTGACTGTGAGGACCTCACGTACCTGCTGGCCGGAATGCTCTCCCAGCCGGCGTTCGGCTATCGAACCGCGGTGGGGGTCCTCCCCGGTCACATGCTGGCGGCCGTTCACCAAGACGACCTCCCGGGAGCGTACGCTGACGCGCCGACGCTGCCGGGAGACACGTACGTCGCAGTGGAGTGTACCACGTCTCGCCCGATCGGCGACTTCCGAGACGAGCCGGTCCTGGCGGTGTATGGCGACGGCATCGAGTACATCGATCGGTCGGCGATCGCCGACGCAGGACGGGGGTTCCTCCGAGATCCGACGCAGTTTCAGACGATCGCCGACGCGTCGGAGCTCCGCCAGCATTAGCTATCAAGACATGGGTCCTCCAACGAGGCTACCAAGGCGAATATCGTCCGCAGCACTATCACACACGAACAGCGGTTCATACGAGGATCGTTTCGAACGTTGGGCCTCGACCGAGAGCTAGACCGTATATTGTTACATATGTCATATTGATATATAGACCTATTAATAGGGATTCTTATAGCTAGCAGTTCACCGATTGGCTATGAAACCGGCCGTGGTCCTTCGGTGTCCGATCTGTGACGCTGTCCGCGCGCTTGGAGGCCGACGAAACGAGTACTCGAAACAGAAACTGTCCTCGCAGGCGGAGACTCACTTGCGCGGCCACGATCTCGATGAACCCAAGGTGGCAATCCGGAAGTACGGGATCGTTTCGGACGCGACCGAAATTGTGGTGCCCTCGGAGAGCCACCGCCGACTCCCGACCAAAGAGTGGACCGGCCGCGACGACACATGGCTCCCGGACGGCGCACTGTCCGGCGGCGAACGGTCCCAGTCAGCGTCAACCTCTTCCGTCGAGGTTTCGTCTCTCTAGTTCGATGTTGAGGCGTAACCGTCCACGCTCAGGTGGATTCACCGACCGAGCGCCGCTCGCTCGTCCAGATGGAGCCGCCGTCACCGTGTCAGCGGCGGCACGGCAGCTCACATCTCACACGTTCCGGAGTCGCTCCGCGGTATCGACGCTCTCCGCGCGGGTGATGCCGTGACCGAGAGAGACCTCACGGACTCGGAGTACTACCTCAACAGAGAACTCTCCGAGTTGGCGTTTCAAAAGCGAGTTCTCCGAGAGGGAATGGACGATCGGAATCCGCCGCTCGAACGGCTCCGGTTTCTCGCGTTCTTCACGAAGAACACTGACGAGTTTTTCATGAAGCGCGTCGGCGGACTCAAACAGCAGATCGACGCCGGCGTGACGAAGACGACGCCCGACGGACGCACACCGAAAGAGCAGTGGGTCGAGGTGCTCGACGCCGCGCGACCACTGTTCACACAACAGTCAGCGTACTGGCAGTCCGTTCTCAAGCCGACGCTCGCTGACAACGGGATCGAGATCTGTACCCCTGCCGAACTCTCCGACGAGAATCAAGCACAGCTACGGACGCACTTCGAGGAGTCCATCCTACCGACGCTGACGCCGCTCGCGTTCGACCCCGCTCACCCGTTCCCGTTCATCTCCAACCTCTCGCTTTCGCTCGCCGTTCTCTCGTCGACCGGGAGCGACGAGCCGACGTTCACTCGCATCAAGGTCCCGCCGAACCAACCCCGCTTCATCACCGTCCCCGGTGAGGCAGACCGGTACGTTCTCATCGAGGACCTCATCGAACGGAATCTCGATCTGCTACTTCCGGACCTCGACATCCGTGACGTCTCGAAGTTCAAGGTGACGAGGAACGCAGAGGTGCGGCGGAACGAAGAGGTCGCCGAAGACCTCGTCGATATGGTCGAAGACGTTATCGAACAGCGACGCTTCGCGACGGTGGTCCGGCTGGAGGTCGACGCCGACATGCCCGACGAGTCGCTGGCGATTCTCAAAGATCAACTCGAGGTCGCCGACCGGGAGGTGTTCCACCGCGAGGGGCCGATCGACTTCGAGGACTTCTTCGAACTCATCGACCACGACCGGCCCGACCTCAAACTCCCGGCGTGGTCACCCAAGCCGCATCCGCGACTGGGTTCGGTGACGAGCGAGGCCAGCGACGAGACGGCGCGGATATTCGACGAGATCAAGAACGGCGACATCCTGGCGCATCATCCGTATCACTCGTTCGAGGGTACCGTTCAGCGGTTCCTCAACGCGGCGGCGACCGACCCCGACGTGTTGGCGGTGAAGGCGGCAATCTATCGAACGGCGAGCGACTCGAAGGTCATTCAGAGTCTCATCAACGCCGCCGACAACGGGAAGCAGGTCGCGGTGATGGTCGAACTCAAGGCTCGCTTCGACGAGAAGAACAACCTCGAATGGGTACGGCAACTTGAGGAGGAAGGGATCCACGTCGCGTACGGCACTGTGGGACTGAAGACGCACACGAAGACGGCACTCGTCGTGCGCCAGGAAGACGACGGCGTTCAGCTCTACTCGCACATCGGGACCGGAAACTACCATTCCGGGACCGCGAAAGGGTACTCCGACTTGGGGCTGTTGACGGCCGACCGGGACATCGGGTTCGATCTCACGAAAGTGTTCAACTTCTTTACCGGACCGACGATCGACGATCGCTTCCGGAAGCTCCTGATCGCGCCCGTCACGATGCGTGAGCGGTTCACGGAGATGGTCAGACGCGAGGCCGAGCACGCTCGCGCCGGTCGACGGGCACGGATGGTGGTCAAGGTAAACGGGCTCGAGGACCCGTCGATGGTCGAGGAACTCTACCGTGCCTCGATGGCCGGCGTCGAGATCGACTTGATCGTCCGGGACATCTGCCGACTCCGTCCCGGTATCGACGGACTGAGTGAGAACATCACCGTCCACTCGATCGTCGGTCGATTCCTCGAACACGCGCGGATATTCTATTTCGAGAACGGGGGCAGCCCCGAGTGGTACATCGGGTCCGCCGATTGGATGACCCGGAATCTCGACTATCGAGTGGAAGCGGTCACGCCGGTCGAAGACACGCAACTGCGCGAACAGCTCCGGTTCATCTTGGAGGCGTCGCTAACGGACAACCGCCGTCGATGGCTGATGCAAAGCGACGGGACCTACGAACCGGTCTCTTCCGACGACGAATCGGTGCGAGACATCCAAGAGATTCTGATGACGGCCACGGAAGCAGCGCTTGACAACGGCTACGGTCCGGGGATGATCGTCGATACGGATCTGGTCGAGGAGGAACTCCTCGTCGAGGATGCGGCGGAGACCGAGACAGACGCTAGCCCCGAAGGGTCGAACGAAGCCTCCTCCGATACCGACGACGAACAGACCTACTCGGACGGCGGAGACGCGTCTGCGTTCGACGTGTACGCTGACCACTGGTACCGTCCTGATAGCGAGACGTACGATTGGGCTGTTCGAACGGCGGAGGGCGAACGGCGATACTTCAAAACGCGCGACGGAGCACGGAATCGGCTTCGGACAGAGTATGAGTGACCTCTGCCGGAGTTCCGTTTATCACGGTAGTGAATATTCACCGCCGGCGGACCTCCGACTACCGAGGCCGCCTGCGTGGAGTCGTTCGGGCCGGGTCGACGCTCTTCGAGCGAGCGCGCTCGATGACTCGTCGCCTCGACGGTGAGGGATTCGTCGGTTCGGCAGTCGTCGGCGGCGAGCGTTCCGCCGTAGGCGCGGCTGATAGCGAGGCCGACGGCGCGAGAACGCCCAGCCGGGGGGTCACCGGTGAACAAAAAGCGTGTCGTCGGGAACTGTCACGTCGCGCCCTCCCGGAGGTTCCGCGAGCGCAGGCGTTCGCGCTTCCGGACGGACGGGCGCGGAATCGGTAGGGGGAACGGCTATGTTGTCTCAGCGTGGCCCTGCGATCATGAACGATGACGCGATGCGACGGTTCCCAGTGCCTGAGTACGAGGACCTCCCGGAGGACCTCCGCAACAGGATTGACGAGGAGACCGAGGACGCTGGATTCACTCCCAACGTGTTCTCGGCGTTCGCTTACAAGCCCAGTCACTTCCGCGCGTTCTTCGCGTACTACGACGCGCTCGTGACAGACACGCCGCTCGCGCGTGAGGAAGTCGAGATGATCGTGGTGGCGGTGTCGGGCGCGAACGACTGTCTCTACTGCGTGGTCGGTCACGGGGCGCTCTGTCGTATCTACGCCGGAGCACCGAAACTCGCCGACCAGCTCGCGACGAACCACCGACAGGCGGACATCTCGGACCGCCACATGGCGATGGTGGACTTCGCCGTCACACTCACGAACTCCCCCGAGAGCGTGGCCGCCGAAGATATCCAGCGACTCCGCGACGCCGGATTCTCACAAGAGGAAGTGTGGGACGTGGCCGCTGTGGCTGCCTTCTTCAACCTCTCTAACCGCATGGCGACCGTGGCCGACATGCGCCCCAACGACGAGTTCTACGCGATGGGCCGAGGCGACTGACCGGCTCGATTGACTTGGGACCCGACCGCCGTCGCGCTCACCGACCCCAACCGACTTGCCCGGGGGGCGCGTCGCCCCGGCCATGTCCGATTCATCGGCCGGCTCGACGAGCCTCGAATTCGGCGTCCTCGGCACCGCGTCGATCGCCCGTAAAGCGGTGATCCCGGCGATCGCCGCCAGCGGTCACGCCGTCGGCGCGGTGGCGTCCCGCGACGCCGCCCGCGCGAAGCGGTTCGCGACCGAGAACGGAATCCCACGCAGCTACGGCTCCTACGGGGCTCTGCTCGACGACGACGAGCTCGACGCCGTCTACGTCCCGCTCCCGAACGGAAGCCACGCCGAGTGGACGAAACGCGCGGCCGACGCCGGGCTGGACGTCCTCTGCGAGAAGCCGCTGGCCGCAGACGCCGACGAGGCGCGCGACGTGGTCGCCCGTTGCGACGAGCGGGGCGTCACGCTGATGGAGGCGTTCATGTACCGCTATCACCCCCGCACCGAGCGCGCCGTCGCGCTCGCGGCGGACGACCTCGACGACGTGCGCACGGTGACGGCCACCTTCCGCTTCCCGCTGTACGACCGCCCGAACGACGTGCGGCTCGACGCCGACCTCGCGGGCGGGTCGCTGATGGACGTGGGCTGTTACCCCGTCTCGATCGCGCGGACGATACTCGGCGAGCCCGACCGCGCCTACGCCCACGCCGGCGACACCCGCGGCGCCGGGGTCGACACGGAGCTCGCGGGGGTGCTCTCGTACGACGACGGCCGCTCGGCGCGGGTCGCGTCCGGGTTCGACACGCAGCTGGTCCAGCGGTACCGCGTCGACGCGACGAACGGCTGGGTCGAAGTCGAGCGCGCGTTCGACGCGCCGACCGACGAGCCCGTCGAACTGACGTACGAGATCGACGGCCGGCACGGCGTCGAGACGTTCCCCGCCGTCGACCAGTACCGGCTCCAGGTCGAGCACTTCGCCGAGCGCGTCGCCGACGGGAGCGCCCCCCTGACCGGCGGCGAGGAGGCGGTCGCCAACATGGCGGTCATCGACGCGCTCGCCGAGAGCGCCGCCGACGGCGGCCCGGTCGACCTCTGACCGCCGGAACCGGGCCCGACCCGCCCTCGCCGGGCGCCGGCGCAGCGCCCCGAGAGTCCGTCAGTCTCCGCTCGGCGCCGCCCGGCTCACCGGTCGATCCCGCCCTCGCCGTCGATGACGCCGCGGACCTCCGCCCGGGTCGTCACCGCGAGGTCGCCGTCGGTGGTTCGTTTCAGCGCCGCGGTCGCCGACCCCCACCGGAGCGCCGCGGAGAGGTCGCCGCCGCGCAGCCGCTCGGCGACGAAGCCGGCGACGAACGCGTCGCCGGTGCCGATCGCGTCGAACGTCTCCGCCTCGTACACGTCCTGTTCGTACACCGAGCCGTCGTGGAGCGCGACCGCCCCCTCCAGCCCGCGGGTGACGACCACCGTGTCGAAGCCGAACTCCGTGGCGAGCCCGTGGGCTATCTCGACGGCGCCCCCCTCGCGGTCGAGCACCTCCCGGGCGTCTCGCCGCGGGACGAACAGCGTGTCGACGTCCTCGAACAGGTCTTCGTAGGCCGCCCGCGCGGTCTCCGGGTCCCAGAGCTTCGCCCGGTAGTTCAGGTCGAACGAGCGCGTCGTCCCCGCCTCGCCGGCGGTCCGCAACAGCGCGCCCGTCGTCTCGGCGGTCGCCTCGGAGAGCGCGGGCGTGATCCCCGTCGTGTGGAACCAGTCCGCTTCCGCGACCGCGTCGGTGGGGAGCTCGTCGGGCTCGACGGTCGTGATCGCCGCGTCGGCGCGGTCGTAGATCACGTTCGTCCCGCGCGGCTCGCCGCCGTGTTCGAGGTAGTAGGTCCCCACGCGGCTCTCGTCCGGGTCCGCCCACGCGACGCTCGGAGTGACGCCGTGGCTCTGCAGTTCGGTCGCGATCCGCCGGCCGAGCGGCGAGTCGGGGAGCTTCGAGAGCCAGCGGGCGTCGGCGCCGAGCCGCGCGGCCCCGACCGCGACGTTGCTCTCCGCCCCGCCGGCCTGGACGGTGAACTCGCGCGTCGTCTCCAGCCGCTCGCCGCGCGGCGGCGACAGCCGGAGCATCGTCTCGCCGAACGTGACGAGGTCGGTCATCGGCGCCACCCCGCGGCGCAGGTCTCGGACGGGTTCATATTGGGTGCTACTCTCGGCCGATTATAAGAGGGGGTGATCGCCGTCGACCGACGAGTGTCGGGTGCGTCAGTAGCCCTCACAGTATATGAGAAGTATCGGGCCCACGCTCTCAGTGGGTCTCCGGGCTATGCGCTTCCGTGCCGGAATCGTTCGATGGACAGGCACGCGTCGGCATCAGCAATTATCTCATTGTAATCGTCGTCCCCACCGATCAGTAGCGTCGCTCCAAGGCGGTCAGCAGTTGCGAGTGCGTATGCGTCACCGAGTGCGGGGTTGTAGTCGAGGATGTAGTCGGAAGCAGTCTCCCAAACGCGTTGCCCTTGAGTGGGATGGATACCGATCGTGCCGAGCCACTCGAAGTATTCGTCAGCGACGGATTCGCCGTATTTTCGGCCGAGGATGTAGCGTACTTCGGTCGCGTTCACCCGGTTCAAATACCCTTGTGAAACCCCGTCCGCAACAGCATCGAGGTATGCGGCAACCTTCTCATAGCCCGGTTCTTCATCCGCGTGCGCCACCAACGGCTCGGCGTCGAAGACGATCTCGGGCGGCGGCGAGTAGACTTCGCGACCGCTCACTCGGAATCACGCTCGGCTTTGTCGGCTTCTCGCTTCTCACGGAGCATTTCGCTCGCTGGATTGTCTGTCGACGGCTCACCAGAGCGAGCCGCGAATCCAGCCATCTCCTGCGCGGACCGGACGCGTTCGATCACCACCTCACCGTCATCGGTCTCGCGGAACGTCACCTGTCCCGGAGCGTCAATACCGAGCTTGTCACGGAACTTTTTCGGAATCGTTGCTTGTCCCGACGACGATACAGACACCGTCGCTGAGGTGTCCTCACCGCCTGATTCAGTCTCGTTTTTCGACCTTGATTCGCTCATACTCTTAATTTACGAGCGTTAATAATATAGTTTGGGTATTAATTTTCGGGACTTACTAATTCTCCCGTTAGAGATTCGCGAGTCACTTCTGAGTGCCGGGCGGGGCACAATCATATACGAACAGTGAGTGTGACGGGAGCCCTCGCGGTGCCCAGCCTCCCAGTCTCAACCGCGCAGTCCACGCCTACTCCGCGTCCTCTCGCGCCCGGTAGTCCGGGAGGGTGTCGTCCTGCATCACCGCGCCGCGGCCGCCGTCGACGAGCAGCGCCGCCCCAGTGACGAAGGCGGCGTCATCGCTCGCGAGGAAGGAGACGGCGCCGGCGACGTCGGCCGGCGTCCCGATCCGCCCGGCCGGGTGGATCGCCTCGACCTCCTCCAGCCGCCCCTCGGGGAGCTCCTCGCGCGTCCGCTCGACCTCCACCCAGCCGGGGACGACCGTGTTCACCCTAACCTGGGGGCCGAAGTCGACCGCGAGCGACCGCGTCATGCCGTTGATGCCCGCCTTGACCGCGTTGTACGGGAAGTGTGCCGGCATCGTCGCGTACGCGTGGTTCGACGAGACGTTCACGATCGCGCCGCGGTCCATGTGTTCGAGGGCGGCCCGCGCCGCCAGCCAGTACGCCCGGAAGTCAGTCTCGACGACGAACGCCCAGTCGTCGAGCGTCGCCTCGTCGGCGGCCGTCTCCGTCTGGACCCCGGCGTTGTTCACGAGCACGTCGACCGAGCCGTAGCGCTCGGCGGCCGCCTCCGCCAGCGCGGCCACGTCGTCCGGGTCGCGCATGTCGGCGCGGACGAACGTCGCGTCTCCTCGCTCGCCTCCCGCCGCGATCCGCTCGACGACGGCCTCGCCGGCCGCCTCCGAGCGCCCGCTGACCACGACGTTCGCCCCCTCGGCGGCCAGCCGCTCCGCGACGCCGGCGCCGATGCCCCGAGTCGACCCCGTCACGACCGCGGTCTCGCCGGCGAACCGGCCCGGGACCGCGCCCTCGGTCGGCGACTCCGGTCGACGGGTCATCGGCTCTCCCCCCGTCGCCGCGGGTCGATCGCCATCGGGATCACCACTCCGCGACCGACCCGTCGTCGTGGCGCCAGACGGGGTTGTGCCAGTCGACCGCCTCCTCGGCCTGCTCGCGCACGTGCGCCTCGTCGACCTCGATCCCGAGCCCGTCGCCGTCGGGGACCTCCACGAACCCGTCGCGGTACTCGAACACCGAGGGGTCGGCGAGGTAGTCCAAAACGTCGCTCGTCTCGTTGTAGTGGATGTCGAGCGACTGCTCCTGGATGAGCGCGTTCGGCGTGCAGGCGTCGACCTGGATGCAGGACGCGAGCGCGATCGGGCCGAGCGGGCAGTGCGGCGCGACCGACACGTCGTACGCCTCGGCCATCGAGGCGATCTTCTTCAGCTCGGTGATCCCCCCGGCGTGGGAGACGTCCGGCTGGATCAGGTCCACCGCGTCCGCCTCCAACACTTCCTTGAAGTCCCACCGCGAGTACATCCGCTCGCCGGTCGCGATCGGGATCGTCGTCGACGCCCGGATCGCCGGCAGCGCGTCGTTGTTCTCGGGCAGCACCGGCTCCTCGATGAACATCGGGTCGTACGGCTCCAGCGCGGCCGCGAGCCGGCGGGCCATCGGCTTCGCCACCCGGCCGTGGAAGTCGACGCCGACGTCGACCTCGTCGCCCACCGCCTCCCGGACGGCCGCGATCCGGTCGGCCGCGGCGTCGACCGCGGCCGGCGAGTCGATCGACTCCAGCTCCGGGGTGGCGTTCATCTTCAGCGCGGAGAAGCCGGCGTCGACCTTCTCGCGGGCGGCCTCGCCCACGTCCGCCGGCCGGTCGCCGCCGATCCACTGGTAGACGCGGACCCGGTCGCGCGCGCGACCGCCGAGCAGCTCGTGGACGGGCGCCCCGATCCCCTTCCCCTTGATGTCCCACAGCGCCTGGTCGACGCCAGCGATGGCGCTCATCAGGACCGGCCCGCCGCGGTAGAAGCCGCCGCGGTACATCGCCTGCCAGTGGTCCTCGATCCGCGCCGGGTCCTCGCCGAGCAGGTAGTCGTCGAGCAGCTCCTCGACGGCCGCGACGACCGTGTGGGACCGCCCCTCCACGATCGGTTCCCCCCAGCCGACGGTCCCGTCGCTCGTCGTGAGCTTCAGGAACAGCCAGCGGGGCGGCACTTCGAACAGCTCGTAGTCGGTGATGTGCATGGTGTGTTGGGGTCTCCGGACCGGTCCGACGGCCGCGGGACTCGGGCGTCGTCCGTCGCCGTCGCCGTCCGACGCGGACCGGTCCGTCGCCTCGGTCGTACTTGCCCGTCCGCCGGTTAAATAGCGGGCGGGTGCGGTCGTCCGCGCCCGATCCCCACACGGCCGATTTAAGCCCCCCCGCGGGCAGGTACCACGCATGCGAACCGACCGACTCGGCCGGATCACGGACGGCGGCGTGATCGCGATCCTCCGCGGCGTCGAGCGCGACGACGCCGTGCGGGTCGCGGACGCGGTCGTCGACGCCGGCGTGACGGCGCTGGAGGTGACGACGGACACGCCGGACGCGACGGCGTCGATCGCGGCGATCGCCGACCGCGTCGACGACGCGGTCGTCGGCGCCGGCACCGTCCTCGACGCGGAGACCGCGCGCGCGGCGCAGTTCGCCGGCGCCGAGTTCCTCGTGACGCCGACGGTGAACCGCGGCGCGATCCGCACCGCGAACCGCTACGGGACGCCGATCGCGGTCGGGGCGTACACGCCGACCGAGGCGCTCGACGCCTTCGAGGCGGGCGCCGACCTCGTGAAGGTGTTCCCCGCGGCGACCGGCGGCCCGGACCACGTCGCGGCGATCGGCGGCCCGCTCGGTCAGATCCCGCTCGTGCCGACCGGCGGCGTCGGCGCGGACGACGCCGGCGAGTACATCGACGCGGGCGCGGCCGCGGTCGGCGTCGGCAGTTCGATCGCCGACGGCGAGGCGATCGCCGCCGGCGACTTCGACGCGGTCCGGGCGAACGCGCGCGCGGTGGTCGAAGCCGTCGCGGCGGCCCGCGAGTGACCGCTCCGCTCTCCGGCGCGCCGGGAGCGGCCGCTCCGCGCGCCGACGCTCCGGCTTCGGCGTCGCCGTCGCGGGCGACGCGCGCTACTGCGCGGTCGAGCGCGTCTCGTCGCCGGCCTCGGGCGACGAACCGCGGACCGCGTCCCACCCGTTGATACAGGCGTCACACAGGTAGTACGCGAAGCCGTCGACGTCCCGGTGCGCGAGCGAGGCGTCGACGCCGCATCTGTCGCAGTTCATGCCCGGCGAGTACGGCAAGACGAATATATGTCTTCTGCTCCGGATCGGACTCGTGATAATTCGTGACGGAACCGCCGAACCGGAAGTTCCGTCGTCCTCCGATCGAGCCTCCCGGCCGCTCAGCGCAGCGCGTCGAGGTCGAACTCGAAGGCCGCGACCGGGACCTCCAGGTCGTGCTCGACGAGCACCGCGGGGTGGAGCTCGCCGATGACGCCGACGCGCTCGCCGTCGATCGCGACGGCGGCGGCGCGCCCCTCGATGAACGAGGGGTGTTCGGTCCGCGGGGTCGCCAAGTCGGCGTCGAAGTCGTCACAGAGCGCCTGGAGCCGTCCCTTCGCGGCCTCGTAGGAGGCGTCGCGGCGGGCGACCGCGCCCGCGACGCGGCGCGACTCGGCGACGTTCGTGTCCGCGTCTTCGTCGCGCTCGGCGACGAAGCCGACCTCGGCGACGTCCTGCGGGTAGGCGTTGTGGGTGTTCCGCTCTAAGAGCATCACGAGCGACGGGAGCGCCCAGGTGCGGAGCTGGGTGTACTCCTCGCTGTACGGCTCCGTGATCTCGACCGGCTCGCCGCCGCCGAAGACGCCGTCCCCGTCGACCGCGGCGCCGCCGGCGCCCGGCTCGATCCGCATCCGGTCGTAGTTCTCGGTCCCGCTCGTCATGTGGAAGTTCAGCAGGTCCTCGAAGCCGAGCCCCACGAGGCTCGTCCGGACCGCGTCCTCCAGCCGGGAGCGCTCGTGGCGCCCGCCGACGGTGCCGACGTCGGGGTAGCGCGGCTCCAGCTCGTCGAAGCCGTACGCCCGCCCCACGTCGTCGACGAGGTCGAGCGGGTGGAGCACGTCGACGCGGTACGGCGGGATCTCCACGTCGTACCGGACGTCGTCGCCGAGCGTGTAGGATGCGTCGAGGCCGGCGCGCTCGAAGCAGTCGACGACCTCCTCGGGCTCGAAGTCGACGCCGAGCAGCGTCTCGATCCGGTCGTGCGAGACGCTCTTCTCGTCGGTGTCGAGGTTCGGGCGGACCAGCTCGGCCCCGTACTCGCTCGGGTGCGTCGCGCCGTCGGCGTAGTTCACCTCGACCTCCTCGATCGTCGCGCCGCGAGCCGACAGCGCGTAACAGATGATGTTGCACATCCGGTCGATCGTCCACTGGTCGGTGCCGGTGAGCTCGACGAACAGCTCGCGCGAGCCGGTCGTCACCTCGGTCCGCTTCCCGTTGATGACGGGCGGGAACGAGAAGAGACCGAGCTCGTCGTAGATCGCCGGGTAGCGGTCGAGGCCCTCGACGAGGTCCGCGTAGGTCGTCCCCGTGTCGTGCTCCGCCAGGACCTCGGCGGGCGTCAGCTCGTCGTTCGCGTCGAGCGGGACGAACGCGTCGCCCTCGGGGTCGACGCCGCGGTAGGTGATCGACGGCTCCGCGCCCTCCTGGAGCGGCGCGCCCTTCACCATCGCGAGGTCGTGGATCCCGATGGCGCCCTTCGCGCGGCCGCGCCCCATCGTCGCGTGGAGCTTCTCCTGGAGCTGGATCAGCGACTCCAGCGCCGCCTCGTCGAGGTCGACGCCGCGGACCACGGCGCCGGTGACGAACGGCCGCTCGTCGGGCACCGACTCGTCGACCTCGATGGTCCACTCGGGGTCGTTCGCGCTCGGCACGTAGACGCCGCGCGCGTCGCCGTAGTGGTAGCGCAGCGAGCGCGCGACCCCCTCGACGGAGAGCCGGTCGAGGCGGTCGGGCGCGAACTCGAACTGGAACATGCCGTCGTCGGTCTCGCCCTCGAACTCTAAGCCGAGCCCGAACAGGTCGTCTTTCAGCTCCGCGTCGCCCTTCTCGTCGTGGCCGGTGAGCTCGCGCAGCTCGTCGGGGTCGACGTCGACGACGGGCATCAGTAGCTCACCTCCGCGTTCCGCAGGAAGTCGATGTCGGCGAGGGTGCCGTGGAGGTCGCGGATGTCCTCCGCGCCGGTGGTTAACATCGCGAGGCGTTCGAGGGCGAGCCCCCACGCCATCACGTCGCAGTCGACGCCGAGCGGGCCGGTGACCTCCTCGCGGAAGACGCCGGAGTTCCCGATCTCGATCTCCTCGCCCGTCTCCGGGTGCTCGCCGAACAGCTCGAAGGAGGGCTCGGTGTAGGGGTTGTAGTGCGGCTTGAACCGGATGTCGGTGATGCCGAACTGCCGGTAGAACTCCTCGAAGGTGCCCATCAGGTCGCGCACCGAGAGGTCCTCGGCCATCACCCACCCCTCGATCTGGAAGAACTCCAGGAGGTGCGTCGGGTCGAGCGTGTCGTTGCGGTACACCTTCTCGACGGAGAAGTAGCGCTGGGGGGGCTCCAGCTCGGCGCCCGCGACCCCGGAGAGGTAGCGCATCGACAGCGACGTGGTGTGGCCGCGGAGCGCCACCTCGCGGGCGAAGTCGGCCGACCACGGCGAGTGGTAGCCGTCGCCGTCGAGCCCCCACCCGTCGCGGTGGGCGGCCTCGACCCGGGCCATCAGCTCGTCCGGGATCGAGTCCATCGGGTCCACGTCGAGCGCGAACCGGTCCCAGTGGGTCCGCGCCGGGTGGTCCTGGGGCATGAACAGGCAGTCGTTGATCCAGAAGTCGGCGTCGGCGTGGGGGCCCTCCATCTCCTGGAACCCCATGCCGACCAGCACGTCCTTCACGCGGTCGGCGGTCCGGCGGAGGACGTGTTTGCGGCCGCCGCGGGCCGTCTCCGCCTCGGCCTCGACGTTGTACTCGGCGAACTCGGCGTCGCGCCAGTCGCCGCTCGCGAGGAGCTCGGGCGTGAGCGCGCCGACCGTCTCGGTCGCCTCCACGCCGGTCATCAGCGCGTCGACGCCGTCGTCGGTCAGCGTCACCGTCCGGGTGACCGACTCGCCGACCGCCACGAGCCCGCGCGAGTCGAGCTGCTCGATCACGGCGCCGTCGACGCCGAGGGCGTCCGCGTCGAGCCCCTCGCCGCCGGCGTCCGCGAGCGCCGCGAGCGCCGCCGCCTCGGGGTCGGCGTCCGGGTCGGCGTCCGGGTCGACCGAGAGCTCGCCGCCGTCGACGCTCCCGAGGCCCTTCCGCGCGAAGTTCGCGAGCGCGATGTCGACCTCGGGACCGTCCAGGTCCGCCTCGCCGATGACCGCGCCCATCGCGGCCGGCTCGGCGTCGGCGCCCGCGTCGAGCCCGGCCCGGTAGAGCCGCGTCTCCGGCAGCCCCGCCTTGACGTAGCGCCGCCCCTCGTCGGTGAGATCGAGCGTCTCGTCGGTCGCCGAGCCGACCTCCACGAGCCCCTCGTCGGCCAGGTCGAAGGCGGCGCCGGCGACCGTCTCCGGCCTGAGGTCTGTCCCGTCGGCTATCTCCGCCACCGTTCGTTCGTCCGTCGCGCTCGCGGCCTCGAGGACCGCGAGCTGTCGTTCCGGGAGTCGCATTCGAGTTATCCCTACACGCGGGCGGCTGGTTGGTAACGGTTCCGGGACCGGACCGCGACCTTCGATAATCATTTCTGATAAGTTGAACGACTGAGTTATATAGTATATGCGAGTAGAGTGGGTATGAGCAGCGTAACGGCCGAATCGAGCGATTCCGGACCGGTCCCGGAGACGGCGCGCGTCAGTCACGGCGGCGACGGCCCCGCGCCGAGCCTCGCCGTCGTCGAGGCGATCGCCGAACTCGCCGGCGTCGACCCGACCGAACTCCCCGAGGAGGGCGTCGTGCTGTACGACCACGTCGATCCCGACGCGCTGAACGCGCTCGTCGCCGGTCGCTCCGGCGCGGACGTCGACGTCTCGCTCACGGTCGCGGGCTACGACGTCCGCGTCGGCCCCGACTCCGCGGTCGCTCGCCGGGCGCGGAACTAACTCGGGAATCGGTTCCGAACGCCGCCGTTACTCACCTTCCGCCGCCCGTTCGCGGAGCCGCGCGATCCGGTCCCCGAGCGGCGGCTGGACCTCGAACCACGTCGACCAGTCGCCGGTCTCAGGCTCGGCGCCGCGGCGCGCCGCGACCCGCTCGAACGCGTCCGCGACGCGGGCGGCGCCGACGGCGTCCGCGGCGCGGCCGTCCGCCGCGTACTGGACGCGCCGTCCGGCCCAGAAGGAGACGAGCCCGACGGCGACGAGGGCGGCGAAGCCGGACTCGAACGGGACGAGCGCCGTGACGACGGCCGAAAGCGCCGCCAGCACCGCCCCGACCGCGACCGCGCGGAACTCGGCGTAGTACGTCGCGACCCGCCCCGCCTCCGCCGCGAACAGGCCGATCGCGGCGTCCTCGTCGAGGTCGGTCAGCACGTCCTCCGTGAGGAACAACACCCGTCGGCCGGGCGGTCCCCGGACCGACACCTCCGCGGGGCCGGCGGCCGCCGAGGCGCCGTCGACGCCCGCCGCGTTTTCCTCGTCGACGGACTCGATCGCGATCCGGTCGACGCCGAGCCCGCCGGGGTCCGCGAGCGCCGCGATCTGCGCCCGCTCGGCGTCCGTCGGCTCCCGGAGGTCCCGGAAGCGGTCGGCCGCGTACAGCGGTCCGACGGCGACGGCGAGCGCGGCGACGACGGCGACGCCGACGACGAGCGCGACCCTGATCATCGCTCTCGCCGACGGGACGCCCGGAGTAAAAAGGCGCGGTGTCGCGACGTGCCGCCGGGTCGCCGCCTCCGCCGGTCACTCCGGAACGCGGCGAGCGAGCGCCCGGACCGCCGCCGCGGCCTCGCTGTCGGGCGCGGCGCCGACGACCGGCCGCTCCCCGGCGACGGACCGGCCGACGCGGGGATCGGCCGGGATCACCTCGACCGGCGCGCCGAGCGCGTCGCCGATCGCTTCGACCGGCGGCGGCTCTGTCACGCGGTTGACCGCGCAGCCGACCAGCCCGGCGTCGAGTTCGCGGGCGAGCTCTCGGGTGCGGATCGCGTCGGCCAGCGCGAACGCCCGGGGCGAGACGACGAGGAGGCAGGCGTCCGCGACCGCGAGCGGCACGCCGGCGTCGGCGCGGCGCCCCGCGGGACAGTCGAGGACGACGGTCCCGAACTCCCGTTCGACCGCGGCGACCGCCCCCTCCAACCGCGTCAGGTCGGCCGCCCGCGCCCCTGCCAGCGTCCGGCCGCACGGGACGATGTCGACCGGTCCCGGCCGCACCGCATCGACAGGGTCCGCCGCGCCGCCCAGCACGTCGTGGAGGTCGGGGCCGCGGCCGTCCGGCAGGTCGGCCATCCCGAGGTCCGCGTCGACGACGATCCCGCCGAGCGCGGCGGCGACGTTGTACGCCAGCGTCGTCTTCCCCACGCCGCCCTTCCCGCCGGCGACCGCGAGGATCACGCCAGATCCTCCAGCGCAGCGGTCGGCACCTCGCTCGCTTCCGCCCGCTCGGCCAGCGCCGCGGCGCGGTCGCGGACCGCCCGCAGCCGCTCGGCGTCTGCCGCGACGCGCTCGTCGAGAGACGCGACCGCGTCGAGGCCGCCGGCCTCCTCGACGACCGCGGTCGCCGTTTCGAGGTCGGCGCCGCTCAGCCGCTCCGCCCGCTCGACCCGGTCCTCGACGGCCGCGAACCACGCGTCGACCCCGTCGGCCGCCGTCGCAGTCGGCGGTGACTCGGCTGTCGCCGACCGCTCCGCGTCGCCCTCGGCGGCCCCCCCGCTCGCGTCCGCGTCGTCGTCGGTTCCCGGGTCGCCCCCGCTTCGCGCCCGCTCGGTCTCGTCCTCGTCCGAGTCGCTCGCTCTCGCGCTCCCGGATTCGTCGCCGTCGCTCACGTTTCCGTCACCGTTGACCGCCCCCGCACCGTCGACCACCTGCCGCGGAGGACGATGGGAGTCGAGGTCGCGGACCGCTTCCCGCACGCGGTCCGCGTCGCCTCCGGTCGCCGCGTCATCCCCGTTCGGCTCCGCGGTCGCGGGCTCGACCCCCGCGATTTCGACCGGCGGGTCGACCGGCTCCGCCACCGCCGCGAACCCGAACGCCGCGCGCTCGCCCGGGTCGATCACCGCGGTGACGCCGGTCGCGTCCCATCCGCGTTCGGGGACACCGCCGCGACGCGGCGGCAGGACGGGACCGTCCAGCCGGCTCTCGATCCGGACCCGCCGCGGGACCGCCCCGTCGTTGCGAACCCGGACACCCACGAGCGACGCCTCCCCCTCGCGGTCGACGGACCAGTCGAGTTCCATGCGCCGACTCCCGCGGAATCGTATTTAACCGTCGGGGTCGGACGCCGCGCGGACGTCGGGGGTCCGGAGCAGCGACCTCGCCGCTCGGTCGGCGGCCGCGATCCTCCGGGCCGCGTCCCCTCGCAGTTCGACGGCGCCGTCGAGCGCCGCCACCCTGACCGCCGCGAGCGACGCCGCGACCGGGTCGCCGTCGTACGCGTCGGGGGCCGCGCCGGCGGCCCCGGGATCGCCGCCCGGGACGACCGCGAGCGCGCGCCGAAACGCCGGATAGATCCCCTCGGCGAGTTCGCGGCGGGCGGCGCGGCGGCGGTTCCGGAGCCGGTCGCGGAGCCGCAGGCGCCGTCGCCGCTCGTCGCGGTTCCGGGCCGCCTCCGCCCGCGCGCGTTCGAGCGCCTGCTCGGCGGCGATCGCCTCCGTCTGCGCGGCCGACAGCTCCGCCGCCGCCGCCTCCAGGTCGTCGAGCGCGTCGTCCGCTTCGGCGTCGACCGCGCGGCGCGCCCGGGCGTCGCCGCGCAGCGCCGCCACCCGCTCTTTCAGGCGCTCTATCTCGCCGCTCGTCTCGGCGACCCGCCGCCGCGCCGCGGTCAGGTCCACCGGTTCGACTTCGATCGCCGCGAGCTCCGCCTCGATCTCGTCGATCTCCGCCGCGACCGACGCGGTCCGTCCCCGCGAGCGCGCGGCCGCCGCGAGCTGCCGACGGAGTCCCGCGTCGGTGGGGAGCCGCCGGAGCACCGCGCTCGGCTCCGACGGTCCCTCGACCGCGGCCGACTCGTCCTCGTTGCCGTCGGCCTCCCCTTTCCGGTCCGGCCCCCGCGGTGTCGGTCTCGTCTCGGTCACAGCTCTCTGCCGCGCATGGCGTCCGGGTCCGGGTGGTCCGTCCCCGCCGCGAACGCCGCGTACGGCGTCGACTCCGCGCTCCGGTCCGCGTAGGCCGCGGCGGCCTCTCGGACCGGCTCGTCGACGGCGACGAACTCGTTGAACGGCTCGGTGCGCTCGATCTGGACGTCCCCGCCGTGCGACTCGCGGAGCCGCAGCGCGAGGAACGCGGCGTACACCGTCTCGTCGAGCAGCGCGGCGCGACCGAACCGCCGGGCGACGACCGCCTCGTGGCGGCGACACAGGTTCCGGAGGCCGGTTCGGGCGGCCGCCGAATACGTCACGACCAGCAGCACGCCCGCGGGTGGTCGATTTTCCAATTTATCCGTTCCGGACCGGAACGTTTCAGTCGGCTTCAGCGACCGCCCTCCCGGCCGACGCTCCCGCCTTCGAGGCCGGTCCTCAGAAGCGCTCGACGTCGAACGCCGGCCCGTCCCCGCCGTCCGGGTCGCGCTCGCCGTCGACGCCGCTGGCGGCGAGGACGCGCTCCCGGGCCGCCGGCTCCGAGGGCGCGACGACGACGGTGCCGTCGACGGGCTCGTCGCCGACCGCGCGGAACACGTCGCCGTCGCCGTCGAACTCGGTTGCGTACGTGCGGAGGACGGCCGCGACGCGCCGCTCCGTGGCCGCGAGGTCGGCCTCGCCGTCCTCGAACTCGCGGAGCGCGTCCTCGACGTTCCGTATCGCTGAGATGCGGTCCATCTACGTCGTCCGGAGGTGGCCCTGCTTGGGCTCGTACACCTCGCCCTTCGTCCGGAGCTTCTCGATCTCCTGTTCCGCCTTCCCCGGGTCCATCCCGATCTCGTCGGCGCGGTCGAGCACCTCGTCGACCGGCGCGCCCTCCTCGTACTCCTCCTCGATGTCCGCGATGAGCCCCTTGATGTTCTTGATGCGGTCGCGCTGGCTCTTCGAGGTGCCCGTCTCGACCACGTCGGCGTCGAACTGCCCCGTCTCCGGGTCGACGCCGATGTCCTTGAGACACGACTCGACGATGTCGGTCGCGCGGTCGGCGTCCTCCCGCTCGACCGTGTCCGACAGGCGGACCCGCGCGCTCGCCTCCGAGAGGCGCACCAGCGCCTCCAGCTTTCGCGCGGTGACCGGCACCGGCGCGTCCTCGTCGGCGCCCTTCGACCGGAGGTCGACGTAGAACTCCTCGATGATGTCCTTCGCCTCGTCGGTCATCGTCGGGTAGCAGTTCCGCTTCGCGTGGGCGATGTACTTCCGTAACAGCTCCGCGTCGATCTCCGGCGCCACCTCCTCCGTGACGCTGTCGACCTCCTCGGCCGTGAACTCCGAGGAGGGCACCTCCGCCCGCTGGGTGTTCAACTCGCCCGCGTAGTTGGTCTTGAGGATGTGCTGGGCCAGCCGGGAGTCGTGCTCCGGGTCCGGGCTGTCCGTCACGGTGAAGATGAGGTCGAACCGCGAGATGAGCGCGGGCTCTAAGTCGATCTGCTCGCCGATCGGCTCGTACTGGTCGAACCGACCGTACTTGGGGTTCGCGGCGCCGAGCAGCGAACACCGCGCCTTGAGAGTGGCGTTGATCCCCGCCTTCGAGACCGAGATCTTCTGCTGTTCGAGGCCCTCGTGCATGGCGGAGCGGTCCGAGGAGTTGTGGACGACGAGCCCGTTCGCGACGAAGTTGTGCGTCCCCTCGACGGTCAGGTCGTACACCCTCGGTCGCTCGCCGTCGTCGATCCGGGAGAGGATCGACCGCAGTTCCGCCTTCACGGCGCCGACCTCCTCAACGACGGCCTCGCGCAGGTCGTCGAGGTGGTCCGTCTCGACGGTACCGGACAGCCACCGCGACACGGTCGCCTGACTCACGTCGAGCTCCGACGCCACGTCCGCCTGACTGACCCCGTACGCGTCGAGCGCCGCCGACAGCGCCGCTCGCGTCTCGCCGACCGGACCGCGGTCGAGCAGGTCGCGAGCGCGTTCTTCCGCCGTGTCGGCCGGCCCGCCGACGACGTCGGCGAGACGCTGCCGGAGCACCTCGCCGCGGTGCTCGACCGACCCGGGCGGGACCGTCTCGACCGACTCGACCCGACGCCACTTCACGTCGCCGCGGACGAACTCGCGGAGGTCGCCGAGGTCGGTCTCCGCGACATCGGTGAGTACCTCTCGGAGTCGCGCGGCCACCGTCCGACGGACCTCGTCGCTCTCCCCCCACTCGCGGGAGACCTGCTGCTGGGACAGCGTCGTCCCCTCGGCTAACTCGGACTGCGAGACGTGGTATCGACTCCGAAGCTCCGAGAGCGTCTCCCACGTCGGCGTCGCGTCGAGCGCGCCGCGGTCGTCGGCCGCGCGTTCGCGCCGCCCCTCGAACGCCGCGAGTATCCGCTCCGCGCGGTGGAGCGAGACGTTCGCGCTCCCGGTCTCGAAGTCGTGGTAGGTGACGGCGCCGATACCGCACTCGCTCTGGTGAAGCCGGAGCGAGTCGCGACACCGCGCCAGCACGTCGTCGACCTCCGGGACCACGTCGAGAATCGTGCGGTCGCCGTCGGCGGCGTCGACGACGCGGTCGAGGGCTTCGGCCTTCCGCGTGGCCGTGAACCCGACGTACCGCCGGAACGCCGCGAGCGAGTCCGCGTCGGTCACCGTGAGGTAGTACACGTCGCGCCCGCCGTCTCGCTCGCGGTGCTGGAGCTGGCTCGACACGCCGAACTGTAAGAGGAGGTTCTTGGTGCCGCGGAGGAGGTCTCGGCTCGCCGACGCTATCCGAACGTTGCCCGCCGACTCGTCGACGTGGCCCTCGCTGTCGGCCAGCGCGCGGACGAACGCGGCCTTCGCCGCGCGGCTCCCCGTCGTCACGGCGGTCGGGAAGCACTTCTCGTCGTACCGACCGAGGTTCATCCCCGCGTCGAGGACGGCGTCGGCGTGCTCCTTCCCGGCGACCCGGACCGTCTCGACGCCGTCGTCGCGCCGTTCGCTCGGCGGCCGCACCGGCTCCGCGTCGAACGCCGCCCGCGCCGCGCGCTCGAAGTCGTTCAGGAGTTCGTCGTCCGTGTTCGTGAACCGGACGCCGTAGACGCCCTCGTCGCGGTCGTAGTAGACGTTGCCGTCGCCGGAGAGGTACCCGAGGACGCTCGCCGTGGCGGGGTCGACCCCGTCAGCGTCGACCGTCGGGCCGTCGCCGGGCTCGGTCGCCGGCCCCCCTCCCCCGCTCGCGGCCACCGCTCCGCCGTCCGCCGCCCTCGTCGGGATCTCGCGCGGGACGTACACCCAGTCGCCGTCGTTCAGCGCGGCCGCCTCGCGCTCGACGCGCTCGCCGTCGTCGAGGACGAAGAACGGGTGGTCGGCGGTCGCGGTCAGCGACTCGCCCGTCTCCGTCGTCACTCGGGTCAGTTCCGACGGCACGTCGTACTCGTGGACCGCCGAAACCGACCGCTCGACGAGGTTTCCGTCCTCGTTCATCGACCAGACGTCGAGGTCGACGTCGCGGATACGTCGCCCGTTCGAGAGCTCCTCGACCTCGCCGTCCTCGGCCGCTTCCCGCGCCAGCTCTCCGATGCGCTCGACGCGCCCGTCGGCGAGAGAAACCAGCGCGTCGCCGGTGACGCAGTCCATCTTGTCCAGCTCGTCGACCGCCGCGATCCCCTTGTCCGCGAGGACAAGAGCACCGGCTTCGAGCGACCACTGCTGGCCGTCGCCGAAGTCGTCTCTCACGGCCGCGGCGGTGAGGCCCGCCGCAGACGACCCCTTCCCGGAGGTGTACACCGAGCGGGGAGCGATGTTTTCTACGTACGAAATCATCTGCGAGTTGTGCGAGACGACGCCGTTTCCGAGATACGTGTGGGTGTCTGCGACCTCAAGATCGTAGACCCACTCATAGCTTGGATCGACCGATTCGATCGACTCGATCCGGTCCCAGTGAACGTCGTTCGCACACAGACGATCGAGTTCGGAGACATCTTGCGCGACCGATAAGGCCTCATCGAGACGATCCAAAATCACGCCCTTTGCGTCCGCGACCTGTCCACCGTCGGGAGCAACGTCGTTCCGCTCGTAGTAGCTGATCGCCGTTTGAGAGACGTCCATTCCCTCTGAGAGCATCTTCTGAGAGATGTTCAGTTCCTCCCGCAGCGTCTCGACTGCCTGCCAGTTACCGTCCAGCAGTTCTCCACGCCTCTCGCGAAGCCAGTTCAGCCGAGTTTCGAACGCGTCGACAACCGCTCTCAGACTCGATCTACTCGGGTTTCTGTCGCCACGTTCGTAGTGTTGATACGTCGGACGCGGCAGTCCGATATCGAATTGCGACAACGCGAGCGCCTCTCGGATCCGCCGGAGGTCGTCACTCAGTCCGGGAATCACGTCGGTGTTTGTGTTCTCTGGAACGTCATCGAACGCGTTCGAGGCCGTCGCCTTACGATTGGTAACGAATCCAATTTCGTCGACGTACTTGACGAAATCCCGTCCACTGATGCGCAGTCGATAGCTATCGTTGTGTCGTTCTCGAAGATGGCTCCGGATCCCGAAGGCGAGGAGTAACGTCTGTACCCCGGCCAGAAGTTCTCTACTCATCGAAGAAACTGTGATCTCGCGTTCTTTGGCTGAGACCGTCCCCTCGCTGTCAACGTACGCCTGTAGGAATCCCTTCTTATTCTCGGGACTCGCCCGTTTGAGACAATCAGGGACGAGTTGATCCTCAGTGTTTTTGAGGATTGCCGGTTCGATTCCTCTGAGGAACCGGACGAACTCCAACGAGGAACAGCGGACGATTTCGGCAGTCTCGTGATCTCGCTTCTCTAGGCGGGACCATCGAACGCCCAACTCGCGGAAGCAGTTCTCCACGTCCGCTAGTATCTCGTCGTCGACGTTCGTAACCTCGGTAGCGGCACTCGATCCTGAGAGATAGGTGTGACCCTCAGCGATGATATAACTGAGGAGTCGAGCCAGAGTGGGATCGATTCGAGTGGGCGGCGTGAACGAATTCGCGTTGTAGGCTTCGACCTGCTGGAACGAAACGTCAAGCGAATCGTCCCAATCCGCGTCGATGTTTCCGGGAACAGCAATGAGATCACCCTCGCTTAATTGGTCTGCCCGTTGGGGGGACAACCCTCTGTTCAACTGTTTGAACAACGGGTGCGACGGTGTTACCTCTACTTCGCGCCCCGATGCCATCGAAATTCTGTACATCCTATCCGGCGCTTCCCGTTTCCAGACTTTTGTCGCGGTCCCAGTCTCGACGGCTCCCGATTCCGTTACTGTTTGAACGTCGACATTTACCGGTTCGTACACCCCGTCGTCGACTTCTATCGGGTCTTCGAGATTTGACTCTACTATATCTCCGATGGCCCGTTCTGTCCCGTCAGCAAGTGTCACTTCAGTGTCGTATTTTTGACACTTCCCGGTACCAGGGTCGCCGATCAGGAGCATGTGGAGGTCGCCGCGGATCCGCGAGCCGTCGGGGAGGTGCTTCGTGACGCCGGAGAACAGCTGGAGGATCATCGCGAGCTTCTCCTCCTCGTAGCCGTAGATGGCGGGTGCGATGGACCCGACCATCGCCTCGTAGATGTCGTCGCGCTCGGAGAGCTCGATGATGTCGCGTTTGTCGGCGTCGGTGATGTCCATGTCCTCGAACTCCTCGTCCTCGATGGCGATGGAGACGCCGTCCATGTACAGGTCGAAGATGGCGGACTTCTCGTTGCCCTGCTCGACCTGTTCGATGTGGAGGACGCCGACGCAGGTGACGTGGTCGCCGGGGCTCACCTCGCCGGTGATGTCGTCGATGATGTCGACGTCGAGCGACTGGGGGGTCTCGCCGCCGCGGAGGCCCTCGGGCGACTCCTGGATGCGGAGCTTCTGGGAGTCGACGAACTCGGACTGGTCGAAGTTGACCCGGAACGGGCCCTGTCGCTCGCAGCCCTGACACTCGTGAGGCTCCTGGAAGCCACCGTCGGACTGGGGGATGTACGTCATCGTGCCGCAGCGCTGGCACTCGAAGGCGGCCTCGGTCACCTTGGGGCGGACGTCCGTGGCCTTGCGGACGATGCCCTGGATCGAGACGAGTTTGCCGATGTGGTCGTCGTGGACCCGAATGCCGCGGATGTCGACGCTCTCGGGGAGGTCCTCGATGCGGACGTGCGCGCGGCCGAGGCTCACGTCGGCGGGGAGGTCGTAGAGCCGCAGCGCCTCCTCGGCGTACTCGCGCATCTGTTCCGGCTTGTTCAGGAAGTCCTCGGCGAGGTCGCGGTCGAACTGGAAGAGGTCGTCGTAGGAGACGTACAGCGAGCGCTGCTCGTTGGGGTACCGCTGGGCGAGCTGTCCGATCTCCTCACGGTAGTAGTTGCGATAGAACTGGATGAACCGCTCCGTGAGGTCCTGGGTGCCGGCCTGAGCCATTGCGACACCACTTCGTCGGCATCACGTATGAACCTCCGGTTCGGAGCGGACGTGGTCTCGGCCGCCGTCTCGCTCTGCCGGTCCGCCCTCGGCTACGCGCGTTCGACGAACGTCGCGTCGGCGGAGGTGCGGCCCTCGTTGAAGGAGAGCACCTTCGCGCGGATCACGTCGCCCGGTTCGAGCCCGCTCGGGATCTCCTCGGTGAAGACGACGAACCCCTCGACCTTCCCGACGGCGACCTCGTCGCCGGAGTGGTGGTCGGTGAGCTCGGTGACGCCGAACTCGTAGGTCTCGCCGATCTCGACCGGCGGCTCGCGCTCCTGTGCCGCCTCGTGGGCGCGTTTCGACTCGCGCGCCTCGCTCGACGGCCCGCGGAGCCGGCGGGCGAGCACGAACAGCGCGAGCAGCGCGACCGCCACGGCGATACCGACGACGAGCGGCGACGTTGGAATCATACCCGGGCGGTCGGCCGCGGTCACCTAAACGGTGTGGGTACGCGGCGCCGCGGGACTGATCACCTCGCCTGTGTCTCCCTCGACCGCCTCGGCTTCCCCGCGGGCGCATGAGAAACGCCTTTGCCCTCGAAGCCCCCCTCTCGATCCGAATGCGACACAGCCGCGGATCCCGACGACTCGTGCACGGGTGTGGTGTGCCGTGAAGGTCGCGGACGCGGTGCCGGAGTTCGCCGACGCCTTCGGCTTCGACGAGTTCAACCGGATGCAGCGGGAGGCGCTGCCGGGCATCTTAGAGACCGACCACAACGTGGTCGCGTCGGCGCCGACGGCCTCCGGGAAGACGGCGCTCGCCGAGCTCGCCATCTGTAAGACGCTCGACGCGGGCGGGACGGCCCTCTTCGTCGCGCCGCTGCGCGCGCTCACCAACGAGAAGGAGAGCGAGTGGGAGCGCTTCGAGGAGCTGGGCTACTCCGTCTACGTCGTCTCCGGCGAGCGGAACCTCAACCCGCGCCGCGCCGAGCGCGCCGACGTGCTGGTGACGACGCCCGAGAAGGCCGACAGCGCGACCCGGAAGCACGACTCCGCGCGCTACTCCTTCATCACCGACGTGGACTGCGTCGTCATCGACGAGGTCCACCTGCTCGACTCCGAGAAGCGCGGCGCGGTGCTGGAGGTGACCGTCTCGCGGCTCCGCCGGCTCCAGGACCCCCGCGTCGTGGCGCTGTCGGCGACGATGCCGAACATCGACGACGTCGCCGAGTGGCTGGACGCGCCCGCGGAGACGACCTACGCCTTCGGCGACGAGTACCGCCCGGTCGACCTCGAAACGGGCGTGAAGACGTACTCGCACGGCTCGAACGCCTTCGCCGACAAGTACCGGCGGCTCTACCGCGCGCTCGACCTGGCCGAGCCGCACGTCCGCGAGGACGGGCAGGCGCTGGTGTTCGTCTCCTCTCGGCAGGACACGGTTCAGGCCGCCAAGAAGGCGCGCGACGAGATAACCGAGCGGGACATCCCGATCGACTCACGCGACGACTACGACTTCCACAACGAGGCCAAAGAGCTCACCAACGACACGCTCCGCCAGTCGGTCACGGACGGCGTCGGCTTCCATCACGCCGGCCTCGGGAAGGACGACCGCGACCGCGTCGAGGAGTGGTTCAAGCAGGGGAAGATCAAGGTCCTCTTCTCGACGTCGACGCTGGCGTGGGGGGTGAACCTCCCCGCGCGCTGCGTCGTGATCCGCGACACCAAGTACCACGACCCGCTGGAGGGTGAGACCGACATCTCGCCGCTGGACGTGCTCCAGATGCTCGGGCGCGCCGGCCGGCCGGAGTACGACGACGTGGGGTACGGCTGGGTGGTCTGCGACCGCGGGGACGCTGACAGGTACCGCAAACTGTTGCGCGACGGCAAGGAGATCGAGTCGCGGCTCGCCGCCGACCTCGAGTCGCACCTCAACGCCGAGATCGCGATGGGGACGATCCGCGGGCTCGAGGACGTGATTGCGTGGCTGGAGACCACCTTCTACTACGTCCGCGCGCAGTCGCAACCGGAGCAGTACGACTTCCCGACGCTCCGCGACCGCGTGCGCGACCACCTCGAATCGCTCGTCGACGACGGGTTCGTCGCGGCCGACGACGACCTCGCGATCGAGCCGACCGCCCTCGGACGGCTCGCCTCCAAGTACTACCTCCGGCTCGACACTGCCCGCCGCTTCCGCCGCCTCGCCGACCGCGAGACGCTGACGGTCGATTCCGTGCTGGAGACCGTCGCGTCGGCCGGCGAGTTCGACTCCGTCTCGGCGCGGTCCGCCGAGTCGGACGCGATCGACCGGGTCCTCGACGGGCGCGACACCGACCTGGAGGACGGCCACCGCAAGGTGTTCGCCATCCTGCTCGCCGGCATGGCGGACTCGATCCCCTCGGACCTCCGGTCCGACGCGTGGGTGATCCGGCAGAACGCGCTCCGCCTGCTCGCCGCCCTCGCGGAGTTCCTCGACCGCTTCGCCGGCCCGCGCGCCGCCAACCTCGCCCGTCGCGTCGAGGCGCGCGTCGAGCACGGCGTCTCCCGCGAGGCGGTCGCGCTCACGGCGATCGAGGGGGTCGGCTCCGGGCGCGCCGAGCGCCTCGCGGACGCCGGCCTCGCCTCCCCGGTCGACGTGGTCGACGCCGGCGCGGCGGACCTCGAACGCGCCGGCATGAGCGACTCCGTCGCGGAGCGGATCGTCGACGCCGCGCGCGACTGCCCCCGCGTCGACGTCGACTGGGGGGACTTCCCCGAGGCCATCGCGGTCGGCGACAACGAGATGTGCGAGGTCGCCGTCGAGGCCGTCTCCGGAAGCGCCCGCGCGGGGATCCGCGTCACGGTCAACGACGTGGAGATGACCGCGACGACGACGTACCTCGACGGGACGGCAACGGTCCCGGTCGGCGTGTTCGGCCCCCCAGACGCCGACGAGCTGGAGTTCGTCGTCGAGGTCGTCTTCCCCGACCTCCCGCTCCTCCCCGTCACCGCGACGCGGACGGTCCGGGTGGAGTGACGGCGTCGCCCCGCCCGCTACCGGCGCTCCGCATCCCGGATAAACCCCGTCACGAGCGCTTTTCAGCCATTCCGCGGCCAGTCGCCCCATGCCGCAGCGACTCCGCGTGCTGGCCGGCGACTGCGAGGTAACCGACCGCGGCGACCGCACCCGCACCCACCGGGGACGGGTCGTCGTCCTGATCAAACCCGACGACACGACGCTCGTCCACGACGCCGACGGCTACCAGCCCGTCGCGTGGCTCACCCGCCCCGAGAGCGTCGTCGTCGAGGGCGACGGCGACGGGTTCACCGTCACCGCCCGCGACGGCTCCCGGCGACTCCGCGTCGTCGCGGCGGAGGCGACCGCGAGCCGGGTCCTCCCCGTCACCGAGGCCGGCGTCCCGGTCGGGACCTGCCCGGACGACGGCGGGCCGCTCGTGCGCTCGCGCGGCGACGTGGTCTGCCTGGACTGCGAGGAGCGGCGGGGGCTGCCGGCGGGCGCCAGCGTCACGGACGCCACCTGCGACGACTGCGGGCTCCCGAAGATTCGCGTCGAGCGCGGCGAGCCGTTCCACCTCTGTCTCGACCCGGGCTGCGACCCCATGGCGGAGGCAGTCAGCGACCGCTTCGACGGCGTCTGGGACTGCCCGGACTGCGACGGCGACCTCCGGGTCCGCTCCGCGCCCGGCCGCGTCTACCTCGGCTGCGAGAACTACCCCGACTGCGAGACGACCTTCTCGTTCCCGGCCGGGGTCGTCGTCGACGAGTGCGACTGCGGGCTCCCCGTCTTCGAGACCGCGGCGGGGCTCGGCTGTCTGGACGGGGCCTGCGCCCTCGACGGTCGCGCGGCGAGGAACGAGGCGGACGCCGAGTGAGGGCGCCGCGGAACGACCGACCTACTCCGCGAGCTGCTGGCGCCCCGGCGCGATGAGGCGGTCGAGGTACTCCGCGAGCGCGCCCTTCGCGTCCGCGGGGTGGAGTTCGCCGGACTCCAGGTCGCCCTCCAGGTCGTCGTAGGCGTCGTACTCCAGGTTCCCGCCGTACTCCTCGGGGCGCTCGACGGTCACCGCGTCGAACCGCGGGAAGACGTGGTACTCGAACACCTGGAGGACGGGGTTCTCGCGCTCGGCGCCGTCGTCGGTCGGCTCGGGGTCGGCCGTCGGCGGGCAGTAGGCGTCGTTCACCTTCGACTCGATGTCCTCGCGGGAGTCCTCCATCGAGATGGTGACGCCCTCGCTGGAGGACATCTTCCCGCGGCCGGTGCCGAGGTCGGCGATAAGCGGCGTGTGGAGGCTCGTCGGCGGCTCGCGGTCGATGCTCGGGAGCACGTCGCGCGCGAGCATGTGGACCTTGCGCTGCTCCATCCCGCCGACCGCGAGGTCGACGCCGAGGTACGGGATGTCGAGCGCCTGCATCAGCGGGTAGACGGCCTGCGACACCTTCACCGAGTCGCCCGAGCTGATCTCCGCCATCGCGCGCTCGGCGCGGGAGAGGGTGGTCTCCAGTTCGAGGGCGTGGAGGTCGAGCGTGTAGTCGTCGTCGAGCTGGAAGTCGGAGCCGAGCACGAACTGCGTGTTCGACTCGTCGAGCCCGTAGGCGATGAACTGGTCGCGCATGCGCTCGGCGGTGTGGCGGATCTCCTCGAACGATCCCTTGTCGTTGAGGTAGGCGTGTACGTCGGCCAGCAGCACGGTGACCTCGAAGCCCGCCTCCTGGAGGTCGATGAGCTTGTTCGCGGTGAGCATGTGACCGATGTGGAGCACGCCCGAGGGCTCGTAGCCGACGTACGCCCGCTTGCCCTCGGGGTCGTCGGCCAGCGCCTCGATCTCCGCCTCGGTGACCACCTCGGCCGCGTTCCGGGTGATCAGCTCGTGAGCGTCCATACCTCCGAGTGTGCGTTCCCGGACATATGACTTCTGGATGCGTGCCGACGACTCACGGGGAGCGCCGCCAGCGCGGCCGTCGACCGCCGGTTCCTCGGTTTCGAGGCGACCGGGTCGGGGTCACTCCTCGGTCTCGGGCAGCGTCCGCCCCGCGCGGTGCTCGGAGATGATCCGGTCGATCCGCTCGGCCTTCTCGTCGCGGCGGCGCTGCTCGGCGCGCTCCTCCCACTCGTCGACGGCCTCGACGAGGGCCTCCTCGCTCGCGACCGCCAGCTCGTCCACCTCGCGGACCGGCACCGCGTCCGCGGGCACCACCGGAACCGCCCGCTCGAACAGCACCTCGTCGGCCACGTCCGAGAGGTTCCCCTCGCCGCGGATCACCGCGCGGGGCTCCGCCTCGGCGAGCCGCTCGGCGGTCCGGCGACCCGCCCCGGAGGCGTCCCGGAGGAACACCACGTCGCCGGCCACGAGCCCGTACGCCTCGTCGGCGGCGTCGAGCGCGTCGAGCGTGAACTGCTCGACGACCTTCACGCTCACGAGGCCCTGCCCCTCGGCGACGTCGCCGAAGTTCGAGTGGTCGAGCCGCCACAGCTCCTTCAGCGTCTCCACCTTCCGTTCGAGGTCCTCGACGCGCTCGCGGGCCTCGTCGCGCTCGCGCTCCAGCCGGTCCGTCTCGCGTTCGAGCCGCGAGACCGCCCGCCGCGTGCGGGCCTCGATGCGCTCCTCGCGTTTCGCCTCCTCCAACTCGGACTCCAGCTCCGCGATCCGGTCGTCGCGCTCGTCGAGGTCTTCCTCCAGCGACTCGGCGTGGGACTCCAGCCGGTCGACGCGCTCGCGGAGCCGGCGGATCGTCTCCTCCTCCTCGGTGCGCTCCGGCTCCGTCGGGTCCGCCTCCGCCTCGTCGCCCCCGTCGTCGCCGGCGCCGTCGTCCTCGCTCAGGTCCTCGACGACGGCCTCGACCGACGAGCCGCCGGCGACGACGCCGGCGATCACCGCCTCGCGGTCGAGCCGCGGCGGCGTCTTCGCCGCGATCCGCTCGAACTGGTCCTCGTGGTCGTCGTAGGCGTACAGCGCGGCGGCGAGCGCGTCGCGCTCGTGGTCGTTGTCGTAGCTCGCCTCGCGGGTGCGGTGGAGCTTCTCGTCGACCGGGAGGTCCGTCGTGGGGCGCCACCCGGCCGCGTCGAACGAGCGCCGGAACTTCTCGACGGTCTCCGGCATCGGCTCCACGTCGGCGGCGACGATGATCGGTCGCCCCTGCTCGACGATCCACTCGGTCACCTCGGCCGTGTCGCCGGTACGCGAGGAGTACAGCGCGTGGACGGTGCCGTCGAGGCCGACGACCGCGGCCGCGGTGGTGGTGCCGGGGTCGATGCCGACGATGACGCGGTCGCGCCGCTTCACCAGCGGCTCGTACTCGATGCCGTCGCGGCGCTCGCGCTCGACCTCGACGCGCACGTCGCCGGCCCGCGAGTCCGAGACGGGGATGTCCTCGGGGCGGGCTTCGACGGTGAACGTCGCGTTCGCGTAGCCGCCGTACTTCTCGGTCACGTCGCGCTCGAAGTCGAGGTTCGCCTCGTTCAGCTTCGACTGGACCTGCCGCGTCCGCTTCCGGACGTTGCCGTGGATCCGCCGGGTGTAGCGGTCCTGGCTCCACCCGCCCTTGCCCGTCGAGCGGCCGCGGGACACCTTCACCGTCGTCTCGTCGGTGAAGGCGGTCACCTCGTGGCCGACGTTGGCCGCGGCGAGCCGCGCGGCCGCCTCCGCCTCCTTCATCGGCTCCTTCCCGTAGGGGATCCCGTGCCGGGAAGCGACCCGCGAGAGCGGCTCCGGGCGCTCGGCGCCGGTCACCTGGACCAGCCGCGTCCCGTCCGGCAGCGACCGGAGGAAGCCGACCAGCTCGTTCTTATCGGCCGCCAGCTCGTAGGCGTTGTCGGTGGCGACGTAGAGGGGCTCGCGGTCGTCGATCAGCCGGCAGAGCTTCCGGAAGGAGACCACGTCGCGGGTGACCCGGGCCATCGGCCCGTCCGCGTCCGGGGCGTCCGGGTCGTCCTCGTCGACGGGGTCGAGGATGACGAGCGCGTAGGAGGGGCTGTCGCCGCGGACGTCGCCGCTGTGGACGTCGACGCCGAACACCGGCCGGTCGCGGGCGCGGATGGTCCGGGTTGTCACGTACCGAGGTAGGTCGTTGCCGCGTATATACCCCACGCCGGGGGGTGCGGCCGGCCGTCGCCGGGGCGCGAGCGGTCAGAGGATCCGCGACTCGTCGCCGGCCCCCTGTCGTCGGCCGCTGATGACGCCCGGCGTGCCGCCGGTCTGGATGATGTTGAACGCGGTCATCAGGTCCGACCGCGAGATGAGCCCGACGAGCGCGCCGTCGGCGTCGACGACCGGGAGGCGCCCGACGCCGTGCTCCTGCATGGTCTGGAGCGCGGTCAGGGCGTCGGCGTTCGGGTCGGCGGCGACGAGGTCGGTCGCCATCACGTCGTCGACGCGGTAGGCGTCGCGCTCCACCTCGCGGACCGACCGCGCGTCTTCGAGCGTCACCATCCCGACGAGGTCGTCGCCGTCGAGGACCGGGTAGCCCGTGTGGCGCTCCTCGAACATCCGGCTCATCAGGTCGGCGACGGAGGTGTCTTCAGTCACCGTGTGGAGGTCCTCGCGGGGCGTCATCACGTCGGTGACGCTGACGCCCTCGAAGGCGGCCTTCAGGGTCGTCTGCTGGGCCTCGCCGGAGGCGGCGATGTAGACGAAGAAGGCGAGGACGATGAGCAGCAGCTGGAAGGTGAACAGGCCGATGATCCCCATCAGGAACGCGAACACCTTCCCCACGGCGGCGGCCCGCTGGGTCGCCTGCGCGTGCGGCTGGTTCCGCGCGAGCAGCGCCCGGAGGACCCGGCCGCCGTCCATCGGGAACGCGGGGAGCATGTTGAACACCGCGAGCACGACGTTCAACAGCGCGAGGTAGCCGAAGACGAAGAGGACGGCGTTCGAGCCCATCGGCGCGACGAGGACGACGGCGTAGCAGGCCGCCCCGACCGCGACGCTGACGAGCGGGCCGGCGATCGCGATCCAGAACTCGTGTCTCCAGTCCTCGGGGAACTCGGCGAAGCTGGCGAGGCCGCCGAGCAGCCACAGCGTGATCGACTCGATCTCGTAGCCGTACCGCATGGCGACGAGCGAGTGGCCGAACTCGTGGAGCAGCACGCCGGCGAACAGCCCCACCGCGGCCGACAGGCCGAGGATCCACGGCGTGGTCCCGGTCGCGACCGCGGCCGTGTCGATGCCGAGCCCGGCGACCTCGTTCATCACCTCCGCGATGGTGCTCACTTCTCCGCCGATGAGGTACGCGAACAGCGGCAAGACGAGCAAGAACGTCCAGTTGAGGCGGATCGGAATACCGAACGCGCTCCCGACCTTGATTCCACGCATACCCTCCGGTTCGGCCGGTGATCGGTTAAGTCACCGGGTCAGTGCGGTGATCGGTTAAGTACCTCCCGCCCGTCACGGACGCCCATGAGCGACACAGCCGATCCCGGGGCGGTCGTGAAACGCGCCGACGCGGTCGCGTCCGAGCCGGTCGACGCCGCCGAGGGGCTCTCGAAGGCCGTCCTCCTCGACGAGTCCGACGGCGCCCCGAACTTCGCGATGCGCCGGTTCGAACTCGCGCCGGGCGCCGAGGTCCCGCGCCACACCAACGCGGTCGAACACGAGCAGTACGTCCTTTCCGGCGAGTACGTCGTCGGCGTCGGCGACGAGGAGCATCGGGTGTCGCCGGGCGACGCCCTCCTCATCCCCGCGGGCGTCGAACACTGGTACCGGAACGCGGGCGACGAGCCGGGCGCGTTCATCTGCGCGGTGCCGAACGGCGACGACGCCATCGAACTCGTCGAGTAGCTACTCCAGCGTGCCGACCCGGTCGGCGACGTAGCCGAACTGGTCGCGGTAGCCGTTCGGCGACAGCAGCACGGGGTAGAAGGGCTCGTCGGCGAGCAGCGGCTCGCCGTCCGCGGCCGCGAACCGCTCGCCGGACTCGACGCGCTCGAAGTTGCGCGCGAACACCTCGTACGCCTCGGCGTCGGGCTTCGGGATCCGCTCGCGGAGCCGGAACACGGACACGTCCTCGCGGCCCCCGGCGTCGAGGACGTCGTCCGCGCCGGGCGCGGTGATTGCGCCGGTCGCCGCGAGGAACGCGCGGGCGAGCCAGTAGGCGTTGTCGGCGGCGCCCTCGGAGCCCTGGAGCCCGGCCTCCACTTCGAGCGTGTGCGGGTGCTCGATGAGCCGGCCCTCGGTGAACGCGTCGGTCTGGATCACGGCGTCGACGGGGAGGTGCGGCGCGACCGCGCGGGTCACCTCGTCCATCGAGTCGATGACGGCGAACGGCTCGGCGTACGACTGCGTCGAGTGGATCGCGAGGGTGGTACACCCCGCCAGCGCGTCGACGAGGTCGGCCGCCAGCCGCACCTCGTGGGCCGCCGCGTCGGGGTTGCCCGGAAACGCCCGGTTGAGGTCGGCGTCGAGGTACCGCTCGCCGGCGTCGAGCGCCGCCTCGTTGGCGACGATCAGCCGCACCGGACGCTCGGGGGCGAGGTCGGCGTCGAGCAGGCGCTCGACGGCGCGGGCGCCGCAGGGCTCGTCGCCGTGGATCGCGCCGACCACGGCGACCTCGGGCTCCCCGTCGCCAAGGTCGTGAATCTCCATACGACCTCCAGGCGGGCGGCTGATAAGTGGCGTTCGGATCGGCGGCGGCCGCGAGCCCTCGCCCGCGTCGTCGGCCCGCCCTCAGTGCCTCTCGTCGACCCGCTCCGCGTACTCGTAGTCCGCGGGGTACGCCGGGGGCCGCGCGCCGTCGAGCGTGATCTGCCAGCCGTCGACCGCGCTCGGGTCGTCGAGCGCGGCGCGGAGCGTCTCTCGGACGTCCGCGACGTCGACGCCGTAGAAGTCGCTCGGGACGCCGTCGAGGTACTGGAGGGCCGTCTCGAACAGCGACTGCATCCCGGCGTCGTTCTCGAAGTCGACGCGCTTGTACGCGCCGGCCGCGACCTGGACCATCCCGTGGAGGAAGGCGCTCTCCGCCGTGCCGCTCCCGTAGTTGTACCACTCGTCCTCGAAGCAGTCGTGGCTCTCGTGGTAGGCGCCGTCGTTGAACAGCCGGACCCCGTGTTCGGTCGCGCGCCGCAGCGTCGCGTGCTCCCAGTACCCCCCGACGGCCCCCGCGTCGGCCGCGCCCTCCGCCGACGCCTCCCCGTCGCCGGACGGCTCGCCGCCCGCGTGCCACCCGGTCGGGTTCCCGAGCGGCGGGGCGACGCCCGGGTCGCGGGTGTGGTCGTCCATGTGCGCGGCGTTCTCGCGGCAGCGACCTAACCGTTTCGCGAGGCCCGGCGCCCGGCGGCCCCGGATCGAACCACTCTTTCCGCCGGTCGCGCTCGGGGCGAACGAATGGACGCCGGGCTCCTCTTCGCCGTCGCCGCCGCCGTCGTCTGGGGGACGTATCTCTTCGTCCTGAAGCGCGCCTTCGCCGACTATCCCCCGGCGGCGCTGACGGTGGCGGTCAACGCCGCGGCGCTCGGGTGGTTCCTCGCGGGCACCGGGCTCACGGTCGGGTTCGGCGACGCCGCGGCCGGGCTGGCCGGGATCGCCGTCCCCCGGCGGTTCGCCGTCGTCGCCGGCACGTGCGTCGCGACGGCCGCGGCCTTCGTCCTCTTCCTGCGGGCCATCGAGGACGGGGCGGTCTCGTACGTCGCGCCGATCAACAAGGTGGTCCCGATGTTCGTCCTCCCGCTGGAGGTCGGGCTGCTCGGTCAGGTGTTGGCGCCGATCCAGGTCGCCGGCGTCGTCGTCACCACGCTCGCGGTGTACGTCGCGAACTACGAGCCGGGGAGCTTCTTCGCGCCGCTCGCGCGGGCCGCCCGCTCGCGGCCCGCCCAGCTGGCGCTCGCGAGCGCGGCCTGCTACGCCGTCGGCGACGTGGGCAAGCGGGTCGCGCTCCAGGAGCTCGCGATCCCCGGCACGCTCTGGGTGCCGCTGCTGCTCGCCGGCGTCGCGGTCGTGCTGCTCCCGGCGGCGGTGCGAACCCCGATCGACGCGAGCCGCGAAGACGTTCCGAAGTTCCTCGCGGCCGGCGCGCTCGTCGCCGTCGGCGAGCACCTGACCACGGTCGCGTTCGCGGCGCTGCCCGCGAGCGTCGCCTCGCCCGTGATCAACACGCAGGCTATCGTCGCGGTCGTCCTCGGCGGCGTGCTGCTCGGCGAGCGCCACTTCCGGCTCCGGCTCGTCGCGGCCGTCCTCGCGGTGGTCGGCGTCGCCATGATAGCCGGGTGACTCGCCGGGCGCGCCGTCGGTCACCCGAGAGGACTTTACGGCTCGCCCCGTAGCGACCGCATGGAACCCCCGTCGGAGTCGAGTCCGATCGACCACGCCGAGTCGATCGTGAACGCCCTCGGCGACGGGGCCTACGTCCTCGACGCCGACCGGACCCGGGTGTTCGTCAACGAGCGCCTCCGCGAGGTGACCGGGTTCGACGAGGCCGTCCTCCACGGGAGGCACCCGGAGCGGCTCGTGGAGGCGGGGTACTGGAGCGCGGAGACGGGGGGCCGCTACCGGGCGGCGGTCGAACGGGTCCTCGACGGCGAGGCGGACGACGAGCGCGTCCAGCTCACGACGACGCTCGCGGACGGCAGCGACGTCACCACCGAGACGCGGCTGACGCCGATCGAGAACGACGGGTCGATCGTCGGCGCGGTCGGGGTCATCCGCGACGTGACCGAGCGGGTCGAACGCGAGCGCGAGCTGAAGCGGCTCAACGAGCGGCTCGAACGCCTCGCCGGCTTCCTCTCGCACGACCTCCGGAACCCGCTGTCGGTCGCCCGCGGCTACGTCGACCTCGCGCGCGAGACCGACGAGACGGAGGGGCTGGCGGCGGCCGAGGACGCGCTCGACCGGATCGAGACGATGATCGACGAGGCGCTCGTGATGGCCCGCGAGCCCGAAGCGATCGAGACCGAGGACGCCGCGGTCGACCTCGCTGAGCTTGCGGCCGACTGCTTGGAGTCGGGCGACTTCGGCGACTGCCCCCCCGACGCCGACCTCGTCGTCGACGAGGCCGGTCCCGTCACCGGCGACCCGACGCTGCTCCGGCGCGCCACCGGCAACCTCATCGGCAACGCCTTCGAGTACGGCGGGGACGCCCCCACGGTCCGCGTCGGCGTCGACGACCGGGGGGTGTACGTGGCCGACGACGGCCCGGGGCTGCCGGACGACGAGCAGGCGCGCGCGGCGCTGACCGACTTCGGCGTCTCCCCCGGAGGCGGAACCGGGATCGGGCTCGCCATCGTCCAGCGCGTGGCGGCCGCGCACGACTGGACGCTCGAAATCGACGAGTCCGCCGCGGGCGGGTTCCGCGCGACGCTGGTCGGCGCGGAACCGACGGCGTAAAGGAGGCGCCCATCTAACGCCAGCCCGCGTGCGAGGGTAGCCAAGCCCGGAAACGGCGGCGGACTCAAGATCCGCTCCTGTAGAGGTCCGTGGGTTCAAATCCCTCCCCTCGCATCGCCGGGGTCCACCCCCCGTGATGCGGAAGACGCTCTCGGAGCGCTCTTCCCTCGCAAAACTTCACTCGGACCGCTGCCTCGACCAGCCGCGGCCGCGTCGCGTCCCGCGACCCACCTCGCTCCGAGCGAGGTGGATTTTTATCCTCACCCCCGAACCGGTCCCTATGAGAGATCGCACGCGCCGCGACTGGCTCCGCGTCGCCGGCGGCGTCGGCGTCGCCGGCCTCGCCGGGTGTAGCTCGATCGGCGGCGACTCGCCGGGCGACGGCGACTCGCCCGCCGCCGGCGCCGGGTCGGGATTCGACGGAGTCGACCTGCCCCTGGATCTTACCGCCCGGCCGCAGTCGTCGGACGGGCTCACGTCGCAGTTCCGACAGGGGCTGCGGAACCACGGCCACATCAACGCGACGATACCCGAGAGCGTCGAGGTGCGGTGGTCGGTGCCGGCGAACCGCGGCGAGCACTCCGCCTCGAAGGGCAGCCCGATGCCGACGCCGGCGGGCGACGTCCTCGTCGCCGACGACACGGGCCGGATCCAGTCGATCGCGGTCGACGGGACGACGAACTGGGCGACGGACCTCTCCGACGCTAAGTGGGGGAGCCACGGCACCCCCGCGGTCGCCGAGGGGTCGGCGTACGTCGGCACCTACGACGGCGTCGTCTCCGCGGTCTCGGTCGCGACCGGCGATATCGAGTGGCAGACCGACGTCGGCGACGCGGCCGCCGCCAGCCCGACGTACCACGACGGGACGCTGTACCTCGCCGTCGAGTTCACGCCGCCGAGCGGCGCCGCCGTCGCGCTGGACGCCGAGAGCGGCGAGGAGGTGTGGCGCGACGGCCGGCCGACCGACCACCCCCACTCGACGATCGCGGTCGACCTCGACCGCGACCGCTTCCTGTTCGGCGCCAACGACGGTCGCGTCTACGCGTGGTCCGTCTCCGACCGCGAGCGCGCGTGGACCTTCGACACCGGCGGCGACGTCAAGGCCCCGATCGCGGTCAGCCGCGGGATCGCGGTGGTGCCGTCGTGGGCCGGCACCGTCACCGCCGTCGACATCGCCGACGGCTCCGGGCTCTGGGCGTTCGAGACGGACGAGTCCGTGTCGCCGTCGGGCGATCCCGACCCGATCCGCACGGGCGGCGTCATGTGCGCGCCGGCGGTCCACGACGGGACGGTGTACGTCGGGAGCCACGACACGAACGTCTACGCGATCGACTTGGCGACCGGCGAGGAGCTGTGGTCGACCCCGACGGACGGGTGGATCACCGGGAACGTGACCGTGACGAACGGGCACGTCCTCGTCGGCTCGTACGACCACCACCTCTACGCGCTCGACCGCGGGGACGGCTCGGTGACCTGGGCGGTCGAGGGCAACGGCGAGGTGACCAGCGCCCCGTTCGTCACCGACGACGGGGTCTACTACACCGAGCGCGCGCCGGAGGACACCGACGAGCCCGGCATGTGCTACCGGCTCGCCGCGCCGGAGTGAGTCGGCCGCACCGCCGTCGAACGGTCGGGCGGAGCCTCGGCAGATAGCCACGAACGTCCAGCGAAACGCGGGGTCCGAAACGGTTTTGCCCCGGCCTGCCGGACGGTCGATATGCCAGCAGATCCCGACACGGGGTACGACCCCTCGCTGGGTCGGAAGTTCGTGTTCGTCACGGGCGGAGTGATGTCCGGGCTGGGCAAGGGCATCACGGCCGCCAGCACCGGGCGCCTTCTCGCCAACGCGGGCTTCGACGTGACCGCCGTCAAGGTGGACCCGTACCTCAACGTCGACGCCGGGACGATGAACCCGTACGAGCACGGCGAGGTGTACGTGCTCAAGGACGGCGGCGAGGTCGACCTCGACCTGGGCAACTACGAGCGCTTCCTCGGCACCGACATGACGTTCGACCACAACGTCACCACGGGGAAGACGTACGAGCACGTCATCGAGCGCGAGCGCGCCGGCGACTACCTCGGGAAGACGGTCCAGATCATCCCGCACGTCACCGACGACATCAAGCGGCGGATCCGCGAGGCCGCCGAGGGCTCCGACGTCTGCCTCGTCGAGATCGGCGGGACCGTCGGCGACATCGAGTCGATGCCGTTCCTCGAGGCGCTCCGTCAGTTCGCCCACGAGGAGGACGACGAGGACATCCTCTTCACGCACGTCACCCTGGTCCCGTACTCGAAGAACGGCGAGCAGAAGACGAAGCCGACCCAGCACTCCGTGAAGGAACTGCGCTCGATCGGGCTCCAGCCGGACGTCCTCGTCGGGCGCTCCGAGGACCGGCTCGACCCGGAGACCAAAGAGAAGATCGCCCTGTTCTGCGACGTGCCCACGGACGCCGTCTTCTCGAACCCCGACGTGGAGGACATCTATCACGTCCCGCTGATGGTCGAAGACGAGGGGTTAGACGAGTACGTGATGGAGCGGCTCGGCCTCGCCGACGAGGCGTTCCCGAAGGCGGAGCGCTCGACCGAGTGGCGGGACCTCGTCACCCGCGACCGCGACGAGGAGATCGACGTGGCGCTCGTCGGCAAGTACGCCCTCGAAGACGCCTACATGTCGATCCACGAGGCGCTGAAGCACGCCGGCATCCAGACCGGCACCGAGGTGAACGTGCTGTGGGTCGACGCCGACGAGACGCGGGCGGAACACGAGCAGCGGCTCGCGACGGCCGACGCGGTCGTCGTCCCCGGCGGGTTCGGCTCCCGCGGCACCGACGGGAAGATCGAGGCGGTCCGCTACGCACGCGAGAACGACGTGCCGTTCCTCGGGCTCTGCCTGGGCTTCCAGATGGCCGTCGTCGAACACGCGCGGCACGTCCTCGGGCTCGACGGCGCCCACTCCGCGGAGATCGACCCCGACACGCCCCACCCCGTCATCGACCTCCTCCCCGAGCAGTACGAGACGGAGGACATGGGCGGGACGATGCGGCTCGGCGCCCACGAGACCGACATCGAGCCCGACACCCTCGCGGCCGAGGTGTACGGCGCCGACGCCTGTACGGAGCGCCACCGCCACCGCTACGAGGTGAACCCCGAGTACATCGACGCCCTGGAGGCCGACGGCCTCGTCTTCTCCGGCCGCGCGGACAACCGGATGGAGATCCTCGAACGCGCCGACCACCCGTTCTTCTTCGGCACGCAGGCGCACCCCGAGTTCCGGTCGCGTCCGGACCGCGCGAGCCCGCCGTTCGTCTCCCTCGTCGAGGCGGCGCTGGGATCGACGGACACAACCGAGCGGAACGCGGACGTGAGGCTATAGATGGTCGAGACGGAAGACTTCATCGCGGAGGCGAAAGCGGAGATCCGGGAGGCGATCGGCGACGCGAACGCCGTGATCGCCCTGTCCGGCGGGGTCGACTCCTCGGTCGCGGCGACGCTCGCGTACGAGGCGGTCGGCGACCAGCTCACCCCCGTCTACGTCGACACGGGGCTGATGCGGAAGGGCGAGACCGACGAGATCCGCGACACGTTCGAGTTTATGGAGTCGCTGCGAGTGATCGAGGCGCAGGACCGCTTCTTCGACCGGCTCGCGGGCGTCACCGACCCCGAGGAGAAGCGCCACGTCATCGGCGAGGGGTTCATCGACGAGTTCGAGACGGTCGCGCGCGACGTGGACGCCGACTACCTCGTCCAGGGGACGATCTACCCCGACCGCATCGAGTCGGAGGGGAACATCAAGTCGCACCACAACGTCGGCGGGCTCCCCGAGGTCGTCGACTTCGAGGGGATCGTCGAGCCCGTGCGCGACCTCTACAAGGACGAGGTCCGCGAAGTCGCCCGCGCGCTCGGCCTCGAAGCGATCATCTCCGAGCGAATGCCGTTCCCCGGGCCCGGTCTCGCGGTCCGGATCGTCGGCGAGGTCACGCCCGAGAAGGCCGCGGTCGCCCGCGAGGCGACCCACGTCGTCGAGGAGGAACTGGCGGAGTACGACCCGTGGCAGGCGTTCGCCGCGGTCCTCGGCAAGGCGACGGGGGTCAAGGGCGACAATCGGGTCCACGGCTGGGTGGTCGCGGTGCGCTCCGTCGAGAGCCGCGACGGGATGACCGCCCGGGCACAGGAGCTGGACTGGAGCACGCTCCAGCGGATCCAGAGCCGGATCACCGGCGAGAACGAGAACGTGGCGCGCGTGGTGTACGACGTGACCCACAAGCCGCCCGCGACGATCGAGTACGAGTGATGGCGGGGACCCCCGCCCGCCCCGACGGCGGCCGCACAGAGGGCCGACTCGCGGTCGTCGCCGGCCCCGACCGGCACGGCCTCGGCGAGGAGCTCGCCGCGCTCGGCGTCGAGGTCCGTCGGGTCGAGGGGCTCGTCACGGCGCCGAAGCTCGAGGACGCCGGCGTCGCCGACGCCGCCTACTTCGTCCTCACCGACGTCGAGGAGGCGACCGGCATCCCGGTCGCCAAGGAGCTGAACCCCGAGGTCCGCGTCGTCACCTACGCGAGCCGGTCGCTGCCGGAGTTCGTCGCGACGGTCGCCGACCTCGCGGTCGACCCCGACCTGCTGGGCGCCGCGACGGTCGCCGAGGAGCTGCTCTTCGACGACGGCGAGCCGTGAGCGGGGACGACGCCGGCGACCCGGCCGGACGCGAGGACGCCGCGGACGCGACGACCGTCCCGGTCACCCTCTACACCCGCGAGGACTGCTCGCTGTGCGTCGTCGCCCGCGAGGCGATCGAGTCGGTCGCGGCCGACCTCGACGGCGTGACGGTCGCCCTCGACGTGGTCGACGTGGACGCCGACCCCGAGCTCGCCGACGAGTACGGCGAGCGCGTCCCGTACGTCCTCGTCGACGGCACCCCGGCGTTCAAGTACGAGGTCGACGAGCGCGACCTGCGGCTGAAGCTCTTGGCGGCGACCTGACGCGGTCGGCGTCCCGGGCACCGTCCGCCCCTCCTACCGCGACCCGACCCTTTACCTTCGCGTCTCCCTCTCTGATCGGCATGACACAAAGCGGCGCACACCTGTTCACCGGGGGTCGAGTCGCGGACGCAGAGGGAACGCGGCTGGCCGACGTGGCGGTCGTGGACGGCGATATCGCGGCGGTCGGCGACTCCGAGGCGGTCGAGCGCGCGGTCGACGACGTTCCGGACGCGGACCTCGAACGCGTCGACGCGAGCGGCCGCGTGGTCGCGCCCGGGCTGATCGACGCGCACGTCCACGTGATGATGGACGGCCGCCCGGACGTCTCGACCGCGGTCTCCGAGAGCGACTACACCGCGAGCTACCGGGCCGCGGGCAACCTCGACGCCGCCCTCTCGGCCGGCGTCACCACCGTCCGGGACCTCGGCAGCCGCGGGACGCTCGCGCTCGACGCGGGCGAGGCGGTCGCCGCGGGCGAGATCGACGGCCCGCGCGTCCTCGCGTGCGGCCGCAACGTGATCATGACCGGCGGCCACGGGAACTGGTTCGGCCGCGAGGCGGACGGCCCCGCCGAGGTGCGGAAGGCGGCCCGCGAGCAGCTGAAGGCCGGCGCGGACGTGCTCAAGTGTATGGCCACCGGCGGCGTCCTCACCGAGGGCGCGGTGACCGGCGCGCCGGAGCTGACCCCCGAGGAGCTGGCCGCGTTCACCGACGCGGCGGCGCCGACCGACACGCCGACCGCGGCCCACGCCCACGGCGAGGAGGGGATCAAAAACGCCGTCGAGGCCGGCATCTCCAGCGTCGAACACGGGACGTTCATGGACCGCGAGGCCGCCGAGATGATGGCCGAGCGCGGCACCTACTGGGTCCCGACCGCGAGCGCGCTCCGCGGCATCGCCGACCACGGCGTGGAGGCCGGCATCCCCGAGGACGCGGTCGCGAAGGCCGAGGACGCCGTGGACCGCTTCGACGACGCGTGGGACCACGCCCTGGCGGCCGACGTTCCCATCGCGATGGGGACCGACGCCGGCACGCCGTTCAACTTCTTCGCCGACATCCCGCAGGAATTGGCGTACATGGTCGACTACGGGCTCTCGCCGGAACGGGCGCTCGAAGCCGCCACGGTCAACGCGGCCGACCTGCTCGGCCTCGACGACGTCGGCCGCGTCGCGGAGGGGTACGCGGCGGACCTGGTCGTCCTCGACGCCGACCCGACCGAGGACGTGACGGCGTGGCAGGACCCCGCGGCCGTGTTCGCGCGCGGCGACCGCGTCGCCTGACCGAGGCCGACCCCGGACCGCCCGCTCACCCACCGCCGCCGGAACGGGCATTTTTACCCCGAGTCGGCCCCATATCCGGTCGATGACGACTCCGTCGACCCGGCACGCGGACCCGGCCGAGAACCCGTACGTCGAGGACCCGCCGACCGACTTCGACCCGGTCGACGACCTCTCCGCCGACGAGGCGGCAGAGCAGGCCGAACTGCTCCGCGCGGCGGTGCGCGAGCACGACCACCGGTACTACGTCGCGGCCGACCCCCTGATCTCGGACGCGGCGTACGACGCGCTGTTCGCCCGGCTGGAGGAGCTCGAAGCCGCCTTCGACCTCCCGACGGAGGGCTCCCCGACCCGGCGGGTCGGCGGCGAGCCCCTCGAGGAACTGGCGACCGTCGAGCACGTCGCGCCGATGCGCTCCATCGACAACGCGACCGACGCGGCGGCCGTCCGCGAGTTCGACGAGCGCGTCCGCGGGGGGCTCGCGGACGCCGCCGAGGCCGGCGACCTCACCGATTTCGACCCCGCCGACCTCGCGTACGTCTGCGAGCCGAAGTTCGACGGGCTCTCGATCGAGGTGATCTACGAGGACGGCGAGTACGTCCGCGCGGCCACCCGCGGCGACGGCCGCGAGGGCGACGACGTCACCGAGCAGGTCCGGACGATCCCCTCCGTCCCCGGCCGCCTGCGCGGCGACGACCGCCCCGCCCGGCTCGCCGTTCGGGGGGAGGTCTACATGCCCCGCGACGCCTTCGAGGCGTACAACGAGGAGCTGATCGAGCGCGGCGAGGAGCCGTTCGCGAACCCGCGCAACGCCGCCGCCGGCACGCTCCGCCAGCTCGACCCCGCGGTCGTCGCCGAGCGCCCCCTCGACGTCTTCTTCTTCGACGTGCTCGCGTGGGAGGCGGGCGAGGACGGCCCGGAGCGCCCCGCGCGCCACCGCGACGCGCTCGACGCGTTCAGGTCGCTCGGGCTCCGCCGGAACGACCGGGTCGAGGTCGTCGACGATGTCGAGGCCGCGATCGAGTACCGCGACGCGGTCCTCGACGCCCGCGACGACCTGAACTACGCGGTCGACGGCGTCGTGATCAAGGTCGACGCCCTCGCGCACCGCGAGGCGCTCGGGAGCACGTCGCGCGCGCCGCGCTGGGCGTTCGCGCACAAGTTCCCGCCGCGGACCGCGACGACGGCCGTCGAAGGGGTGACGGTCCAGGTGGGCCGAACCGGCCGGCTCACGCCCGTCGCCGAGCTGGACCCCGTCGACGTCGGCGGCGTCACCGTCTCGCGCGCGACGCTCCACAACCCCGCCGAGATCGAGGCCCTCGGCGTGAACGTCGGCGACCGCGTCCGGATCTACCGCGCCGGCGACGTGATCCCCTACGTCCCGGAGGTCGTCGAGAAGCGCAGCGAGGGGACCTACGAGTTCCCCGACGAGTGTCCGGTCTGCGGGGCCGCGGTCGAGCGCGACGGCCCGCTCGCGTTCTGTACCGGCGGGCTCGGCTGTCCGGCGCAGCTGGAGCGCGCGGTCGAGCACTGGGCGCGCCGCGACGCGCTCGACGTGGAGGGGCTCGGCCCGGAGCGCGTCGAGCAGCTCCGCGAGGCCGGCCTCGTCGAGTCGCTGCCGGACCTGTACGACCTGACCGCCGCGGAGCTCGCCGAACTGGAGGGGTGGGGTTCGAGGAGCGCAGAGAACCTGATCGCCGAACTGGACGCGACGCGGAACCCGCCCCTCGACGACTTCCTCGCCGGGCTCGGGATCCCGGACGTGGGCGCGACGACGGCCCGGGCGCTCGCCGCGCACTTCGGGACGCTCGACGCGCTCCTCAACGCGGACGAGGACGCGCTCCGCGAGGTGGACGACGTCGGCCCCGAGGTGGCCGCCTCGATCCGGTCTTTCCTCGACCGCGAGGAGAACCGCGCGGCGATCGCGGGGCTCCGCGAGCGCGGGGTCGACCCCGAGCCGTTCGAGACCGACGCGGCCTCCGGCCCGACCGACGCGCTCGACGGGCTCACCTTCGTGTTCACCGGGTCGCTGTCGGTGCCCCGCGGCGACGCGCAGGCGCACGTCGAGGCGCACGGCGCGAACGCCACGTCCAGCGTCTCCGGGAACACCGACTACCTCGTCGCGGGCGAGAGCCCGGGTCGGTCGAAGCGCGACGACGCCGACGCCGAGGGCGTCCCCGTCCTCGACGAGGACGCGTTCGCCGACCTGCTCGCCGAGCGCGGCGTGGCGTGGCCGCCCGCAGGCGACGCGTGAGCGCCGCGACGCCCGCGCGACGCTCGCCCCGACCCGCAACCCTTTATCAACTCACGCCGGAACCGGAAGGCATGACCGCCATCGAGCTACGGGGCGTGACCAAGCGGTTCGACGAGGTCACGGCCGTTCGCGACCTCGATCTCACCGTCGAAGACGGCGAGGTGTACGGGTTCCTCGGGCCGAACGGCGCGGGCAAGTCCACGACGATCGACATGCTCCTCGACCTCGTCCGCCCGACCGCGGGGACGGTCCGCGTGCTCGGCGCAGAGGTCGCGACGGACGGCGTCGAGATCCGGCGGCGGACGGGCGTGCTCCCGGACGGCTTCTCGGTGTACGACCGGCTCTCCGGGCGAAAACACGTCGAGTTCGCCGTCGAGTCGAAGGACGCCGCCGACGACCCGGACGCGCTGCTCGACCGCGTCGGCCTCGCGGACGCCGCCGACCGCGCCGCCGGCGAGTACTCGAAGGGGATGCGCCAGCGGCTCGCCCTCGCGATGGCGCTCGTCGGCGATCCAGACCTGCTGATCCTCGACGAGCCATCGTCCGGCCTCGACCCGGCCGGCGCGAAGGAGATGCGCGAGATCGTCCGCGCCGAGGCCGAGCGCGGCGCCACCGTCTTCTTCTCCTCGCACATCCTCGAACAGGTCGACGCCGTCTGCGACCGCGTCGGCATCCTCCGCGACGGCGAACTCGTCGCCGAGGACTCCGTCGAGGGGCTCCGCGAGGCCGTCGGCGGCGAGGAGACGCTCGAAGTCGCGGCCGCGGGCGCCGACGGGGACGCGGTCGCGGCGGTCCGCGCCGTCGCCGGCGTCTCCGGGGTCTCCCGCGACGGCGACGAACTGGTGGTGAACTGCGCCAGCGAGGCGAAGACGGGGGTCATCGCGGCGCTGGAAGACGCTGGGGTCGCGGTCGACGACTTCCACACCCGCGAGGCCTCGCTGGAGGACCTCTTCTTGGCGTACACCGAGGGCGACGCGGCCGGTTCGGCGCCCGACGGGACCGACTCGGGACCCGCCGCCGCCGACTCGGCGGCCGATCCCGACTCGGCGGCCGATTCCGACTCGACGGCCGATCCCGACTCGACGGCCGATCCCGACCCGACGCCCGAGGACGGTCCGGCGACCGAGGAGGTGGACCGATGAGCCTCGCCGCCGTCGCTCGGAAGGACTTCCGCGAGACCGTCCGGTCCCGCGGCATGATCGCGCTGGTGGTGCTGTTCTCGCTGCTCGTCGCGGCGTTCGCGTACGCGGTGCGGCCCACCGGCGAGAGCGAGCAGTTCGCCACGGAGCTACTGTTGAGCGCCTTCGTCGGCCGCTTCCTCGTCACGACGCTGATCCCGCTCGTCGGGGTCGTCGTCGGCTACAACGCCGTGAGCGGCGAGCGCGAGTCCGGCTCGCTGAAGCTGCTCCTGTCGCTGCCGCACTCGCGGGCCGACGTGGTCTTAGGCAAGGTCGCCGGGCGCGGCGCGGCGCTCGCGCTCGCGGTGTTCGCCGGGTTCCTGCTGCCTGCGCTGGTGTTGATCGCGGCGCCGGTCGTGTTCAACGCCGGCGCGTTCCTCGGTTACACCGTGTTCGCGGCCGCGCTCGGCGTCGTGTTCGTCGCCATCTCCGTCGGCTGTTCGGCTGCGTTCTCGACCCAGCGGCGGGCGCTCATCGGCGGCGTCGGGGTCTACGTCCTCTTCGTCCTGCTGTGGGGCCCGCTCACCGGCCAGCTCGTCGGCGCCGTCGGGCCCTCCCTCGACGCCCTGCCAGTGTCCGCGACGCAGGTCGACGTGTTCCTCCGGGCCTCGAACCCGACGACCGCCGTCGAGGCGCTGTCGAGGGCCTTCCTCGCTGAGCGGCTGTTCAGCGGCGAGACCGCCAACCAGCAGCTGTCGGCGGCCGCGATGTTGGTGTTCTGGACGCTCGCCCCGCCGCTCGCCGGACTCCTGAAGTTCGACGCGGCCGACCTGTGACGGACCGGCTCGGGCGCTGTCCGCGGCGCCGATAGTGGGCTCGGGCGGGTTCGAACCTCACTCACTCCGCTCGCTTCGCTCGCTCCGTTCCCTGCTTCGAACCCGCCCTCAGACACGCACCTCGCTGTCGCTCGCGGTTTTGCTCGCGACAGCAACAGTGGGCTCGGGCGGGTTCGAACCCGTCCTCAAACAGTCACAGCGGCGTTGCTCACGAATTGTTCGCGGCGCCGATCGTGGGCTCGGGCGGGTTCGAACCGAAGAAAGACGGTCGTCTCGCTTCGCTCGACGCTGCGTCTTTCAGGGTTCGACCGCCCTCGGGTACATTTCTGTGACTCACTTCGTTCGTCCCAGAAATGGGCTCGGGCGGGTTCGAACCGAAGAAAGACGGTCGTCTCGCTTCGCTCGACGCTGCGTCTTTCAGGGTTCGACCGCCCTCGGGTACATTTCTGTGACTCACTTCGTTCGTCCCAGAAATGGGCTCGGGCGGGTTCGAACCGCCGATCTCAGCCTTGTAAAGGCCGCGTCATAACCAGCTAGACCACGAGCCCTCACCCGTCTGAACCCGCCGGGAGCGGAAAACGGTTTCTTTCTCGGGCGCGAGGATCGACCGTGAATCGCCGCCTCGTCGGTGTCGCGGCCGCGCTCGCGCTGATCGCCCTCGCCGCCGTCGGCGCCGCCGCCGCGAACCCGGCCCTCCTGATCACCGGGTACGACACCGCCACGGTCGAGGCCGTCGACGGCGAGACGGGCGAGACGCTCGCGACCGTCGAGGTCCGCGTCGCCGACGGCTTCGTGAAACGCTACGTCGGGCTCTCCGCGACCGACGACCTCCCCGCCGGCGAGGGGATGCTGTTCGTCCACGGCGAGACGGCCGAGCGCGCCTACGTGATGCGCGACATGGCGTTCGCGCTCGACATCGTCTTCGCCGACGCCGACGGGACCGTCACGACGGTCCACGAGGCGGCGCCGGAGTCGCCGCCGCTCACCCGCTACGAGGGGCCGGGGCGGTACGTCCTCGAAGTGCCGCGCGGGTGGAGCGAGCGCCACGGCGTCGGTCCCGGCGACCGACTCGTGATCGACCGGGAGTGACCCCGCCGCGGCCGCCAGGTCGGTCGACGAAACCGCTTTGGGCCTCGCCGGCGTCGCCTCGACCATGACCGGACTCCCCGGCCGGATCGCGTGGAACCCCCGCCACCGCTGGCGGCGGGTGTTCGCCCTCTGCGTCGTCGGCGCCGGCGTCGCCGCCCCGCTCCTCACCGGGGTCTGGTGGTGGCTCCCGCTCGTGTGGTTCTTCGGGCTCGTCATCGTCCTGCCCGTCTTCCACGTCCTCACGAAGCCGGTCCCCGAGGACGACGCCGACGACCGCGCGGACGCCACCGGCGACCCCGCACTCGACGCCCTCCGCGAGCGCTACGCGCGCGGCGACATCGACGAACGGGAGTTCGAGCGCAAGCTTGACCGCCTCCTGGAGACCGAAGACGCCGAGACCGTCACCGACTCGGGCGGCGACGTCGCCGACCGAGTGCGAGAGAGCGTCCGGCGAGAAGTGGACCGCATCCGGGAGTGACGGCGCCGGGACAGCTGTCGACGCCGACGCGGAGGGAGACCTCCGGAACTACTCGTCGATCTCGCGGTTGTGGACCGCGTCGCCGGTGGTCCCGTCGAAGAGGTGGATCGTCTCCTCGGGGATCTCCACGTGGACCTCGTCGCCGACCGAGATCTGCTGGAGGCCGCCGACGGTCGCGATGAACGTCTCGCCCTCCGGCGCGTCCTCGAACCGCAGGTAGACGGTGTTCTCGTCGCCCATCGGCTCGACGACCTCGACCACCGTCGAGAAGGTGTGCTCGCCGGTCGGGTCGTCGGCCAGCGAGATGTCCTCGGGCCGGATCCCGAGCGTGAGGTCGGTGATGTCGCCGACGTCGCCGAGGGTGGGCTCGGAGAGCGGGTAGTCGAAGGCGTCGCCGAGGAGGGTGTCGGCGTCGCGCTCGACATCGAAGAAGTTCATCGACGGCTCCCCGATGAACCCGGCGACGAACCGGTTGGCCGGCTCATGGTAACACTCCAGCGGCGTCGCGACCTGCTGGAGCTCGCCGGCGTTGAGGATCGCGATCCGGTCGCCCATGGTCATCGCTTCGGTCTGGTCGTGCGTGACGTACATCGTCGTCACGTCCAGTTCGGCCTGGAGCCGCTGGAGCTCCGTCCGCATCTCCGAGCGGAGCTTGGCGTCGAGGTTGCTGAGCGGCTCGTCCATGAGGAACACCTCGGGGTCGCGGACGATCGCCCGCCCGAGCGCGACCCGCTGCTGCTGGCCGCCGGAGAGGTCCGACGGTTTCCGGTCCAGCAGCTCGCCGATCCCCATCGTCCCCGCGGCGTCGGTGACGCGCGTCTCGATCTCGTCGTCCGAGAGGTCCGTCGACTCCTCCAGTCCGAACGCCATGTTCTCCTGTACCGTCATGTGCGGGTACAGCGCGTACGACTGGAACACCATCGCGATGTCGCGGTGCTGGGGTTTCACGTCGTTGATGACGCTCCCGGCGAGTCGGATCTCGCCGTTGGTCACCGTCTCCAGCCCCGCGACCATCCGGAGGGTGGTCGACTTCCCGCAGCCCGAGGGGCCGACCACGACGAGGAACTCGCCGTCGCGCATCTCGATGTCGACGTCGTCGACGGCGACGACCTCGCCGTCCCCGTCCGGGAACACCTTGCTCACGCCGTCGAGTTCGAGCGTCCCCATGCTATCGCCCCCGCGGAACGGCGCGGCGGTTTGAGAGCGATACCTTCGGTCGGCTGCGTGGTTGCTGTCGAGTCATGGATTGCTGCCCGCGAGCGGCGCCGTTCATGTCGCCACCCCCTCGGCGAACTCCTCGCCGAACGCGATGTAGACCGCGAGCGTCGGGAGGGCGGCGATGAACGCGCCCGCCATGCGGAGCGCGAAGTCTTGTCCTTCGAGCGACGTGCCCAGCCCGGCGAGGATCAACACGATCGGCGCCGCCGCGCTGGATTCGGTCTGGACCAACACGAGGGTGAACAGGAGGTCGTTCCAGATCTGCGTGAACTGGTAGATCAGGACCACCGCGAACATCGGTCCCGAGAGCGGGAGCACGATGCGGCGGTAGATCCGGCGGATGGACGCGCCGTCCAGCCGCGCGGCCTCGATCATCTCCTCGCTCATGTTCTTGTAGTACGACCTGAACAGGACCGTACAGATCGGGAGCCCGTAGGCCACGTGCGTGACGATCAGTTCGAATATCCCGGTGTAGTCGTTGTTGATCCCGAGCGCCCACAGGAAGCCGAGGGCGTCCTGGAGCGGGATCATCGACCAGAACTGCGAGAGCGGCACCAGCACCGCCTGGTACGGGATGAAGATCCCCGCGACGAACAGCGCGAGGACCGGCGCCTTGTACCGCTGTTTCCAGTCCGACTGCGTGAGGCCGTACGCCGCGAAGCTCCCGAGCAGCGCCGAGATGACGGTCGCCGGGATGGCGTACAGCGCGCTGTTTATCAGGCCGCGTCCGAGCGCGTCGAACGCCGTGCGCCATTTCTCTAAGGTGAACGTGCTCCCCGTGGGCGGCGCGAACGGGAGCGACCCGGTGACGCCGCTCGACGTCTTGAACGAGGTGACGAGCCCGGACTCGATCGGGATCATGAAGAACGCCAGGATCCCGAGGAGCCCGAGGTACAGGAGGACCCGGTACCCGTCGACCTCCGCGAGCGGCCCCGCGGACGCGCCGGAGTCCGTCGCCGATGCCGTGCCGCCGTCCGTTCGTGCGTCGTCGTTCATAGGTTCCCCCGGTTGTACTGGTAGTAGAGGTACGGGCCGACGATCCCGAGCGTCATCACGAACAGGGTGATGGCGATCGCCGACGCGTACGCCCAGTTCAGGTTCGCGTACGCCTCGCGGACCATCTTCGTCGCGAGGATGTCGGACCCGTTGGGCGGTCGGTAGCCGCCGACGAGCGAGTAGAGGAAGTCGAACGCCTTCAGCGCGAACACCATCAGGACGACCGAGGCGCTGATGGTCGACCCCTTCAGCTGCGGGATGATCACGCGCCAGTACATCCGCGCCGTCGAGGCGCCGTCCACCTTCGCCGCCTCGTAGTGCTCGTTCGGGATGGCCCGCAGGCCCGCGAGGAACACGACCATCGCGTACCCCGCGAACTGCCACATCAGCGCGAACATCACCGCCCAGAGGACGATGTCTGGGTTGCCGATCCAGTTGACTCGGCCGAAGCCGAGCGACGTGATGACGATGTTGATGACCCCGTTGTTGAAGTTGAACATCCACGCCCAGAACTGGGCGGTGACCACGAACGAGAGGCTCATCGGCAACAGGTAGATCGTCCGGAACGTGTTCTCGAACCGGATGTTCCGGTCTATCAGGATCGCCAGTCCGAGCCCGATCGCGAGCGTCACTAGGGTGAACCCGACGAGCAGGATGAAGGTGTTGATCGCGGCGTCGACGAACCCGCTGTCGGCCAGCGCGCGGCTGTACATCTCGAGGTCCAGGTCGCCGTAGTTCGGGGTCCCGAAGCCGCTGAAGTCCGTCAGCGAGATCAGGAGGTTCCAGATGATCGCCCCGTAGACGAAGAGGCCGACCAGCAGGAACGGCGGCAGCCAGAACTGCGAGGACTCGACGAAGTCGCTGCCGAAGCGCTCGTTCAGCGCGTCGATCGGACTGAACCCGGACCCGCCGCGCTCCTCGGCGACGCCGCCGTCCGTGACCGCGTCGCCACTCTCGTCGCCGGTGTCAGTGTTCCGTGTCATGTGGGTCGTCGTGTGCCGAAACCGCTAAAATCCGGTCGCATCGAGGACCGGTGTCAGTTAGAGACCGCGTCGACGAAGCCCTGCGTGGCGGCGTCGACGTTGTACGGTCCGGAGAACTCGCTGGAGATCACTTCGTTCAGCGCCGTCATCGTCTCCGAGGGGACGCCGAGCCCGTGCTGTAGGTTCGGCGGCCGCTGCTCGGCGCTGGCGAAGTCTTCCTGCGTCTCCTGGAGGTACGGCCCGAACTCGCTCATGTCGACGTCGGTCCGCGTCGGGATCGAGCCCTTGTACTGGTTGAACGCGACCTGCGCCGCCTCGCTCCCGACGAACGAGAGGAAGGTCTTGGTCGCCTCCGGACTCGGGTTGTCCGACGGGTAGAGGAACGAGTCGAAGTGGAGCATGTACATGTTCTCCGAGCCGGGGTACGTCTTGAAGCCCCAGTCCTCGTTGTAGCTGAAGTCCTCGGCGTTCCGGTAGGCCCCGGCGGCCCAGTTACCCTGGTGGATGAACGCCGCGTTCCCCTCGATGATGTTCTGGTTGGACTCCGTGAGTCCGATCGAGGAGGCGTCCTCGTTGATGTAGTTCCCGAGGATCTCGGCGAGCGACTCGAAGGTCGCGCGGACGGCCGCCTCGTCCGGGCTCCCCTCGATGAAGCTCATGTACGCGTCGTACCCTTCCTGCCCGAGCATCGTCGAGGCGAACAGCTGGGTCGTCGTCCAGGTACCGCTCGCGCCGTGCGTCATCGGGATCGCGTCGGTCTCGCTCTGGACCGTCTCCAGCGCGTCGATGAGCGCCGACACGCTCGTCAGCGAGTCGGGGTCGACCCCCGCCTCCTCGACGACCGAGGTGTTGTAGAACAGGCAGTTCAGGCGGTGCGAGCCGAGGGGGACGCCCCGATAGGCGCCGTTGTACTGGTGGAGGTCGACCGCCTCCTGTACCATCACGTCCTCGAAGCCCTCGGACTCCCAGATGTCGCCGACCTCGCCCAGCACGCCCTCGTACCGCTGGAGGTTCGGGCCGGGCCAGTTCGCGAACGAGCTCGGCGGGTCGCCGTTCTGGAGCCGGTTCGCGACGACCGCGTCGAGGTTCTGGTTCCCGCCGCCGCCGATCGGGTTGAACTCGTGTTCGACGTCCGGGTGCTCCTCGTCGAAGGCGGTGACGAGCGCCTCCGCCGCGCGGGCGCCGTCGCCGCCGGTCCACGCGTGAAGAACTTCGAGCGTGTTGCCGCTTCCGCCGTCGCCGCCGTCGCCGCCGTCGCCGCCGCCGGAACAGCCGGCGAGCCCCGCGAGCGTCGCCGCCCCCGTCGCTCCGACGAAGTGTCGCCGCGATAACCGCTTGTCTTGGTCTGTCATGGTACTTCACGATACACAATGGATGATTGCCATATATACTTACTCATTCTTTGAGAACTATTTTCGAAGTATCTATCCGGCGTCACCCACAGTCGTAATCGGAGTTCTTTACGTCCGGTCGGACGGCGACGGACCGACGGGCATACTACGGTCCGGCGGATGGGCGTACGCATGCGCCCCTCGACCGCCGCCGTCACGTATCCCGTCGCCGGCGACGCCCGGGAGCGGCCCCTCCTCGCCGTCTGGCTGCTGTTCGCGCTGGCCGTCGTCGTCCCGGTCCTCCCGGCGCTGCCGGTCGTCGGCTACCTCGTCCGCGTGCTGACCGCCAGCGAGCGGGGCGACTCGATGCCGCCCTTCCTCGCCGACGGTCGGACGCTCCTCCGCCGGTCGCTCGGCGGGACGGCCGTCTGTCTGGTGTTCCTCGGAGTCCCGTTCGCGGCCCTCCTCGTGACGCTCTACGGCGTCGTCACGCTCGACCCCGGCGCGAACGCGCCGGTCGGCCGCATCCTCGCCGGCTCGACGGCCGTCCTCTTCGTCGGCGTCCTCGGCACGTACCTCGCGCCCGTCTCGCTGATCACCTACGGCCGGGAGGAGTCGCTCCGCCGGGCCTTCTCCCCGAGCGCCCTCCGGCCGGTCGCCGGTCACGCCGCCTACTTCTTCGGGTGGACCCTCGGCTTCACCGCGCTCGTCGTCGCCGTCGGCGTCGGCGGCGCGCTGTTCACCGTCTCGCGCGCGGGGCCGCTGTTCGGGACGTTCGTCCTCGCGTACGGCCTCCTCGTGGCCGCGTACCTCTGGGGTCGCGCGGTCGAGCGCGCCCGGCGACGGTAGGGCGACGACGCGGCGCCGCGACCGACCGATTCTTGACCGCCCGGTCCGGATCCGCACGACATGGACGGACCGCTGTGGACAGACGCGCACGCGCCCGACCTCGACGAGATCCGGCAGGACGAGGCCCGCGACCGCCTGCGTCGGGCCGTCGACGAGCCGATGAACCTCGTCGTCCAGGGGCCGCCGGGAGTCGGGAAGACGGCGGCGGCGCGCGCGCTCGCGGCGGCGTCGCACGCCGACCCGGACGCCGACCTGATCGAGATCAACGTCGCCGACTTCTTCGGGCGGACGAAAAAGGAGATCCGGACCGACCCGCGGTTCGAGGGGTTCCTCGCGGGCCGAAGCTCGATGGCGAAACGCGACATGATAAACCGCGTGCTGAAGGAGTCCGCGTCGTACGCGCCGATGTCCGGCGAGTACAAGACGGTCCTGTTGGACAACGCGGAGGCGATCCGCGAGGACTTCCAGCAGGCGCTGCGCCGCGTGATGGAGAAGCACCACCGCACCACCCAGTTCGTGATCGCGACCCGCCAGCCCTCGAAGCTCATCGCCCCGATCCGGTCGCGCTGCTTCCCGGTCCGCGTCCGATCGCCGACCACCGACGAGGCGATCGACGTCCTGGAAGCGATCTGCGAGCGCGAGGGCGTCGACTACGACGGCGACGGGCTGGAGTTCGTCGCCAGCGCGGCCGGCGGCGACCTCCGGGAGGCGATCCTCTCGGCGCAGGCGACCGCGGTCGAGGGCGGCGAGATCTCCATGTCGACCGCCTACGAGACGCTCGGCGACGTGGGCGACGACGACGCGATCCGCGCGGCGCTTGCCGACGCCCGCGCCGGCGACCTGGCGGACGCCCGCTCGGCGCTCGACGACCTGCTCGACGAGGGGTACGACGGCCAGGAGCTGCTCCGCGAGACGCTCCGCGTCGCCCGCGCCGGCTCCGAGTACGGCGGCGACGACCTCGCGCGCCTCCACGCGCTCGCGGGCGAGGCCGACCTCGACCTGTCCGACGGGCTCCACGACACGACCCACCTCGTCCACCTGCTCGCGGCGTGGGCGGCGGGGCGGACCGAGCTCTCGCCCGGTCTCCGGGACGCGGAGGCGGCGCCGTGACCCGCCGCCCGCCGCTCTCGCGGCTGCTCCCCTTCCCGGTCGTCGACGCCGCGTGGGACCTGGCGCTCGTCCCCGCGCTCGCGGGCGCCGTCGCGCTGCCGTTCGTCCCGCCCGTCGGCGCCGCGCTCGTCGCGCTCGCCGTCGTGGTCCTTTGGTTCCACCGCGACCCGGCGCGCGACCCGCCGAGGGGCGACGAGACGGTCGTTTCCCCGGCCGACGGCACCGTCTCCGTGGTCCGCGAGGAGGGCTCGCGGCTCCGCGTCGGCGTGTTCATGAACGTCACCGACGTGCACGTGAACCGCGCGCCGCTCGCGGGCGAGGTGCGCGAGGTCCGCCACCGTCCCGGCGCGAACCGCCCGGCGTTCGACAAGGAGTCGGACCGCAACGAGCAGGTCGCGATCGACTTCGGGGAGTACGAGCTGCTCGTCATCGCGGGCTGGTTCGCCCGGCGGATCCACCCGTCGGTCGAGCCGGGGGACCGCGTCGAGCGCGGCGACCGCGTCGGACACGTCTCGTTCGGCTCTCGCGCCGACGTGGTGCTGCCCGCGGACGTGAGCCGCGACGACCTGCTCGTCGCCGAGGGCGACGGCGTCCGCGCGGGCGAGACGATCATCGCGGAGCGGCCGGACGCGGCCGACCCCGCGGCGTGACCGTCGAACACCGATCGACTGAGATACCACGCGAGACCCCGGATTTCGGGCGTACACTTTTCTTTGGCGGCGGTGACGCTTCTCGCGCATGCCCGACGACACCATCCACGAGTCGAGTCGGTCGCGGACCCGACAGGGGCTGGCCACGTACCTCCGCCGGATCGCCCGCGCGCTCGGTCGCGGCGAACCCGTACCGGTCGACGAAGGCGGGACGGTGACGGTCGACGCGGCCGGGACCGGCGACGTCGAGGTCGAACTCGAACGGGAGGACGGCACGGTCCGCTTCGAGATCGAGGTGGAGTGGCCCGACGAAGAGGTCGCCGTCGACGAGGACGCGAGCGCGAGCAGGGCGACGTTCGAGCTGTTCCGTGACAAGGCCGACGAGTACCGCTGGCGGCTCCGCCACGAGAACGGCAACATCATCGCCGACGGCGGCGAGGGATACGCCGACAAGCGCGACGCCAGCTCCGGGATCGAGAGCGTCCAGCGGAACGCGGCGGGCGCGCACGTGATCGACGTCTCGCGCGACGAGGAGGCGCCCGAGGAGGGCGGCAGCGACGCCGCGTTCGAGCTGTTCCGCGACAAGGCCGACGAGTACCGCTGGCGGCTCCGCCACGAGAACGGCAACATCATCGCCGACAGCGGACAGGGGTACGCCTCCAAGCAGAAGGCGAAACAGGGCCTCACCAGCGTCAAGTCGAACGCGCCGGGCGCGGCCGTCGAGGAGCCGGACGAGTAGGTCTCGGTCCAGCGGCGAGGCGCCCGCGGTCCGACCGCCGCCCCGCCGGCGGCGCGACCGCGGACCGCACCGCTTATTCGCCGGCCTTCACTACCTCTGAGCGACATGGACGCGCTCGACGCCAAGTACCCGTTCTTCGCGAGCGCCCGCGAGGCGGTCGCGTCGGCCGCGGTGTCGCTGCCGGAGCTCGTCGCGACCGACGCCCCGGCGGTCGACCGCGCCCGCGAGCGCGTCGAACGCGCCCTCCTCGAGGGGACCGTCGCCTCGGAGAGCGGCGCGTTCCCCGGCGAGTCCGCGTACGACGCCCAGGCGGAGCTGCTCTCGTACCCCATCGCGCGGATCCTCGTCTCGCTGCTCGACTCCGACCCCGCCATCGAGAAGTACGCCGCCGCGGAGGCGGCGACCGCCGTGGAGCGGGTCCGCCGCGACTTGGAGACCGACGACGAGCTGCGGTCCGTGTCGACCGCGACGGTCGGGCTCGACGACCTGCTCGCCGAGTTCGACCTCGCCGACGCCGTGCGACCGGACGCGACCGCGCCCGCCGGCGCCCGCGGCGCGGGTGCGGCGGCGGGCGGCGGGGCCGGCCGCGACCCCGACAGCTACCGGATCGACGTCGGCCCCTACCTCCGGCTCACCTCCCCCGAGTGGGGCGACTCGTGGCGGCTGGTCAACCGGGCGCTCGCCGACGGCGCGGTGCGGGTCTCCCGCGAGGAGCTGCTCGCGGCGCTGGAGGCCGCCGTCGAGGCGCGGGTCGCCGAGGGGCTCCCCTTCGAACTCGGTGCCGACGAGGAGATCGCCGCGGCGCTGGAGTCGCGCGTCGCCGACCTCCGCCGGCTGCTCTCCGAGCGGACGTACGCCGAGCCGCCGGACGTCGTCGCCCCCGCGCTGTTCCCGCCGTGTATGACGAACCTGATCGAGAAGGCGGAGCGCGACACTGCGCTCTCCGCGGCCGAGTCGTTCGCGCTGATGGCGTTCCTCGTCGGTATCGGCATGACGCCCGACGAGGTCGTCGCCTTCTGCGCCGACACCAGCCTCGACGCCGAGGGGATCCGTTACCAGACCGAGTTCCTCACCGACGACCGCGGGACCCAGTACCCCCCGCCGACCTGCGAGACGCTGGCGAACTACGGCATCTGTCACAACGAGGACGACCACATGCAGGTCGCGCCGGACCCCCTCTCGTACTACGAAAAGCGAGTGGCGGCGGCCGACGACGTGACCGACTGGCGGGCGGACCGCGAAACCGACGGGACGGGAGCGGCGTGAGCGCGGCGAATCGAACGCGGCGACAGAAACAGCGGACCGCTGCGGCTCGACGGCCTTACGAGCCGCCGTTCGCCCGCATCAGGAAGGTCCCGACGCCGGCCATCAGCAGGACGAACCCGGTCAGGAGCCCGACGAGCGCGATCGCCCCCGCCTCCGGGAGGACCGTCGACCCGCCGAAGGTGACCCCGATGGCGACCAGCCCGACGATGAACACCGCGGCCGCCGCCAGCGAGACCGCGATCTGCCGACGGAACTCCGCATCGATTTCCATGTTCGCGGCTTCCCGTCGCCGCTAAAAAAGGACTTCGATGAGGGCGGCACCCCGCTCTGGGCGCGAACAGGGCCGAACCGGGGCGAAACACCCGATTCTCCGCGGTTCGCCGGTGCGTTTACCAGTCTCGGGTCCCTATCTTCGGTCGAAGCGAGGCCCCCGCCTCGCGGTCGCCCATGACGCACACCCGAAACACAGCCGCGTCACCCGCCGATCCGAACCGCTCCGACACGCCCCGAGCGACGCGTTCGTCCCCGGCCGACGAGCGGGCCGAGCGGGCCCTCTCGGAGCCGATGACCGTCCGCCAGCTCCCGGACCGTCGGTACGTCGTCGACACCGACGGCGGCACGTACGTCGTTGCCCTCGACGCCGGGCGCTGTACCTGTCCCGACCACGCCATCCGCGGCGCCCGCTGTAAGCACCTGCGCCGCGTCGCGCTGTCGGTGACCGCCGGCGTCGTCCCCGCTCCCGACGAGCGCGTCGGCGCCTGCGCGGTCTGCGGGACGGCGACGTTCGTCCCCGCCGACGAGGGCAGGTCGTACCTCTGTGACGCCCACGCGTTCGACCCGGGAACCGTCGTCAGCGACCGCGAGACGGGCGACCGGCTCGTCGTGACCGCGGTCACGACCGAGCGCGCCGACGAGTACCGGACCGACGACGGCCGCCCCCTCGTCGACTACGCGTCGAACGCCGCGTACGGCGCCCACGAGCCCGCCGTCGAAGCCGTCTACGTCTCGTCGCTCCGTCCGGACTTCGCGCCCCGCGACGCGCGGACGTACGCCTTCCCGGCCTCGCGGCTCACCGCGCCAGAAACGTGATGTCCCGCCGCAGCGAGTACCCGCGCGGCACGCCGACGACCTCGACGCACTCCTCGCAGAGCACCCGCTCGTAGTCCCGGTTCGTGTCCTTCTCCAGCAGCGAGACGTCCGCGAGCGGGTACACCTCCCCGCACCGCGCGCACTCGGCTTTGTCTCCGTCGACGATGTTCATTACACACGTCTATCAGAGATTGACATATAAATTCGCGGACGACGTTATCACTCCGGATAGCGGGTCGTTGAAAAATCGGTACGGGTCGACGCGGTCGGCGTCGAGGGAGTCGCGCGCCGGCTCAGCCGAACAGCTCGCCGAGCCCTTCGCCGCCGTCGCCCTCGTCCTCGTCGTCGTCCGCCTCGTCGGCGGCGTCGGCCTCGTCGGCCTCGTCCTCGTCGTCGTCGTCCGCCTCGTCGGCGGCGTCGGCGTCGGCGGCGCCACCGGCGGACGCGCCGGCGGCCGGGGCCGCGGCGGCCGTCTCGATGGCCTCCTCGATGTCGACGTCCTCCAGCGCGGCGACGAGCGCCTTGACGCGGGACTCCTCGACGTCGACGCCGGCGGCTTCCAGCACGCCGGTGACGTTGTCTTCGTTGATCTCTTCGCCAGTCTCGTTCAGGATGAGCGCAGCGTAAACGTATTCCATTGGTGTGTACCTCGTGTTATCCGAACATCGCGCCGAGTCCTTCGCCGCCGTCGTCGCCGTCGTCGTCGGCGTCGTCGTCGGCCTCCTCGGCGTCTTCCGTGTTGTCGTCCGCCTGTTCCTCTTCCTCGTCGGCGTCGTCCGTCGCCGGCTCCGCGGCCGGCGCGGCCTCGACGCCCTGGAGCTCCTCGGGGAGCGCCTCCTCGTCGTCGATCTGCGCCGCAAGCGCGCGGAGCTGGGCGTCGGCCTTCCCGATCAGGTCGGGCACGACGTCCGGGCTCTCGATCTCCGCGAACAGGCCGACGGACTTCGCCTCGCCGGACGCCTTCGCGATGAGGGCGCCGGCGGTGGCGGCCGTCGGGTACGCGGCGTTGATCGAGAGGTTGCGCGCGGCGGCCGCGGCGGACCGGACGTCCGCCTCGTACTCGTCGACGTCGAGTTCGAGCTCGTCGGGCTCGAACAGCACGCCCTCGGAGTAGACGGCCTTCAGGTCGAGGCCGACCTCCTTGGGCTCGATGCCGAGCTCGACGAGGACGTTCGCGAGGTCGTCGTCGACGACCTCGCCCTCCTCCAGCACGGTCGAGTCCTCGGTCACCTTGATCGAGCCGTCCATGATGCGGGCGGCCGCGCCCACGGTCTGGAGCTCGCCGACGAACGGCCCCGGGTCGACGCCGGTGTCGCCCTCGGGGATCACGATGTCGTTGGGGGCCACCTCGCCCGCGTTGATCGGGGCGGGGGTCTTCGAGGCTTCGAGCTGCTTGAAGAGGCCGAACGGGTTGTCGTTGGTGCCGACGAGCGCCACCTGGCCGCTGACGTACTCCGTCAGCGCCTCGACGCCGTCGCCGACCTCCTCGAGCGCCCGGTTCGTGAGCGTGTTGCGGCTCATGCGGACGGCGGCCGAGCCGTGGAGCTCCCGGCGCATGGCCTGGAGCTGCCGGCTCGGGATGCCGGACACGCCGACGATCCCGACGGACTGGTAGGAGTCGATGAACTCGACGAGCTCGTCGACCTCCTCCCGCTTCCACTCGGGGATCGTCTCGGTCTTGCGGACCGAGCTCATACGGGCACCTCCTTCGCGGGACCCATCGTGGTCTTCACGTAGATCCCGTCGATGTTGAGCGGGCCCTTCTCGAGGTTCGCTTCGAGTCGCCGGATGATGACGTCGATGTTGTCCGAGATCGCGTCGGCGCCCATGTCCTCGGCGCCGACGCGGGTGTGGAACGTGCGCCGGTCGCGCGACCGGAGCTGCACCGTGTTCTTCATCCGGTTGACTGTGTCGACGACGTCGTCGTCCGGCTGCAGTGGGGTAGGCATCTTCCCGCGCGGACCGAGGACGGTACCGAGGTACCGACCGATGTCCTGCATCAGGTTGGCCTCGGCGACGAAGAAGTCGGTGTCGTCGGCGAGGTCCTTTGCGCGGTCGTCGTCGTCTCCGAGGTCTTCGAGGTCGTCGCTGTCGAGCACTTCGTCAGCGACCTCCTCTGCGCGGACGGCGGTTTCGCCCTCCGCGAAGACGACGATCTGTGTCTCCTGCCCCGTTCCAGCCGGCAGCACGACGGACTCGTCGATACGGTTCGACGGATCGTTGAGGTCGAGGTCTCGCAGGTTGATCGCGATGTCCACGGTCTCGCGGAAGTTCCGCTCGGGCGCATCGTCGAGTGCGAGGGTTACGGCCTCTTGTATTGTGTCTGCCATTTTCACCTCCGTAGTACGCAGGTCGCTCCTACGGGTCAGTGAAACAGGCGAAGCCTGTCTCATCGGAGAGTGGTTCATCGGAGGTTTAAAAGCGTCGAACCGCCGGTCGCCGTGTGAACCGGCGACAGGGCCGCTCCGGGTCGTTCGCGCGCTCACGTTCGGATCCGGCGCCCGTCGTCGGCCGCCGCGGGACGGATTCGACGGGCGTCGAAGGCCGAAACGTCGGATAGGGGAACCCTTTTGACGGCGGTCGCCGACCCACGAGGTAATGACGCAGGGTGGTCCGCCGTGACGATGGACGACCGTATCGAGGACCTCCGCGAGCGCCGCGAGCGGGCGGCGAAGGGCGGGGGCGAAGACCGGATCCAGTCGCAACACGACAAGGGGAAGATGACCGCCCGCGAGCGGATCGACTACTTCCTCGACGACGGCACCTTCCACGAGTTCGACCGGTTCCGCACCCACCGCAACCACACGTTCGGGATGGAGGAACAGCAGATCCCGGGCGACGGGGTGGTGACCGGCTACGGCGAGGTGAACGGCCGGAAGACGTTCGTGTTCGCGCACGACTTCACCGTCTTCGGCGGGTCGCTCGGCGAGGTGTTCGCCGAGAAGGTGTGTAAGGTGATGGACAAGGCGATGGACGTGGGCGCGCCGGTCGTCGGCCTCAACGACTCCGCGGGCGCCCGGATCCAGGAGGGGGTCGCCTCGCTCGGCGGCTTCGCGGAGATATTCCGGCGCAACACGGAGGCCTCGGGCGTGATCCCCCAGATCTCGGCGATCATGGGGCCGTGCGCGGGCGGCGCGGTGTACTCCCCCGCCATCACGGACTTCACCTTCATGGTGAAAGAAACCTCCCACATGTTCATCACCGGGCCGGACGTCATCGAGACGGTCACCGGCGAGGAGGTGAGCTTCGAGGAGCTCGGCGGCGCGGTCACTCACTCGTCGACCTCCGGCGTGGCGCACTTCGCCGAGGAGAGCGAGGAGGAGGCGCTCGACAACATCGCGCGGCTGCTGTCGTACCTCCCCGCGAACAACGTGGAGGACCCGCCGCGCGTCGAGCCGTGGGACGACCCGGAGCGCGCCGACGAGGAGCTCGCCGAGATCGTCCCCGACGCGCCCCGGAAGCCGTACGACATGAAGGACGTGATCGCGAGCGTCACCGACGAGGGCTCCTTCTTCGAGGTGCACGAGAACTTCGCGAAGAACATCGTCGTCGGCTTCGCCCGCCTCGACGGCCACTCCGTCGGCGTCGTCGCGAACAACCCCCGCGTGAACGCCGGCACGCTCGACATCGAGGCGAGTCAGAAGGGCGCGCGGTTCGTCCGCTTCTGCGACGCGTTCAACATCCCCATCGTCACCTTCGAGGACGTGCCCGGCTTCATGCCCGGCACGGACCAGGAGCACAACGGGATCATCCGCCACGGCGCGAAGCTGCTGTACGCCTTCTCGGAGGCGACCGTCCCCCTGCTCACCGTCATCACCCGGAAGGCGTACGGCGGCGCCTACTGCGTGATGTCGTCGAAGCACATCGGCGGCGACGTCAACTACGCGTGGCCCACCTCGGAGATCGCCGTGATGGGGCCGAAGGGCGCGGTAAACGTCCTCTACCGCGAGGAGCTGGCCGAGGCCGACGACCCCGACGCGCGCAGGCAGGAGCTCATCGACGAGTACCGCGAGGAGTTCGCGAACCCCTACACCGCCGCCGACCGCGGCTTCGTCGACGACGTGATCGAGCCGACCGAGACGCGCGCGCGCCTCGTGGAGGACCTGAAGATGCTGAAGGGGAAGAACTCGGACCAGCCCGCCAAGAAGCACGGCAACATCCCGATCTGATGGCGGCCGACGACCACCCGGACGAAAGGGGGGCGACCGACCCGGCGGCGACCGCCGACCCGGCGGCCGCGCTCGCCGGGCTCTCGATCCCCGACGACGCCCGCGACGACGAGGCGGCCGCCATCGCCGCCGCGGTCGCCGCCCACCTCCGCGACGGCGAACTCGCCGCCGCGGCCGCCGCGAGCGAGGCGGACGACGGCCGCGACGAGGACCGCTGGGCGTTCGCCGGCCGGATCGAGCGACTCCGCCGCCGCCGGGTGCGCGTCCCGGCCGACGCGCCCGCGGACCCGTGGACCGCGGCGGGCAGGAGCGACCGGTTCTGACGCGCCGACGCGCCGCTCCGCCTTTCGGCGTTCGTCCGCCCGACCCGTCCCTGGTCGAGTCCTCGACACGTCGAACGGCGCCGCCGGACGCGGCGGCGTCCGACCGCGTACATTCCCCCGACAGCGCGGCGTCGGTCCGCCGCGCCGTCGATCCGGCCTCTACTCAGAGCGCGTCCGCAGATACGTCCGCTGACATATATACCTGTGGTAGCGGCTCACGCGGTCGGCCGGCGCGCCCGCTCGTCGCCGGCGAGGACGCCGGCGGTCGCGCGGCCCGCGTCGGTCGCGTCCGTCGCCGTTACTCCGCCGTCTCGTCGCCGTCGTCGGGGTCGGTCGGGCCGCCTCGGCCGCCGAGGAGTCGATTGAGGACCACCGGCACGACGGCCACGAAGACGAGGAGCGCGCCGATCCGGACCGGCAGCGAGGCGTCGGTGGCCGCGGTGAGTCCGAGGTAGACGGCCGCGCCGACCAGCACGGACGGCAGCACGTACGGGTTTCCCGCGTCGAGCATGCCTCAACCTGGCGCCCGCGGTCCCCTTAACCGTCTCGGCACGGACCGACAGAGTTTGGTAGCAGTTGGTGGAAGAACCGACAGGAATGTTCGATAAGGTTCTCGTGGCGAACCGCGGCGAGATCGCGGTCCGCGTGATGCGCGCCTGCGAAGAGCTGGGCGTCGACACCGTCGCCGTCTACAGCGACGCCGACAAGCACGGCGGCCACGTCCGGTATGCGGACGAGGCGTACAACGTCGGGCCCGCCCGCGCGGCCGACTCGTACCTCGACGGCGAGGCCGTCGTCGAGGCGGCGCGGTCGGCCGGCGCGGACGCGATCCACCCCGGGTACGGCTTCCTCGCGGAGAACGCCGACTTCGCGGCCCGCGTCGAGGCCGCCGACGGGATCACCTGGGTCGGGCCGTCGAGCGACGCGATGGAGCGGCTGGGCGAGAAGACGCACGCGCGGCGCGTGATGGACGACGCCGACGTGCCGATCGTCCCCGGGACGACCGAGCCCGTCACCGACGCCGAGGCCGTCACGGACTTCGGCGACGAGCACGGCTACCCGGTCGCGATCAAGGCCGAGGGCGGCGGCGGCGGCCGCGGGATGAAGGTCGTCGAGGGCGCGGACAAGGCCGCGGAGGCGCTCGAGTCCGCCAAGCGCGAGGGCGAGGCGTACTTCTCGAACGACTCGGTGTACCTCGAACGCTACCTCCAGACCCCCCGCCACGTCGAGGTCCAGGTCGTCGCCGACGACCCGAACGGCTCGGTGAGCGAGAGCGACGTGGTCCACCTCGGCGAGCGCGACTGCTCGCTCCAGCGCCGCCACCAGAAGGTGATCGAGGAGGGGCCCTCCCCGGCGCTCTCCGACGAACTGCGCGAGAAGATCGGCGAGGCCGCCCGCCGCGGCGTCGCCGCCGCCGACTACACCAACGCCGGGACGGTCGAGTTCCTCGTCGAGGAGGACCCCGACCGCGACCCGTCGGAGCCGCTCGGTCCCGACACGCCGTTCTACTTCCTCGAAGTCAACACCCGGATCCAGGTCGAACACACCGTCACGGAGGAGCTGACGGGGATCGACATCGTCAAGGAACAGCTCCGGGTCGCCAGCGGCGAGGGCCTCTCGGTCTCGCAGGACGACGTGGAGCTCGAGGGCCACGCGATCGAGTTCCGGATCAACGCCGAGAACGCCGCCAACGACTTCCAGCCCGCCAACGAGGGGTCGCTGGAGACGTACGACCCGCCGGGCGGGATCGGCGTCCGCGTCGACGACGCGCTCCGCCAGGGCGACGAGCTGGTCACCGACTACGACTCGATGATCGCGAAGCTGATCGTCCGGGCCGGCGACCGCGAGGCGTGTCTCGCGCGCTCGAAGCGCGCGCTCGCGGAGTACGACCTGGAGGGCGTCGTCACCATCGTCCCGTTCCACCGGCTGATGCTCGACGACGAGCGCTTCGTCGACGGGACGCACACGACGAAGTACCTCGACGAGGAGCTCGACCGCGAGCTGGTCGCCGACGCGCAGGAGAAGTGGGGGACGGAGTCGGCCGCCGCGGGCGACGACGAGGAGGAAGCGGTGACCGAGCGCGAGTTCACCGTCGAGGTGAACGGCAAGCGCTTCGACGTGGAGTTAGAGGAGCGCGGCGCGCCCGCGATCCCGGTGCCCGAGAGCGGCGGCGGAAGCGGGAGCGGCGGACAGCAGCGCCCGCCGCAAGCCACCGACGACGACGGCGGCGACGATTCGGGCGTCGACGTGGCCGAGGGCGGCGAGGCCATCGACGCGGAGATGCAGGGGACGATCCTCTCGGTCGACGTCGACGAGGGCGACGAGGTCGCCGCCGGCGACGTGGTCTGCGTCCTCGAGGCGATGAAGATGGAGAACGACGTGGTCGCCGAGCGCGGCGGCACCGTCGCGAGCGTCCACGTCGGCGAGGGCGACAGCGTCGACATGGGCGACGTGCTGATCGTGCTGGAGTGAGCGGGCTACCGACCCCGGAGCCCCAGTAGCTCCCGCGTCTGCTCGGGCGTCGCCACGGGCCGCCCGAGTTCCTCGGCGAGCCGCGCCGCCCGCGCCACTAACTGCTCGTTCGTCGCCAGCTCGCCCCGCTCGTAGTACCGGTTGTCCTCTAAGCCCACCCGGACGTGCCCGCCGAGCAGCAGCGGCTGGGTCGTCATCGGGAGCTGGTGCGGGCCGAACCCGACCACGTTGAAACCCCGCGTCGGGGCGCACGCTCCGCTCCGTTCCGAGCCGATTCGATCCGGTCCGATCTGACCGACGCTGTTTAACCGACCGCCCGAGAACGGATGGCCATGGAGCCGGTCGACGACTGGCGGTCGGCGATCGACGAGGCCGGAGAGCTGACCGGCCCGATCGCGGCGGCGATCGTCGATGCCCACGGCGACCGGGGACAGCGCGCCATCGAGGCGGTCGGCGAGGGTCGCGTGAAGCGTTACCGCGACTTCACCGTCGTCGTGGGCCACGAGGACGAGTACGTCGTCGAGGGGGGTGAGTGTAACTGCGCGGACGCGACGTACAACCTCGACGCCGACGACCCCGACCAGCGCTGCTGGCACGCCATCGCGGTCGACGTCGCGGACGCGCTCGACGCCGTCGACCACCACGACATGTGGTACTCCGAGGTCCGCGAGTTCCTGTGAGGCCGCCGGGGTCCGCGCCCCGCCGCGCTCCCCGCTCTCTCCCCGTCTCGAAGCAGCCGCCGCTCGCCCGCGTGAATCGGCCGTTTTCGCGAACTTCGGTCTGAGAGTCGAAAACGTTTACAACGGCGGCCGGTCTCCCCTACGGTATGGCGGACTGTCCACTCGCCGACGACTGCCCCAGCTTCGACGAACGGATCCAGGGGATGGGGTGTCAACACTACGGCAACAAAGGCGGCGCGGAGTGGTGTAACCACTACGACATGCCGATCTACGAGCTGAAACAGCAGCCGGTCCAGCCCGGCGAGGCGGTCGTCGTCGAGGTCGACGACATCCACGAGAGCGGCGCCGGCGTCGGCCGCACCGACGACGGGTTCATCGTCCTCGTCGACGGGCTGCTTCCCCCGGCGCGCGCCGAGGTCAAGATCCACCGCGTGAAGTCGAGCCACGCGACGGCGCAAGAAGTGGTCGAGCGCCTCCCGGACGACCCGGACGAGGAGTCCGACGGCGAGGCCGCGGACGGCGACGAGGGGGACGACGAGGACGCGGACGACGAGCGCAGCCGCCGCGACCGCCCGGACCGCGAACGGCTCGGCAGCCGCGAGAACTTCTGGGGCAAGTGACGGCGTCCCGGGGGAGCCCCGCCCCACGGACAGTCCGGACGCCGTCGATTCTCCGCGCGACGCGAGCCCGTCTCCGCCCGCCCGCGAATCCGCCGTTTTTTGACGGCCCGGCCCGTCGGTGACCACATGGTGGCAGACGAGGAGCGGCCGGATCCGGCGGACGTCGACGCCGATTCGATCCTGGAGCGAGCCGGCTTCGACGCCGACGAGAGCGTGCTCACCCGTCGGCAGGCCGAAGTGCTGGCGCTCCGCGAGCGCGGGCTCCGGCAGTCGGACATCGCGGACCGCCTCGGCACCTCGCGGGCGAACGTCTCCAGCGTCGAGGCGAGCGCCCGCGACAACGTCGAGCGCGCCCGCGAGACGGTCGCGTTCGCGGAGGCGCTGTCGGCCCCGGTCCGCGTCGAGATCGACGCCGGGACCGACCTCTACGACGCGCCCAAGCGCGTGTACGACGCCTGCGACGAGGCGGGCGTGAAGGTGAACCAGACCGCGCCCGAGCTGATGAAGTCGATCGGCGACCGCGCGGGCGACGCGGTCCGCGGCCGCGAGGTCCGCAACCGGCTCTTCGTGACGGTCGCCGCCGACGGACGGATCCGCGTCCGCCGGCCGTAGCCGCTCGTTTCGCCCGCCGGCCGCCTCGTTACTCCCCGTCGATCCGCTCCGCGACGCCGACGAGCGTCGCGCCCGCGGTGACGGTCGCCTCCCGCGCGACCGAGTACGCGATCCCGTCGCGGTCGGCGCGCGCGACCTGGAGCGTCTCGAACGTCGTCGGGTCGAACACCTCGCCGACCCGCTCGCCCGCCGCGACGCGGTCGCCGACGGCGAGGTCGGGCTCGGGGACGAACAGCCCGGAGTCGTCGGCGATCACGCGGCCGAGGTGGTTGCGCGCCACGACGCCGTCCCACGGGTCGGGCTCGCCGCCGAGCAGCCCCTCGCGTCGGAGGACGCCGAGGGTTCCCGCCACGCCGGTCTCGACCGCCCCGGGCACGATCTCCTTGCTGTGGGCGAGCTCGGGCGTGATCGTCGGGATCCCCTCGCGCGTGGCCGCGACGCGGAGCTTCCCGGCGAAGCCGCGCTCGGCCCACTCGGTGTCCGCGTCGTCACCAGAACTCGACGAGTTCTGATTGGCTCGCAAATCTTCCGATTTGCGATCGTCCCCGGCCGCCTCCGCGAGCAGGAGGTCGGTGCCGAACGCCTCCGCGAGCCCGCGGCAGGCGTCGTCGCCGCGCATGTACACCGTGTGCGTCGCCATCGACGGCGATCCGGTGTGGAGGTCGACGATCGCGTCCGCCTCGCTCGCGAACGCCCAGAGCCGGGCCGCCATCCGCTCGTGGAGCGACCCCTCGGGGTCGCCGGGCCAACAGCGGTTCATGTTCGGCTGCCGCGAGTCGAGCGACTCCGGCGTCGTGTACGAGGCGCGGTCGAAGGTGAGCGGGTCGGCGACGGGCACCGTCACGAGCGTCCCGTCGAGGTCGGCGGCGCTCGGTCCGTCGGCGCGCTCCGCGTCGCCGGTACCGGACCCCTCCGCCGCGTCGCCCGTGAGCCGGTCGTGGAGGCGCCGGAGGACCGCCGTCCCGTTCACCTCGCGGCCGTGCTGGGCCGCCTGCGCGTACACGACGGGACCGTCGCCCGGCGCGTCGAGGACGGGGCCGTCGTCGCCGTCGACGAGCCGCCCCTCGCCGTACGCGTGGACGGTCGTCCGGATCGGTACGCCAGAGGGGAGCCGCGCGAGGGTGAGGGTACGACTGGTGTGCACGGTTCGGATCGGGGCGGCGCGGAGTTATACGTCCGGGGTGCGAGCGCGACGCGGTCGCCCCGGGTCGCCGGCCGCGGCGGCCTCGACCGCGGACGCTAAGGCCGTGGCCCGCGCATCTCGTCCCATGCGGGTCACCCTCCTCGGGACGGGCGACACGACGGGGACGCCGACCGTCGGCTGCGACTGCGACACCTGCGAGGCGGCCCGCGAGCGCGGGGTGTCGCGGTCGCGCTTCTCCGTCCACGTCGCCAACGAGCGCACCGGCGAGTCGCTGCTCGTCGACTTCAGTCCCGACTTCAGACAGCAGTTCCTCGCGGCCGACGTCCCCCTCCCGGACGCCGGGCTCGTGACGCACATCCACTTCGACCACCTCGACGGGCTGGGGAACGTCTACCGGCTCGTCGACGGGCTCCCGGTCCACGCGCCGAACGAGACGGACCCCGCGACCGACGAGAGCGTCGCGGAGACGATCCGGCGCAAGTACGACTACCTCGAAGACCGGATCGGCGTCCACGCCCGCGACCCGTTCGAGCCGTTCGAGACCTGCGGCTTCGAGGTGCGGTTCGTCCCCGTCGACCACCCGCCGCTCGTCTGTTACGGGGTCGTGATCGAGGACCCCGAGACGGGCGCGACGCTCTCGCTCACCGGCGACACCAGCTACGACGTTCCGGAGCGCTCCCGCGACGCGCTCGCCGGCGCGGACCTCCTGCTCGCCGACGCCATCGTCCCCGCGTCGCTGTGCGAACACCACCCGATCGGCGGGCGCCACGAGGGGCCAGACGGCGTCCCGCGGACCTTCGGCACGAAGCACATGACCCGGGAGGGGGCGCTCGCGCTCGCCGACGAGCTCGACGCCGACCGCACCCGCCTGGTCCACCTCGCGCACTACTACCCGGCCGACGAGGCGTTCGCGGAGCCGCTGGCGGTCGACGGCGAAGTGTACGAGCTGTGAGTCACGGCGCGCCGCGGGCTGTACCCTTTTGTCTCGCTAGCGCCTATCGCGCGTAGATGGCCGCGACGGACCGCCTCCGGACCGCGCTCGACCGCGTAGAGCCGCCGCCGCGCGCGGTCGACTGGTCGCTGTTCGCGTTCGTCGTCGCCGAGGCGCTCACCGGGCTGGTCTCGTTCACCGTCGGCGTCCCCGAGGGGTGGCCGCTGTTCTGGCTCCACCGCGCGCTCGGCGTCGGCATCGTCGCGCTGCTCGCGTGGAAGCTCGCGCGCGTCCGCCGCCGGCTCACCGACCCGAACCTGTGGCGGCGGTCGACCGCGCTCTCCGCCCTGACGCTCGTCGCCGCCGTCGGCGCCATCGGGACCGGGGTCGCGTGGGTGTTCGGCCTCGACGTGCGGATCTCCTACTGGACGCTGCTCTCGGTTCACGTCGGGTTCGGCCTCGCGCTGGTCCCGCTCGTGGCCGCCCACGCGTCCACTCGGTTCCGGCTCCCGCGCCGCGTCGACTTCGAGCGCCGGCGCACCGCCGTCACCTACTTCGCGCTGCTGGCGGCCGGCGGCGCGACCTACCGGATCCAGCAGGGGGTCAACGACGCGCTCGACACCGCCGGCGCCGACCGCCGGTTCACCGGCTCGCAGCCGCGCGAGGGCGCGGGCAACGGCGCCTTCCCGATCACCTCGTGGGTGGCCGACGACCCGGACCCCATCGACCGCGACGACTACCGACTGACCGTCGCGGGGCTCGTCAGCGACCCCGTCGAGCTGACCGCCGACGAACTGGCGGCGGGCCACGAGACGGAGGCGCTGCTCGACTGTACGAGCGGCTGGTACACGGTCCAGGAGTGGGGCGGGATCCGCGTCGGCGACCTGCTCGACGCCGCCGGCGACCTCGACGACGACGCGGCGTACGTCCGGTTCACGTCCGTGACGGGCTACCGCTGGAGCCTCCCGATCGAGGAGGCCGAGGACGCCCTGCTCGCGACGCACGTCGGCGGCGAGCGACTCTCACACGGCCACGGCGCGCCGGCGCGGCTGGTCGCGCCCGACCGCCGCGGCTTCCAGTGGGTGAAGTGGGTGACGCGCGTGGAGGTCCGCGCGGAGTACGACCTCGGGCAGTGGGTGGTGACGCTGGTGAGCGGGTTCGACTGAGCCCCTTCAGACGAAATCGAAATCGAGTGCGTCACGAATCCCGTCGACGGTGAAGTCGGTGTCCGACACGGCGAGCCGTTCGTCTTGTGCGACGGCGGCCCCCGCGATGAAAGCGTCGCGGGCCGCGAGGGGATCTCCTCGATCACGGAGCGCATCCTGAAGCACCGCCGCTTCGAGAGCGACTGCCGCCGACGTATCGATCACATCTATCCAGTCCAGCGCCTCGTCGACCGCGCCGAGGTCCGTCGCTCCCGACTTGAACACCTCTCCTTGATACACTTCGAACAGCACGAGCGGCGGTGCGACCGCACGCTCGTCAGCGTGAGACTCGACATACTCGACGGCGGAGGATCGTCCCGCGAGGTAATCGATGAGGACGCTACTATCGTACAGGGTCACCGCGAGTCGACCCCGCGTTTCATCTCCCGGCGTTTCTCTCGGGCGCGCTCCGGCGCGTCGCTTCCCTCCCACAGGCCGGCCCCGGACCGGATATCCTCGCGGCGCTCGCGAAGCAACCGCGTCAGCAGGTCGTCGAAGGTCTCGTCGTCGCCTTTCAGTGAGGCGAGCGCGGCGTGTGTCTCCTCGTCGACGCGGATGCTCTTGCTCATGTCTACTCGTATACTACCTCGTATACAATATCCTTTCGCCGCTGTTGTCGTTCGTCCCTTCGATCAACGCTACTCGTACTCGCTGCCGACGACCTCGCGGATGCGCTCCGCGGTCACCTGCCCGACGCCGTCGACCTCCAAGAGGTCCGCCTCGCGCGCGGTCATCACGGCCTCGACGGTGCCGAAGTGCTCCAGGAGCGACCGGGCGGTGACGGGACCGATGTCGGCGATGGAGGAGACGACGTACTCCTGCTGTTCCGCGCGGGTCTTCGTCGTCTTCTCGCCGTGGACGCTCACCTCGCGGTCGCGCGTCTCCTGCTCGCGCCCGGCGATGGTGGCGAGCAGCTCGGTGGTGTCCGCCTCGTCCTCGGTGCGGAGCACGCTCACGTCGAAGTCGACCGCGAGCGACGCCAGCGCGCCGCGGATCGCGTTGGGGTCGATGTCGCGCTGCCCGTAGAGGTTCGTGCCCTCGACGACCATCACGGGGCGGGCGTACGCCTGCGAGAGCTCGCCGACCTGTTCGAACATCGAGCGGTCGGCGTCGAGCATGGAGTCGACGAAGTCGGCCGCTGACTTGCGCTCGACGGCGACCCGGTCGGAGAGCACGTAGTCGCCGACCGCGAGCGTCTCCAGCCGGGTGACGAGCCCGTCGCGCGTCGAGAGGTCCTTGGCGATGGAGGAGTCGAGCTCGCGCTGGTCGACGACGACCTCGACGCCGTCCTCGACCCCGGCGATCGCGACGACGCCGTCGTCGTCGGAATCGGCTGCGGCCTCCTCGCTCTCGCCGGTGGCGTCGCCGTCGCCTTCGTCGCTCTCGCGCACCGCCTCCGCGAAGTCGGTGAGGCCGGCGTCGCCGCCGTCGTCCGCGCCGGTCTCCCCCTCGCCGCCGGCGTCCTCGGTCGACTCCGCGTCCCCGCCGGACTCGTTTGTGAACGCGTCGAGGCCGGCCTGTCCGTCGTCGCCGACGGAGTCCTCGATGTCGTCGGTCGCCGCTTTCAGCTCCGCGAGCTGGCTGGCCATCTCCTTCTCGCGGCGGCGCGAGATCCAGAAGAACGCCTCGTCGCGGGTGTCCTCGGCCATCAGGACGACCACCTTCCCCTCGGCCTGCCGGCCGGTTCGGCCCTTGCGCTGGATCGACCGGATCGCGGTCGGGACGGGCTCGTAGAAGCAGACGAGGTCGACCTCGGGCACGTCGAGCCCCTCCTCGGCGACGGAGGTGGAGACGAGCACCTCGAACTCGCCGGCCTTGAACTCGTCGAGCGTCTCCTGCTGCTGTTTCTGGGTCATCCCGTCGGAGCCGTCCTTGTCGCCCTGCCCGACGAACTTCCGCACGTCGAAGCTCGCGGAGAGAAAGTCCACGAGCGCCTCCGCGGTGTCGCGCGACTCGGTGAACAGGATGGCGCGCTCGCCGCCGTCGATCCCGAGCGTCTCGGCGAGCAGGATCCGGGCCTTCGAGAACTTCGGGTGGAGCCCGTCGAACGACTCCGCCTTCCGCATCGCCTCGCGCACCTTCGGGTCCGCGACCATCCGCTGGCTCGCCTTCGAGGCGCCCGAGGAGCGCGCGGCCTCGCGCTGTCGCTCGAAGTAGCGCCGGACCGACTCGACCGACTGCGTCTCGACCAGCTCGGTCGCGCGCCGGAGCTTCATCACCTCGGCGTGGGTGCTCATCCCCTTGTACCCGTCAGACTGGTCGTTGTCCATCATCTGCTTCAGCTGCCCCCGCATCTTGTTGAGGTCCTTCTGCGAGAGGTCGGGGTTCGTCGTGTTCGTCACCCCGAGCCGCTTCAGCTTCTCTAACCGGTCCGTGATCACCTCGTTGAGGGCGTCGCGGATCGCGAGGACCTCGTCCGGGAGGGTGACCTGCTCCCACTGGACGTCGGTGTCGTGCGTGTACTCGTCGACGTCCGCGTCCTCCTCGGTCATCACCTCGACGTTGCCGAGCCCGAGGTTCTCACAGACCGTCTCGATCTCCTCGGTGTCGCCGCCCGGAGACGCGGACATGCCGGTGACGAGCGGGTCGGCCGCGTCGGCGTGGTACCGCTCCGCGATGTAGACGTACGCGTAGTCGCCGGTCGCGCGGTGGCACTCGTCGAAGGTGAGGTGCGTCACGTCCGCGAGCGAGATCCGGTTGCCGACGAGGTCGTTCTCGACGACCTGCGGGGTCGCGATCACGACCCGCGCGTCGTCCCACAGCGCGGCGCGGTCGGCGGGCTTTACGTCGCCGGTGAACACGGCGATCTCGTCGTCCGGAATCTGCAGCGCCTCGCGGTAGAAGTCTGCGTGCTGCTGGACGAGCGGCTTGGTCGGGGCCAAAAAGAGCGCCTTCCCGCCCGCCTCGCGGAGCCGCTCGGCGGTGACGAGCAGGCTGACCGTCGTCTTGCCGAGGCCGGTCGGCAGACAGACCAGCGTGTGTTCGTCGGCGGCGGCGTCCGCCAGCTGGAGCTGGTACCGGCGTCGCTGCAAGAACCCGTCGACGAGCAGATCCCTGTCGATCCCGGCGGCCTCGGTCGCCATCGGCGGTGCTTCGCCGCCGTCGGCCTAAAGCCTTCGCGAAGCGGGGTGAAAGTTATCCGTCGGCGGAGCGCTCCTCGCGGAGCTCTTCCGGAACGTCCTCGTCGACCAGCTGTGCCCACTCAGCGAGCCGGTCGCCGGATCGGGTTTTCGCACTCATCACGCGACGGATCTCCGTGATACGTCTTAACAGTTGCCCCGATTCTACATGATTTAGCACGGGTCCGGCCGGATCTCGCCGGTCGGTCGACCGCGACGCGCGCCGCCTTCGGTCGGAAGGGCCCGCTCGGCGCTCGGGCCGACTCGCACGCCTTTTACCGCTCACGCGCCTCCGACCGCCATGAGCAACCTCGACGAGTTCCTTGCGGGCGAGCGGCTCGACGACGTGGTCTTCTACCTGAGCGACGAGTACCTTGACGACGACTCCCGGCTGCGCGCGGTCGGGACCGAGACGGCGGGCGGCGTGCGACTGATCCTCGACGGCGAGACCGGGCGGTCCGCGTTCCAGGCCGGCACGGGCATGGGCGCGATGGAGTTCGCGAAGACGGCGATGGACGCCGACGGCGAGATCGCGCGCTCGCTAGACGACGGGGCGTGCCCGTTCGCGGACGACGCCGACGCCGACGACCACGCGATCCGGTTCGTCTTCGCGTTCGCGGAGGCGCAGAACGAGGAGGTCGGCGGCCTCTACGCCGAGGGCGACGTGGTCCACGCGTACGCCCACTGCACGTGCGGCGAGAGCTACTCGCACAAGTGGGTGATCGGCGACCGCGACGACTGAAGTCTGGGCGAGCGCACGGTGCGCTCGCTGCGCGCGGCGGCGCGTTACTCCCCGTCGGGGGCGTCGTCTTCCGGCACGGCGCCCTCGACGAGCGACTGGTCGCCGTACTGCTCGCGCAGGTCCTTCTTCGAGAACTTCCCGGTGGCGGTCTTCGGGACCTCGTCGATGAACTCCACCGCGTCGGGCACCCACCACTTGGGGTAGTCGTCGCGGAGGCCGGACTCGATCCGGTCGACGAGGGCCTCGCGGTCGACGCCCTCGGCCACGACGACGAACGCCACGGGCCGCTCCTGCCAGCGCTCGTGGGGCACGCCGACGACGGCCGCCTCGCTGACGCCGTCGTACGCCATGATCGCGTTCTCCAACTCGACGCTCGATATCCACTCGCCGCCGGACTTGATCACGTCCTTCGTCCGGTCGACGAGCTGCATGTAGCCGTCCTCGTCGACGGTGACCACGTCGCCGGTCTTCAGCCAGCCGTCGACGAACTCCTCCTCGTTGGCCTCGGGGCGCTTGAAGTACTCCTTCGTGACCCACGGGCCGCGGATGCGGAGCTCGCCGAACTCCTCGCCGTCCCACGCGATCTCCTCGCCGTTCTCGTCGATGACCTCGAACTCCAAGCCGGGCGCGATCAGGCCCTGCTTCGAGCGCTTGTTCACCTGCGTGTCGTAGTCGGCCTCGCGCAGGTCGCTCTTCAGGTGCGAGACGGTGCCGATCGGCGACAGCTCCGTCATCCCCCACGCGTGGAGCACCTCGACGTCGCGCTCGTCGTACCACTCGATGAGCGCCTGCGGCGCGGCCGCGCCGCCGATGATCACGGTGTCGAGCGTCGAGAGGTCCACCTCGTTGCCCCCCTCGATGTACTCGCGCAGGCCGAGCCACACGGTCGGTACGCCCGCGGAGATGGTGACGCCCTCCTCCTCGATCAGCGCCGCGAGGTCGGCCGGGTCCGGCGACGGCCCGGGGTAGACGTGCTTCGCGCCCGCGGCGGCCGCGGTGAACGGCATCCCCCACGCGTTGACGTGGAACATCGGGACGACGGGCATCACCACGTCGGAGTCCTCCATCGGGATCCCCTGCGGCGTCTGGGAGGCCATCGTGTGGCTCCACAGCATCGACTGGGTGTACTCGACGCCCTTCGGCTTCCCCGTCGTGCCGGAGGTGTAACAGAGGCCGGCGGGCTGGTCGCCGTCGAGGTCGGGCCAGTCGTACTCCGTCGAGTGGTCCGCGATGAACTCCTCGTAGGCGGGCGCGTCGAGCGCGTCGATCCCCTCGGAGCCCATGGCGACGAAGTCGACGCCCTCGAACTCTTCCGCGCCCTCCGCGGCGCCCGCGATCTTCTCGGCCAGCGACGGGTCGACGAAGACGATCTCGTCGTCCGCGTCGTCGACGATGTACCGGATGTGTTCGTCCGGCAGCAGGGGGTTGATCGTGTGGAGCTGCGCGCCCGTGTTCGGGACGCCGAAGTACGTCTCGAAGTGCCGGGTGTGGTTCCAGCAGAACGTCGCGACGCGGTCGCCGCGCTCGATCCCGTGGTCGTCCAAGGCGTTCGCCAGCTGCGCGGTCCGGCCGGCGTACTCGGCGTAGGTGTGCCGCGTCCGCCCCTCGTGGGTGCGCGAGACGATTTCCGTGTCGGGGTACAGTCGTTCCGCGCGCCACATGAACGGTCGCAGGGTCTGAGCGTGTCCGCCTGGCATACCTCTCACACCACGCGGTCGGGAACTATGAACGTTATCATGATTGATCGTGATTGTAGGACGCGGGCGACCCCGACGCTGATCGGTGCGATGTTGTTGCCGCCACGGAGAACACTACCGAAGCCCCAGTCGTGAGGACTCGCGCGGCTCGTTGTCGCCCGAAAATCTTCGATTTTCGGGATGACGAGAGAGCTTTGCTCTCTCGAACCACGCGCTTCAGTCGCTCACTTCGTTCGCTCCTTCCAGTGCCGCCGGCGGCTCCGCCGCCGGCTGCCCGTGGCGCGTCGCGCCACGCTGCTTACGTCGCCGTGCTTCGTCCTCGCGACTGCCCCTTCGAGTCCAGCCCCGCACAGCACCTCACGCCTCCCCAGCCTCGTCAGCCGCCGTCGCTTCGCTCCGGCGACTGACTCCCTCGCGCGCGCTCCTCGCGGCCGCCGGAGGCGGCCACTCGGAGGCGCGCGCCACCGCATATGGGTTCAAGGGGACCGATTCGGACGATTACCCCCGAAACAGGCTCGCGTGGACGGGCGCGTGGTCCGAGTCGGGGCGCGGGTCGTCGCCGTCGTCGCCGCCGTCGTCGGAGACGGCGCGGCCGTCGACGCCGTCGGCGAGGAAGTCTCGGACCGGCGGGCCGACGTGTTCGGGCTCGACGAGGAACGCGTCGTGGCCGTGGTCGGAGTCGACGACGTGGTGCGCGACCGGCACGCCCGTCTCGCGGAAGGCGTCGGCGAGCGACCCGGACTGCTCGACGGTGAAGTGCCAGTCGGCGGTGAAGCTCATCAGCAGGGCCTCGCCCTCGAACGCGCCGAGCGCGCCGGCGTCGGTGCCGTGGCCGGCGGCGAGGTCGTACTCGTCCATCGCGCGCGTGAGGTAGAGGTAGCTGTTCGCGTCGAAGCGGTCGCCGAACCCCTCCGCCTGGTAGTCGAGGTACGACTCCACCTCGCGGTACGGGAAGAAGCCGGCCGTCGGCTCCGGCGGCAGCCCGAGGTCGCCGTCCTCGCGCGTCAAGGAGTCGCGACCGGCCGACCGGCGCCCGAACTTCCGCTCCATCGACGCCTTCGAGAGGTACATGACGTGCCCGATCTGTCGGGCGATGGCGAGCCCCTCGGTCGGGTCCGGCCGGTCGTCGCCGTAGTAGTCGCCGCCGTTCCAGTCGGCGTCGGCGCGGATCGCCCGACGCGCGACCGCGTCGAGCGCGAGGCACTGCGCGTCGAGCCGCCCCGCGGTCGCGATGGCGACCACGCGGTCGACGTCGTCCGGGTACCGCTTCGCCCACTCCAGGGCGTTCATCCCGCCGACGCTGCCCCCGACGACAGCGCGCAGCCGCCCCACCCCGAGGTGGTCGAGGAGGCGGCGCTGCGCGCGCGCCCAGTCCTCGACCTGGACCGGCGGGAACGCGGTCCCCCACCGGTCGTGGTCGGGCTCCTCGCGCAAATCGAGGTCCGCCGGCCGCTCGCTGGCGGGGCCGGTGGTCCCGTAACAGGAGCCGGGGACGTTCGCGCAGACGACGTAGTACTCGGTCGTGTCGATGGCCTTCCCCGGCCCGACCACGTCGTCCCACCACGCGCGGGCCTGCCCGGCCGTCCCGGCGTCGCGCTCCGGTTCGGGCGACCGCGCGACGTTCTGGCTCCCCGTGAGCGCGTGGCAGATCAGCACGACGTTGTCGCCGTCGAACTCGCCGTGGGTCTCGTAGGCGACCTCGAAGTCGGGGACCGACTGGCCGCACTCGAAGGTGAACTCGCCGAGCTCGGCGACCCCGTGGTCCGTCGGGACGGCGCTCATTTCAGCTCCCCTCCTCGGCTCCGACCGCACGCTCGCCCGCCGCCAGCCCCGCGTCGAGGTCGGCGATCACGTCCTCGGGGTCCTCGATACCGACCGAGAGCCGGAGCATCTCGGGGTAGACGCCGGCGTGCCGCTGTTGATCTTCGTCCATCTGCGCGTGCGTCGTGGAGGCCGGGTGGATGACGAGCGTCTTCGCGTCGCCGATGTTCGCGAGGAAGCTCGTCAGCTCGACCGACTCGCAGAACGCCTTGGCGGCCCCGTAGCCGCCGTCGACGCCGAAGGTGACCATCCCGCCGAAGCCGTCGAGGTACTCGGCGGCGTTCCCGTGGCTCTCGTGGCCCTCGAAGCCGGGGTAGCTCACCCAGTCGACCCGGTCGTCGTCGCGGAGGAACTCGGCGACCTCCCGCGCGTTCTCGCAGTGGCGCTCCATCCGCAGCGGCAGCGTGTTGAGCCCCTGAATCGTCTGCCACGCGTCGAAGGGGGACTGCTGGCCGCCGGTCGGGCGCACGCCGCGCTGGCGGACGACGTTGGCGAACGCGGCGTCGCCGAACCGCTCGACGAAGTCGATCGGGTACGCGGGCGATTGCCCGTCGAGCTCGTCGTAGTCGGCGTCGGGATGGTCCCACGGGAACTGCCCCCCGTCGACGACGACGCCGCCGACCGTGGTGCCGTTGCCGGTGATCCACTTCGTCGTCGACTCCCAGACGACGTCCGCGCCGTGCTCGAACGGGCGGCAGCAGTACGGCGTCGCGAACGTGTTGTCGACGACGAGCGGCACCGCGTTCTCGTGGGCGATCGCGGCGAGCCGCTCGAAGTCGGGCGTGACGAGCGAGGGGTTCGCGATCGTCTCGACGTGGACGAACGCGGTGCCGTCGTCGACCGCGTCCGCGTACGCCTCGTAGTCCAGCGTGTCGACGAGCCGCGTCTCGATCCCGCGGCGGTCCGCGATGCTGGTGAGGTACGCCGCGGTCCCGCCGTACATCTCGGAACTGGCCACGACGTTGTCGCCCGCGCTCGCGAGGACGGTCGTGATCGCGTCGAACGCGGCCATCCCCGAGCCCGTCGCGACCGCGTCCGACCCGCCGGAGAGGTCGGCGATCCGGTCTTCCAAGGCGTTCACCGTCGGGTTCGAGAGCCGGGAGTAGATGTGACCTTCCGCCCGGAGCGCGTACATCTCCGCCGCCGCGTCCGCGTCGTCGAAGACGTACGACGTGGTCTGGTGGATCGGCGTGGCGCGGGCGCCGGTGGCCGGATCGGGCTCGGCGCCGGCGTGGAGACTCCGGGTGGAAAACCCACGTGTCATGTTTGTTGCTCATACGTCTGCGAACTTCTATAACTGTCAGTTACGGCAATTGATGCCCCTTCGCCGGTGACGCCGGGCGTCGCCGGGACCGGGGCCACGCCGCGCCGGGCGCGCGTAGGCCCCGCGTCGGGCCATCCGGGCCGCGCTCGCCCCGCCGAAGCGTGCGTTTATGACCGGTCGGGCGCCAACCGGTGGTAATGGCAGTCGCCGCCCCAGTCCCCGACCTCGCCGACCGCGCGACCGACTGCGCCGACCGACTGCGCGAGGCCGGCCGGGTGCTGCTCGCGTCGCACATCGACGCCGACGGGATCACGAGCGCCGCGGTCGCCTCGACCGCGCTCGCCCGGGCCGGGATCGACCACGAGGTCGTCTTCGAGAAGCAGCTGGACGCCGACGCGATCGCCGGCGTCGCCGCCCGCGAGTTCGACGTCGTGCTTTTCACCGACTTCGGATCCGGCCAGCTCGACGTGATCGCCGACCACGAGGAGCGCGGCGACTTCGTCCCCGTCATCGCCGACCACCACCAGCCGGCCGACCGCGACACGCGCTACCACCTCAATCCCCTGTTGGAGGGGATCGACGGCGCGAGCGAGCTCTCCGGCGCCGGCGCGAGCTACGTCCTCGCCCGCGCGCTGGAGGGGCCGAACGGCGACAACCGCGACCTCGCCGCGCTCGCGGTCGTCGGCGCGGTCGGCGACATGCAGGACTCGGACGGCGGACTCGTCGGCGCCAACGAGTCGATCGTCGCCGACGGCGTCGACGCCGGCGTCTTGGAGGCCCAGACCGACCTCGACCTGTACGGCAGACAGACTCGCCCGCTCCCCAAGTTCCTGGAGTACGCCTCGGACGTGAAGATCCCGGGGGTCTCGAACGACGAGGCGGGCGCGATCGCCTTCCTCACCGACCTCGACGTCGACGTGAAACGCGACGGCGAGTGGCGGCGCTGGGTCGACCTCGACGGCGGGGAGCGACGGACTCTCGCGTCGGCGCTGATGCGCCGTGCGGTCGCCTCCGGCGTCCCGTCCGACCGGATCGAGGCGCTCGTCGGCACCGCCTACACGCTGGTCGACGAGAAGCCCGGCACCGAGCTGCGCGACGTCAGCGAGTTCTCGACCCTGCTCAACGCCACCGCGCGCTACGAGCGCGGCGACGTGGGGCTCGCGGTGTGTCTCGGCGACCGCGGCGACGCCCTCGCGAAGGCGCGCCGGCTGCTCCGCACCCACCGGCAGAACCTCTCCGAGGGGCTCCAGTGGGTCAAAAACGAGGGCGTCACCCACGAGGAGCACCTCCAGTGGTTCGACGCCGGATCCCGCATCCGCGAGACCATCGTGGGCATCGTCGCGGGGATGGCGGTCGGCTCCCCCGCGGTCGACCGCTCGAAGCCGGTGATCGCCTTCGCCGAGGAGAGCGCGACGGAGCTGAAGGTGTCCTCTCGCGGCTCGCACGCGCTCGTCAGACGGGGGCTCGACCTGTCCGCGGTGATGCGCGAGGCGAGCCAGGCCGTCGGGGGCGACGGCGGGGGCCACGACGTGGCCGCGGGCGCGACGATCCCGACCGACGAGCGCGACGCGTTCCTCGCCGAGGCCGACCGGATCGTCGGCGAACAGCTCTCCTGAGCGAGGACGACGGCGCCGCCCGCGGCAACCCGCTCGCCCGTCGCTTCAGGTTGACGATCGCCTGGTCGACCGGCCTGACCACGAACGCGGGCGTCCACCCCGTGGCGAGGTACGAGCCCGCGGCCGCGCCGGCCGCCGCCGCGAGCGGCGCGTCGCGCTGTTCGGTAACGTCGATCATACACTACCTCGGGATCGCGGTCACTTGAACCACGCCCGCAACGGCCGCTGCGCCCGCGGACACTGCCGTCGTCGCGCTGCGACCGAACGCCCGGGCCGGCCATCGCGCGTCTCGTCGCATCATGCCCCCGACGAGGTCGACGGCGGGGATATAGATTCTTCAACGACCGGACAACATCCGTTCGGAGTCCGCCTCGGATCCGTTCAAACTTCGTTCGGTATCCCGCCGCAGTCGGCGGGTTCGGGCAGTCGCTCTCGGTCGGAGCACCATAGACGTTTTCCGTCGGAGCGCGGTAACGTTCGGCTCGCGCGCGCGAGCGACGAAGAAACGCTGTTGCGTTCGGCGCCGCGTCGGAAGAATCGAGCGAGCGGTGGATCGCGGGTCGGTCCCACTGCGGGAACGCCGGGCGGCGGCGCGTCAGGCCTCGCCGAGGTCGCGGAACATCGCGCGGTAGTCGTCGGTCGACAGCGACTCGCCGAGGTCGTCGATGTCGGCGTCCAACTCCTCCAACCGGTCGACGAGTTCGGCGTACGCCTCGTTCCCCTCGCGCTGGGCGGCCGGCTTCTGCGAGCTCAACACGGCGCGCTTGCTGGCAAGCGCCGCGGCCTCCTGGACGAGGTCGTCGTACTCGCTGCGGGTCAGGAGGGTGTCGATGGCCGCGAGCAGCTTCGTGCGGCTCACCGGCTTGGTGAGGTACAGGTCGAACCCCATGTCGATGATGTCGAAGTCGGGCTCGACCGCGGTCACCATCGCCACGCGGCAGTCGTACCCCTCCTCGCGGATGTGTCCCAAGACGTCGTCGCCGCTCCCGTCGGGGAGGCGGCGGTCGAGGAGCACCACGTCGACGGCGGCGTCGACGCGGTCTATCGCGTCGGCGGCGGTCTCGGCCACGTCGACCGCGTATCGCTCCTCTAAGAAGCCGGCGTACAGCGCCGCGATGTCTGGTTCGTCCTCCACGATGAGTATCGACGGATCGGTCACCGTCGATCACCGCCGGGAGCGACCGGACACGCTTCACCGGGCATACACGAACGGGCGGCGTGTCGAGAGATAAAACTGTCGCCGTCCGTTCGCTCGGTGTACCGAACCGTCTTTTATATACTCCGGCCGTGTAAGGGGAGACGAATGTCAGAACTCGTCTCCACCGGGGTCGAGGGGCTCGACTCCATTCTCACCGGCGGCATCACCCAGCGGTCGACGGTCCTCGTCTCGGGGAACCCGGGCACCGGCAAGAGCATCTTCGGTATCCAGTACCTCCACCACGGCGTCTCCGAACACGGCGAGCGCGGCGTCTACGTCTCCTTCGAGGAGGACGAGGCGGACATCCGCGGCGCGGCCGAGTCCGTCGGCTTCGAGGGGTTCGACGAGATGGTCGACGACGGCGACATCGTCATCCTCGACAAACGCGAGATGCTCCGGGAGACCGACTTCTCGACCGCGGTCGACCGGCTGCTCGACACCGTCGAGGACGGCGACTTCGACCGGCTCGTCCTCGACTCGCTGTCGATGTTCCAGCTGTTCTTCGACGCCGAACAGGAGAAGCGCACGTACCTGCTGAAGTTCTCCGACATCCTCAAGGCGAACGGGCTCACCTCGCTGCTCATCAACGAGCAGGGCGCCGTCTTCCCCGACACGGAGGTCGGCTTGGAGAACTTCCTCACGGACGGGAACATCTACTTCATCCAGACCCCGACCGACTCCGGCGTCAACCGCTACGTCTGGGTGGCGAAGATGCGGAAACAGGACATCGACACCGACATCTTCCCGATGGAGATCGGGCAGGGCGGCATCACCGTCCACGAGCGCGCGGGCGGCTTCTCGATGATGGGCGGCTCCGACGACCAACCGTCGTTCTGACGGGTCGGAAACCGCCGGGGAACGGTGTTACTCCCGCGACGAGAGGTCGCGCCAGACGTCGTCGAGGCGATTCTTCACCGCCGACCGCTCCTCTACCTCGACCGTGAGCCCGTCGCGGAAGTCGACCTCGACTCCGTCGACCTTCCGACGGTACACCTTCACGCGCCGGTGTTCGTCGGAGAGCGGGCGGTCGTGTAGTTCGAGGAGGTCCGTCTCCTCTAACTCGTTGATCCGTCGGTAACACGTCGCGATCGGGACGTCCAGCTGATCGCTGAGGTCCTGCGCCGACTTCGGGTCGCCCGTCGCCGTCAGGATGTCCGTGTTGTATTTGTTACCGAGTACGGTGATCAGATCGTCCCCCACCATTCACGTTATCGAGATTGATTTTTATGGCTTATAAGGGTACCGGTGGCCCTCTCGGGCGACGAACGCGCTTGTTCGGCGCGCGGGACGGGGCCGCGACCGTCCTCGACCGCCCCGCGCCGTCGAACCGTGTTATCGCCGCTGATACCCGCTCCCGTGGGTTTATGACCGCCGTTCGAGCAGGAGGTGTATGGAGCTCATCGAGGGGTTGTACCTGGTGACGACCACCGTGCTGGCCGGCGCGAGCGCGACGCTCGTCGCGTTCGCGGTCGCGGCGTACCGGTCGTCGGGCCGCACGGCGATGGCGTACCTGGCGGTCGGCTTCGGTCTCGTCGTCGTCGCGGCGGTGGCGACTCCCGCGGCCGCCTTCTGGACCGCGTTCGGGAACGCCGAGGCGCTGCTGTTGGTCAACACCGGGCTGCTCGCCGCCTCGATGGCGCTCGTCGCCGGGAGCCTCGTCGTCTACGAGCCGGGCACCCAGGAGTTCGTGATCCCCGAGTCGGAACTGTCGCGCCTGCGCGACCGGTGAAAAACGAGGCCCCTTCCACCCGGTTCCGCTGTCTCGGTACGCCACCGAGCCGGCCTCCCCGACGCGTTTTTGATTTCGCGTCCCGTAGCGATGTCGATGACAAATCGCTGTCGTGGCGGGGGTGCGAGCGCGCGAACGGCGCCGCGCCGGTGCCGGACGGACGAATCGATCCGACGCTGGGAGCACCGGCGATGACGACTGCCGAGGCCCGCGGGGATCGCTCGACGGTCGCTCGCCTCTCCGACCTCGCCGCGCGCGCCGGCGTGGGAGCCGGGGTGACGGTGCTCGTGAGCGTCCTGCCGGTCGTCGGCCTAGTCGCGCCCGCGGTCGGCGCCGGCGTGGCGAGCTGGACCGACGAGGCCGAGGCGCCCCGCGGCCCGCGGATCGGCGCCGCGACGGGCGCGCTGGTCGCGCTGCTGTCGCTGCCGCTGACGTTCCTCGCGGTCTGGCTCGCCGCCGCGGTGTCGCCCGCGGCGACCGTCGGCGTCCTCGCGCTCACGCTCGTCGGCGCCGTGTACGTCGTCGGCAGCGGCGCGCTGGGCGGCTACCTCGCCGATCGCATCGCCGCGGAGCGCGCGTCCCCGCATGCGGCGCCCGCCGGTGACGACGCGACCGCGCCGGTGGAGCGCCTCAAACATCGCTACGTCGAGGGCGAACTCACGGACGCCGAGTTCGAGCGTCGGCTCGACCGCCTGCTGGCCGCCGACCGCGAGCGGGACCAATCCGAGACGCGGTCTCGGTCCGGGCCAGCAGACTCGAAGACGCGCGAACGCGAGCGCTGACGCCCCTCCGGCCTCCCGGCGCGGACGCGCGGCCCGACCCACCGGGCGCGTTCCCAATTTCTCCGACCGGCGATTCGCTCCGTCACCCGTCCGATGTCGAAGCGCGCTATCCGCCGGTTGGTTGTTCTCAGCAGATCCAACTCTGATACCACTGCGCGGATTTCGTTGATATATTCTGTAACTACTGATGTACAAATAATACTAAAAACGCACGACTGCAAGTGTTTATCAATCCAGATAATCGGACGCGTGATCTTAAGTAGGAATTCCCCATCGCTAACGATAACGCCCGCCGGGCAGGCCGGGGGCCGACGCAACACAACCAATGTTCGAAACCATACTGGACGAGGAAGAGCGCGGTCAGGTGGGGATCGGGACCCTCATCGTGTTCATCGCGATGGTGCTGGTGGCGGCGATCGCCGCCGGCGTCCTGATCAACACGGCCGGATTCCTCCAGACGCAGGCGGAAGCAACGGGGCAGGAAAGTACGAGTCAGGTGGCGGACAGGCTGCAGGTCGTGAGCCAGTCCGGTAACGTCACCGACGTTAACGGGAGTCAGGGCGTTGACGAGATCGACTTCGTCGTCGCCAAGGCGCCCGGCGCGGGTAGCATTGACCTGAACCAGACGAGCGTCGAGATCATCGGCACGAACGGGCAGGTCTCGTTCGAGCTTGAAGACCTCGGCGGGAGCGTCGATATCTTCACCGAGCCGGGAGAGAGCGACGTCGTTCTGACCGACAGCGCCGATCGCGCTGAGGTCAACGTCGTTCTCAACTCTTCCGATGTTAATTACGGCAACATCAGCGCCGGTGAGCGGGCCTCGGTGACGTTCACCACCGCGTCCGGCGCGACGACGACGACGGAAATCCGCGTGCCGACGACGCTGACGAGTGACCAGACTTCGGTGAGGCTGTAACAATGTTCGAGTTCATCACTAACAACGACGACGACCGCGGTCAGGTCGGTATCGGCACGCTCATCGTGTTCATCGCGATGGTGCTCGTCGCCGCTATCGCCGCCGGTGTGCTGATCAACACCGCCGGGTTCCTGCAGTCGCAGGCGGAAGCGACGGGCCAAGAGAGTACGGACCTCGTGTCCGAGCGCATCGACGTGACGAGCACGGTCGGCATCGTCAACAACAGCAGCGACGGCACGCTCTCTGAGATCCGTGTCGGCGTCGCCGGCGCCGCCGGCGCGGACCAGATCGACCTGAGTTCCGCGACGATACAGGCAGTCGGTCCCAACGGTCAACAGAACCTGATCTTCACGGGAACGAAAAAGCTCAATACGACTCAGGCTGACAGTGGTGCCGACGACCTTCAGAACGTCAGCGACATCCCTGACGGCGCGTTCGCGGTTCAGGATTCCGAGAACAACTTCGTCTCCGCGAGCAATGCGGTCCTGAACGACGATGAGCGGTTCACCATCGTCTTCAACCCCGAGACCAAGCCGTTCGGCGAGGGCGTTGGTAACAACACCTACTTCGGCGAGAGCGAACAGTCGTCGCTCGACATCGTCTCGCCGTCGGGCGCGACCACGAGCGTCGACCTCCGCGCGCCAGACCTCTTCAACACTGACAACGAAGCGGTCCGCCTGTAACGCTTCGAACCAGCGGTTCAATTTTTATTTTTCCTGGCACGTCGAGAGACATCTCTACGCATTCTGCTGATTATTACGTTCAATATATTGGACCGGTTCTTTATCAACCGGTCTCGCATCCGGTCGTGTAGAGCCCGGGAGCGGACCTTCGCGGGCGTCCGATATACAAATGTTCGACGAAACAACAAACGGCGACCGCGGTCAGGTCGGCATCGGCACGCTCATCGTGTTCATCGCGATGGTGCTGGTGGCGGCGATCGCGGCGGGCGTACTGATCAACACGGCCGGCTTTCTGCAGACGCAGGCGGAAGCGACCGGACAGGAGAGTACATCGCAGGTCTCGGACCGGATTCAACTCGTGAGCCAGTCCGGGAACGTGACCGGCGCACAGACGGTCGACCAGCTCCAGTTCGTGGTGGCGAAGGCCCCCGGATCGGGGTACATCGATCTGAACCAAACGACCATCGAGGTCATCGGGTCGCAGGGACAGGCGACCGTGCAGGTCGCGAACCTCGTCACCGACGTCGAGAACATTCTCGGCGCCGAAAACGACGTTCTCACGGACAGCAGTGACCGCGCGCTGGTGACGGTGGACGTCACCAGCGCGGACGTCGAAGGGTACAGCGCCCTCGACGAGGGCGAGCGACTGGCCGTGACCTTCACCACGGCGTCCGGCGCGACGACGACCGCGGAGATCCGCGTGCCGACGACGCTGACGCAGGACCAGACCTCGGTGAGGCTGTAACGATGTTCGAGTTCATCACTGACGACGACGGCGACCGCGGGCAGGTCGGTATCGGCACGCTCATCGTGTTCATCGCGATGGTGCTGGTGGCGGCGATCGCGGCGGGCGTGCTGATCAACACCGCTGGCTTCCTCCAGTCGCAGGCGGAGGCGACCGGGCAAGAGAGCACGGACCTCGTGTCCGAGCGCATCGACGTGACGAGCACGGTCGGCATCGTCAACAACACCTCGGACCCGACGACGCTCGCCGAGCTCCGCGTCGGGGTCGCCGGCGCCGCCGGCGCCGACCAGATCGACCTGAGCTCCGCGACGATACAGGCCGTCGGGCCCAACGGACAGAAGAACCTGATCTTCACCGGGACGAACCAGACCAACACGACCGTGGCGGGCGGTGCCGCCCGCATCGGGAACGTCAGCGACATCCCCGAGGGCGCGTTCGCCGTCCAAGACTCGACGGGCGAGTTCGTCCCCGCGAGCGACGCGGTCCTGAACGACGACGAGCGGTTCACGATCGTCTTCAACCCGGAGACGGCGCCGTTCGGCGCGACCGACGACGCCTTCAGCCAGGGGCAGGAGACCTCGCTCGCCATCGTCTCGCCGTCGGGCGCGACGACCAGCGTCGACCTCCGCGCACCCGACCTCTTTACCGAGGGCGGCGAAGCGGTCCGGCTCTGAGGAGTTCGAACGGCACGGAAACCACGCTGTGGCGGTTCGGCCGCCCGCAACACCTATTTTGCGGCGCACGCTATCACAACTCATGAGCGACCACGATCCCCCGGCGAACGACCCGGACGCGGTCCCGGCCGATCCGGAGGAACTCGACTTCACCGACGACGAGAACGTCGTCGAGATCGGGGAGGGCCGCTACGTCGTCGGGACGAACGGTCGCCCCAACGTCGGCCGATCGCGGGGGCAGCGCCGCGCGCCGCCGGAGGACGACTCCGGCTTCACCGCGGCCGACCCCGCGAGCCCGGACGAGCGGCGGCCCGCCGGCGACGACCCGCGGGCGAGCGCGGCCGGCCCCGGCGTCGGCGAACGCGGGCAACCCCCCGGCGGACAGGCTGGCGCTGGGCACCCTAGCGGCGGACAGCAATCCGGTGGACAGCCGGCCGGGGGCGGCCAACCGCCGCCGAACGCGCAGGGGCATCCTCGGGCCCAGACCGCGGCCGGAGCCGGCGCGGTCGACCGTCAGTCGGTGAGCCGATGGTTGGCCAACTCCTTCGACGGCGACGGGTTCGACTACGGGATCGACGCGACGCTCCACGCGAAGGGCGACACCACCCGGCAGCGGACGGTGTCGAACGACGTGACGGCGACGTTCGACACGCTCATTTCGTGGTTCGCGTCGAACGCCGGCCCCAGTTCGCCGACGCCGGAGGCGATCGGACTACTGCTCGCGGCCTCCGAGACGACCGTCGACATCCCGCCGGTGATGATAAAGCGGTTCGCGGCGAGTCAGGGCCTCACGGCGAGCGACAGCATCGGCGACCTGGTGCGCGCCGCCGAGGAGGAGGGCGGTTTCCGACTCGAGTGAGGCCCACAACAAACCTCCTGGATCGCTCTCCGGTCTATCGCGGACTCCCGCCGAGTTGACAGCGATCACACAACGGAATCTCCCGCCAGACCCGCTCAAACAGACTTATTCCGGGACGTTACACCGACCGATCCCCGCCGCAGTCACACGCAGACAAACGGGTGTCATACCTGCTCGCTGGGTCAGAGACCGTCACTGCGGTGTCGGCGAAACCTCCTGCCCGGGTGATCGCAGCCGTCACGGTGCCGGAAACCGCTCGCCGGCTGTGGGATCCGGCAGTTGACGTTCCAGCCCGGAGCGGGTCGTCTCCCTGCTGTGAGCGCCGGATATATCATAGCGAGAAAATCGCGGATCCGTTCGAACACCCCGGGTGTTCCCGGGGTGATCCGACAGAACGGATTCAATAATTCAATCATGGTATATATTTACCTGTGCGTGGCGTGTCTCTCTCCGTCGTTGCAGATTATGAATTCTCCCACGTTTTCGGTTATGAGGGCCTGATTCGACCGAACTGTGCTCACTCCCGCTCGTTCGGGTCCGGTTTCGGGGCGGCGTTGTCGCGTCGTGACACACGTTCGAACACGGATCCACTGCGGCGGGGCAAACGGGTGTCACTCGGGGAACAGTCGGCTGATTCGGCGTCTATTCGGCTGAAAGGACTAGATCCATGTGCCCGATCGTTTCACGGCGGCGGCGCTCTCGCTCGCGGCTCGGCGTCTCTAGTAACCAACACCTCCCAGGATATCTCCGTGCGTTGTGAAACAGCGCGCGATCTCGTTACCGACCGTCACCCTAGCAGCACGAACAGCGCGATCCCGATCAGCGCGAACACCGCGTAGGCCCCCGCCATCACCTCGCGCTTCAGCGGACTTCCGAGCGGCTCCGCGGTGAGCCGCCGGATCGGCGGCAGAATCGCGATCCCGCCGAGGATCAGCGGCCACGACTCCGCGGCCGGGACCCGCGTGAGCGCGACGACGATCGTCCCGTACCCGAGGACGTACGACCCGCGCCGCCACAGCTGTTCCCGGTCCGAGAGTTCTTCCATCGGGGGGAACGCGTCGCTCCCGGCCGACCCGCCGCCCTCCGGCTTCCCGCCGCCGCTGCCGCCGGCGACCTGCTCCGCCTGTCGCTGGACGTACTCGTCGAGTTCTTCCGCCGCGTCCTCCGTCTGCGGGGCGCCACACTGCGCGCAGTACCGCGCGTCGTCGTCGATCGGTGCGTCACAGCGGGGACACGATGGCATCTTGACGTGGATCGGGCGCCGCCCCGGCTTAATTCTTCGGACCGAGGACCTCGCCCACGTCGGGCGATTTCTGCGTCTACCCTTCTCTTCCCCCGATCTCGTTACACGCAATGATAATCGGGTGGGTACGCTTTAGTCGGCGACCCGCGGAGTCGTCGGCAACAAGGTGCGGGCCGGCCAACGGCCCGCACTCGTTGCCCACGCCCTCATGACACTAGAACGAAATGACACGACCGACACGCGCTCGACGGACCCCGCGGCGACCGACGGCGATCGGACGAGCGGCTCCGGACCGCGACGGCGACTCCGTTCGTTCGGCACCGACCTGTCGGGGCTCCAGGCGAGCGTGATCGGCCTCGCCGTCCTCGTCGTGCTCGCCGGACTTCTCGCGACCGCCCCGGTCGCGGCCGGCCTCGCGGTCGGTTCGTCCGCGTCGTCCGTCGCCGCCGAACCGACGGCGCCCGTCGCGGTCGAGGCTCCCGGTCCGGTCGGCCCGACCGACCGGCCGGAGATCAGCGGCGGGTTCTCCCGGGCGACCTACACCGGCGTCGCAGGGGACCCGGTCCGAATCAGATACACCGCTGATAATCCGGACGGAGCCGAGTACCTCCTGATCGGCGGCAACCGGCTCAGTGACACGGGGAAGACGGTCGGCTTCGTAGACGTAGTCAAGATATCTGGCACGAGTGAGACGACGATCAACACGCGAACAATCGGCACCGACGCGAGCAACGTCGAGAGCTGCGGCCTGGAAGGTACGACGTGCGATCTGGAGTTCGTCGACGAGAGCGGCGATACGGTCGCTGAGAACCTGAGCGCGCTCTCGGGGGCGACCGGCGCCGGCGGGCTCGCCCGGCCGCTCGTCCCGCAGCGCTACCGGCTCGCGATCACCAACGGGACGTTTATCGTGGACGACTCCGGCGTGGTGACGCCGGCCGCGGCCGCCGATCAGGCCGACCTCGTGTTGGAGAAGCCGCGGTTCAGCGAGGACGTCGAGGTGTTCACCACCGCCGACCGGGACGCGCTCGGCGAGGACGTCGACGCGGAGTCGCTCGGCGTGCTCCGCGAGAACGGGGCCGAGCGGTCCGCGGTGACCAAGGGGAACCGGATCGTCCTCGGCTTCGAGTCGACCGGCATCTGGGGGGCCCTGTCGCACTTCGCCGCGGAGCGCGGCGCGGGTCCGATCGAGGCCGGCGAGGCGGTCGACCACCGCGTGCTGGCCGACCTGTTGGAGAAGGAGTCGGGCGTGTCGCTCCGGGTCAGACAGACGAACGCGGGGATGAACGAACGCCCCGCGAAGCTCGACCTCTCGCGCGCCGACCCGGAGGACGTCTCGCTCATCGTCGCGGACGCGGCCGAGCTGGAGTCGCCCGACGCCCCCGGTCGCTTCTACCTCGTGATCGACACGAGCGACGGCGACCACTTCCCCGAGGAGCTCGAGCCGGGCGACGAGTTCTCCGTCGCGTTCGCGCTGGAGGGGACCGAGGGCGAGCGGTACGCGTTCGCCGACGGGCAGGAGCCGCCGGCCGCGTTCGCGTCCGCGTCGGGGCCCGACGACGCCCCCCAGTTCCCCTACTGGGAGGCGGCAGACAGCACGGTCCGCGCCGAGGCGTCGTTCACGGTCCGAGAGCGGTACCTCCGGTACGACCACGTCACCGACGACGGCGACCTCCTCCTCGAGGTGGACGAGGGACAGCTCACGGGGGCCACGTCGCTGCTGCCGCGGCGGGAGATGACCGCGACGCTCGTGAACGACGCCGGCGACGCGCCCTTCCGGGCCGAGTCGCCGCTGGAGATCGCTGACGGGAACTTCACGGTCGGCGTCGACCTCGACGAGGTCGTCCCCGGCACGCGGCTGAACTACGAGCTGTACGAGGGGTCCACGCTCCGTGACAGCCGGACGGTCATCGTCGTGAGCGACGTCGACAACCCGGACGAGCTGGTGATCGACGACGCCCCCGACAACGTCACGGTCACCGAGGGCGGGAACCTCTCCGCGCTCCGGGTCGTCGCGCGCAACGCGGGCGGGCTCACCGGCGAGGGCGAGCTCGCCCTCACCGTCGACAACGGCAGCCTCGGCGGCTCGTGGGGCGTCCGTCTCACGCCGGACGAGTCCCGGACCTACGACTTCGCCTCCGTACCCGCCGACCTCGACCCCGGCAGGTACCCGTTTACCCTCCGGCTCGACGGCGACACCCACGGCGGGACGCTGGTCGTCGAGCAGGACCCGGCGACGACGACGATCGACGACGAGGGCGACGGAAGCGCGGCCAACGGCACCGACCCTGACGACGACGGCGCGGCCGACGGCACCGGCGACGAGGCTGGAGCGGGCGGCGACGACGGCGACTCGGAACGAGACTCGACCGCCGCGAACGGGTCGGACTCGGACGCCGCCTCGAACGGCACCGAGACCGACGGCGACGGCGGCTCCGGCGAGACGAGCGACGGCGACGCGCCGGCAGGGGACGCCCCCGACTCCGTCGGCATGCTCCCGCTGCCGTTCGGCACCCGCGAGGCGCTCGGCGGCACGGTCCTCGTCGGCGCGGTCCACCTCCTCGGCCACTGGGTCTGAGACGCTCTGCCGGGCCACCGGCCCGAACGAGCCCGCCGCCTGGACCGTTTCACGTCCGTTCTCAGCGCTGAGAACCGCGGGGGAGCGATTAAGTGTTCGCCTTCCCCCGCTTCAGACAACAATGGTTACGCGGGTACTCATCGCCGACGACTCGGAGTTCATGCGGAATCTCCTCCGGGAGATCCTCGAAGGCGAGTTCGAGATCGTCGGGGAGGCGGAGAACGGCGTGGAGGCGGTGAACATGTACGAGGAGCACGGGCCGGACCTCGTGATGATGGACATCGTGATGCCGATCCGCGACGGGATCGAGGCGACGACGGAGATCCTCGAGGAGAACCCCGACGCGACGGTGATCATGTGTACCAGCGTCGGGCAGGAGGAGAAGATGAAGGCGGCGATCAAGGCGGGCGCGGAGGGGTACATCACGAAGCCGTTCCAGAAGCCGAACGTGCTCGACGCCATCGGTTCGGCGGTATAATGCGCGTCGACGTCCGCGCGCTCGGCGCCTGTAACCGCCTCGCGGAGCAGGGCGCGAAACAGGCCGCCGGCGCGCTCTCGGACCTGACCGGGACCGACCTCGCGGTGGAGGTCACGGGCGCGAGCGTCGCCAGCGGCGAGGACCTCGCCGAGGCGTTCGCGGGCCGGGAGTCGATCGGCGTGCGCGTCGGGCTCCGCGGCGGGCTGGACGGCGAGGCGGTCCTCGCGTTCGACGCCGTCAACGCCGACGCCCTGCTCTCGCTGCTCCCCGGCGGGGCGTCGATGGAGCGGAGCGCGGTGACGGAGGTCGGCAACATCGCGCTCGGCGGCTTCCTCGACGGGTGGGCGAACTACCTCGGGAAGGCGATCGACATGACGCCCCCGCGGTACTTCGAGGCCGACGGCGCGGCGGTGCTGCCGGACGGCGCGCTCGCGGGCGACGGCGTCTTCCTCTTCGAGAGCCGGCTGGACGCGACGACGACGGACCTCGACTTCTCGATCTACATGCTGCCCGACTCGGGGCCGTTCCGCGACCTCATCGTCGGGAAGACGGCGCCCGCGGCAACCGCCGGCGGCGCGGCGAACGGCGGGACGGAGAGCACGGCGGTCCCGTACGAGTCGCTGTCGACGTTCTCCTCGCTGGCGAAGAAGGGGTCGGCGAACGCCGCCGACAACATCGCGATGATGACCGGGTTGGAGACGAGCGTCGACGTGAGCCGGCTCCGGTTCGTCCCGCTCGCCGACGTGCCCGCGGAAGTCGGTACCGATCCGCACGCGGGCACGGTGTTCGAACTCCAGGGCGAGCCGAGCGGCTACCTCGCCATCCTCTTCGAGGAGTCGTCGGCGGCGGCGGTCGCGGACGCGATGCTGCCGATGGAGCCCGACGAGCCGCTCGGTGACATGGCTCAGAACGCGCTCTGCGAGCTCGGCAACGTGATGACGAGCGGCTTCATCGACGGCTGGGCGAACGTGCTCGGCACGTCGATCACCCACTCCCCGCCGGAGTTCGTCCACGACATCGGCGCGTCGACGATCAGCCCGCTCGTCGCCAAGCTGAGCGAGCGACAGGACTACGGGTTCGTGATCGACACCGCGATTCGGACGGAGGGGGTCCAGGCGCGGTGCGACGTGTACGCGCTCCCCGACGAGCGCGAACTGGCCCGGGCGCTCGACCGGCTCTCCGAGCCGTGACCCGCTCGCTCTCCGACGATCGGCCGGACGCCCCGGCGGAGCGGACGGAGAGCGTCGGGACCACGGTCGCCGACGCGGAGCCCGTCGCCGTCACGGGCGGCGCGGCGAGCGACGACCCGGGTCGGATCAAGGTCGGCGTGGGTGAGCTGGCGGTCACCGACGGCGACGCCGTCCTGACGACGAGCGGCCTCGGCTCCTGCGTCGCGGTCGCGCTCGTCGACGAGAGGGCCAGCGTCCGCGGGCTCCTCCACGCCATGCTGCCCACGAGCGAGGGACGGTCGACCGCGGGCTCGCGGCCGGCGAAGTACGTCGACACCGGGATCGACTCGCTGATCGGGGCGCTCGACGACGCCGGCGCCGACCCACGCCGCTTGAAGGCGCGCGTCGCCGGCGGCGCCGAGATGCTCGACCTCACCGACGCGGTCGGCCCCCGGAACGTCGAGCGGGTCGGCGAGGTGCTCGACGCCGCGAACGTCCCGGTCGTTGCCAGCGACGTCGGCGACGCCGTCGGGCGAACGGTCCGGCTCGGTCCGGACGGACGGCTCGTCATCCGGGCCGCCGACGGCTTCGAGCGAGCCATCTGACCGCTCCTCCGGGGCCTCTCGTCGCCGTCACCGGATTGAATCGCCTCCGACCGGTACCGATTTCTCGGCGTTCTCCCCCATCAGCGGTCGCCGGCCGCCGTACTGCGCGCCTTCTCATTGTTGATATTTTGAGGGGTGAATTGAAGTGGGTTCTGCGGGTCGTACACGGTAATGGGCCTCGAACTATCGGTGTGGGGAGCTCCAACGGCCGTCTGGGCAGTCGCCACGCTGGGGCTCGTCGGTGCGAGCGTCCTCGACAGGTTCCTCGACGACGACGGGTCCGACGACGACGGTTCCGGTGGTATGGACGGCGACGACGATCCCTTCGGCGGCGGCATGGGCGGCGGCATGGGCGGCGGAGGGATGGGCGGCGGCATGAGCGACGGCGGAGGCGGCGGCGACGGGTTCGACGACTTCGACGGGATGGACGAGTGGGACGACGGGTTCGACGACGGCGGCGGTGGCGGCGGCGCGGCCACCGACGAGCTGGAGAACCGGCTCGACGAGCTCGAAAACGAGGTCGCGTCGCTCTCCTCGACCGTCTCGACGGTCCGCTCGGAGAACGAGGAGATCTCGAACGCCGTCGACGACATCGAGGAGGACGTCCGCAACCTGCTCGACATCTACGAGATGGTCACCCGCGGCATCAACCCGTTCGTCGACGACTCCGGCGGCTTCGACAGCGTCGCCGGCGGCGGCGAGGGGTCGTTCGGCATCTTCGACGACGACGACGGCGGCGAGGAGGAGGACCTCGACGAGGACGTCGCGAACGCCGACGCGGACGGGTTCTTCGACGACGACCTCCTCGACGAGGAGGAGGCCGACGGGTTCGACGAGGAACTCGACGACGACGGCGACGACGAGGAGTTCGACGACCTCGACGGCGACGACGGCTTCGACGACTTCGACGAGGAGTTCGACGAACTGGACGACGACAGCACGGACGACGCCGCGTCCGAGACCGAAACGGCGGACGACGGAGACGATATGAACGAAGACGGAAAGAGTTTCAGCGAACTGAAAGAAGAGTACGACTCCGGGGAGGCCGACTGGGCCGAAGAGGACGGCGACGGCGCGGACGACGACCCGTTCGACGACCCCGACGACGACACCGACTCGTTCGACGACGCCGACGACGGGTTCGACGACGACCTCGGCGGCGACCTCGAGGACGACGGCGTCGACTTCGACGAACCGGCGGATGCGGCCGACTCGGAGCCCGCCGACCGTCAGCCCGGCGGCGATCCGGCCGAGGCGACCGGCGGCTTCGAGTACGTCGGCGAGGACGACCTCTCGGGGAGCGGCGGCCGCGGCAAGCCGTACCTCACGGAGCTTCCCGGCGACTACGTCGGCGACCTCCTCGTGATGGAGTGGCTGGAGTTCCTCGTCTCCGAGAGCGACGTCACCGACGCGGTGCGCGCCATCAACTACTACGAGCGGATCGAGTGGATCGGCCCCGACGCCGCGGCGCGGCTCCGCGACTTCCTCTCCGGGTTCGGCACCATCGACCGTAACCTCGTCGACCGGCTGGGCACGGACCGGCTGGTCCGCGAGCACCACACCCGCAGCCTCCGGTACGTGACCCAGCTCAACGGCACGAGCAGCCACACCGTCCTCCTGGACCGCTGGGACGACCTCGCCGGCGGCTCGATGGTCGGCGGCGGGCCGGTCAACGCGCCCCGCGGCGGCCGTCGCGGCGGGCGGGCGAGTTCAGACCGGGGCGGACGCAACGGCCGCGACGCGCGGCCCGACCGGGGCGCGGCCGAGCGAAACGACCAGGACGGCGGTCGCCGGGACGCGCCCGGCGACCGCGAGCGGCGGACGAACGGCGCGGACCGCGACGACGCGGCGTCCGAAGCGGACGCCGACCGGCGCGACGGTCACCGCGACGACCGGCGCGAGCGGAACGGTTCCACCCGACCGATGAACGACCCGAATCCCCGTTCCGACCGCGCCGATCCGGCCGACGGAGGGTGGGGAGATGGGCGTTAGCGTCTCCGCGTCCACGGCCATCATCGTCGCGGGGCTGTTCTTCGCGTTCACGACGTTTTACCCCGTGGCGGCCAACGGGCTCGACCGCGTCTCCGACGCCCAGCACGGCGTCAACGAGCGCGCGCTCGAACGGCAGAACACCGAGCTTGCGGTGACGAACGCGACGTTCGACACGACGACCGACGCCCTCACCGTCAACGCCACCAACGAGGGGGCGGTCGGCCTCGTCGCCGGCGACGCGACGCTCGTGGTCGGCAACGAGTACGTCGACGTGGGCGGGCCGAACGCCACCACGACGGTCGACGGCGACGGCGACACGGAGCTCTGGCTCGGCGACGAGACGCTCACCGTGCGGGTCGCGCAGGGCGACACGGCCACGACGATCGGGGAGGGCACGCGCGTCGTCCTGGTCGTCGAGTCCGGCGTCCGCGACGCCGCGACCGTGACGGAGGTGAGCGCGTAGATGGCCAGCGTCCCCGTCTCGCACCTCATCCTGTTCATCGCCAGCTTGGTGATCGCCGCCGGCGTCGTCGGCACCATCACCACCGGCGTCGACCGGGTGAGCGCGGCCGTCGACGACGCCGGCCTCGACGCGACCGAGCAGCTCCGGACAGACGTGACGATCATCTCTGACCCCAGCGCGGGGGTGTACAACGCGAGCGGCGACCAGAACGTCACGCTGTTGATAAAGAACACCGGCACGTATCGGTTGGCGCCCGACGGCTCCGACCTCGACGTCGTCTTCGACGGCGCGTACGTCCGGCCGGACGCGACCTCCGGGGAGCTCGTCTCCGCGGACGGCGCGAACGCGTGGAGCCGCGGCGACGTGCTCCGGCTCACGATCGACGCCAACCGGATCGACGGCTCCGACGGGCTCGCCGACGGCGACCACCGGGTGTTCCTCTCGGTGAACGGCGACGAGGAGCTGTTCCAGTTCCGCGTGGAGGGGGGTAACTGATGCCCCACGACAACCTCCTCTCCCTGGGCCTCGGCGACCGCGACCGGCTCAACAAGGAGCTCGGCGGCGGCATCCCCCGCGGGAGCATCGTGCTCATGGAGGGCGACTACGGGGCCGGGAAAAGCGCCATTTCCCAGCGGTTCGCCTACGGCCTCGTCCAGGAGGGCGCGTCCGTCACGATGATGTCGACTGAGCTCACCGTCCGCGGGTTCATCGACCAGATGCACTCGCTGGAGTACGACATGGTGAAGCCGCTGCTCCAGGAGGAGCTGCTCTTCCTCCACGCCGACTTCGACTCCGGCGGCGCGTTCTCCGACGGCGACGGCGAGCGCAAGGAGCTGCTCAAGCGCCTGATGAACGCCGAGGCGATGTGGAACTCCGACGTCGTCTTCCTCGACACGTTCGACGCCATCTTCCGGAACGACCCCACCTTCGAGGCGCTGGTCCGGAAGAACGAGGAGCGGCAGGCCGCCCTGGAGATCATCTCCTTCTTCCGCGAGATCATCTCGCAGGGGAAGGTCGTCGTGCTCACCGTCGACCCATCGGCGGTCGACGACGACGCGATCGGTCCGTTCCGGTCCATCGCCGACGTGTTCCTCGAACTGGAGATGATCGAGGTCGGCAACGACATCCGCCGGCAGATCAACGTCAAGCGGTTCGCGGGCATGGGCGAACAGGTCGGCGACACGATCGGGTTCTCGGTGCGTTCCGGAACCGGAATCGTCATTGAGAGCCGCAGCGTCGCCTAACACCATGACCCGTCGACGCACAGCCGGTCCGCGCGCGCGGACCGCGACCACCCCGACCCGGCCCAAGACATGACCGAACACGGCACCGCCCAACCGTCCGAAGAGCTCCGAAAGGCGGCCATGCGCCGCCCCCACCTCCGGGAACACCTCCGCGAGTTCAAACAGATCACCGGGGAGTTCCCGCAGTTCATCGAGGAGCCGAAAGACGAGTACGAGTCCCCGCGGCCGAACGTCATCTATCCGGTCGGCGGCCCCATCTACAGCCACATCTACGGCGACCTCGGGCAGGACACGAAGTACTACGCCATCGAGCCCGAGGTGTCGGGCCCGCAGGCGGAGATCCTCAACGAGGTGAAAAACCGGCTGCTGACCGTGAGCGGCCAGCACAGCGCGCCGGAGAACGAGGCCGAGTACGACGACCTCATCGAGGAGCTGTTAGAGGAGGTCACCCACGTCGACGACACCTCGTCGGGGTTACAGAAGGGCCTCTCGAAGGTCAAGAACTTCGGGAAGCTGTCCGTCACCGAGGAGACCTACGAGAACATCCGGTACCGGCTCAACCGCGACATCGTCGGGCTCGGGCCGCTGGAACCGGTGATGCGCGACCCGGCCAACGAGGACATTCACGTCATCGGCCCCAAGGAGTGCCACGTCGACCACGGCACCTTCGGCATGCTGGAGACGACCGTCGACTTCGGCACGCCCCAGGAGTTCGACAGCTGGCTGCGCAACATGGGCGAGCGGATCGGCGACCCGCTGTCCGACTCCGATCCCATCGTCGACTCCACGCTGCCGGACGGGTCGCGTATCAACATCATCTACTCCGACGACGTGTCGCTGAAGGGCTCCTCGCTCACCATCCGCCAGGGCGAGGAGGTGCCGCTGTCGATCAACCAGATCACCAACTGGGGGACGCTCTCGCCGGAGCTGGCGGCGTACCTCTGGCTCTGCCTGGAGAACGAGCAGACGGTCTTCGTGGTCGGGGAGACGGCCTCCGGGAAGACGACGACGCTGAACGCCATCCTCTCGTACATCCCCGACGACTCGAAGATATACACCGCGGAGGACACCGCGGAGGTCATCCCGCCGCACAACACCTGGCAGCAGCTGCTGACCCGCGAGGGCGGCGGCGAGGGCTCCTCCGACGTGGACATGTTCGACCTGGTCGCCGCCGCGCTGCGGTCGCGCCCCGACTACATCATCGTGGGCGAGGTCCGCGGCGCCGAGGGGCGCATGGCGTTCCAGGCGGCCCAGACCGGCCACCCGGTCATGCTGACGTTCCACGCGTCCGACATCGTCTCGATGATCCAGCGGTTCACCTCCGAGCCGATCAACGTCCCGGAGACGTTCATGGACAACGCCGACGTGGCGCTGTTCCAGAACCGCGTGAAGCAGGGCGACCAGGTCCTGCGCCGCGTGACGAGCGTCCAGGAGATCGAGGGGTACTCCAAGGAGATGGAGGGGGTCGTCACCCGCGAGGTGTTCAGCTGGGACCCCGTCGAAGACGAGATCGTCTTCCAGGGGATGAACAACTCCTACGTGCTCGAAGAGCAGATCGCGACGCTCCTGGGCTACGCCGACACCCGCGACATCTACGACGACCTCGACTTCCGCGCGGAGCTGATCGAGCGGATGATCCAGGAGGGAATCTTAGGCTACCACGAGGTCAACGACGCGATCAACTCGTTCCAGCGCGACGGCGTCGAGGGGCTCCCCTTCGACATGCACCGCAACACGATGTGACGATGCCCGGCGAATCACCCACCGCGACGACGGAGGCACCCTGACGATGGCGGTCAAGCAGATGGGCGACGGGCTCGCGACGGCCGCCAGGCTGACCTCCGAGGTCATGGAGTCGTACGAGCAGCTCGACATCTCCAAGGGGAAGTACGTCGGCCTCGTGCTGGTGCCGGCCGTGTTCGTGTTCGTCGGCAGCGTCGTCGGCCTCGTCGCACTGCCGCTCCCCCTCGCCGCCCGCGTCCCGATCCCGATGTTCGGCGGGCTCGTCCTGTTCGCGGCCGTCATCTACCCGAAGATCTACCTCTCCAGCCTGGAGACGAAGATCGACAACCAGCTACACCTCGTGATGACGCACATGACGGTGCTGTCGACGACGAACATCGACCGGATGGAGGTGTTCCGGACGCTGGCGCAAGAGGAGGAGTACGGCGTCGCCGCCGAGGAGATCGGCCGCGTCGTCCACCTCGTCGACACGTGGAACCAGAGCCTCGACGACGCCTGTCGCCGCCGCGCGCAGGAGGTCCCCTCCGACGCGATGGCCGACTTCTTCGACCGCCTCGGCTACACGATGGGCGCGGGCCAGTCGTTAGAGGAGTTCCTCGTCTCCGAGCAGGACGTCATGCTCGCGCAGTACGAGACCCGCTACGAGTCCGCGCTCTCGAACCTGGAGGTCATGAAGGACCTGTACATGTCGATGATCCTCTCGATGACGTTCGCGCTGGTGTTCGCCGTCGTCCTCCCGATCCTCACCGGCAACGACCCGACCGCGACCGTGGCGGCCGTCATCGTCCTCTTCGTCTTCGTCCAGCTCGGATTCTACGCGATGATCCGCGCGACGTCGCCGTACGACCCGATCTGGTACCACCCGGACGAGCGGGCCCCCGGCGACCTGAAGCTGTGGGCCTCGCTGATCGGCGGCGGCGGGCTCTCGTTCCTGCTCATCGGGATCACGGCCGCCGGGATGTTCGGGTACGGCCCCGGGCTCCCCGGCCTCCTCTTTTTCCTCGACGACGTCCGGCTGCCCCTGTACCTCGCGGTTCCCATCTCGCCGCTGATCATCACCGGCGTCGTCCTCCGGCAGGAGGAACGGGCGATCACCGCCCGCGACGGCGAGTTCCCCTCGTTCGTGCGCGCGCTGGGCGCGACCGAGAGCGCGAAGCAGTCCACGACCACCGACGTGCTGACGACGCTGCGCGACAAGAACTTCGGCGAGCTCTCCGAGGCCATCGAGCGGCTCTACCGCCGGCTCAACATGCGGATCAGCACCGAGGGCGCCTGGCGGGCGTTCACGCGCGACACGCGCTCGTACCTCATCCAGAAGTTCTCCGAGATGTATCTCGTCGGCCGGCGGATGGGCGGGGACCCGAAGCTGCTCGGCGAGCTGATATCGAAGAACATGAACGCCGTCAACCAGCTGCGCGAGCAGCGCCGGCAGGCGGCGATGACGTTCATCGGGCTGCTGTACGGGATCACCGCGGCCGCGACGTTCGCCTTCTTCATCGGGCTGGAGATCGTCGCCATCTTGGCCGACCTCACCGCCGACTTCGGGCTCGACCAGATGGACATCGGGCAGATCGTCTACCCCGGCGCCTACGACATCCCGCTCATCGAGTACCTCCTCCTCACCGTCGTGTTGTTCAACGCCGCGCTCTCCTCGCAGATGATCCGCCGGATCGACGGCGGCAACCCCGCGAACGGCTACATCCACTTCGTCCTCCTCACGTGGCTCGGCGCGGGCACCGCCATCGCGACGCGGACGCTCGTCAACGCGATCCTGTCGATCTGACCGCGGACGGGGTTCCTCTCTCGGGTCCGCTCACTCCTCGAACAGCGTCGGCCCGGCGACCGCCGCGTCGGCCGCGTCGCGCCACGAGCGCGACGGCGTCCACCCGAACAGCCGAGACGCCTTCTCGATGGCGTAGGCGCCGCGGTCGTCGCCCTCGGCCAGCGCGTCCGCGTCGACCGCGCAGTCGTCCGGAACCTCGCCGTAGGACTCGCGCAACAGGTCGAGGAGGGGACGGCCGAGCGCGTTGTCGGCCGCCACGCAGTTGACCGCCTCGTGGGTCCCGGGGTCGACCGCCGGGTCGTCCCCGAGGAGGTCCGCGAGCGCGGCCGCGACGAGGTCGGCGACGTCGCGGACGTCGACGTACGACCAGAAGTTGCCGGCGCCCGCGTCGAGGTCGCCCACGTACTCGTCGGCGCGGCAGGCGTAGTCGCCGGGGTACTGGATCCACGACGGGCGGACGGAGACGGCGGGAACGTCGTGACGGCGCGCGGCCGCGCCGGCGGCCGCCTCCGCGGTCACCTTCGAGAGCCCGTAGGGGTCCTCCGGGCGGAGCGGGTGGGCCTCGGTGACCGGCAACTCGTCCGGGAACGGCGTGGGATCGGCGAAGAAGAAGCCGTAGGCGCCGTCGCTGGAGGCCTGGACGACCGGGGCGTCGGCGCGGCCCGCGGCGTCGCAGACGTGTTTCGCGGCGAGCGCGTTCGTCTTGAACACCCGCCCCTCGGGGTGGGTGCCCGCCACCGGGATCGCCGCCCAGTGGACGACCGCGTCGGGGTCGACGGCGGCGACGACGTCGAGCGCCTGGTCGCGCTCGGCGAGGTCGGCCGCGCGGAACGAGACGTTCGGAGCCGGATCGACGCCGAGCCCGGGGTGGTCGTAGTCGACGACGACGACGTCGTAGTCGCCGGCGAGCCGGTCGGCGACCCAGCGCCCGGAGGCGCCGCGGCCGCCGGTGACGAGGACCGTGTCCATGCGAACGCCTCGCGAAGCGACGGCAAAAGCGCGTTGCTCGACGACTTCCCGGCGACGGCGCCCCCGGTCCGGAGCGCCGGTCGGCAACCGCGGCTTCCCGCTCCGGCAACCTTTAACGCGCAGAACGGTAACCTACGCGCATGGATTGGAAGACAGACTGGGGGTTGCGTGGACGGATGGCGTTCACGATGTTCCTCCTGTTCGCCCTCTACGTCGTGTTCGTCGGAGCCCTGACGGTGTACTTCGGCGACTTCCTGTTCCCGTTGATCATGCTCGGCGGGTTCTCGCTGGCGCAGTACTTCTTCAGCGACAAGCTCGCGCTGAAGAGCATGGGCGCCCGCGAGGTCGACCCCGACGAGTACCCCGACCTCCACCGGCGGATCGAGCGGCTGAGCCAGCAGGCCGACCTCCCGAAGCCGACGGTCGCGGTCGCGAACACCCGCGTTCCGAACGCCTTCGCGACCGGCCGGAACAAGAAGAACGCGACCGTCGCGGTGACGACCGGGCTCTTGGAGAGCCTCGACGAGGACGAGCTGGACGGCGTGCTCGCCCACGAGCTCGCCCACGTGAAGAACCGCGACGTGATGGTCATGACCATCGCGTCGTTCCTCTCCACCATCGCCTTCTTCATCGTGCGGTGGGGCTGGCTGTTCAGCGGCGACAACCGGCAGGGCGCGCCCGTCATCGTCGCGATCCTCGTGTCGCTTCTGGTGTGGGTGGTCTCGTTCCTGCTCATCCGCGCGCTCTCGCGCTACCGCGAGTACTCCGCCGACCGCGGCGCGGCGCTCATCACCGGGAAGCCCGGCGCGCTCGCCTCCGCGCTGATGACCATCGACGGCCGGATGGACAAGGTGCCCAAGGAGGACCTCCGCGAGGAGGCGGAGATGAACGCGTTCTTCATCATCCCGATCAAGGCCGGCTTCGTCGGGAAGATCGCCTCCACGCACCCCTCGACGGAGAACCGCATCGAGAAGCTCCGCGAGCTGGAAAAGGAGATGGAGACGGCGTGAATTACGGGCGAACCGTCCGAGCTTCCGCCCGGTCGAAGCCCCGAACCGAGGCCGCGTCCGGAGCGTAGTCCGACGACGGCGATCCCGCGGCGGGACTCCGATACCGTCCGCCTCATCGCGACGAGCCGACCGCCCGACGCGGCACGGACCGGTCGGTGCCGGCGACGTGACACCAAAATTCTTTATTCGGGACTGGTATCCACATCGTGGTTATGGGTCCCCTGATCGCAGGCCACTCGATCGGCGTCCTCCTTCGGACCGGCGCGACGAGCGTCCTCGGAATCGTGCTGACGGTCGGCCTCGTCGTGGCTGTGAATGTTGTAATAAAACTGGTAGAAAAGATACTGGAGTGAGGACGGCGCGCCACCGGGCCTCCGCGTCGACGCGTCCCGCGTCGAGCGGTTGCGCCGCTCCGCGGCGCGAGCGGACTGAGGGGAGTAAGCCCCCTTCGGTTCGTCCCGACATTCGGCTGAGCGTCCGCGCCGCGGCCGGACTACCTTGTGGCGCGGACTTGCACCGGCGAGGATTCGCCGTTCCATCCGTTCCCGCCCGTCGGCCCTCGTCGGGTTAACTCCCTTCCCTTGCGGGTCGGTTCGCGCGTTCGCGGGTGACCCCGCGAACGCCGTCGGTCGCCGAGGCGACCGCACGCGACTCATCGGTCGGGGCGGGGGGTGTCGTTGCTGTTCCAGAGCCAGCCGTCTCCGACTCCGGGCGTGTGCCCGGTCGCCTGTCCGGCCGGTGGGGGGACTTTCCTCATGCCAAGGGCACGGGAGTCGGGCTCCCTCTGTCCGGTTCGCCGTTTCTCCCGCCGGCGAATAAGGCGTTCGGTCGGGCGCCTCTCGGGTGAGACGCCGCCAGCGCCGCGAGAGCGGTGCCACAAGGGAAGCGTTCAAGTCGTCAGCACTGTAATGGACTCTCATGTCCGAGGCTCAGACCGTTCAGCTGTCGTACGACGACGGTGCACGAGCGGTCGAACTCGCGCGGGAGGCGGTCGAGTCGTTCGTCCGACACGGGCAACGCGAACAGCCCGGGAGCATGCGAGAGGCGTTTTACGCCCGCACGGGCGCCTTCGTTCGGCTCCAGTCGACGCGGGGCCGCGGCCGCCTCCGCGGCTGTGCCGGCGCGTGGGACACGTCGGACCAGCTGGGCCACGCCATCGTCGAGGCCGCGATCAAGGCGGCGTCCGGCGACTCCTGCGGCTCCGAGGTGGAGCCGAAGGAACTCGACAACATCACCGTCTCGGTGTTCGTCGTCTCGAACACCGTCCTCACGAACGACCCCGCCGAGGACCTCGAGATCGGCACGCACGGGGTCGCCGTCGACAGCGGCAACGCCCACGGCTGGCTCTACCCGACGGTGCCCGTCGAGAACGGCTGGTCGGCCGCGGAGTTCCTCTCGCGCACCTGCCGGAAGGCGAAGCTCTTGCCGACCGCGTGGCAGGATGAGGACACGATGGTGACGCTCATCGAGGGCCAGGTCTTCCGAGAGCGCGCCGACGGCGGCGCCGTCGAGGAGCTGTAGCCCGCGACCCGCCCGCGTCTTTTCAGGCTCGTCGCCCGCGTCAGTCCGTCCCGTAGCCGACGGCCGCCGCGTCCGCGAGCGCCCGCTCCGCCGCCGCCGAGAGGTCAAACGCGTCGCCCGCGACCACCTCGCCGTCGCGGATCACGGGCTCCATGAGCGCCTCGGCGTCCGCCGGTCCCGAGCGGTCCGCCAGCCCGACGGCGTGGGCGCCGTCGTCGGTGCGGTAGACGGCCTTCGCGCCCGAGAGCTTCCCGCGCTTGGCGGCCGGCTCGCCGTCGACGGCGACGAGGTCGAGCGCGAAGTCGACGGGGTCCGCGTTGGAGACGTAGCCGCCGACGCCGAACCCGTCCACGACGTCGCGCAGGTCGCGGAGGTCCGCCGGGCCGAGGCCGCCGGAGACGTACACCGCCACGTCGCCGTGGCCGCGCGCGTCGAGCTCCCACCGCACCTCGCGGACGATGTGTCCGAAGTCGCCGCGCCGGGAGCCAGTCGTGTCGAGGCGGACGCCGTCGAGGTCGTCGCCCAGCGTCTCCACGGCGCGGAGGACCTCGTCGACCTCGTCGGAGTAGGTGTCACACAGCGCGATCCGGGGCGCGTCCGCCGGAACGCCCTCGTCGTAGGCGCGCCAGGCGGCCTCCTGCTCGCCGCGCCCGAAGCAGATGGCGAGCGCGTGCGGCATCGTCCCCGAGGCCTCCCGCCCGAGCAGGTCGCCGGCGGCGACGTGCGAGAAGCCGTCGAACCCGGCCGCCAGCGCGGAGCGCTCGACCGCCGCGGTCATCGCCGGGTGGACGTGCCGCGCGCCGAACGAGAGGACCGACGACTCCGGCGCGGCGACTCGGCAGTCCAGCGCCGCCGTCGCCATCCCGGACGCGTGCGAGAGGAAGCCCAGAAGCGACGTCTCCAGCCGCGCGAACGCCAGGTACGGCCCCTCGATCCGCATCACCGGGCCGCCGTCGAACAGCCGGCCCTCGGGGACCGCGTCGACGTCCACGTCGCGGCCGGCGAGCAGTTCGACGGCGTTCCCGAGCCCGGCGAACAGCTCGAACTCGCCGTCGGGGAACTGGTCCGCGGTCACCTCGGCGACGACGCGGGGGTTCCGCCCGGCCGCCTCCAGCGCCGCCTCGGTCCGCTCGAAGTACGCGTCGGTCGCGCGCCCCTCGCGGATCGCGGCCGCGTCGACGATGTCGAACTCGCTCATGCCCGACGGTTCGGTCGCGGGGACGAAAAGCCACCCGTGTCGCGGCGACCGCGGACCGCGCGGTCGTCCGGGGCGCGCGGCACTCGTCGGCGCGCTGCGAGCGCCGGGCTACGCCGACCGTCGCGCGGCCACCCCGAGCGCGGCCGCGAGGGCGACGAGCGCCGCCGCGACGCCGAAGCCGGGGGTGCTGTCGTTCGTGTCGCCGGCCCCTCCGTCCGCGCCGTCGCCGCCGTCCGCGTCGCCGCTCCCGTCGTCGCCGTCGCTGCTGTTGCCGTCGTCGCCGTCGGTGCCGTCCCCGCCGTCCCCGTCGCTTCCGTCCGCGCCATCGGTGCCGTCGGCGTCCGGGAGCGTCAGGTCGGCGTCCGGCCGGAGTTCGAGGACGCCCTCCGGCGACGGCGCGTGGGTTATCGTCACGCTCGTCCCGTCGCGCTCGACGCCGTAGGCGCCCGGGAAGTCGCTCTCCGAGCCGATCTCGTACACGGTCCCGGCCGCGTAGTCGCGCTCGCCGTGGGCGGTCAGCATCCGCACGTAGGCGTCGCGGAACGCCTCCGCGTCGTCGGCGGTCTGCCACTCGGTCGCCCAGACGTAGCCGTCCCGGTCGCCGTTCCGGTAGGGGTACAGCTCGTCGTCGGCCCAGCCGTCCGTCACGGGGTGGGCGTAGTTGTACACCGCCCGCGACTCGAGTTGGGCCTCCGTGTCGAGGTGGATCTGGACGTTCTGTCGGACGGTCGCGTCGGGCGCTAACACGGCGTGCCGGTACTCTAAGCTCTGGTACCAGAACATGACGAACATCGACGCCTCGCCCGCCGTCTCCGCGCCCTCGACGCCCTGGTCCGGGTAGGTCTCCCACCCGCCGGTCGCGGCGTCGTCGAACGTGACGTTCCCCTCCTCGTAGCCGGGGTCGCGGTGGATGACCTCCGCCGTCGACGCCGGCGGGTCGTTCATCGTCGCGTTGACGGCCGCCCACCCGCCCTCGTCGCGGAGTTCGCGGACGTACAGCGCGCCGTCCCCGTACGGCTGGAGGACGGTCTGGAGGATGCCGAAGTTGAACTCGGCGCCGCCGCCCCCGCCGCCGTCGCTCTCGGGCGGCTCGGCGCAGGTCCAGTTGTCGGCGCAGCGGGCGGCGTACCGCTCCTCGACGTGGACCGCCTCCCCCTCGACGATCCCGTCGACCGCGAGGTCGCCGTCCTGCGTCGCGCCGACGTAGCGCGGGTCGGTGAGGTCGTGATACTGGTCTTGCATCGCGTGGAGCAGCTCGTGCGCGAGCGTCGAGGGGTCGATGTCGGGCGACTCGCCGTCGGGGACGACGATGACGATCCGGTCCTGCGATGGCGAGTAGAAGCCGGAGACCGCGCCGCCGAACACCGAGTCGATCTCGTCGTTGGCGTTCGTGTCGTCGCCGACGACGAACAGCGCCTCCCACACCTGGTCGTTCCAGCGCCGGAACGCCTCGGAGCCGTTGCCGCTCGCGGTGTCGTTGGCGTACTCGCTCCGAGTGACCGTCTCGACCGGCACGTCCTCCCTGAACGGGCGCTGCCGGACGTGTTCGACCCGGGCCATCGTGAGGTCGGTCAGCGCCGACAGCTGGGACTCGTTGAGCCCGTCCGTCTCCGCGAAGTCGACGGACTCCTCGTAGTGGGTCCCGTTCCAGCAGCCCACCAGGTCGGGGCCGTCGCCGGGACTGCACTCGTCGGCGGACGCGGAGGGCACCCCGCCCGGCGCCGTCGGCCCGGTGCCAGACGCGGCGGGGACCGCGCCGGCGTCGGGAGCGGCGGCGACGCCGGCGGTGAACGCGACACAGAGGACGGCGACCGCGGCGACGGCGGCGGCCGCGGTCGAGAGGGTGAGAACCCGTCGCATACGAACTGTATCGGACGCCCCGGTAAGTAGTTTGTCGGTTCCTTCGGCGCCGCGGCCGGCGGATTTTTCCGCAGGCGGCGGCCCGCCGACGCCCCGGCGCGGCGTTCCCGCCGTCGTCGGGACGAACCGGCGGCCGCGAGCGGGACGACGGTTTTTGTCCCGTGCGCGGTAACCGGCGGTATGGCGTTCGATCCGACAGCAACCGCGGTGGTCGTCGTGGACATGCAAAACGGGTTCTGTCACCCCGACGGGAGCCTCTACGCCGAGCCGAGCGAGGCCGCGATCGAGCCGGTGACGGCGCTCGTGGACCGCGCCCGGGAGGCCGGCGCGTCCGTCGTCTACACCCGCGACGTCCACCCGCCCGAGCAGTTCGACGAGACCCACTACTACGACGAGTTCGACCGGTGGGGCGAACACGTCGTCGAGGGGTCGTGGGACGCCGAACTCGTCGACGACCTCGACGTGCGCGACGGGGACCACGTCGTCGAGAAGCACACCTACGACGCCTTCTACCGGACCGACTTGGAGGGACACCTCGACGCGCACGGCGTCGACGACCTGCTGATCTGCGGCACGCTCGCGAACGTCTGCGTCCTCCACACCGCCGGCAGCGCGGGGCTCCGGGACTACCGCCCGGTCGTGGTCGAGGACGCGCTCGGGTACATCACCGAGGAGCACCGGGAGTACGCCGTCGACCACGCCGACTGGCTGTTCGGCGAGACGACGACCCGCGACGCGGTCGCGTTCGCGTAGTCCCGGGCGCCGGGCCGGCGTCCTCGCGGCCGCGGTCGGACCGACGCCTCCGCGGTCGCGGACGCCGACCGGCGAACGTTCCGGATCTCCGCAATTATCGCGCGCGGAAATCGGCGTGTAACGCTTTTCACCGCCGGCCGGAACCGGGAGGCATGGACATCTCTCGACGGGGCGTGCTCGGGGGCCTCGGCGCGGTCTGCGCGGTCGGCGCCGTCGGCTTCGCGGGCGCGGCGACGGTGACCGACGGCGCGGCGGTCGACGGCCTCGGCGGTATCGGCGGCGACGGCCCGGCGGCGACGGGCGACGGGACGGACGAGGAGACGGCGCCGCAGTCGGCCGCCGTCGATCCCGAGGCGCCGTTCGAAGCGCGGCTGACCGGCGGCGACGGCACCGACGCGACGCTGTTCGGGGCGACCGACCTCGACGTGGTCAAGGGCGTCTTCGCGAAGGACGGGGAGTTCCTCGTGCAGGTCGTGCTCTCCGAGGCGGGCGTCGACGCGTTCCGGACCCGACTCGATGAGGCCGGCGCGACCGACGACCCGGCCGCGTTCGTGGTGTCGATGACGCTCGACGGGACCGAGGTGCGGCGCGTCGAACTCGACCGGGAGACGGTCGACGCGCTCACGGGCTCCGAGTGGGGAGGCGTGCTGACGCTCCCGTTCGGACAGGAGTCGGTCGCCCGGTCGGTGTACGAGCGACTGGCCGACGACTGACCAGTCAGGTTCGGCGCGGTCGCGACCGCGCCGCGGCCCGCCGGGCGCCGCGACTGCCGGGCCTCCACGGCCCGCCGGGCGCCGAGGGTCCGGTGGGGTAGCGTTTTGTCCCTCGCCCACGTATTTCCGTCGTGAGCGACGACCCGGCGAACGACGGCGGCCGCCCGTGTCCGGTCTGCGAGACGCCGATGTACCACCGACACTGTAAGTACGTCTGCCCGGCTCACGGCGTCGTCTACGACTGTAGCGACACCTTCTACTGAGCTCTCGCCGCCCCGCGCGCCGGTTCGATCGACGGACGCGACGGGGGTACCCGGGATCCAAACTGTGTCGTGCGAACTGTTATGTTCTTGGAGGCCGAATTTCCACTTATGATGGGCGACCCGTACGCGACCCTCCTTGCCGACCGCTCGGGGTCAGCATGGTAGAGCAAACACAGGTTGCCCGGAGCAAGCGGATCCAGCGCCGCACCGGGAAGACGTTCCACGTCGCCACCCGGCTACTGCCCCAGCGGATCCGCCACCCGACGTACGTGCTGTACGGGTTCTTCCGCATCGCCGACGAGGTCGTCGACGCCGAGGACACCGGACCGCCCGCCGAACAGCGGGCCGAACTCGACCGCCTCCGAGCGGCCGCGCTCGGCGAGGAGCCGACGGACGACCCGGTGTTGGAGGCGTTCGCCGAGGTGGTCGAGCGCAACGACATCCCCGACGAAGACGTCCACTCGTTCGTGGACGCGATGGAGAGCGACATCGACACCGACCGCTACGAGACGTACGCCGACCTGGAAGCGTACATGGACGGCTCCGCGGCCGCCGTCGGTCGGATGATGACGGCGATCATGGACCTCGACCCGGAGGAGGAGGCCGAGGCGCTCCCGCACGCGACGAAGCTCGGAGAGGCCTTCCAGATGACGAACTTCCTCCGCGACGTCCGCGAGGACGTGGTCGAGCGCGACCGCATCTACCTCCCCTTAGAGACGCTCCGCCGCCACGGCGTGAGCGAACAGCAGATCCTCGACTTAGAGTTCGACGAGGACGTCGCGGCCGCGATCCGGGAGGAGATGGCCCGCACCGAGCGGCTCTACGAGGAGGGCGTCGCGGGGATCAAGTACCTCCCCGAGGACTGCCAGCTGGCGGTGCTGCTCGCGGCGGTGCTGTACGTCGACCACCACCGGCTCATCCGGAACCGCGGCTACGACACCGTCTCGGCCACCCCGGAGCTGTCGCTCACCCGGAAGCTGTCGCTGCTCGTCCGCACGCGCTGGAAGTGGCAGTGGAACCGCGACCCGGAAGCGGTGTTCTACGACATGTGTACCGACTTCGACCCCGCCCGCGAGTCCCACGGGCACGGTCCCCACGGCGCGGGCGTCCCGCAGACGGACTGAGCGGCCCGCATGGACCGCTCCCGGTTCGTCTCGCTCGCGTTCGCCGCGTTCGGCCTCGTGTTCGTCTCCTTCCTCCTCCGCGGGACGACGCGGCTGGTCGCGCCCTACGAGGTCGCGGTCGCGGTGTCGGCCCCGGTCCTCTTCGCGGCGGCCGCGCTCCTGGCCGCCCTCCTCGTCCTCGCCGTCCTCGACGTGACCGGGATCCGGCGGCTGGGGTGAGTCGGAACGCCCTTGCCCCGCCGTCCCCGACGACCGGTATGGACGTACGAACCGTCGCGGACCTCTCGCCGGCCGAGCGGCGCGCCTTCTTCGAGCGCGACGCCGGCGTCGAGGGGGTCCGCGAAGACGTGCGAGAGATCGTCGGGCGGGTCCGCGAGGAGGGCGACGTCGCGGTCCGCGAGTTCGCGGAGGAGTTCGACGGCGTCGCCGTCGGGAACATCGACGTCACCGACGACGCGGCGCGGGCGCACGAGGAGCTGGCCGACGCGGGCGACCCGGTCCTCGACGCGGTCCGGGAGGCGGCCGCGAACGTCCGCGCGTTCCACGAGCGGCAGCACCCGGAGGACTGGCGCGACGACTTCGGCGGCCGCGAGCTCGGCCGGCGCTTCCGCCCGATCGACCGCGTCGGCGTGTACGTGCCCGGCGGCGCGGCCGCGTACCCCTCCAGCGCGCTGATGGGGATCATCCCGGCGGTCGTCGCCGGCGTCGACCACGTCGCGGTCGCGACGCCGCCGGCCGACGAGCTCAACCCCGTCACCCTCGCGGCCATCCACGAGGCCGGCGCCGACGCGGTGTACCAGGTCGGCGGCGCGCAGGCGATCGGCGCGCTCGCGTACGGGACGGAGACGGTGACGCGGGTCCAGAAGGTCGTCGGGCCGGGGAACAAGTGGGTCACCGCCGCCAAGTCGATCGTTCAGGGCGACGTGCAGATCGACTTCCTCGCCGGCCCGAGCGAGGTGCTCGTCCTCGCCGACGGGACGGCCGACCCCGACCTCGTCGCGGCCGACCTCGTCGCGCAGGCCGAACACGACCCCAACGCCTCCGTCGTCGCGGTCACCGACGACGCCGCCCTCGCCGAGGCCGTCGCCGACGCGGTCGACGCGCAGGCGGCCGAGCGCGACCGCGAGGAGACGGTCCGGGCCGCCCTCGACAACGCGGCCTCCGGCGTCCTCCGCGCGCGCTCGATGCCCGAGGCGGTCCTCTTCGCCGAGGAGTACGCCGCCGAGCACCTCTCGATCGTGGCGGACGACGACGAGGCGCTCTTGGACCGGATCACCAACGCCGGCTCCGTCTTCCTCGGCCCGTACTCCCCCGTCGCGGCCGGGGACTACGCGGCCGGGACGAACCACGTGCTGCCGACGAACGGCGGCGCGAAGCGGTACGGCGGACTCTCCGTCGACACCTTCCTGCGGTCCTCGACCGTCCAGCGGCTCGACCGCGACGCCCTCGACGACCTCTCGGAGACGGTCACGACGCTCGCCGACGCCGAAGGGCTGGAGGCGCACGCCGAGAGCGTGCGGAAGCGGTTCGAGTAGCCGGGCCCCCTCGGAGCGGTTTCGATAGCCCTATATAGCGCTCCGCGCCGAACACCTCGACTCAATAACAGAAACGGCGGTACTCACCGGATCGGAGCGGCCTGAACTACCACATTCGGCTCATAGCAGCCTTCTTACCCGCTAGGACGCCTGTTCGAGCCGTAATGGTGGACGACACCGACGGACGACGGGAATCGAACTCGCGGCGGAAGTTCCTCATCGCGGGCGGCGCGGCCGCGCTGAGCGGTCTGGCGGGCTGCTCCGGCGCGTCGAGTTCGGGCGGCGACGGCTCGGACGGCGCCGACGGGAGCGGCGGCGGTTCGAGTGGCAGCGGAGGCGACGGGAGCGACGGGAGCGACGGGGGCGACGGCGAGTCCGGCGACCCGATGCTGGCCGACGCGAGCGAGTTCGACCCCGCGGAACCGGCCTGGGACGAGCACAACTACCTGTCGACGGCGCTGGTCGACGCGGGCTACCAGCGCGGGTCGACGACCGACCTCGAGAACATGCGGAACCGGGAGGTCGAGGAGGTGCCGCACGGGGAACCCGTGCGCGAGACGCCCGACGACGAGAGCGAACTCCTCGACCCCGACACGCTGGTGTTCACCGAGAGCCCGAGCGAGGACGTCCAGGGGCGGTTCGAGGAGGACTTCCAGGCGGTCTTCGACCGCATCGAGGAGGAGACCGGCAAGCCGGTCGAGTTCAGCAAGGTCGACAGTTACGCGGCGTCAGTCGAGGCGATGCGCTCGGAGCGCGCCCACATCGCGAACTTCTCGACCGGCACGACCGCGTTCGCGGTCAACCTCGGCGGCGCGGTCCCGTTCGCGGTCGGGCTCACCCCCGAGGAGGAGTTCGGCTACCGGTTGTTCGCCACCACCCGCGCCGACGCCGACGACATCCAGAGCGTCGAGGACTTCGCCCGCGACGACGTGAAAATCGGCCACTCCGAGCCCGCCTCGAACTCCGGGCACCAGGCCCCCTCGGCCCTCTTCGACCAGTACTTCGACGTGACCGCCGAAGAGGACTACGAGGTCAACTTCTCGGGCGGCCACGGCAACACCACGCGCGGCATCGCCGCCGGCGACTACGACGCCGGCCCGATCTGTTCGACGTGTATGGTCGACACCGTCGAGGCCCAGAGCGACCTCAGCTTCGACGACTTCAAAGTGGTGTGGGCGTCGGCGCCGTTCCCGAGCGGCCCCGTCGCGTACCGCTACAACCTCAAGCCGGAGATCCAGGAGGGAATCGAGCGCGCGTACCTCGAGTCCGACTTCTCGGGGACGGCCTACCAGGAGCGGACGGGGTACAACAAGTTCGTCCCGATCGACTACAGGACGGTCTGGAAGGACATCATGATCATCCAGCGGTACAACGGCGTCGAGTACGAGCGGAGCGCGCTCGGGTCGTAGATGCTGCGAGTCACCGACCTCCGGAAGACGTACCCCACCGGCGACGAGGCGCTACAGGGCGTCACGATGTCGGTCGAGGGCAGCGAGACCGTCGCGATGATCGGCCCCAGCGGGGCCGGCAAGTCGACGTTCATCCGGTGTGTCAACCGGCTAACCGAGCCGAGCGGCGGCCAGGTCTACCTCGACGAGACGGAGCTGACCGGGCTCGGTGACGACGCGCTGCGGTCGGCCCGTCGCGACATCGGCATGATCTTCCAGGAGTACAACCTCGTCGAGCGGCTGACCGTGATGGAGAACGTCCTCACCGGGCGATTAGGGTACGTCTCCGCGTGGCAGGCGTTCCGGCGGTCGTTCCCCCCCGAGGACATCGAGCGGGCGTACCAGATCCTCGACCGCGTCGGGCTGGCCGACATGGAGAACAAACGCGTCGACGAGCTCTCGGGCGGCCAGCGCCAGCGGGTCGGCATCGCGCGGGCGGTGATCCAGCAGCCGAAGATCCTGCTGGTCGACGAACCGACGTCGAGCCTGGACCCTGAGACCTCGGACACGGTGATGCGACTGCTGACCGACATCGCCGCAGAGCGCGAGGTCCCGGTGTTGATCAACATCCACGAGGTCGACCTCGCGATGGAGCACGCCGACCGGATCGTCGGGCTCCACGACGGCGAGCTCGTGTTCGAGGGCCCGCCCTCGGAGCTCGACCAGCGCGGGCTCGACCAGGTGTACCGGGGCGCGGCGGTGCCCGAAAACACCGACGGCGAGAAGCCGCGGTCGCGGTCCGACGGCGACGCCCTGTCGAACGCGGACCGACCGCTCGCGGGGGAGCCCTGAATGGCCGCCGGCAACCGGACCTGGGAGCGGCCGACCGCCTTCCCGCGACGCGGGGTCAAGTGGGCGGTGTACGCCGGGATCGTCGGGTTCTTCCTCTGGTCCGGCGTCGGGGTCGGCGCCGATCCGGCGCGGATCGCGCAGGGGCTCGGGAGCGCCGGCTCGCTCGTCGGGGACTTCCTCCCGCCCTCGGCGACCCCGCGACAGGCCCAGCGGATCCTCGACAAGATGCTCGAGAGCGTCGCGATGGCGATGGTGTCGACGCTCACCGGCATCGTGCTGAGCGTCCCGATAGCGTTCATGGCCGCGGAGAACCTCTCGCCGAAGCCGCTGTACGCGATCAACAGGGGGTTCATCTCCGTCTCCCGGGCGTTCAACGCGATCATCGTCGGCATCATCGCGGTCAAGGCCATCGGGTTCGGACCGCTCGCGGGCATCCTCACGATCACGTTCAAGACGGTCGGCTTCTTCTCGAAGCTCCTCGCCGAGGACCTCGAAGACATCGACATGGGGTCGGTCGACGCGGTCCGGGCGTCCGGCGCCTCGCCGATCCAGACGCTCCTCTACGGGGTCGTCCCGCAGATCATCCCGCGGTTCGCCGGGCTCTCCGTGTATCGGTGGGACATCAACATCCGGACCTCGACGATCATCGGCATCGTCGGGGCCGGCGGGATCGGGTCGGTGCTGCTGACCGCGTTCAACCGGTACGACTACCAGTACGTCACGGCCATCCTGCTCGCGATCATCGCGGTCGTCCTCGTGGCCGAGGGCGTCAGCGCGGTCGTGCGACGGAGGTACAACTGATGGCGGTCGAGCAACCGAGCTGGGACCGGTTCGACCGGCGGCGACGGATCACCCGGTTCGTCCTCCTCCTCGCCGCCGCCGTCTCCGTGATCGCCTCCTGGCAGTTCATGGACACCGGCGTCGTCAGGCCGGAGACGATCCCGCGGGAGGTCGGCGACCTCCTGACCCGGATGTACCCGCCGGACGTGGCGTACACCACGCGGATCGTCCAACCGCTGATCGAGACGGTCCAGATCGCCGCGCTGGGGACGCTCGGCGCCCTAGTGCTCGCGATTCCGGTGGCGCTGCTCGCCGCCGAGAACACCACGCCGAACGGCGCGACCTTCTGGCTCGGGAAGCTCATCGTGACGGTGAGTCGGTCGGTCAACACCATCATCTGGGCGCTGTTTTTCGTCGTGCTGTTCGGGTCGGGACCGCTCGCCGGCGCCGTCGCCATCGTGTTCCGCTCGGTCGGCTTCCTCGGGAAGCTGCTCGGCGAGGAGATCGAAGAGATCGACTTCGGGCAGGTCGAGGCGGTGCGGGCGTCCGGCGCGTCGCAGGCGCAGGTGCTGCTCTACGGCATCCTCCCGCAGGTCAAGCCCGCGCTCGTCGGGCTGTCGATCTACCGGTGGGACATCAACATCCGCGACTCGACGGTGCTCGGCTTCGTCGGCGCGGGCGGTATCGGCGTCGAGCTGTTCCGCGCGGTCAACGCCTTCGCGTGGCAGTCGGTCGCGATGGTGCTGATCGTCATCCTCGGGGTCGTGGTCGTCACCGAGAGCCTGTCGGCGTACACTCGGGGGCTGGTCCGATGAGCCCGCCCCGACCGGACGGCTACGAGACGGTCCTGTTCGACATGGACGGCGTCGTTCTCGAGGGTCGCGAGACCGCCCCGGCGGTCCGCTCGCGCGCCCTCGACGACGTGCTCGCCGACCGGGACGTGACCGTTTCCCCGGCGCGCCGCGAGTCGCTGGCGCGCCCCGCCTACGACGACGCGTTCCGCGCGGCCTGCGAGGGGCTCGGCCTCGACCCCGCGCGCCTCTTCCGAGAGCGCGAGGAGCGGAGCGCGACGCGCGCCGTCGAGCGGCTGGCGGCCGGGATGCGACGGCTCCACCGGGACGTGACGGTCTTCGACGCGCTGGCCGACCGCGCGACGCTCGGCCTGGTGAGCAACAACTACCACCCGACCGTCGAGTTCGTCGTCGACCACTTCCGGCTCGACGAGTTCGCGTTCGTCCGCGGCCGCGACCCCGGTCCCGACGGCTACGGGCGTCGGAAGCCCGACCCGCACTACCTCAACGAGGCCCTCGACGCCCTCGACGCGACCGACGCGATCTACGTCGGCGACCGGGCGACCGACGTGATCGCCGCCGACCGGGCCGGGATCGACAGCGCGTTCCTGCGGCGCGACCACAACGCGGACCGCGACCCCGACGTCGAGCCGACCGTGGAGATCGAGAGCCTCCGCGAGCTGCTCGCCCTCGCTGGCGGCTCGTCCTCCGACCCGTCCGCGGCGCCGTCGGATCCCTCCGCCGACTCGCCGAACTCGGACGCGGACCGCGGTCGCCCGTCGGAATAGGGTCGCGCCGCCCCGGTCGCCGCACCCCCGGACCGGCGCGTCCCCCCAGCAACGGTTATCACCCGTCACCGCGTCTCGGAGGCATGATACCGTCGCTCGGGACGCTGTTCGAGGGGTTCACGGCGGTGGAGGCGACGGTCGCCGTTCTCCTCGTATCGCTCGTCGCCGCCCTGGGGATGGAGTTCGTCGTCCTCCGCGTCGCCCGGCGGTACGTCTCGGCGACGGACACCGGCTACGACGACATCGTCATCGCCTCGCTGCGGGCGCCGCTCGTCGTCACCGCGGCGCTCGCGGGGGTGTTCGTGCTCACGCAGGTCCCCGCGGTGCGCGCCTCGGTGCTCGTGGAGCCGCAGTTGCTCGACGCCGTCTTCGGGCGCCCGTCGCTGTCGGTGATCGTCCTCGTCTGGGCGTACGCGGCCAACGCGGTCGTGAACCGGGTCGTCGCCGCGGTCAACGCGGAGGGCGGGCGGTTCGACTTCGCGCCCGTCTTCTCGAACGTCTGGACGCTCGCGGTGCTGGTCGGGAGCGTCGGCACCCTGCTGTGGCTGTGGGGCATCGAGATCACGCCGCTGCTCGGCGCCGCGGGCGTCGCCGGCATCGCCGTCGGCTTCGCGGCGAAGGACACGGTGGCGAACTTCTTCGGCGGGATCGCGCTGTACTTCGACGACACGTACAAGATCGGCGACTACATCGTCTTAGACGACGGCACCGCCGGGACCGTGATCAAGGTCGGCGTGCGCTCGACGACGCTGCTCACCCGCGACGAGGTGCTGGTGACGGTGCCGAACGCGGCGCTCAACGCCGCGAAGGTGACGAACGAGTCGGCGCCGCAGCGCCGCCGCCGCGTGCGGGTCCCGATCGGCGTCGCCTACGGGACCGACGTGGACGCCTTCGAGGCGCTGGCGATCGAGGTCGTGGAGGCGGAGCCGCTCGTCCTCGACTCCCCGAAGCCGCGGGCGCGGTTCCGCTCGTTCGGGGACTCGGCGCTCCAGTACGAGATCCTCTGCTGGGTGAACGGTCCGACGCGGCGCCGCCGCGCGCAGCACGAGCTCAACCGCGCGCTGTACGTGGCGCTCGGCGAGGCGGGGGTCGAGATCCCGTACCCGAAGCGGGACGTGACGATCGCGGGGGCCCCCGGAGCGGAGCCGTCGGGCGCCGGGACGGAGCGGGCGCCCGCGTCGCCGACGCCCGAGGCGGAGCCGGCCGAGCGACGGGCCGGCGACGGCGACTGAGCGTCGGGTCGCGGCGACGGCGACTGAGCGTCGGGTCGCGGCGACGGCGACTGAGCGACGGGTCGCGGCGACGGGGCCGGCGAACGTAACCGTCAGTGACAACGGGCCACGGGATTCCGCCGGCAGGGTTTTGACCGTGCGAACGGAACCGGGCTCTATGAGTACCGAACCGGCCGACACCGGGACCGAGGGGAACGACCCGGCGATCGAGGTGACCTCGGACGCCGCCGAGGAGGCGCTCTCGCTGCTCGAAGGCGAGGGACTCGACACCGACGTCGCCGGGCTGCGGCTGTTCGTCCAGCAGGGCGGCTGCGCGGGGCTGTCGTACGGGATGCGCTTCGACACGGAGCCGGAGGACGACGACCTCGTCGTGGAGCACCACGGCCTCCGGGTGTTCGTCGACCCCGCGAGCAAGAACTACATCGGCGGGAGCACGCTCGACTACGAGCACGGCCTCCAGGCCGCCGGCTTCGAGGTCGAGAACCCGAACGTCGTCTCCGAGTGCGGGTGCGGCGAGTCGTTCCGGACGTAGCGCGCGCTTCGATTCCCCGTTCCTCACCGTCTCGCGAGTCCCCCGCTTAAGTCGCTCCGCCGGGTAGCGGGAGCCATGACCCTGGAAGCGACGACGACGCCGAGCGGCGAGCGGGTGTACACCGACCGGTCGCGGACCGAGCGCGGCGCGGACGGGCCCTTCTACCCCGTGTTCGCGGACGAGGCGGGCGAGTCCCGCTGGGGGTTCCGCTGCGGCAACTGCGGGTCGTTCGACACCGCGATGGACACGATGGGCCGGATCCAGTGTACCGAGTGCGGTAACCTCCGGAAGCCGGACCAGTGGGACGCGGCCCACGAGTGAGGCGGGGGCGGGCGGGTCGCCGTCAGCGGACGGGGGCGGGTCGCCGTTAGCGGCCGCGGGTTCCCCGGTCGACGGCCGTCTCCGGCGGAGCGGTCGGCTCCGGCGCTGGGCCGCGTTCGGGGCTCTCCGGACCGCTGCGGGGGGTGCGCCCGATTCTCTGAGCTCGAAATCGTGAGAAGGTTTATCACGGATGGTGCCGAACTTCGACGTAGATGGCCACTGCGAGCATCCCCCCGACGACCGAGGCCAGAGACGTCTTCCGCGAACTGGGATACACCGTCTCCGACGGCGGACGCGAGTTCGTCGCGGAACGCAAGTGGCGGCGCGTGTTCGTGACGGTGCTCTGTCTCGACGACGACGACCTCGACCCGTATCTCGCAGACGGGGACGACGCGGCGCGACTCCGGTGTTTCGTCACGTGGCGCGACCGCGCGGCCGACCTCCAGGAACGGCTCGTCGCCGCGAAGCCCCCCTACGACTGGGCGGTGATCGGCATCGACCGCGACGGCGAGGACTTCGCGGTGATGGAGGGCGCGCCCGGAAGCCCGTAGCCGCGCGCGACCGCCGTGCCGACGACGCTCTCCGCCTCCCGGCCGGCCCGCCCCGGAGGTGTCTATTTGCGACCCCGCCGCGTACGGGTCGCATGGAGCACGTCGAGTACGTCTACACCAGCGGCATGTCCGAGTCCGACGTCGAGGCCCGCCTCCGGGCCGGCGAACACGGCGTCCTGGCGCTGGCGAGCGACGGCGACGCGTACGCCACGCCGCTGAGCTACCACTACGACGGCGACCGCCTCCTCCTCCGCGTGAGCGACCACGACGGCGACGGCGAGAAGGGGCGCTTCCTCGCGGCGACCGACACCGCCACGTTCGTCTGCTACGCGGCGTCGACGGACGAGTCGTGGAGCGTCCACGTCCGCGGACCGGTCTCGCGGTCCGAGCGACGGGTCGACGAGGCGACGCTCAACGAGTGGTTTCAGCCCTTCCGCCTCTTCGACGAGGCGGTCGAAGACGTCGCGTTCACCCTCTACGAACTGGAGATGGAGACCGTCATCGGCCGCGCGACCGTGGACGGGTAGTCGGCGAGCCGGCGGGAAGGCCCCGGGCTCGCGCCCGACACGGCCGCCGCGACCCTCGTGTTCAGATAAGCTGATTCCATGCGAAAGCGAACGATTTTAGCCACTCGTCAGCAGTTTCTGCTTTGGCGTTGCTAAAACAGTTTGAGAAGCTGGTAGTTCTGCGTTTTACCTCACGAAAGACACGTTCAACGCTATTCCGATTTCCATGTCGTTCGTATCTGAAATCGAGGCTATGTTTTTCACATGCTCGATGAAGTGGAACCGCACCATCAATGAGAAATATCGCGTCATCCACGTGGTGCTTTTCACGGAGTTCTGCGAAAAACTGATCTGCGATCACGTTTGTTCTTGTCGGCTCAAGCTTTGTGTGGAGTAAATCGTTTGAGTCAGGATCGACGGCAGCGTACAGCCAATATTGTTCATCGTCAAGCTGAATCACGGTTTCATCGACCGCAACGTGATTCGGGCTCCGACCAGATTCCGGCTGTAGATCGGCCTTGTGAACCCAGTTGTGAACAGTGGATCGAACCCGATCAACACCGAATACCTCAAGAAACAAAACAGTATTCGAGAGAGACAATCCAGACAAATGTAGCTGAATACTGAGCTTCATCAACAGTTTCGGTGTTGCTTCTCGCTCCACAAACTCTAAGTTGATCTCGTCTAAACAGCCGCCGAGGCGGTCGTTTTCGGGCATAGACACTTTGAAAACGCACCGCCTCACCTTTCAATCCTTATCTGAACACCGCCGCCGCGACGACGCGTATTTTTATTTCCCCGTGTGCCCTACCAGCACGCGACATGGTGTTCAAGAAGATCACGTTGATCGGGACGAGCGAGGAGAGCTTCGACGCCGCGGCCGACGACGCAATCGACCGCGCCGAGGACACCCTCGACAACGTCTACTGGGTGGAGGTCGAAGAGTTCGGGGTGGAGCTGAAGGGCGCGGCCGACCGCGAGTACCAGGCCGAGGTCGAGGTCGCGTTCGAACTGGAGGGCTGAGGGGAGACGCGGTCTTACGATTTATAACTGATCGTGAGCCGTAGCCGGGCCTCCGTACGAACGAAGGGCATGGATAGGGCCGGAGGCCGCCGCCGCGCTCGCCGCTCACGTATCACGTCGTCTGTGGCGCCCTCGCGACTGCCCCTTCGAGTCCCGCCCCCGTACCGCACAGCACCTCACGCCTCCCCAGCCTCGTCGCCGGCGGCCGCGCCGCCGGCTGCCAGAGGCGCGTCGCGCCTCGCTGCCGCCGGTGGCGGCCGCTCGTAGGCACGCGCCGCCGCACCGCCTCGTTCACTTATAAGCAATTCCTCGGCGGCCACCTATTTATCCGACCGCCCCCACGACCCGGCAATGACCGCGTCACGCGCGCCGGCCGAGCCGACGGTCCGGGAGTTCGAAGCGACGGTCGAGTCCGTCGACGGCCGCGAGGTCGTCCTCGACGAGACGTACTTCTACCCGGCGTCGGGCGGCCAGCCGGCAGACAGGGGAACGCTCGACGGCCACCTCGTCGACGACGTGGTCGAGCGGGACGGAGCGGTCGTCCACGCGCTCGACCCCGACGCGGACGCCGCCCTCGCGCCCGGCGACGAGGTCACGGGCCTGATCGACGACGCCTTCCGCACCTACTGCGCCCGAGCGCACACCGCCTCGCACGTGCTGTACGGGGCGGCGCGCCGGGTCGCCGACGACCTCGGCTACGCCGGGTTCGACATCTCCGAGACGAAGGTCCGCGTCGACCTGACGACCGCCGAGCCGCTGGGCGACGGCGACCTGATCGAGTTAGAGCGGCTCGCCAACCGCGCCGTCTGGGACTCGCTGCCCGTCTCGTGGGCGACGCACTCGGCCGACGAGGCCCGCGACGTCGACGGCATCGCGTTCAACACCAAGACCGAGGAGGGCGCGATGAGCGGCGGCGACGCGGTCCGGGTCGTGACGGTCGGCGAGGCCGACGACCCGTGGGACGTCGCCGCCTGCGGCGGCACGCACGTCGCGAACACGTCGGAGATCGGGCCGATCGCGGTGCTGGAGCGGTCGAACCCCGGCGAGGGCGTGACCCGCGTCGAGTTCGCGGTCGGGCCCACGGCGATAGACGAACTCGGCGCGGTCCACGCCGCCGCGCTCGACGCCGCGACGGCGCTCGACGCGCGTGTCGGCGAGCTCCCCGACGCCGTTTCCCGCCTCCGCGACGAGGCGGACCGGCTGGAGGCGGAGCTCCGAGACGCCCGCGAGGAACTGCTCGCGACGCGCCTGCGCGAGTTCCCGACCGCCGACGTCGGCGGCGCGCGCTGGGCGGTCGGGACCGTCGACGACGCCGACCCGAACGAGCTCCGCGAGCCGGCGACGGCGGCGGTCGCGGCCGACGACCTCGACGCCCTCGCCGCGGTCGGGACCGGCGACGCCCCCTTCGTCGTGGTCGCGGCCGACGGCGACGCGGTCGACGCGGGCGACGCCGTCGGCGCCGTCACCGACGAGTTCGGCGGGGGCGGCGGGGGCGGCCCGACGTTCGCGCAGGGCGGCGGGCTCGACGCCGATCCCGAGGCCGTCGCGGCGTGGCTCCGCGAGCGATGACCGGCAAACTGGGCCCCGAGGCGCTGGCGGCGGCGCTCGCGGCGACCGGCGCCGACGACCCCGCAGTCGCGCAGGGCCCCGCCTACGGCGAGGACGCGGCCGCGATCGACCTGACCGGCGCCGGCGAGACGCTCGTCGTCGCGGCCGACCCCCTCTCGCTGGCCGCGGAGTCGGTCGGGACGCTCGCCGTCCACGTCGCCTGTAACGACGTCGCCGCGAGCGGCGCGGACCCCCGGTGGCTCACGCACACGCTGTTCCTGCCGGACGACGACCCAGACCGGCTTCGGGCGGTCGTCGACCAGGTCGACGCGACGGCGCGCGACCTCGGCTGCGCGGTCGTCGGGGGCCACACCGAGGTGCTCGACGCGCTCGCCCGCCCGCTCTGCGCGATGACGGCGATGGGGACGACGGACCGCTTCGTGTCGAGCGGGGGCGCCGAGCCCGGCGACCGGCTCCTGCTCACGAAGGGCGCGGGGATCGAGGCGACCGCGATCCTCGCGACCGACTTCCGCGAGGCGTGCCGCGAGGCGGGCGTCCCGCCCGCCACGCTCGACGCGGCCGCGGAGTTCCTCGGCGAGGTGAGCGTCGTGTCCGACGCGGCGGCGGTCCGCGACGCCGCGACCGCGCTCCACGACCCGACCGAGGGCGGCGTGGCGACCGCGCTCGTCGAAGCGGCGGCCGCGAGCGAGGCCGTCTTCGCCGTCGACCGCGATTCCGTCCCGGTCCGGCCCGAGACGCGGGCCTGCTGTGACGCGCTCGGCGTCGACCCGCTCGCGACGTTCGGCTCCGGCGCGCTGCTGGCGGCCGTCCCGCCGGAGCGCGTCGACGAGGCGCTCGACGCGCTCGACGCGGCCGGGATCGAGGGGGCCGCGATCGGTCGCGTCGAGTCCCCCGCCGACGAGCCGGCCGCGGGGACCGTCCGGATCGACGGCGAGCCCCTCGCCGAACCGCCGCGAGACGAGCTGTACCCGCTCTGGGAGGCGCGCGACGCGGGGGCGTAGCGGTCGGCGGCGGCCGCCCGCCTCCCACGGCCGGACCCCCCGCCGATCGCGCACCTTTTTCGGTGAGGGACCGAAGTCGGTGACATGACCGGAGCACGCGTCGGATCGGCGCTCACCGACGAGCAGGCGGCCGTCCGCGACCTCGTCGCGGAGTTCGCGGCCGAGGAGGTCCGCCCGACCGCGGCCGAGGCGGACGAGACGGAGACGTTCCCGGAGGAGGTGTGGGACGGGCTCGCGGAGCTGGGCCTGACCGGCCTCACCGTCCCGGAGGAGTACGGCGGCTTCGGCGCCGACGAGACGACCTACGCGGTCGCCAACGAGGCGCTGGCGCACGGGTCGCTCGCGGTCGCCACCGCGCTGTCCGTCCACTGCCTCGCGACCTCCTGTATCGCCGAGTTCGGCACGGAGGCGCAGCGCGAGGCGTGGCTCCCGGAGATGGCGGAGACGGGCCGCCCGGTCGGGATGTTCTGCCTCTCCGAGCCGCACGCGGGGTCGAACCCGGCGCAGATGTCGACGACCGCGACGTACGATCCCGAGGCCGACGAGTACGCGCTGAACGGCGAGAAGCAGTGGATCACGAACGGGAAGCGGGGCGGGGTCGCGGTCGTCTTCGCCAAGGTCGTCGACGACGAGCGCGACTCCGACGACGACGCCGTCACGCAGTTCCTCGTTCCCGCCGACGCCGACGGGTTCGAGGTCGGCAAGAAGGAGGAAAAGCTGGGGCTCCGCGCCTCGGACACGACCGGGATCACCTTCGACGACTGCCGGATCCCCGCCGAGAACCGGCTCACCGAGCCGGGGAAGGGGCTCTCCGCGGCCTTCCGGACGCTCACAGAGGGGCGGATCGGCATCGCGGCGCAGGCGGTCGGCGTCGCGCAGGCCGCGCTCGACGAGGCGAAGTCGTACGCCGAGGAGCGCGAGCAGTTCGACCGCCCGATCGGCGACATTCAGACGATCCGGCACAAGCTCGCGGAGATGTCGACCGACGTGTCGGCCGCGCGGCTGCTCGTCCGCGAGGCCTGCCGGCAGGCGGAGGCGGGCGAGGACTACCGCGTCGCCGCCTCGAAGGCGAAGTACCGCGCGAGCGAGGCCGCGATGTCGGTGACGAACGAGGCGGTCCAGATCCACGGCGGCTACGGCTACACGACCGAGTTCGACGTCGAGCGCCTCTACCGCGACGCGAAGATCACCGAGATATACGAGGGGACGACCGAGATCCAGAAGACGATCATCGCCCGCGGGGTGTTCGGGGAGTGAGCGCGGTCGACTCGCGGCTCGCCGGCTACGACGCGGTCGTCTACGACCTCGACGGCACGCTCGTCGAGCTCGCGGTCGACTGGGACGCGGTCGCGGAGGCGGTCCTCGACGTGTACGCCGAGCGCGCGCTGATCCCTCCGACCGAGGAGCTGTGGGGGTTACTCGGCGCGGCCGACGACTACGGGATCCGGGAGGCCGTCGAGGAGGCGATCGCGCTCCACGAGCGCGCCGGCGCCCGCGAGTCGACCCGGCTCCCGCTCGGCGACCGGCTCGCGGCCGGCGGCCCGGAGGGCGCGGTCGGCTCGCCGCCCAGCGCCGGCGTCTGCTCGCTCAACTGCGAGGAGGCGTGTCGGATCGCGGTCGAGACGCACGGGATCGCCGACGCGATCGCCGGGGACGCCGTCGTCGGCCGCGACACCGTCGGGAGCCACAAGCCGGACCCGGCGTCCCTGCTCGCGGCGATCGACCGGCTCGGCGCCGCCCCGGAGGACGCGCTGTTCGTCGGCGACTCGCGGCGGGACGCGGTCGCCGCCGAGCGGGGCGGCGTCGACTTCGCGTGGGCCGCGGACTTGCTCGCCGAGTAGCGGCACGGATCGTCGCACCGCGGGGCCGGCGCGCGTCGCCCCGACTCACCCAGTCTCGCCGTCGTCATCTCTCTCTTCCGTTTCGCCGTCCTCACTGCCTGCTTCGGGCCCGGCGTCGTCGCCGCCTGCTTCGGGCTCGGTGTCGTCGTCGCCTGCTTCGGGCTCGGCGTCGTCGTCGGCCGATCCGCCGTCGCCGGCGTCGTTCCGCCTCGCGTACACCGCGACGGCGACCGCGGTGACGAACCAGATGGGGGCGCCGACCCGGACCGCGAACGCGGCCCGCGCGCCCCACGACTCCAGCGCGACGGTCGTCGACAGCAGGGCCACGACGGGGGCGCCGACGAGGATGGTGACGACGAACGTCGTCTGCATCACCCACGCGTAGTCGATCCCCTCGTACTCGGCCCGCTCGACTGGTTGCACGCCACGGGCTCGGCGGCGGAGCGGCAAATCGGTGGCGGTCGGTCGGGGCGCCGACGCGTCCGGCGGCGACGGCGCGGCCGACTCGCTGTCCGGTTCCCGACGATTTTAGGGCGGTGCGCGGCCGACTCCGAGGCATGACCACGACGCGGGGACTCCGGGACGCCGAGGATCCGATCACGATGCTCACCGCCTACGACGCCCCGACGGCGGCGATCGTCGACGAGGCCGGGATCGACGTCGTCCTCGTCGGTGACAGCATGGGCAACGCCGCCCTGGGCTACGACTCCACGCTCCCCGTGACGTTCGACGAGGTCGCGAGCCGCACCGCGGCGGTCGCGCGCGCGACCGACGACGCCCTCGTCGTCGCCGACATGCCGTTCCTCTCCTTCGGCGTCGACGAGGCCGAGTCGGTCCGGAACGCCGGCCGCCTGCTGAAGGAGGCGAACGCGGACGCGGTGAAGATCGAGAGCGGCCCCCACACCGTCGAGACGACCCGCCGGATGACCGAGGTCGGGATCCCGGTGATGGCGCACCTCGGCCTGACGCCCCAGCACGTGAACCGGCTCGGCGGCTACACCCGGCAGGGGACCGAGCAGGACGCCGCCGAGGAGATAATCGAGCTGGCGGGCGGGCACGCCGACGCGGGGGCGTTCGCGCTCGTGTTGGAGCACGTCCCCGCGAACCTCGCGGGCGCGGTGACCGAGGCGCTCGACATCCCGACGATCGGCATCGGTGCGGGCTCCGACTGCGACGGGCAGGTGCTCGTGATCAACGACGCGGTCGGCCTCGGCGAGTGGTCGCCGCCGTTCGCGAAGCAGTTCGGCGACGTGCGCGGCGAGATGGTCGGCGCCGTCGAGGCGTACCGGGAGGCCGTGACGAGCGGCGAGTTCCCGGCCGAAGAGCACTCGCACGTCGAGGAGGATCTCGGGGACCTGTACTGAGCCGGCTCGCTCGACCGCGGCTCAGACGGGGAGGAACCCGAGCGCCGCCGGCAGGTCGCTCGGGTCCATCTGCGTGACCGTGACGTAGAGGACGGTGAAGATCACGGCGTTGTGGAGGCCGTGGAGCAGCGCCGGGACCACGAGGTTCTCCGTGTACTCGTACACCGCGCCGAACACGAGGCTCGGCACGAACAGGATGGCGACGGTCGTGAGCCGGGCCGAGAGCCCGCCGGTCAGCGCCATCACGTGGATGGTCGCGAAGATGGCGGCCGAGAGCAGGATCGACGGCGCCGCCGGCAGCGACTCGCGGAGCCGCCCCTGGACGACGCCGCGGTAGAGGATCTCCTCGCAGGGGCCGATGACGAGGAACGACGCGGCGACGAACAGCGGGATGATCGCCGGGTTCCCCATCGCCAGCTCCGCGCTCTGGTTCGCAGCCGTCTCCGTCCCGAGCAGCTGGACGATAGTCGAGACCACGAGGACCAAGATTAAGATTACGACCCAGCTGCCGAGGACGATCCCGAGCTCCTTGAGGCTCGGCACCCGGACGCCGAGGTACGAGACGATCCCACGCCGGTCGAGGCCGCGCCACGCGAGGTACCCCACCGCGAGCCCGCCGAAGGCGACGTACTGGCCGAGTATCAGCGTGAGCACGACGCTCGCGACCAGCGAGAGCCCGCCGGCCGCGGCGTCGATCGCGAAGACCGCGACGCCGCTCGCGAGCGCGATCACGGGGCCGAGGACGCCGAGAAGCAGGGCGGTCGCGACCGCGACGGCCGGCGACCCGCCGGCGTCCCCCGGGCCGCCCGCGTCGTCGGCGACGGGGTCGGGGTCGACGTCGTCGAACTCGTCGTGAACCCCGCCGTCCGGGGACGCGTCGCGGCTGGAGGGATCTGTCATCGCCCGGAGTAGGCGGCGCTCGGCAAAATGGTTGTCCGTGTCGGAAGCGTCGCGGACGGTCGCTCCTCCGGCGTCCGCGCGCCGGTCACCGGCGGAGCAGCTCGTACCACAGCACCGCGGTGACGGCCCGGCCGTCGCGCAGCCCGTCGTCGACGACCGCGGCGAGCAGGTCGTCGTACGGCACCGTCTCGACCGAGATCGACTCGTTGTGGTCCAGGTCGCGGTCGGCGGTCGGCTCGCAGCCGGTCGCCAGCACGTGGTGGTGAACCGCGTTCGCCATCCCGTTCGTCGGCTCGACGGTCGTCAGCCGCTCGAACGAGTCGGCCTCGTACCCGGTCTCCTCGGCCAGCTCGCGGGCCGCGGCGCGCTCCACCGCCTCGTCGGTGACGCCGCCGTCCGCGCCCCCGTCTCCGTCTTCGGGCTCCATCGTCCCCGCGGGGATTCCGCGGTTCACGCGCCCGACGGCCTGCCGCCACTCGTCGATGACGACGGCGTCGCCGTCGGGCGTCAGCGGCAGCACCACGACCGCCGGCGGCTCGTCGACGTAGTGGAACCCGTCGGTCTCGCCGTCCGGGAACCGCACCTCGTCGCGCCGCACGTCGAAGCCGGGGCAGGTGTAGTCGACGGCCGAGCCGAGCGTCTCCCACGCGAGGTCGTCGGGGTCGTCCATGGTCGCGGTCGTCGCTCGGCGCGTAAATACCCGGCCGTCGCGCGGTCCCGGACGCACCGACTCGGGCTCCGTCGCGCGCCCCGGACGCGCGCTCCCGCCGCCCGTCACGCGCCTCGGACGCGCCCGACGACGAGGCGGCCCGCCGTCCCGGCGGCCCAGCCGAGGGTGCCCGCCGCGAGCGCGGCGGCCCCGATCACGGTGAGGCCGTCGACCGCGAGGAGGGCGACGACCCGCTCGCCGAGCGAGCGCCCGGAGAGCCCCAGCAGGTAGTGGTCGACGCGGTGGCCGAGGAGCGCGGCGACGGCGGCCGCCCACGAGGCGACCAGTCCGCTCCGCCGGACCGCGAGCGCCGCGGCCGCGAGCAGGCCGACGGCGGTCGCGTCCCCGGCGACGAGGATCACTCCGCCCGCGACCTCGAAGACGCCGACCGCGTAGGCGACGAAGACGAGCGCGAAACAAAGCGGCGGCGCGGCGAGCCGCGGGTCGGGTCGCGGGCGGTCGCGGTCGGAGCCGAAGAGGAGCGCGCGCGGGGTGGGCATGCGCGACCGATCTCCGTCGCGGCCGAAAAACCTTAGCGCGCCGGCGGCGGTCGCTCGGGGCGCTCAGCCCCAGTCGCCGAGCGACGCCTGTCCCTCGTCGGCGTCTCGGCGGTCGCGCTCGGCGGTCGGCTCCTCCCCGTCGCCCCGGTCCGGCGGGCCGTCGACCCAGTCGGTGAGCTTGCCGCCGTCGCCCGCCCCGCCGCGCTCGCGACCGCTCCGTCGCTCGGAGTCGCCCCGGCGCTCGCGCCCGCCCCGGCGCTCGCGGTCGCCGTCGTCCCCCGCCGCCTCGAACCCGCCGAGCGTCGCCTGATCGGTCTCAGCGAAGTCGAGCTTGGAGACGCGGACGCCCAGCTTGCGGACCCGCGTCTCGTCGAACTCGCCGAGGAGGTCGAGCGCCACCTCCTCGACGAGGTCCGGGTCGTCGACGGGCCCGGGGAGGCTCCGCGCTCGGGTGTTCACGTCGAAGGGGGGCTCGACCGCCTTGATCCCGATGGTGCGGTAGAGGCAGCCGCGCTCGCGGGCGCGGCGGGCCACGTCCGCGGCGAGCGCCGTCACGGTCTCGCGCTTCGTCGCCTCGTCGGCGGTCGTCGGCAGCGCCGACTCGCGCGAGAGGCTCTTCGGGAGGCCGGTCGGCGTCACCTCGCGGTCGTCGTCGCCCGCGGCGCGCCGGGAGAGTTCCGGGCCGCGCTCGCCGAGTTCCTCGGCGAGGCGGTCGCGGTCGGCGGCCGCGAGGTCGCCCGCGGTCTCGATCCCGAGGTCCGCCAGCGTCTCCTCGGTCACGGGACCGACGCCGTGGACGTCGGCCGTCGGCAGCGGCGCGAGGAACTCGGCGACCGACCCCGGCGGTACGACGACGAGGCCGTCGGGCTTGTCGGCGTCGCTGGCGACCTTCGCGGCCGACATGTTCGGCGCGACGCCGACGCTCGCCGGCACGCCCGCCTCGCGCTCGATCCGGTCTTTCACGTGGCGGGCGTACCCCTCGGCGAGCGTCCGCGCCTCGCTCGGCCCCGCGGCGCCGCTCGGCGGCGGGTCGTCCGGGTCGTCGCCCGCGACCGCCCACGAGGTCCGGTCGGTGACGTCGAGGTACGCCTCGTCGATGCTCACCTCGCGGCGGGTGTCGGCGCAGTCGCGGAGCACCGCCTTCACCTCGCTCGCGACCTCCTCGTAGAAGTCGAGGTCGACGGGGAGGTACCGGCCGGTCTCGGCCGGGTCCGGCGCGTCCGGGTCGTCGGGGTCGGCGTCGGCGCGACGGGGAAGCAGCTCCAGGGCCTCCGAGATCGGCATCGCGCTGTCGACGCCGAACGCGCGGGCCTCGTAGCTCGCGGTCGCGACCGCGCCGATCGACTCGCCCGGCTCGTACCCCATCCCGACCACGACGGGCTCGCCCGCGAGGTCGGGGTGCCGCAGCCGCTCGCAGGAGGCGTAAAAGCAGTCCATGTCGACGTGACAGACGACGCGGTCCGCGCCGTCGTCCCCGTCGTCGCCGGCGCCCGGGAGCGTCTCCCCGGCGACGGGCGTCCCGCCGGTCATCGCGTTCGGCTCCGCGCTCCGCGGACTTAAGAATCAGCCACGCGCGCCGGAAGTGGACGCCGCCCCCGCCTGAGCGGGCCCGGATCCAGATCCGATAGCCGGGGCGGTAGTCGTTTATTACGCACGTCCCTAACGTCGCGTATGCCCGGAGCGATCGACGTGCTACACGTCGACGACGACCCCTCGGTCCTCGACCTCACGGAGGCGTACTTCGAGCGCGAGCTCGACGCGGTCTCGGTGACGAGCGTGACCGACCCGGAGGAGGCGTTAGACCGACTCGGCGAGGGCGCCTTCGACTGCGTCGTCAGCGACTACGACATGCCCGCGATGGACGGGCTGGAGTTCTTCGACGCCCTCCGCGATCGCCACCAGAAGGTCCCCTTCGTGTTGTACACCGGCAAGGGGAGCGAAGAGATCGCGAGCCAGGCGCTCAACGCCGGCGTCACCGGCTACTTCCAGAAGGGCGGTCCCGAGCAGCTCCGCCGGCTCGCGAACCGCGTCGACCAGGCGGTCGAGGAGCACCGGACGAAGGAGATCGCCGACCGCTACTCGACGGTCATCGAGGCGCTCGGCTACCCGGTCTACGTCGTCGACGAGACCGGCGAGTTCCGGTTCGTCAACGAGCCGTTCGCCGAGCTCACCGGGTACGACCGCGAGGAGATCATCGGCGAGACGCCCGGGTTCATCAAGGACGACGCCGCGGTTCAGGAGGCGGAAGACCGGCTCGGAACGATCCTCTCGTCCGACGGGCCCGACGTCCAGCACTTCGGCGTCGACATCGTCCCCAAGGAGGGCGAGCCGATCCCCTGCCGGGACCACATGGCGGCGCTCCCGTACGCGGGCGAGTCGTTCGACGGCAGCGTCGGCATCCTCCGCGACGTGTCCGACGAGCGCGAGCGCCGCGAGGAGCTGGAGACGAAGACCCGCGCGCTCGACGAGGCGCCCGTCGGGATCACCATCACGGACCCCGAACAGGAGGACAACCCGATGGTGTACGTCAACGACCGCTTCGTCGAGATGACGGGGTACGACCGCGAGGAGTCGATCGGGGTCAACTGCCGGTTCCTCCAGGGGCCGGACACCGAGGAAGCGTCGGTTCAGGAGCTCCGCGAGGCGATCGACGCCGAGGAGTCGACGAGCGTCGAGCTGTTGAACTACCGGAAGGACGGGACGGAGTTCTGGAACCGCGTGAGCATCGCCCCGATCAGCGACGCGGACGGTACCGTGACTCACTGGGTCGGCTTCCAGGAGGACATCACGGAGTTCAAGGAGCGCGAGGCGGCGCTCGAACGGCAGAACGACCGGCTCGACTCCTTCGCGAGCATCGTCTCGCACGACCTTCGGAACCCCCTCAACGTCGCGCAGGGGCGCGTCGAGCTGGCCCGCGAGGTGTCGGACGACGCCGCGAACCTCGACGCCGCGCTCGACGCGCTCGAACGGATGGAGTCGATCGTCGAGCGCACGCTCACCCTCGCGCGGGATGGGGAGACGGTCGGCGACCCGGAACACGTCGACCTCGCGGACGTCGTCGCCGACAGCTGGTCGACCGTCGACACCGCCGACGCGACGCTCTCCGTCGAGACGGAGCGCGAGGTGCTCGCCGACCCCGACCGGCTCCGGAACCTCTTCGAGAACCTGATTCGCAACGCGGTCGACCACGTCGGCGGGGACGTCTCGATCCGCGTCGGCGACCTCTCCGACGGCTTCTACGTCGAGGACGACGGGCCGGGGATCGACTCCGCCGTCGCCGACTCCCTCTTCGAGCCCGGCGAGAGCGACTCCGGGGGAAACACCGGGTTCGGACTCGCGATCGTCCAGGAGATCGCCACCGCGCACGGCTGGACCGTCGACGCGACGACCGGCGCGGACGGCGGCGCGCGGTTCGAGGTCCGCGGGGTCGACAAGCGGACGCCCGCGACGGCCTGAGCGCTGTCCGGCCCTCTGCCCCGCCACTCCGCCCCGGGCGGCCGCCGACCCGCCCGAAAGCGGATCGACTCCCCCCGTTCACAAGCGCCTTTATCCTCCGTTCCGAACTCGGAGTGAATGGGGTCGCTCACCGACATCGCCGAGACCGACCGGCGCGTGATCGTGCTGGCGCTCGCGCGGATGGTCGGCGCGGCCGGGAACTCCTTCCTCATCGTCGTCCTCCCGCTGTACATCACGAGCGACGTGGTCGACATCGAGGGGCTCCTCGGCGCGGAGATCGGGGTCGGCGCCGCCGCGGTCACGCTGACCGAGCCGCTGCTCATCGGCATCGTCCTCTCGCTTTTCGGCTTCCTCAACAGCCTCTCGCAGCCGTTCACCGGGCGGCTGTCGGACCGGGTCGGCAGGAGACGCCCCTTCGTCCTCGCCGGTATCCTCCTCCTCGGGACCGCGAGCGGGCTGTACACGGTCGCGACGAGCTATCCCGTGCTGGTCGCGCTGCGCGCGGTCCAGGGGCTCGGCGCGGCGCTCATCATCCCCGCGACGGTCGCCCTCGTGAACGAGTACGCCGCGAGCGACACCGACCGCGGCGGGAACTTCGGCGTGTACAACACCTTCCGCCTCATCGGCTTCGGCTTCGGGCCCGTCCTCGCGGGCGCCGTCGTCGAGGCCGGGCCGTACGACCTCTCGGCGGTCGGGCTCCCGGTCCTCGACGGCTTCGACGCGGCGTTCGTCGCGGCCTGCGCCGGGGCGTACCTCAGCTTCACGCTCGTGTTCTTCCTCGTCCGCGACGCCGACGTCGAGGCCGAGGCGGGCGACGACGTGTCGATCCGGGTCCGCGGCGAGGACCGCCTGCTCGACCCCGTGTTCACGCTGGGGCTCGCGACCGTCGCCATGGGCGCGTGTATCGCGCTGTTCGCGACGCTCCAGAACCAGGTGAACGTCCGCTTGGACCAGGCGCCGATCTGGTTCGGCGCCCAGTTCGCGGCCGTGACGATCGCCAACGTGATCTTCCAGGTCCCGGTGGGACGCGCCAGCGACCGGATCGGCCGCCGGCCGTTCCTGCTCGCCGGGTTCGTCCTCCTCGTCCCGACCACCCTCCTCCAGGGGATCGTGACGGAGCCGGCGCTGATGATGCTCGTCCGCCTCGGGCAGGGGATCGCGGTCGCGTGCGTGTTCGCGCCGTCGCTCGCGCTCGCCGGTGACCTCGCCCGCGAGGGCGAGTCGGGGACGACCCTCTCCGTGCTCACCATGGGCTTCGGCTTCGGCGTCGCCCTGGGGCCCCTCGCCTCCGGCTGGCTCTACGGCTTCGGCTTCGTCGTCCCGTTCGCGGTCGGGGCCGCGGCCGCCGCGCTCGGCCTCGTCGCGGTGTTCACGCAGGTCGAGGAGACGCTCGACGTCGGCGACGAGCCGAGCGCCGCGCCGGGCGCGGACTGAGCGGGGAGAGGGTGGACTGAGCGAGCGCCGGGGCGACCCCCAGCGGTTTTAGTCGGTCCCGGCCGAACCGCCCCGCGTGTCGAGCGATCGCCTCCGCTGCGTCGACTGCCGCGAGCCGATCCCGGCCGACGCGCGGATCTGCCCCCACTGCCGGACCATCCAGCCCTCCCCGCTGCTCGACGTCGGCGTCGTCGTCGCCGGCGTGTTCGCGCTGCTGTTCGGCGTCGTCCTGACGGTGATGACCGTCGGGACGAGCCGCCTCCTCGGGTTCGTCCTGCTCGTCGTCGGCTTCGGCCTGGCGGTCGGCGGCTACACGCGCTACCTCGATCGACAGACCGCGAGCCGCTCGCGGTGACGGCGGGTCGCGGCTCGGGTCGCGCGCTTCCCGTCGCCGCGGCTACGACAATTTAAGTACCAGCGCGCGCCACTTCACGGACATGCTCACCCCACTCACCGGCGGTCTGGTCCTCGCGGGGCTGGCGCTCGCGTTCGTCGGCGCGGCGGTCTCCGTCTACGCGGTGACGCTGACGGGGCTGCTCGTCGGCGCCGGCGCCGGCTACCTGTTCGCGCCGAACGTGGTCGGGCTCGTCGCGGTCGACGGCGCGGTCCTGACCGCCGGCGCGGTCGGGATCGGCGGCCTCCTCGGCGGCTTCCTCGCGTACGCCGGGCTCTCGTTCGCGGTGCTGGGAATCGGCGCCGTGGTCGGCGGGTTCGCCGGGCGGTTCGCGGTGGGTCCGTTCTACGCGGCCGACGCCGCGGGGCTCGAGGGGACGGTGCTGCTCGGCGGCGCGACGCTGGCCGGCGTCGCGGTCGGCGCGCTGTTCGGGTTCGTCCTCACGCGGACGACGCTCGTGGTCTCGACGGCGCTCATCGGCGCGGCGTTCGCCTCGCGGTCGCTGACGCCGGCGAGCTTCGAGACCGCCGCCGCGGAGACGACCGTCGAGCCCCTCCTCTTCGACCTCTCCGCGCCCGCGTTCCTCGCGGTGTTCGCCCTCGGGACGCTCTCGCAGCTCGGACTCTTCCGGTTCGGCTACGTGACGAAGCTCGTCGGGCTGCTGCCCGGCGCGCGCCGGTGGACGGCCGACGACGACCGCGACGGCGGCGCGAAGGGCGCGTAGCGCCCTCCGGGAACCGATATCCGACTACTCGTACTCGTAGAAGCCGCGGCCGGTCTTCTTGCCGAGGTCGCCCGCCTCGACCTTGCGCTTGAGGAGATACGCCGGCTTGTAGCGGTCGCCGAGCTCGTCGTGGAGCGTCTCGCTGGCGTCGAGCGCCACGTCGAGGCCGATGTGGTCGGCGAGTTCGAGCGGGCCCATCGGGACGTTCGTGCCGAGCTTCATCCCGCGGTCGATGTCGGCCTTGTCGGCGACCCCCTCGTCGTACGCGCGGATCCCCTCGTTGATCCACGGCATCAGGATCCGGTTGGTGACGAAGCCGGGCTTGTCGTCGGCCTCCCACGTCTCCTTGCCGAGGTCCTCGGCGAAGGCGTGCGCGAAGTCGACGACCGCGGGGTCGGTGTGTTCGCCGACGACGACCTCGACGCCGTCCATGATCGGGACGGGGTTCATGAAGTGGAGGCCGACCACGTCGCTCGCGCGGTCGGTCGCGCTCGCGATGGTGGTGATAGACAGCGTGGAGGTGTTCGTCGCGAGGACGACGCCGTCGTCGGTGACGCGGTCGAGGTCGCCGAACACGTCGCGTTTCACGTCGAGGTCCTCGATCACGGCCTCGATAACGAGGTCGGCGGCCGCGAGGTCGTCGAGGTCGGTCGTGCCGGTGATTCGGTCGCGGATCGCGTCCGGCTCCTCGTCGAGCGCGTCCTTCGCGGCCAGCCGGTCGAGGCTGTCCTCCACGCTGTCGAGGCCGCGCTCGACGTACTCCGCCTCCACGTCGCGCATCACCACGTCGTAGCCCGCGGTCGCCGCGACCTGCGCGATCCCGTTGCCCATCGTCCCGGCCCCCACGACACCGATCGCTTCGACCTCAGAGAGTGACGGCATGCCATGTCCAACCCCCGCGCGGATCGTAAGTATTGCGGAGGCGACGCGGCTCCGCGTCCCGGCCGCGGCGACACGTCACGGACGCGTTACGGTCCCGCTAATTATCATTCAGCGTCGTCGTCGGGGGAAGATTCTTAAGAACGTCCGCTAAGTTTAAATCGAGATGGACGACGAGGCCGCGGACCGCGGGCGCGAAGAACTCGTCGACCTCAAGTGGATCGGGCCGGCGACAGAGAGGGTTCTCTCGGATGCCGACCTGACCGCCGCCACACTCCGAGAGAAAGGCGTCTCGTACCGCGGCCTCGTCGACGCCGGCGTGAACCCCGGCGTCGCGGCGAAGATCCGTCGCGAGCACTCCCTGTCGTGGTCGTTCGAGGCCGGCGACGGACTCGACCGCCGCTCATCGCAGGTCCGCGGACTCGGCAGCGAGGAAGCGGCTTGGGTGGCCGCCAGCGCCGGCGACTGGGCGTCCGACGGCTCCGAACCGGTCGACCCCGAACCGGACGACGCGGGCGACGGTGCGGACTCGACTACGGGCGACTGGGAGGCAACCGGCGACTGGCCGTCGGTCGGTGGCGCTGCCGACGCTCCCCCGAACGACGACGACGCGCTCGACGACGCCGCGGCGGCCGACGGAAGCGGTGACCCCGCCGCGGCCGAGGCGGCGTGGCGCAAGCGGTCAGCGCCGACGCCGCTGTCGACGCTCTCGGCGGTCGCCGCCGACGGGAACGCGGTCGACTTACTGGCGGACGCCGGGATCAACTCCGTCCGGAGCCTCGCAGCGGCGGATCCCGACCGCGTCGCCGACGTGTTAGCGCTCGACCCTGACCGTGTCAACCGCTGGCACGCAGCGGCGCGCGACGCCCAACACTGACTCACCCCGCCCGCGATCCGCTGCGAAGAGTTTCAGACACCGTTCATGACGGCCAGAAATTTACTATTCCCGTAGTGTTATTGTTATCTAATATCCACGCGAAGGGGCAGTAGCGGCCTCATTTTAGCCACTCTCTCGACGGAACGGTCGCCGTTCACCACCGTCCTTTTTATATATGTGTGCGTATGATTAGCCCGATGCTTCCTCACGCCGCCGACGACATCTCGCGCGACGGCAAGTCGCTCATCCTCGCGTACGACCACGGGCTCGAACACGGGCCGGTCGACTTCGAGCCGAACCCGGACACGGCGGACCCGGAGCGGGTCTTCGAGCTCGCCACCCACGAGGCGGTCACCTCGCTGGCCGTCCAGAAGGGGCTCGCGGAGGCGTACTACCCCCACTACGAGGACGAGGTGAACCTCCTGTTGAAGCTCAACGGGACCTCGAACCTCTGGATGGGCGAGCCGGACAGCGCGGTCAACTGTACGGCGGAGTACGCGGCCGAGCTGGGCGCCGACGCGGTCGGGTTCACCGTCTACGGCGGGTCGAACCACGAGGTCGAGATGGCCGAGGAGTTCCGCGAGGCCCAGGAGGGCGCCCGCGCACACGACATGGCCGTCGTCATGTGGTCGTACCCGCGCGGACAGGGGCTCCGCAACGACGGGAGCCCGGACGTCATCTCGTACGGCGCGCGGCTCGGCCTGGAGCTCGGCGCCGACGTGGTGAAGGTGAAGTACCCCGGCTCCGCCGAGGCGATGGGCGACGCCGTCGAGATGGCCGGGCCGGCCGACGTGGTGATGTCCGGCGGGACGATGCGCGACGACGAGGCGTTCCTCCGGAACGTCTCGAACGCCATCGACGCGGGCGCCACCGGCATCGCCGTCGGCCGCAACGTCTTCCAGCGCGACGAGCCCGAGCGCATCCTCGACGCGCTGGAGGCCGTGATCTTCGACGAGGTCGACCCGGCCGAGGCGCTGGCGATCGCCGAGAGCGACGACTGATGGCCTCCTCCGACCCGACCGTCGCGGCCGTCTTCGACGCGGTCGCGGCGACCGCGCCCGAGATCCGCGCCGCGCTCCCCGGCCGGCGCGTCGAGAGCGGGATGGAGAACGCCTCCGGCGAGTCGGTGCTGGCGGGCGACCTGTACGCCGACGAGCTGCTCGGCGACGCGTTCACCGCGATAGACGGCGTCGGCTCGTTCGTCAGCGAGGAGCGCGAGGAGGCGGTCGACGCGGGCGGCCCGGTCGGGGGCGGGCCGGACGACGCCTACGCCGTGGCGATCGACCCCCTCGACGGCTCGTCGAACCTGCGGTCGAACAACGCGATGGGGACCGTCGTCGGGGTGTACGACGCCCCGCTGCCCGCGCGCGGCCGAGACCTCGTCGCGGCCGGCTACGTCCTCTACGGGCCGATCACGACGATGGTCGTCGCCGACGAGGCGGGCGTCCGCGAGGAGGTCGTCGAGCGCGCGCCCGACGGCGACGGGGTCGAGCGCTCGGTCGTCGAGGGCGACCTGACGCTCCCGGCGACGCCGACCGTCTACGGGTTCGGCGGGCGCGTCCCCGACTGGCCCGCCGACTTCCGCGCGTACGCCCGGGCGGTCGAGGACGACCTGAAGCTCCGCTACGGCGGCGCGATGGTCGGCGACGTGAACCAGGTGCTCACCTACGGCGGGGTGTTCGCGTACCCCGCGCTCCGGAGCGCGCCGGAGGGGAAGCTCCGCCTCCAGTTCGAGGCGAACCCCATCGCCTACGTCATCGAGCGCGCCGGGGGGGCCTCCTCGGACGGGACCGGTTCGATCCTCGACGTCGAGCCCGAGGCGGTCCACCAGCGCACGCCGCTGTACGTCGGCAACGAGGCGCTGATCGACCGGCTAGAGGCGGCGGTCGGCGACTAGGACGGCGACCGAGGCGGCGGCTCCGCGCGGGCGGTCCCGGCGGTCCGGGCCGAATCTCGCATGGAAAACTGTTTAGGATCTACCGCAAATCTTGCGTCCATGAAAGTCCACGTCGGCGCGGCGGCGACCCCCGAGGAGGCCGAAGCGATAGCGAAGTCGCTCGCCGAACACCTCGGCGTCGACGTCGACGTCCACGTCGGTGACGGGGAGACGCCGGTCGCGAGCGCCGAGCCGTCCGAACCGAGCTACCCGCTCGACGACGACCTCGGGCCGACCGACCGCGAGCGCGACCTCCGCGCCGAGATAGCCGACATCCGCGAGGGCGGCCCGGAGAAGTACCGCGACCGGCTCTCGGAGCAGGGGAAGCTGTTCGTCCGCGACCGCCTCGACCTCTGGTTCGGCGGCGAGGGCGGGACCCGCGGCGCCGGCGACGCGGACGCGGCCGACGGCGACCCGACGGGCGTGACGTTCGAGGACGGGAAGTTCGCCGCCTTCGACGACTGGCACCCGGACGCGCCCGCGGGCGACGACGGGGAGCGGAACGAGGCGGGCGGCGACCGCCTCCCCGGCGACGGCCTGCTGACGGGCGCCGCGGAGTTCGAGGGCCGCGACGTGCACTTCATGGCCAACGACTTCACCGTGAAGGCGGGGTCGATGGCGTCGAAGGGCGTCGAGAAGTTCCTCCGGATGCAACAGCGCGCGCTGAAGACGGGGAACCCGGTCCTCTACCTGATGGACTCCTCCGGCGGCCGGATCGACCAGCAGACCGGCTTCTTCGCCAACCGCGAGGGGATCGGGAAGTACTACTACAACCACTCGATGTTGTCCGGCGCGGTGCCGCAGATCTGCGTCCTCTACGGCCCGTGTATCGCCGGTGCCGCCTACACCCCCGTCTTCGCCGACTTCACCGTGATGGTCGAGGGGATGTCCGCGATGGCGATCGCCTCCCCGCGGATGGTCGAGATGGTCACCGGCGAGGAGATCGACTTAGACGACCTCGGCGGCCCGCGCGTCCACGCCGAGGAGTCCGGCTCCGCGGACCTCATCGCGCGCGACGAGGAGCACGCCCGCGAGCTGGTCGCCGAGCTGATCGGGTACCTCCCGGACCGGGCCGGCGAGAAGCCCCCGACGCGCGAGACGAAGCCGCCGAAGTACTCGCCCGACGGGATCGACGAGCTGATCCCCGAGGCGCCGAACCGGCCGTACGACGCCCACGACCTCCTCGACCGGATCGCCGACGCCGAGTCGGTGTTCGAGCTGAAGGAGGGGTACGGCCCGGAGATCGTCACGGCGTTCTGCCGGATCGACGGGCGGCCGGTCGGCGTCGTCGCCAACCAGCCGACGGAGCGGTCGGGCGCCATCTTCCCGGACGCGGCCGAGAAGGCGGCCGAGTTCATCTGGACCTGCGACGCCTACGAGATCCCCATACTGTACCTCTGTGATACGCCCGGCTTCATGGCCGGCTCGCAGGTCGAGAAGGACGCGATCTTAGAGAAGGGCAAGAAGATGATCTACGCCACCTCCTCGGCGACGGTGCCGAAGCAGACCGTCGTGGTCCGGAAGGCGTACGGCGCGGGGATCTACGCGATGGGCGGGCCCGCTTACGACCCGGAGAGCGTCATCGGTCTCCCGTCCGGCGAGATCGGGATCATGGGTCCCGAGGCCGCGATCAACGCCGTCTACGCTCGGAAGCTCGCCGAGATAGACGATCCGGAGGAGCGCGCGGCCGAGGAACGGCGCCTGCGCGAGGAGTACCGCGAGGGGATCGACGTCCACCGGATGGCCAGCGAGGTCGTGATCGACGAGATCGTTCCCCCGTCCGACCTCCGCGCCGAGTTGGCCGCGCGGTTCGACTTCTACGAGGACGTTCGGAAGGACCTGCCCGACAAGAAACACGGGACGGTGCTGTGACGTGATCGACGAGGGGACCACCGCGCCCGACTTCGCCGCGCCGGCGGTCGCGGTCGGACCGGCCGGGCGGGACGCGGTCGGCGACGGCTCCGCGGACCGCGCCGCCGCCGAACTCGCGCTGTTCCGGCTCGTCGAGGCGCACGACGCGGTCGCGCTCCTGTTCGCGCCCGCGACGTTCGTCCCGACGTGTACGGCCGAGCTCGCCGCCGTCCGCGACGCGGGCTGGGACGACCGCGACGACCTCGCCGTCGTCGCGCTCACCGGCGACTCGCTGTACGCCGCGTTCGCGTACGCCGACCGGTTCGACCTCTCATTCCCGGTCGTCGCCGACTTCCACGGCGGCGCGGCCGAGTCGTACGACCTGCTCGCCGACTCGTGGGAGGGCCACTCGGACGTCCCGCGCCGCGCGGCGGTCGTGGTCAACGGCGACTGGATGGTCCGGTTCGCGGCGGCGGCCGACGACGCGCTCGACCGCGTCGACCCCCCGCCCGTCGAGCGCGCGACCGGGGCGCTCCGCGACCTCGGGGTCGACGCCGCGCGGCCGCGGGTGGACTACGACGGGGAGTGGTGAGCGGCGCGGGCCCGGACGCCCGCCGGCGGACGGCGTCGCCGTGGTTATTTGACGCCCCCGCGCCGAGGGGTCGGCATGGAAGCCGCCTTCGCGGAGTACCTCGACGAGTTCACGCGCCGGGACTGGGAGACGCTCGACCCGGCCGCCGTCACCGACCCGGTCCGCGTCGCGGTCGTCGGGCTCGGCTGGTTCGCCCGGGAGTGGGCGCTGCCGGGGATCGCGCGGTCGGCGTACACCGAGGCGACCGTCGTCACCGACGTCGACGCCGCCGCCGTCGAGGCGGTCGCCGCCGAGCGCGAGGCGACCGGCGTGACGCCCGACGAGTTCCGCGCCGGCGCGGTCGCGGACGCATACGACGCGGTGTACGTCGCGACGCCGAACGCGACCCACCTGGAGTACGTCGAGGCCGCCGCCGACCAGGGGAAGGCGGTCCTCTGCGAGAAGCCGCTGGAGGCGACGCCGGAGCGAGCGCGCCGGCTCGTGGCGGCGTGCCACGACGCCGACGTGCCGCTGATGGTCGGCTACCGGATGCAGACGGATCCGGCCGTCCGGCGGCTCCGAGACCTCATCGACGCGGGCGTCGCGGGCGACGTGGTCGGCGTCCACGCGACGATGACGCAGACGATGCTCGGCGAGCTCGGCGGCGACCACGACCAGTGGCGGCTCGACCCGGACCGCTCCGGCGGCTGCGCGGTCATGGACCTGGGGGTGTACCCGATCAACACGACGCGGTTCGCGCTCCGCGAGGACCCGGTTCGCGTGTCGGGCCGCACGCGCTCGGAGCACGCGGCGTTCGCCGACGTCGACGAGCACGCGACCTTCAGGCTGGAGTTCCCCGGCGGCGTCGACGCGCAGTGCTCGGTGAGTCAGAACGCCCAGCACGCGAGCCGGCTGGAGGTCACCGGCACGGACGCCAGACTGATCTTGGACCCGGCGTTCTACGAGCGCGAGGACCGCGGCTTCGCCGTCGTCCGGGACGGCACCCGGGTCGACGTGGAGTTCGACCAGGTCCACCAGATCGAAGCGGAGTTCGCGTACTTCGGCCACCAGCTGCTCGCGGGCGAGCCGTTCCACGCCGACGGCGAGCACGCGCTCACCGACAGCCGCGCGCTCGCCGCCGTCTACGAGTCGGCCGAGACGGGCGAGCCGGTCGCGCTCGGCGACGCGGCGTAACCTCGGGCCCGCTACTGCTCGATCCCGTACACGTCGCTCGTCCAGTCACGGGCCGGGGTGTCGTACACCGGCCGATCCCGGTCGCGCCCGTCGAGCCGCCGCCGATCGGCGTCGTCCAGCTCCCAGTCCATCTCGGCGTTGGCCCGGACGTGTTCGGGAGTCGACGAGCGCGGGAGCGGGACGACGCCGCGGTCGATCGCCCACCGCACGACGACCTGCGCGGGATGCCTGTCGTACTTCTCGGCCAGTTCCGCGACGACCTCGTCGCCGAACACGTCCGTCCGCGCGAGCGGCGCCGCCGCCTCGACCACGGTGTCGGTCTCGCGGCAGTACTCGACTAGGTCCGGGCGCTGGAACCACGGGTGGAACTCGATCTGGTTCACCGCGATGGGGGCGTCCGAGATGTGGTGCGCGCAGCTGAGCTGGTACGCGCTGAAGTTCGAGACGCCGATGTCGCGGACGAGCCCGCGGTCGCGAAGCTCGGCCATCGCGCGGAGCGTCTCGCGCAGCGAGATGGCGGGGTTCGGCCAGTGGATCAGGTACAGGTCGAGGTACTCGACCCCGAGGCGGTCGAGCGACGCCTCGCACGAGGCGATCACCGACTCGTAGTTGAGGTTCTTCGCGAGCACCTTCGAGGTGAGGAACACGTCGTCGCGGTCGACGCCGCTCGCCGCGAGGGCGTCGCCGATGGCCTCCTCGTTTTTGTACCCCTCGGCCGTGTCGATGTGGCCGTAGCCTGCGTCGAGCGCCGCGCGGACGCTGTCGACGGTCTCGCCGTCGTCGAGGTCGTACGTGCCGAGTCCGAGCGCCGGTAGCTCCGCGCCGCTCGGGAGCGTCATCGTTGGAACGGTCACGCGACAGGGGTTCGCCGGATCGCCGATTGAAACTACCGGTCGGGGAACGCTCCCCGATCAAAAGATGCCGTGGCGCGCGCCCGTGAGCGCCCGCCGGGCGCGAGCGGCGCGTGCGAGGGAGTCGGCCGACCGGAGGGAGGCCGACGAGGCTGGGGAGGCGCGAGGTGCGGCTGCCGTGCGAGGCGGGGCGGACTCAAAGGGGCAGCCGCGAGGCGGGCTGAGGCGACGTAAGCACCACAGCGAGTGAACGGAGTGAACGAGCGAGGAGCGCAGCGAGAGTCAGCCCGCCTCGCGGCTGGGGCTTTGGAAGTGTTCGCCACCGCTCAGTCGTCCGGTTACTGGCTACTGATAGCGTTCAAATCTCTCTCGGTGATTTTGCTCACTTCGTTCGCAAAATGCACCGGCCGAGACTCCCGCGAGCGCAGCGAGCGGGAGTCAGGCCGGGGCACGACTGAAAGGAGTGCACCGGCCGAGATTTGAACTCGGGTTGCAACCATGGCAAGGTTGCGTGATACCACTACACTACCGGTGCGTGCTTCGCATCCGATCGTAGCCCGGGTCGGAGATATAAGGGTTCCGAACGAGCGCCGGCGGAAGGGTCATCGGCGTCGCGCCCCCACGTCGATCCGAACTCGAACGATGCCCGACTCTTCCGACCGCATCGACAGACGCACCGCCCTCCGCGCGGCCGGCGGGCTCACCGGCGCCGCCGCCCTCCCGACGCTCTCGGGCTGTCTCGGCGACGGAACCGGAAGCGACCCCAACGACGACGGGAGCGACGCCCCCGACGAGGACCCTCCGCCGGACGACGGCGGCGACGTGGACTACGACGTCGAACATGTCGCCGAGGGGTTCGAGAACCCGTGGGGGATCGCGTTCCTGCCCGGCGACGGTCGCCTGCTCGTCACCGAGCGCCCGGGGCGGCTCTCGCTCGTCGACCCCGCTGACGGGACGATGGAGTCGATCGCGGGCGCGCCCGAGGTGTTCGCGGCGGGACAGGGCGGCCTGCTCGACGTCGCGGTCCACCCCGACTACCCCGCCGACCCGCGCGTGTACCTGACGTACTCGGCGCGCGCCGCGGACAGCCCGGCCGGCGACGGCGCGGAGGGCGCGACCACTCACCTCGGCGCCGGCCGGCTCTCGCTCGACGGCGACGCGCCCGCGCTCGACGGGTTCGAGGCGCTGTTCGTCGCCGAGCCGTTCCGCGGCACGGATCTCCACTTCGGGTCGCGGGTGACGTTCGGCCCCGACGGCGCGCTGTTCGTCACCGTCGGCGACCGCCGCGACACCGACTTCGGACCGGACCACGTCTCGCAGGACCGCTCGAACGACCTGGGCGCGACGCTGCGGCTGACGCCCGACGGCGACCCCCACCCCGAGAACCCCTTCGCCGGCGACGCGGACGCCGCGGACGCGCTGTACAGCTACGGGCACCGGAACCCGCAGGCGATGGCGGTGCGGCCCGAGACGGGCGCGGTCTGGCAGTGCGAGCACGGCGAGCGCGACGGCGACGAGATCAACGTGATCGAGGCCGGCGGCAACTACGGCTGGCCGGTCACCAGCGAGGCGTGCCGGTACGGGACCGACGATCCGGTCGCGCCGGGGCACGGCGAGCGCGACGGCGTGACCGCGCCGGTCCACTACTGGCCGTGCGGTTCCGGGGGCTTCCCGCCGAGCGGCGCGGTCTTCTACGACGGCGACGCGTTCCCAGAGTGGCGCGGGGACCTGTTCGCGGGCACGCTCGCGGCGCAGTACCTCGGGCGGTTCACCGTCGACGGCGACGGACAGGACGCGGTCGTGACCGAGCGCGAACCGCTGCTCGACGACCGGGAGTGGCGCATGCGCGCGGTCGCGGTCGAGCCCGAGACCGGGCACCTCTACGTCGCGGTCGACGCCGGCGACGCGCCGGTCGCCCGGATCGTCCCGGCGTGACCTCGACCGCTCGGGTCGTTCGGGATCGGCCCCGGTCACCGCGGTGACGGTTGGCACGATTCGGAGGCCAGATCCCGCGCCAAACCCCGTGTGAACGCGGCACAGCCCGAAATCGGGACCGCTATCCTTTTACGGTGCCGTCTGAAATCGAGGTGTACAGTCTCGCCACGATGCGTACCGAAGACGGGCTCACGATATGTGTTCCGTCTTCGCTCGTCCGGGAGGCCGAGGACGACCGCGAGGCGACTCGCAAACTCGGCTACGTCGCCCGTGCGGCGGCGGTGTTCCGGGCGGATCGGCTCGCCGTCTTCCCCGACAGGGAAGGCGAGGGTCGACGGGGCGGGGAGTACGTCCGCACCGTACTGGGGTACGCCGCGACGCCGCCGGAGCTCCGAAAGGACCTCTGGGGGCAACGCGACGAGCTCCGGTACGTCGGCGTGCTTCCCCCGCTCCGCGTGCCGTGGCGGACCGGCTCGACCCCTAGCGGGGGAGAGTCGAAAACACAGGGACTCGTGACCGAGGTCGGACCTGAAGGCCGCGTCCGGGTCAATTCCCCGCTGCGGGAACACCCGATCTCCCTGCTCGTCCCCTCCGGAATGGAGGTCGAGCGCGGGGAGCGCGTCACCATCAGGGTCTCTTCGAGAGAACCGGTCCGCGCCCGCATCACCGGGAAGCCGGAGGTCGGCTTCCAGGTCGTGGCCGCGGACCTGTCGGAAGCGCTCGCCGGCGACGGACTGGCCGTCGCGACGTCGCGACACGGGGCGGAACTCTCCGTCTCGCGGCTCGGCGACCTCGTCTCGGACGCGCGGGAGGCCGGCGGCTACACCGTCGCCTTCGGCGCGCCCGAGCGGGGACTTCCGGAGATGCTCGGGCTCTCGCCCGACCGCATTCGGGCGGCCGTCGCCGACGGCCGCTCGGTCGAACCCGATCCGGGGTTCGACCTCTGGCTGAACACGATCCCGGCACAAGCGAGCGAGGTCGTCCGGACGGAGGAGGCTCTGTTCGCGACCCTCGGCTCGCTCACACTCACGGAGTAAACACATGCCACAACCAAGCCGACCACGAAAAGGCTCGCTGGGCTACGGCCCGCGCACCCGCGCAGACAGCGAGGTGCCGCGCATCCGTTCGTGGCCAGACGACGACGGGGCCCCTGCGCTGCAGGGATTCGCCGGCTACAAGGCCGGGATGACCCACGTCATGATGGTCAACGACGAGGCGAACTCGCCGCGTGAAGGGATGGAGGAGGCCGTCCCCGTCACCGTCGTCGAGACGCCGCCGATGTACGCCGTCGCAGTCCGAGCCTACGAGGACACGCCGTACGGACAGAAGCCGGTCGAAGAGGTCTGGGCGACCGAGTTCCACGAGGAGCTCGACCGCGCGCTCGACCTGCCGGCGGAAGACACCTTCGAGGAGGACGCCGACGAGCTGCGCGCGCTGCTCGACGACGGCGTCGTCGACGACGTGCGCGTCATCACGCACACGGCGCCCTCGGAGCTCTCGAACGTCCCCAAGAAGAAGCCCGACGTCATGGAGACGCGCGTCGGCGGCGGCTCCCTCGAGGAGCGCGCCGACTTCGCGCTGGACCTGGTCGCCGAGGGCGGCGCCCACGAGTTCGGCGACGTCTTCCGCGCCGGGCAGTACACCGATGTCTCCGGCATCACGAAGGGGAAGGGGACGCAGGGTCCCGTCAAGCGCTGGGGCGTTCAGAAGCGGAAGGGCAAACACGCCCGCCAGGGATGGCGGCGCCGGATCGGCAACCTCGGTCCGTGGAACCCCTCCCGCGTCCGCTCCACCGTGCCCCAGCAGGGCCAGACCGGCTACCACCAGCGCACCGAGCTCAACAAGCGCCTCATCGACTTCGGCGAGGGGTCGGACGCCTCCGTCGACGGCGGCTTCGTCAACTACGGCGAGGTCGACGGCGAGTACGCGCTCATCAAGGGCTCGCTGCCCGGACCGGACCAGCGTCTGCTGCGGTTCCGCCCGGCCATCCGGCCGAACGACCAGCCGCGCCTCGACCCCGAGGTCCGGTACGTTTCCACCGAATCCAACCAGGGATAACCAATGAACGCAACAGTACACGACCTGGACGGCGACGAGGCGGGCAGCATCGAGCTGCCGGCCGTCTTCGAGACCGCGTTCCGACCGGACCTCATCGGTCGCGCGGTCGGCGCCGCCCAGGCAAACCGGAAGCAGGCCTACGGGGCAGACGAGTTCGCCGGGCTGCGGACGCCCGCCGAGTCGTTCGGCTCCGGGCGCGGGCTCGCGCACGTGCCGCGACAGGAGAACGTCGCCCGCCGCGTCCCGCACGCCGTGTCGGGCCGCGCCGCGCACCCGCCGAAGGCCGAGAAGGACCAGTCGAAGCAACTGAACGACAAGGAGCGACAGCTCGCCATCCGGTCGGCCATCGCGGCCACGACCGACGCCGAGCTCGTCGCCGAGCGCGGTCACGCGTTCGACGAGGACCTCGACCTCCCGCTCGTCGTGAGCGACGAGTTCGAGGACCTGAAGAAGACCCAGGAGGCCCTGGGCGTCCTCGAGGCCGTCGGCGTCGACGCCGACATCGAGCGCGCCGAGGAGGGCCGCTCCGTCCGCGCCGGACAGGGGAAGGCCCGCGGCCGCAAGTACCGCCAGCCGAAGTCCGTCCTCGTCGTCACCAGCGAGGAGCCGTCCCGCGCCGCCCGCAACCTCGCGGGCGTCGACGTCGCGACCGCTCGCGAGGTCAACGCCGAGGACCTCGCGCCGGGCGCGCATCCGGGCCGACTCACGCTGTGGACCGAAAGCGCCGTCGCGGAGGTGGCCGACCGATGAACTCGATCATCGAGCATCCGATCGTCACCGAGCAGGCGATGAACGAGATGGACTTCAACAACAAGCTGCTGTTCCTCGTCGACGTCGACGCGACCAAGCCGGAGATCACCTCCGAGGTCGCCGAGCGCTACGACGTGGGCGTCGCGAACGTCAACACGCAGGTGACGCCGCAGGGCGAGAAGAAGGCGATCGTCACCCTGTCGGAGGACGACGACGCGACCGAAATCGCCTCGCGCATCGGGGTGTTCTGAGATGGGACGACGAATCCAAGGACAACGGCGCGGACGCGGCGGCCCGACGTTCCGGGCCCCCTCGCACCGTTACAAGGCGGAACTGTCGCACAAGAAGCTCGAAGACGTGGACACGATCACCGGCGAGATCGTCGGGATCGAACACGACCCGGCCCGCTCGGCCCCCCTCGCGGAGGTCGAGTTCGAGGACGACGACCGTCGCCTCGTGCTCGCCCCGGAAGGCGTGCGCGTCGGCGAGACGATCCAGGTCGGCGTCTCGGCGGAGATCAAGCCGGGCAACACGCTCCCGCTGGCGGAGATCCCCGAGGGTGTACCCGTGTGTAACGTCGAGAGCAACCGCGGGGACGGCGGGAAGTTCGCGCGCGCCTCCGGCGTGTCCGCGACGCTTCTCACCCACGACCGCGACGTCGCGGTCGTCCAGCTCCCCAGCGGCGAAGTGAAGCGACTCGACCCCCAGTGCCGCGCCACGATCGGCGTGGTCGCGGGCGGCGGCCGGACGGAGAAGCCCTTCGTCAAGGCCGGCAACAAGCACCACAAGATGAAAGCGCGCGGCACCAAGTATCCGCGCGTGCGCGGCGTCGCGATGAACGCCGTCGACCACCCCTTCGGTGGCGGTGGTCGCCAACACCCCGGCCAGCCGAAGTCCGTCTCGCGGGACGCCCCGCCGGGACGCAAGGTCGGTGACATCGCATCCAAGCGCACCGGACGAGGTGGCAACAAATGAGTTCAGACTACCGAACCGGCCGCGAGGGCAAGGAGTTCGCCTACCGCGGTCACTCGCTCGACGAGCTGCAGGAGATGGACGTAGAGGAGGTCGCGGAACTGCTCCCCGCACGCCAGCGGCGAAGCATCGTTCGCGGTCTCAGCACCGAACAGCAGAAGCTGCTGGAGACGGTCCGGAGCCGCGACAAGGAGACGACGGCGGACGACCCGATCCGGACGCACCTGCGCGACATGCCGGTCCTGCCGGAGTTCGTCGGCGTCACCTTCGCCGTGTACAACGGACACAGCTTCGAGCGCGTTCAGGTCGAACCCGAGATGATCGGGCACTACCTCGGTGAGTTCCACCTCACCCGAAGCACCGTCGAACACGGTCAGGCCGGCATCGGCGCGACCCGGTCCTCGAAGTTCGTGCCCCTCAAGTAACCCATGGGAATCAACTACAGCGTCGAGGCCGACCCGGAGACCACCGCCAAGGGGATGCTCCGCGACCGGCCCATCAGCGTGAAGGACAGCAAGGAGATCTCCCGAGAGATCAAAGGCGAGACGGTCGCCGACGCGGAGGAGTTCCTCCAGGAGGTCATCGACGAGGAGTCGTCCGTCCCGATGCGCCAGCACAACGCCGGCGCGGGACACCGCTCCGACGTCGACGGCTGGGACGCGGGACGGTACCCCGAGAAGGCCGCCAAGGACTTCCTCAAGCTCTTGGAGAACGTCAAGAACAACGCCGACGAACAGGGGTTCGACGGCGAGGAGATGGTCATCAAACACGTGGCCCCCCACAAGGTCGGCGAGCGACCCGGCCGGAACCCCCGCGCCGCGGGCGCGACGGAGTGGAACACCACGCTCGCGGACGTCGAACTGATCATCGAGGAGCCGGAGGCTGACAACTAATGGCTGACGAACACCAATTCATCGAGGACGGCCTTCGCCGTTCCCAGATCAACGAGTTCTTCGCGGACGAGCTCGGCCGCGCCGGCTACGGCGGGATGGACGTCGCCCAGACGCCGATGGGCACCCAGATCGTCCTGAAGGCCGAAAAGCCCGGCATGGTGATCGGGAAGGGCGGGAAGAACATCCGCAAGATCACCACCGAGCTCGAGGAGCGCTTCGACATGGACGACCCGCAGATCGACGTTCAGGAGGTCGACGAGCCCGACCTGAACGCCCAGATCGTCGCGGACCGTCTCGCGAACGCCCTCGAACGCGGCTGGTACTTCCGGAAGGCCGGTCACACCACGATCGACCGCATCATGGACGCGGGCGCGCTGGGCGCCGAGATCGTCCTGTCCGGGAAGGTCACCGGTGCGCGCTCGCGCGTCGAGAAATTCAACCGCGGCTACATCAAGCACAACGGCGAGCCCGCAGAGGAGGTCGTCGACCACGGCCAGGGCGTCGCCGTCATGAAGCTCGGGACGATCGGCGTCAACGTCAAGATCATCCCGCCGGGTGCGACGCTCCCGGACGACTTCCAGGTCCGCGAGGACGCCGAGGTCCCGGAGGTCGAGCAGGCGGCGGTCGACGCCGACGCCGACGAGGGCGTCGAGTCGCTCCTCGAAGAGGACCCCGACGAGGTCCCGGACGTGGGCGGCGACGCCGACGTCGACGTCCCCGACGAGGACCCCGCGGAGGTCATCGACGAGGAGGTCGTCGAAGAGGTCGTCGAGGAGACCCAGGAGACGGCCGCCGAGGCGACCGACGTCGCCGCGGAGGAACCGGTCGACGAGGACGTCGACGCCGACGAGCTCGACGACCTCGACGAAGAGATCGAGTCCGAGGCGGCCGACCTCGTCGCGGAGATGGAGGCGGCCGACGAGGAAGACGAGGGGGACGAGTAAATGGCGATCCTCTACACCGACGAGATCCGCGACATGACCGCGGCGGAGCGGCAGGTCGAATTCGAGGAGCTCGAGACCGAGCTGCTCAACTCGAAGGCGCAGCGGGCGGCCGGCGGCATGCCGGAGAGCCCGGGCCGCGTCAACGAGCTGAAGAAGACCATCGCGCGGATCAAGACGATCCAGGCGGAAGAAGGCGACTTCGACGACGAGGAACAGTAAGATGATCTCCCCCGACACGCTCGTTCGACACGAGCTCGTCGGCCTCCCGGTTCGGGTGGTCGACGCCGACAGCGACGCCCACGTGGGCATCGCGGGTCGCGTGCTCGACGAGACGTTCGGCACCCTCGTGGTCCGGACGGGGTCGGGGGACAAGCGCGTGCCCAAGTCGGGCGCGACGTTCGAGTTCGGCGTCGTCGAGACGCCGACCGCTCGCACAGATGAAGCCGCCGGCGACGGAGGGTCGCCGGGGTCCGCGTCCCAACTCGGGTCGGATACTACGGGGGTCCGCCCCCGTCAGTCTGGCCCGTCCGGGTCCGAAAGCGCCGTCGACGGTGACGGCGCGGGCCCGGCGAGCCGACGAGGCGAGTGCAAAGACGCGGTCTACGCGACGGTGGATGGCGATCGGTTGCGACATCGGCCCGCCGAACGCACCGAACGAGGTGCCACACAATGGCGATAGGAATCGACGTACCCACGCCTCCGGAGCCAGACAACCCGGAGGATTACGACTACGAGAAGTGCCCGTTCTACGGGCAGCTCTCCGTCCGCGGCCAGACCCGCGAGGGAACGGTCGTGTCGACGGATATGGAAAAGACCGTCATCGTCGAGCGAGAGTACGACGTGTTCGTACCGAAATACGACCGGTACATGAAGCGTCGCTCGCGCATCCCGGCCCACGTGCCGGGCGTGCTCGACTCGCTCGAAGTCGGTGACGAAGTGAAAATCGCGGAGACGCGACCGCTCTCGAAGACGAAGTCCCACGTCGTCGTCGAGATCCTGTCGGGTGATCAGTGATGGAGGCGCTCAAGGCCGACGTCACGCAGGGGCTCTCGAAGGGCTCGCTGATTACGTGCGCCGACAACACCGGCGCCCGTGAGCTGAAGGTGATCTCCGTGTCGGGCTACTCCGGCACGAAGAACCGCCACCCGAAGGCGGGGATCGGCGACAAGGTGACCGTCTCGGTCACCAAAGGGACGCCGGAGATGCGGCGGCAGGTGCTGGAGGCGGTCGTCGTCCGCCAGCGCAAGCCGATCCGCCGTCCGGACGGCACGCGCGTGAAGTTCGAGGACAACGCGGCCGTCATCATCGACGACCTCGAGGAGCCGCGGGGCACGGAGATCAAAGGCCCCGTCGCCCGCGAGGTCGCCGAACGATTCGGGAGCATCGCCTCGACCGCGACGATGATCGTCTAACTATGACGAACCAGCCACGCAAACAACGAAAACGGTCGGAGACCGCGCCGCTCCACGAGCGGCAGAACCAGGTCCGGGCCACCCTCACCGAGGATCTCCGCGACGAGTACGGACAGCGGAACGTCCGCGTCAACGCCGGCGACACCGTCGAGGTGCTTCGCGGCGACGCGGCCGGCACGGAGGCGGAGGTCGTCTCCGTCGACCTGTCCGCCGAGCGGATCACGGTCGAGGACGTCACCGTCGAGAAGGCGGACGGGGAGGAGGTTCCCCGCCCCATCCCGGCGAGCAACGTCCGGGTGACCGAACTGGACCTCGAAGACGAGCGCCGCGAGGCGCGGCTCCAGGAGGACAACGAATGACGCGACACCAGAAGCGACTGTCAGTACCGAACTCCTGGCCGGTCGAGCGCAAGACGAACACGTTCACGGTGAAGGCGGGCGCGGGCCCGCACGGCGAGGCGGGCGTTCCCCTCGTCGTCCTGCTGCGGGACGTGCTCGGCTACGTCGACTCGACGAAGGAGGCGCGCTACGCGCTGAACAACGACTCGATCCTCGTCAACGGGGACGCCATCTCGGACGAGCAGCGTCCGATCGGGATGTTCGACATCCTGGCGTTCCCCGAGCGCGGGGAGTACTTCCGCGTCTTCCCCGACGAGGGCGGTCGGCTCGCGCTGACCCCCGTCGACGAGGAGGCCGCGGGCAGCCGGCTCGGGAAGATCACGAACAAGACCGTCGTCCCCGGCGGGGTCGTCCAGCTGACGCTCCACGACGGGACGAACGTCCGCGTGGACGACGACGCGGACTACGAGACGAACGACTCGATCGTCGTCGACAACGAGACGAAGGAGATCGTCGCCCACTTCGAGTACGAGGAGGGCGCCCTCGTCACCGCCGTCGCCGGCCAGCACGCCGGTCAGATCGGCGAGATCGACGACATCGACGTGACGCTCGGCTCCGGCGACAACACCGTCACCGTCGCCAGCGACGGCGGCGGCTACGAGACGATCGAGGAGTACGTCGTCGTGATCGACGAGAACTTCACGGACGACGACGAGGCGGGTGATTCGGATGAGTGAAGCCGATAGCGCCGACCACGAGATGCGCGAGCCGTACCTCGAGAAGGTCGTCGTCCACATGGGCGTCGGACAGGGCGGAGAGCCCCTCGCCGACGCCGAGCAGATCATCGAGGAGATCACGGGCCAGCAGTCGGTCCGGACCACCTCGAAGCGCACCATCGCCGAGTTCGGGATCCGCAAGGGCGACCCGATCGGCGTGAAGGTGACGCTGCGGGGCGAGGACGCGCACGCGTTCCTCGAGACCGCGCTGGACCTGGTCGACGTCGGCCGGAGCCAGTTCGACGACACGGGTAACCTCAGCTTCGGGGTCGAGGACCACACCGACTTCCCGAGCCAGGAGTACGATCCCAACACCGGGATCTACGGCCTCGACGTGACGACAACGATCGTCCGTCCCGGCTACCGCGTCTCGAAACGCGACAAGGCGACGGGGACCATCCCCGCCCGCCACCGGATGACAGCCGAGGACGCGGCCGCGTTCCTCGAAACGAACTTCGACGTCGAGGTAAGCGAATGAGCGAAGCGAACAACGACACGGGCGAGCACGCCGCGAAGCGCACCGACTCCCGGCACACGTGCCGGCGGTGCGACCGCGAGCAGGGACTCGTCGGCAAGTACGACATCAACCTCTGCCGCCAGTGCTTCCGCGAGGTCGCCCGAGACATGGGATTCGAGAAGTACAGCTGATCATGACGGGAAACGATCCATTCACCAACGCGCTCGCCGGCATGGACAACGCCGAGAGCGTTGGCCACCTGTCGTACACGGTAGAGCCCGCTTCGAACATCATCGGCTCCGTCCTCGAGGTCCTCTACGACCGCGGGTACGTCGACGGCTTCGAGTACGTCGACGACGGGAAGGCCGGGAAGTTCGAGGTCGAACTGAAAGGCGCGATCAACGAGTGTGGCGCCGTCAAGCCCCGCTACTCGGCGGGCGCTGACGAGTTCGAGAAGTGGGAGAAGCGATACCTCCCCGCCCGTGACTACGGGACGCTCATCGTCACGACGAGCCACGGCGTCATGAGCCACTACGAGGCCCGCGAAGCGGGCATCGGCGGCCAAGTGATCGCATACGTCTACTAACAATGAACAGAGTCGAAATCGAGATTCCGGACGACGTCTCCGCCGAGACCGACCACCTCGAACTCACCGTCGAGGGGCCCAACGGAAGCGTCACGCGACGCCTCTGGTACCCCGACGTCGACGTGTCCGTCGAGGACGGCGCGGTGGTCATCGCGACCGAGAACGAGGACGCCAAGACCAACGCCACGGTCGGCACCTTCGAGAGCCACGTCGCCAACATGATCCACGGCGTCACCGAGGGCTGGGAGTACGCGATGGAAGTGTACTACGCCCACTTCCCGATGCAGGTGAACGTGGAGGGCGACGAGGTCGTCATCGAGAACTTCCTCGGAGAGAGCGCCGCGCGGCGCACCCCGATCCGCGGAGACACGGACGTACAGGTCGACGGCGAGACGGTCACGCTGACGGGCTCCGACAAGGAGGCCGTCGGGCAGACCGCCGCCGACATCGAACAGCTGACGAAGGTGACCGACAAGGACACGCGCGTCTTCCAGGACGGCGTGTACATCGTCGAGAAGCCCACCGGAGGTGCCTAACCAATGGCAGACGAACTGGAAGACATCAGCGGCGTCGGTCCCTCGAAGGCGGACGCGCTTCGCGAGGCCGGCTACGAGACGGTCGAGGACGTGAAGGCCGCCTCCCAGTCGGAGCTCTCCGAGGTCGACGGCGTCGGCAACGCGCTCGCCGCGCGTATCAAGGCCGACGTCGGCGGACTGGAGGTCGACGAGGAGGCGGACGCGGAGATCGAAGACGAGACCGACGAGGAGGAGGCGGCCGACGAGGCCGAGGAGTCCGAGGCGGTCGAGACGGAGCTTCGCCCCCGCGGCCACGCCGACAAGACGCCGGAACTGGACGACGAGACCGCTCGCGCGCTCGCGCAGAAGCACCGCGAGGGGAAACCGCAGTTCAACCGGCAGGACTACCACAAGAAAAAGCGGATCCCGACGTCGTGGCGCAAGCCGCGCGGCGGGCTCTCCAAGCAGCGCCGCCGCATGAAGTCGAAGGGGCCGGTCGTCGAGGCCGGCTTCCGCTCGCCCAAGGCGTCGCGCGACCTGCACCCGAGCGGCTTCGAGGAGGTCCGCGTTCACAACACGGACGACCTCGAGGGCGTCGACGGCGACACGCAGGCGGTGCGGATCGCCTCGAAGGTCGGCGGTCGCAAGCGCGAACTGATCGAGGACGAGGCGGAGGAGCGCGGCATCCGCGTGCTGAACCCGACCTACGTCGAAGTGGAGGTCAACGATGAGTGATCTGAAGGCGCAGAAACGGCTCGCAGCGGACGAGCTCGACGTCGGCAAGGGCCGCGTCTGGCTCGACCCCGACGCACAGGAGGAGATCGCGGACGCGATCACCCGCGAGGACGTCCGCGAGCTCATCGACCAGGGAACGATCCGCGCGAAGGACGCGAAGACGAACTCGCGCGGTCGCGCCCGCGAGCGCGCCGACAAGCGCTCGTACGGACACCAGTCCGGCGCCGGCTCCCGCAAGGGGCGCTCCGGCGCGCGGCAGAACACGAAAGACGACTGGAAGGCGCGCATCCGCGCACAGCGGGCCCGCCTGAAGGAGCTTCGCGACGAGGAAGACGTGCTCGACGCCTCCGAGTACCGCACGCTCTACAACAAGGCAAGCGGGGGAGACTTCGAGGACGTCGCCCGTCTCGAGGCGTTCATCGAGACGCAGTACGGTTACGAGGTGACGGACTAATGGCGACAGGACCACGATACAAGGTGCCGATGCGGCGCCGCCGCGAGGTGCGGACGGATTACCATCAGAGGTTGCGCCTGCTGAAATCGGGCAAGCCTCGCCTGGTCGCCCGGGTGAGCAACGCTCACGTCAGGGCGCAGCTGGTGACCCCCGGACCCGACGGCGACGAGACCCACGCGGCCGCCTCCAGCGAGGAGCTCGGCGAGTACGGCTGGGACGCCCCCACGGGCAACCTCCCCAGCGCGTACCTCACCGGCTTCCTCGCGGGCGCCCGCGCCGTCGACGCCGGCCTCGACGAGGCCGTCCTCGACATCGGGCTCAACACGGCGACGCCCGGCAACAAGACGTTCGCGGTACAGGAAGGAGCGATCGACGCGGGCCTCGATATCCCGCACAACGACGACGTGCTGGCCGACTGGTCGCGCACGCGCGGCGAACACATCGCCGACTACGCAGAGCAGCTCGACGAGCCGCTGTACAGCGGCGAGTTCGACGCCAGCGAGCTACCCGAGCACTTCGACGACGTGCTCGCGACAATCCAGGAGGACCATGAGTAGACACAACGACGGCTGGGAACCGCGGACGCGACTCGGCCGCAAGGTACAGGACGGCGACATCACGTCGATGGAACAGGCGCTCGAGTCCGGCCTCCCGCTGAAGGAGGCGGAGATCGTCGACCAGCTCCTCCCGGGGCTCGAAGACGAGGTGCTGGACATCAACATGGTCCAGCGCATGACCGACTCCGGCCGCCGCGTGAAGTTCCGCTGCGTCGTCGCCGTGGGCAACCGCGACGGCTACCTCGGCTACGCGCAGGCCCGCGACGACCAGGTCGGCGGCGCGATCCAGAAGGCGATCGACGTCGCGAAGCTGAACATCATCTCGGTCGACCGCGGCTCCGGGTCCTGGGAGGACCAGCCCGGCGGCACCAACTCCCTGACCCGCACGGCGAAGGGGAAGGCCGGCTCCGTCACCGTCGAGATCAAGCCCGCCCCGCAGGGGCTAGGCCTCGCGGCCGCGGAGACGGTCCGCAACATCTTAGAGCTCGCCGGCGTCGAGGACGCCTGGACGAACTCCGACGGCAACACGCGCACGACGGTGAACCTCGCGAAGGCGACGTTCAACGCCTTGGAGAACGCGGCGCAGTCCCGCACTCCGCAGCACGCGCGCGAGGTCCACTACGACGAGGTGAGCGAGTGATGCAGGCGATCGTTCAGCTCCGCGGCGACGTCAACCTGGACTACGACGTCGAGGACACGCTCGACATGCTGAACGTCGGGCGCGTCAACCACGCGACGTTCGTCCCCGAGACGGACTCGTACCGCGGCATGATCACGAAGGTCAACGACGTCGTCGCGTTCGGGGAACCGAGCGCCGAGGCCGTCGCGCGGACCGTCGCGCGGCGCGGCGAGCCCCTTGAGGGCTCGGCCGACGTCGACGACGAGTGGATCGGATCGAACACCGACTACGCCGACCTCGAGGCGCTGGCCGAAGCGCTCGTCGACGAGGAGACGACCCTGCGCGAGCAGGGCCTCTCGCCGACGCTCCGGCTCCACGCGCCCCGCGGCGGTCACGAGGGCATCAAACACCCCGTGATCGAGGGCGGCGAGCTCGGGAAACACACCACCGAGGAGATCGACAGTCTCCTGGAGGCGATGCGATGACGAGCAAGAAACGACGACAGCGCGGCTCTCGCACGCACGGCGGCGGCACGCACAAGAATCGGCGCGGCGCCGGTCACCGCGGCGGCCGCGGCGCGGCCGGTCGCGCGAAACACGAGTACCACAACTACGGCCCGCTCGGCAAGCACGGGTTCAAGCGGCCCGAGGACGCCCAGACGGAGGTCCTCGAAGTGAAGGTCCAGAAGCTCGACGAGGACGCGGCGCTGTACGCCGCGGACGGCCTCGCCGAGGAGGACGGCGACGCGTACGTCTTCGACGCGCGCGACGTCGTCGAGGACGGCCACGAGGCGGACGTCGTGAAGGTGCTCGGCGGCGGGCAGGTCCGGCGCGAGCTCCGCGTCACGGCCGACGCGTTCACGGCCGGTGCGGTCGAGCTCATCGAGGAGGTCGGCGGCGAGGCGACGCTCTCGGAGCGCGCCGAAGAGCCCGCTGACGAACCGGAAAACACTTCCGACGACGAGAACGACGAGGCGTAACATGAGCTGGAAGGAGGCCGCCGAACCGGTGCTCTCGCGGATGCCCGTCGTGGAGCGGCCCGCGGGGCACGTCCCGTTCAAGCGGAAGCTCACGTGGACGGCCGGAATCCTGATCGTCTACTTCTTCCTGACCAACATCAACCCGTTCGGGTTGGCGGTCGGGCAGGGGTCGGACTTCTTCGGGCAGTTCCGGTCGGTGCTGGCCGGATCGTCCGGGTCGCTGTTGCAGGTCGGTATCGGACCGATCGTCACGGCGTCCATCGTCCTCCAGCTGCTGGGCGGTGCGAACCTCCTCGGGCTCGACACGGAGAACGACCCGCGTGACCAGGTCCTCTATCAGGGCCTCCAGAAGCTGCTCGTGATCATCGTCTCGGCGCTGACGGCGGCGCCGATGGTGTTCACCGGGAGCTTCCTCCCGGCCGACGACGCGGTCGCGAGCGCGCTTGGCATCGGCACGTTCGGCGTGCAGCTGCTGATCTTCGCGCAGATCTTCGTCGGCGGCATCCTCATCCTGTTCATGGACGAGATCGTGAGCAAGTGGGGCGTCGGCTCCGGCGTCGGGCTGTTCATCATCGCGTCGGTGAGCCAGCAGATCGTCGGCGGCTTCTTCAGCTTCTCGGCGCTCGGTGCGTCCGGCTTCTTCGCGAGCTGGTACGGCGTCATCTTCGGCAACGTGCCGGTGTCGATGTCGCCGTTCACCGCCGAGGGGCTCCAGAACCTCCTCTTCGACCCCGGGAACATTCTGGCACTCTTCACCACGGTGTTCATCTTCGGGATCGTCGTGTACGCGGAGTCCGTCCGCGTCGAGATCCCGCTGTCGCACGCCCGCGTGAAGGGCGCTCGCGGACGCTTCCCGGTGAAGCTCATCTACGCGTCCGTCCTGCCGATGATCCTCGTTCGCGCGCTGCAGGCGAACATCCAGTTCCTCGGCCAGATCCTCTCCTCGCAGTGGGCGGGGATGCCGGCGTTCCTCGGCGAGTACAGCGACGCCGGACAGCCCATCTCCGGGCTGTTCTACTACCTGAACCCCATCCAGAGCCGCGGACAGTGGATGTGGTTCCTCGGCGAGATCCCGGCCTCCGTGGAGCCGTGGATGATCGCGGTCCGGCTCGCCGTCGACCTGACGTTCATGATCGTCGGCGGCGCCATCTTCGCGATCTTCTGGGTCGAGACCACCGGTATGGGGCCGGAGGCGACCGCGAAGCAGATCCAGAACTCCGGGATGCAGATCCCCGGGTTCCGTCGGAACCCGCAGGTCGTCGAGAAGGTCATGGAGCGGTACATCCCGCAGGTGACGGTCATCGGCGGCGCCCTCGTCGGGCTGCTCGCCGTGATGGCGAACCTGCTCGGCACCATCGGTCAGGTCTCCGGAACCGGGCTGCTGCTGGCGGTCTCTATCACGTACAAGCTGTACGAGGAGATCGCGGAAGAGCAGCTGATGGAGATGCACCCGATGATGCGCCAGATGTTCGGAAACGAGTAGCGCTCCGCGACACATCCTTTTCGCGTCGAGTACCGCCCCTCCCAGCCGCCGGTTCGTCCGTTCGACCCGGGATCTCCGCGTTTATTGTCCCCGCCGACCAATCGTGCCGCATGGCAGACACGATCCTCGTGCCGCTCGAACTCCCGGACCCCGAGCCGCTGTCGCCGCTGCTGATCGAGGACCTCTCGTCGCTTGACGTCGTGGTGCTCGGGCACTACGCCCTCCCGGAGCAGACGCCGGCCAGCTCCGCCCGCGAGCAGTTCGGCGAGGCGGCGCGGGCGACGCTCGACGAGGTCGCCGACGCCTTCGCCAACGCGGGGGCGTCAGTCCGGACGCGGCTGGTGTTCGGGAAGGACCGGGCCGCCGCGATCCAGCAGGTCGCGACCGACGAGGGGTGCGCCGCCGAACTCGACCCCGCGCCGACCGACGGCGTGCGGCGTATCCTCGTGCCGCTCCCGGACGTGGCGGAGTTCGAACGGCTCCCGCGGTTCATCCGCGTGTTGAGCGAGGACTCGACCCAGCGGATCACGCTGTTCCACGTCGTCGAGGGCGAGCAGCCCCGCGAGCGCGGCGAGGAGATCGTCTCCGAGACGCGCGACCGCCTGATCGAAGACGGGTTCGACGCCGCGGCGCTCGACACGCTGGTCGTCGAGGGGGACGAGCACGACGAGGAGATCCTCCGCGTGGCGGCCGACTACGACGCGGTCGTGATGTACGAACCCGAGTCCACCCTCGGCGATCACGTCTTCGGGACGCTCGCCGACCGCATCGCGAACGAGACCGACGACCCGGTGATCGTCGTCGACCGCGACTACTGACGCCCGCCGACGCCGTCGCGTCAGTCGCTCTGATACGCGGCCGACGGGGAACCGGGTCGCGCTACGCCACCGACACGGAAGTCGGACGTCGCCGCCCGAGAGGAGCTACGACTCGCCGCGCCGCTCGGATTCCTCGTCGTCGTTCTCTTCGACCGTTTCGCCGACGGTCTTCTCGACGGTCTCCTCCACCGTCTCTTCGACCGTTTCCTCGACGGTCTCCTCTACCGTCTCTTCGACCTTTTCGCCGACCGTTTCCTCGACGGTCTCCTCTACCGTCTCTTCGACCTTTTCGCCGACCGTTTCCTCGACGGTCTCCTCTACCGTCTCTTCGACCTTTTCGCCGACCGTTTCCTCGACGGTCTCCTCTACCGTCTCTTCGACCTTTTCGCCGACCGTTTCCTCGACGGTCTTCTCCACCGTCTCGCCGACTTTCTCCTCGACAGCCTCGCCGACCTTCTCCTCGACGGTCTTCTCAACCGTCTCGCCGACGGTCTCCTCGACTTTGCCCGTGACCTCCTCGCTGACGGTGTCGCTCACGTCGTCGGCGACCTCGCTGACCTCCTTGTTGACGGTCTCGCCGACGGTCTTCTCGACGGTTTCCCCGACGCTCTTCTCGACCTCCTTGCTCACCGTCTCCTCGACCTTCTCGCCGACGGTCTCCTCGACGGTCTTCTCGACTTCCTTGCTCACCGTTTCGCCGACGGTCTTCTCGACCTCCTTGTTGACCGTTTCGCCGACGGTCTTCTCGACGGACTCACCGACGGTCTTCTCGACCTCCTTGTCGACGGTCTCGCCGACGCTCTCCTCGACCTTCTTGCCGACTTGGTCCGCCACCTCGCGGGTCATCCAGTCTGGGTCGAACCGCGCCATCTTCCAGACCACGTGGATCACGTAGGAGGCGAACACCCCGATCCCGAACGCGATCGCGACGTTGTTCATCTGCGTCGTCGCGATCAACACGATCGACACGACGATCAGGGCGCCGTACGCGATGTCGGTCATCGCGTCCACTCGCGCCGGACTTACCATCCTCGCCCCTCCGTTCCGTCGTCGATTGCGGCGGGCCGTCCCCGTGCGGCGTCTCCGTTCATACGTTTACCTTCCGCGCCGACGGCGTAAAAGCCACTCATTGTCTCCGTCCCCGGGCGCCGTTCGGCGCTTCGGCGGCCCGCCGGTCCCGGAGCGGGGTCCTTTTAGCCCGGGCTGGCCGAATCGACGGTATGGACATCGAAGAGGGCGGACTCACTGTCTCCGTCCCGGAGGCCCGCGACGGCGCCAGCGAGGGCACCGGCGGCGGCGTCTTCTTCAACCCGACCCAGGAGCTGAACCGCGACGTGACGGTCGCGACGCTGCGCGCCTACCGCGACCGCGAGCCGCGCGCGGCCTCGTACCTCGACGCGATGGCCGCCTCGGGGATCCGAGGCGTCCGCGCGGCCGCCGAGGGGTACCGGGTCACCTGCGCCGATGTCGACGAGGAGGCGGTCGAACTCGCCGCCGCGAACCTCGACGCCAACGACCTCGACGGCGAGGCGGTCCACCGCGACGTCAACGCCCTGCTGTACGACGAGGGCCCGTTCGACGTCGTCGACCTCGACCCGTACGGCACGCCGATCCCCTTCGCGGACGCGGCGTTCGCGAACGGGCGCAACTTGGTCTGCGTCACCGCCACCGACACCGCGCCGCTGTGCGGCGCCCACCTCCAGAGCGGCATCCGCAAGTACGGCGCGGTCCCGCGGAACACCGACTACCACCCGGAGATGGGGCTCCGGACGCTGATCTCGGCGCTCGTCCGGACCGCCGCGCGCTACGACAAGGCGGCGACGCCGGTCCTCTCGCACGTCTCCCGCCACTACGCGCGGACCTACCTCGAACTGGAGTCGGGCGCCCGCGCGGCGGACGACTGCCTCGATGGCGTCGGGTACGTCGACCACTGCGAGGACTGCCTCTGGCGCGCGGCGACGCCGGGGCACGTCGCCGACCCGGTCGACGCCTGTCCGGAGTGCGGGGGCGACCGCGTCCTCACGGCCGGCCCGATCTGGCTCGGGCCGGTCGCCGACCCCGACTTCGCGCGCGCCGTCCGCCGCGAGGTGACCGACGACATGGGCGAGGCGAAACGCGCGCGTAAGCTCCTGGGCACCGTCGCGCGCGAGCTCGACACCCCCACCCACTACGACCAGCACCGGCTGTACAAGCAGTGGGGCGAGCCCGCCATCGGGATGGACGAGTTCGTCGAGCGCCTGCGCGGGGCCGGCCACGAGGCGAGCCGCGCGCACTACCGCGGCACGGCGGTCAAGAGCACGGCCTCGATCCCCGAGATGCGCGAGGCGGTCCTCGGCGAGGACGCGGACTGACGACGCCGGCCTCGGCGGGGACCCCGTCGCGCGGCCGGCACCCGCTGGTTTTTGTCGCCCTCGGTCGAACTGCCGGGCGTGTCCCGACACTCGCGCAGCGCGTTCGGCACGGTCCGGCGCGTCGCCGACCTCGCGGTCGACCGCCAGGTGACGTTCCTCGCCGCGGCCATCGCCTACTACGCGTTCGTCTCGCTCGTCCCCGCGCTCCTGCTGCTCGTCGTCGTCGCCACCGCGGTCTTCGGCGAGACCATCGCCGCGCAGCTGGTCGCGGCGACCGGTGACTTCCTCACGCCGGCCGGGGAGGAGGCGGTCGTCCTCGCGGTCTCCTCGGCCGGCGGCCGGACCGGCGCGAGCCTGCTCGGCGTCGGCGTGCTGCTCTGGTCGACGCTGAAGGTGTTCCGCGGGCTCGACACGGCGTTCGTCTCGCTGTACGGCGGCGACCAGACGCCCGGGTTCCTCAAGCAGGTCGCCGACGCCGCCTCGGTCGTCGTCGGCGTCGGCCTCGGCCTCGGCGCGATGGTCGCCGTCGGCGCGTTCGTCGCGGCCGCTGACGCGCTCCCGCTGGTCGAGGTCGCGAGCGTCCTCGCGTTGCCCGTCCTCCTCGCGGTCGTGTTCCTCCCGATGTACTACCTCCTCCCGCAGCCGGCGGTCGGCGTCCGCGAGGCGCTGCCGGGCGCGGCGTTCGCGGCCGTCGGTTGGACGCTGCTTCAGGCCGGGTTCCAGGTGTACGCCGCGGGCGCCGCGCAGTACCAGGCGTACGGCGTCATCGGCGGGATCCTCCTCCTCGTCACCTGGCTGTACCTCGCGGCGGTCGTCGTCGTCCTCGGCGGCGTGGTCAACGTCGTGCTCGCCGAGCGGGGGGGCGCCGGCGACGGCCGCCCGTACGAGCGCGAGGTCGGGCCCGCCGGCCTCCCGAACGACGCCGCGGACCGGCAGTTACAACAGGACCGCGACCGACCCACGGGTATGAACGGCGAGTCGGACCCCGACGGGGACGACGGCGAACGGCCGCGCGGCGCGCCGGACGTTGCCGCCCTCGAAGCGGAGGTCCGCGAGCTGCGGTCGCAGCTCGACGAGTTCGAGGACGACGTGGAACGCCGCACGGTCGACAAACCGGAGGTCGAGTCGGAGCTGAAGCGGTACGTCCGCTCGCGGATGCGGCGCGGTCACGCCCGCGGTTGGGGACCGTACCTCGTGCTGCTGTACGGGACGGTGCTGACGCTCGCGGCGCTGACATCGCTACAGGGGATCTACGCGGTCGGCGCCATCGTCGTCCTCGGGCTGTCGACGCTCGGGCTGTACACGATATTCGTCGTCGTCGGCATCGGCCTCAACCTGATCGAGACGCCCGGCAAGGCGCTCGACTACGCCCGCCGCCGCGGGGATGACTGACGCGGCGACCGCCGCGCCGTCGACGCCTCCCGGAGTGACCGACCCGTGACGGGGATCGTCGCCCCCGACCGCGGGCTCGGCGAGATCGCGGTCGTCGACGCCCTCCCCGAGTTCGTCGTCGTCCTCTTCGCGGCCGTCACCCACCTGGCGGACCCGTGGTTCCTCTTCGCGCTGCTCGCGGTCGGCTACTGGTTCGCGAGCGAGGGGGTCGCGGGGTCGCCGCGCCGCGCCGGCGCGACCGCCATCGCGGCCGTCACCTGCGCGTACGCCGCGACGGCGCTCGGCAAGGCGTGGTTCGCGGTCCCCCGGCCGCCCGGCGCGATGCCGCCCGCCGACGTGCCGACGTGGCTCCCCGCGCTGCTGACCGGGTGGTACGAGGCGCAGGTGCTCTCCGACGGGTTCGGATTCCCGAGCGGCCACGCCACCGGCGGCGCGGCCGCGTACCTCGCGTTGGCGCTGCTGTACGACCGGCTCTGGACGGACCGCGCCCGCTACTTCGCCGCCGGGGCGGTCGCGGTCGCCGTCGCGGCCTCGCGGGTGGTCATCGAGGTACACTTCCTCGTCGACGTGCTCGCCGGGCTCGCCGTCGGCGCGGGGACGGTCGCCGTCGCGCTGTGGCTGGCCGGCGACCCGCGGGTCCGCCGCTCGGCGAGCGCGGAGACGGCCGCCGGCCCCACCGCCGACCTGAACCCCGCGCCGGCGTTCCTCCTAGCGGCGGTCGTCTCGGCCGGCGCGCTGGCCGTCGCCGTCGCCGGCGGGTACACCGGCAAGGTCGTCGAGGCGGGGGTCGGGATCGCCACCGGCGCCGGCGGCGCGGTCGGCTGGCGGCTCGTCGAGGGCGACGAGCCCGCGGTCCCGGTCCGGGTCGCGGTCCCGGCGCTGGCGGTCACGGGCGGGCTCTGGGTCGGCGCCGACGCGCTCGCGGGGACCCTCCCCGTGACGCTGGTCGCGACCACCGCCGCCGTGGTCGCCGTCGTCGCGCTACCGGCGCTGCCCCGATACGCGGGGCGGACGGCCTGAGCGGTCGCGAACGTTCTCTCACGCGTCCCGACGGCCCGACCGGACGTACAGAGACCTGTCGGGGAGCGTGGCGGTGAACCGCAAAAAATCGAGGGCGAGTCGAACGAGTGCCGTGCGCCGAGCGGCCGCGCCGTCGCCTCAGAAGGTCTCCAGGTAGCGGTCCTCCTCCCACTGCGACACCTGTGTGAGGTACTCGCTGAACTCCTGGGACTTCGCCTCGGCGAACTTCTCGGAGGTGTGGGGCCCGAGCGCCTCCTGGAGCACCTCGTCGGCCTCTAACTCCTCGACGGCGGCGCCGAGGTTCGGCGGCAGCGTCTCGATGCCGTACTCCTGGCGCTTCTCGTCGTCGAACTCGTAGATGTCCTCGCGGACCGGGTCGCCGGGGTCGGCGCCGGTCTTGATCCCGTCGAGGCCGGCGGCGATGAGCGACGCCATCCCGAGGTAGGGGTTACAGGACGGGTCGGGGCTGCGGACCTCGAAGCGCGCGGAGACGCCCGCGGCGTCGGGGACGCGGACGAGCGCCGAGCGGTTCGTGTCGGACCAGGCGACGTAGATCGGCGCCTCGTAGCCGGGCACCAGCCGCTTGTAGGAGTTCACGGTCGGGTTCGTCACGGCCGTGAACGCGGGCGCGTGGTTCAGGATGCCGCCCATGAACTGGTACGCGGTCTCGCTCAGGTTGAACTCGTCGTCGTCGTCGGCGAACGCGTTGCCGTCCTCGTCGAACAGCGAGATGTGGCTGTGCATGCCCGAGCCGTTGATGTCGGCGATGGGCTTGGGCATGAACGTCGCGTGGAGGTCGTGCTGCTCGGCGACGGCGCGGACGACGGCGCGGAACGTCGCGATGTTGTCCGCGGTCGAGAGCGCGTCGTCGTACTTGAAGTTGATCTCGTGTTGGCCCTCGGCGACCTCGTGGTGCGAGGCCTCGATCTCGAAGCCCATCTCCTCTAGCGTGAAGATGATCTCCTTGCGCACGTCGGACGCGAGGTCCTTCGGGGCGAGGTCGAAGTAACCGCCGTTGTCGTGCGGGATCGTGGTCGCGTTGCCGTCCTCGTCCTTCTCGAACAGGAAGAACTCCGGCTCCGGACCGATCGAGACGGAGTAGCCCATCTCCTCGGCCTCGGCGAGGACGCTTTTCAGCACCTGCCGCGGACCGCCGGCGAACGGCTCCCCGTCGGTGTCGACGATGTCACAGATGAGCCGCGCGGCGCCGCTGTCGCCGTCGCCGTCGCTGCGCCACGGGAGCACCGCGAACGTGTCGGGGTCGGGGACGAGCCGCATGTCCGACTCCTGGATACGCACGAACCCCTCGATGGAGGAGCCGTCGAAGTAGATGCCTTCGGTGAACGCCTTCTCCGCCTGGTGGGCGGGCACGGAGACGTTCTTCACGACGCCGAGGATGTCGGTGAACTGTAGCCGCAGAAAGTCGACGTTCTTCTCTTCGATCTCGTCGAGTACAGCCTGTTCCTCGGCCGTGAGGCCGCCGTCCGGTTTCGCTTGTTCGTCCGTCATGTTCTGGACGTTTGATTCGTTATCTGCCAGTATAAAGGCCTTATCGCTTGGCGCATGAACCGCCGGACAGGCAAAACTGCTGGACGTTCGTAAAATTCTAAACCCCCGAAAGCGTGGTTGGGTGTGATGACGTACGAAAACCTCGACGCGAAGCTCATCAACTCGCTGCTCAGCAACGGCCGCGCGAGCCTCCGGAGCCTGGGCGACGAGCTCGACGTGTCCGTGACGACCGTCTCGAACCACCTCCGCGACCTCGAAGAGGAAGGCGTGATCCGCGGGTACACGCCCGTCGTCGACTACGACAAGCTCGGCTACGACGTGACCGCGGTGCTCCAGCTCAAAGTCGAGGGGAGCGCGCTGCCGGACGTCACCGAGAAGCTGCGCCAGGAGAAGCAGATGGTGAGCGTCTACGAGGTCACCGGCGACTACGACGTGATCGCCATCGGGAAGTTCACCGACACGGACGGCATGAACGACCAGATCAAGTCGATCCTCACGGACGCGGACATCCGCGAGTCGAACACGAGCGTCGTCCTCAACGCGGTCACGGAAAACGAGCAGTTCGACCTGGACGTCGAGGAGTAATTCGCCCCGTCTCCGGACCGATTCCCGCCTACCGGTCCGCCGCCGCCTCCAGGACCTCCACCGCCGGGAGCGGCTCGCCCGTCAGCGCGCGGATGTACGCGCCGCCCGCGATGGAGACGTGCGAGAAGTCGTCCTCGCTCAGGCCGTACATCTCGATGGCCCGCGAGGTGTCGCCGCCGCCGACGACCGAGAAGCAGTCAGTCTCGGCGATGGCCTCGAGGACGCCGACGGTGCCGTCGGCGAACCGCTCGTCCTCGAAGACGCCGAGCGCGCCCTTCACGAAGACGGCGTCGGACTCGCGGATCGCCGGCTCGTAGTCGGCGACCGTCGCGGCGCCCACGTCGAGGAACGCCTCCCGCTTCTCCTCGATGTCGTCGACGGCGACCTCGGCGCGGTCGCCGTCGGCCCCCTCGTACGCGAGGTCGCTCGCCAGCCGAACCGCGTCGCCGCGCTCGTCGAGGACCGACTCGATCAGCTCGCGGTTCCCCTCCCACTGCTCGTCGAACAGGTCCATCTCTCCCACGTCGCGCCCGACGGGGTGCCCCGCGGCGCGTAAGAAGAGCTCGCCGGCGACGCCGCCGAGGAGGAAGCGGTCGACGCGGTCGTCCAAGGCGTCCATCACGCCGATCACGTCCGTCGCCTTCGTCCCCCCGACGACCATCGTGACCGGGCCGTCGAACTCACGGGTCGCGATGGCGGTGTTAGCCTCGTACTCGGTCTCCATCACGCGGCCCGCGTACGCGGGGAGGGCGAGCGGGAAGCCGACCAGCGAGGCGTGTTTCCGATGCGCCGCCGAGTAGGCGTCGTTGACGTACGCGTCGAAGCGCGGAGCAAGGGTCTCAACGAACTCCGTCTCGGCCTTCTCCTCGGGCGACGCCTCCGGGAGCTCGTCGTCGCACATCCGGGTGTTCTCCAGTAAGAGGACCTCGCCCGGGCCGAGCGCGTCGATGGCGTCCAGCGCCGCCTCGCCGTACGTGTCGGCCACGAACGCCACGTCGCGGCCGACGTGGTCGGCGAGGATGTCGGCGTGACCGGCGAGCGACGTGAAGTCGTCGCGGCCGGGCCGCCCCTGGTGGGCCATGAGGACGACGCGGTGGCCGGCGTCGGCCAGCTCGCGGACGGTCTCGGCGTGGCGCTCGAACCGGCGGTTGTCCTGCGGGTCGCCGTCCTCGATGGGGGAGTTGAGGTCCAGTCGGACGAGGACGCGACTGTCTGCCGGGAGGTCGTCGATGGTGTCGAAGGCTGGCATGGGTGAACGGTCGTCGATGAGTCACTTAAGCGGTGGCGCTCCTGGGCTGCGGTGCCGTCGGGAAGCGGTTCGGGGTCGGACGGGAGGCCGCGCTTACGCCTCGTCGCGCACGTACGCGGCCATGTCGAGCATCCGGTTCGAGAAGCCGTACTCGTTGTCGTACCAGGTGAGGATCTTCAGCAGCTTCCCGCCGGCGACGACGTTCGTCGACTGGAGGTCGACGTAGCTGGAGAAGGGGAGGCCGACGATGTCGGAGGAGACGACCTCCTCGTCGGTGTAGCCGAGGACGCCCGCGAGCGGGCCGGAGTCCGCGGCGTCGCGGAAGGCGGCGTTGACCTCCTCCTCGGTGACCGTCTCGTCGAGGCTGACGACGAACTCGGTGATCGAGCCGGTCGGGACCGGGACGCGCATCGCCATCCCGTCGATCTTCCCCTCGAGCTGCGGGAGGACCTTCTGGGCGGCGCCCGCGGCGCCCGTCGACGTTGGGACGATGTTCTCCGCGGCGGCGCGCCCGCGGCGCCGCTTGCTCATCGGGCCGTCGATGAGGCTCTGGGAGCCGGTGTAGGCGTGGACGGTGGTGAGGGTGCCGGCGTCGATGCCGAACTCCGCGTCGAGCACCTTCGCGACCGGCGTGATGGAGTTCGTGGTACAGGAGGCGTTCGAGATCACGTCGTCGCCGTCGTACTCGTCGTGGTTGACGCCGTAGACGAGCTGTTTGACCAGCTTCTCGCCCTTCGGGGGCGCCGAGATGATCACGGTGTCCGCGCCGCCGTCGAGGTGCGCGCTCGCGTCGTCGCGGGTACGGAAGACCCCCGTACACTCTAAGGCGACATCGACGTCGAGCTCGTCCCAGGGGAGGTCCGCGGGGTCCTGGACGTTGAACAGCGGGACCGACGTGCCGCCGACGGTCAGCTCGTCGCCGTCGCGCTCGACGCCGTCGAGCCGGCCCATGACGGTGTCGTACTTCGCGAGGTACCCCATGTCGTCGAAGTCCATCACGTCGTTGATCCCGACGAGCTCGATCCGCGGGTGTTCCACCACCGCGCGGAACACGTTGCGCCCGATGCGACCGAAGCCGTTGAGCCCCACCCGCACGACCTCGTCGTCGCTCACGTCGTCACCGGCAGACAGATACGATTTACTCATGTTCGAAAAAGCCGAGACGCAACTACTTAAATCCGGCCCAGTCGCGCCGAGACCGTCATAATCGTTAGAATTTGTTACGCCCGGTATCGCCTATCGCCGGCGCGGTCGACCGAGCGCCGTCGCCCGACGTCGGCCGTCGACCCCCGGCGCGAGGCGGATAGGGGCCGATACGGCGACCGACAGAAGGCTTATCGGGGTCACCGACTTCACGGAAGGTATGGACAGAGACGACCGCGACGATCCGTTCGGAGACTTCTTCGAGGAGATCGAGCGGATGATGAACGAGATGGCCAACGCGGACGCTCCGTCGGCCGACGACGCCGGGTTCGGCTCCGACACCCACGTCGACGCGTACACCACCGAGGAGTCGGTGCGTCTCGTCGCCGACCTCCCAGCCGTCTCGAAGGACGACCTCTCGCTGCGCTGCGACGGCGAGGCGCTCACCATCTCCGCGGTCTCCGACCGGCGCGAGTACGACGAGACGGTCGAGCTCCCCGCCCCCGTCGACGAGCACTCCGCGGACGCGACGTTCAACAACGGCGTCCTCGAGGTCTCGTTCGACCGCGACGACGACAGCGCGTCGATCGACCTGGCCTGAGTCGGTCGGGCCCCCGATCGCCCGGCGCCCCCGCTCTTCACCCGTCATCGGCGGTCCGTCGGATCAGCGCCGCGAACCGGTCGTAGAAGCCGTCCTCGTACTTCGTCGCGGCGTCGACGGTCGGCCGCGCGTTCGTCTCGTTGACCACGAGCCGGTCGCCCGTCGCGAGCAGGTCGACGCCGAGGTAGTCGATCCCGAGCGCCGCGGCCGCGCGCTCGGCGAGGTCGCGCGCCTCGGGGTCGAGGTCGACGCCGCGGGCGGTCGCGCCGCGGTGAACGTTGTGCTTCCACCGGCCGGCCGCGAGCGCGTCGTCGTCGAGGACGCGCTCGACCGCCCCGGCGTACGCGCCGTCGACGACCATCGCGCGGTAGTCGCGCGCGTCGGGGAGGTACTCTTGGATCAGGAACGACTTGTCGCCGGTGGCGCGGTAGTCGTGGATCAGGTTCAGGTAGTCGACGACGCCGAGCAGGGAGTCGAGGTCGGTCGCGGTCGCGACGCCGACGCCCCGGGTCGCGGAGTTCGGCTTCACGACGACGGGATAGGAGAACTCCGCGGCGGCGTCGACGACGGCCGACTCGTCGACGGGGTTCGACACGAGCGTCGTCTTCGGCGTGGGCAGCCCCGCGGCCGACAGCGCGGCCAGCACGCCCGCCTTGTTCCGCGAGGTCACCACCGCGTCCCGGCCGTTCACCCACGGGACGCCGAGGCGCTCGTCGACGACCGCGCCCTCCATCAGGCGGGTGGGGTAGACGAGTCCCACGTCGAACCCCTCGAACTCGTCGGGGTCGGCCGGGACTCCCTCGCCGGCCTCGCCCTCCGAGACCCGCAGCGTCCGCTCTTTCGCCTGAACGTGGCCCACGTCGATGCCGCGGTCCGCGAGCGGCCCGCGCACGCGCTCGAACGTCTCCGCGTCGGTGGTCATCGCGAGCCTGAGCATACGCTCGCTGGGGTCCGTTCGGACTTAAGCGCGGTGCGAGCGCGACGACGGCGACAACATTTCGCGGTGGCGCGTGCCTCCGAGCGCCCCTCGGGCGCGAGGAGCACGCGCGAGGGAGTCGCGACCGGAGGGAGCGACGAGGCTGGGGAGGCGTGAGGTGCGGTGCTGTGCGGGGCGGGACTCGAAGGGGCAGCCGGGAGGCGGCCGTAGGCGACGTAAGCACCACAGGGAGCGAACGAAGTGAGCGACCGAGGAGCGCAGCGAGCGTACGGCCGCCTCCCGGCTGGGGCTTCGGCGTTGTTCGCCGCCGATCCGCGGCCAGTTATTTATTTATAAATGGTCCGACACCCGAAGGATTCAATCGCCAACTCACCCTCGACGACTCACTGTAAGTGGCCTTCCTCGCGGAGCTGTTCCGCCTCGCTCTTCTCGTAGCGCCACGAGATGTCGGCCTTCTCGTCCTGCCAGTCCCACGGCTCGACGAGGACGATGTCGTCTTCGCGGATCCACACGCGCTTCTGCATGCGACCGGGGATGCGGGCGGTTCGCTGTTTCCCGTCCGCGCAGCGCACCTTGACCCGGTTCGCGCCGAGCATCTCGACGACCTCCGCGAACACCTCGTCGTCGTCGGGCATCCGGAGGTCGTTCCGACCGCCGCCGTCTCCGTTGCTCATGCGTACGCGGTGATACGCGCTCGTCGAAATAAAAGGGCCGCTCTCCGCCGGAGCGCGCATCCGCCCCTTTTAAGCACGACCGACGACCACCCGACGATATGCGTGACACGCTCGGACTCGAAGGCATCGCCGGCCTCGTCGTCGTCGTCGCCGCCGTCGGGATCATCGCCGTCCGCGACCCGGTCATCGCCGGCGCCGTGATGGTGCTGCTCGCCGGCCTCGCGCTGATCGCGAAGGGGCTCGTCGACACCGCCATGCGGTCGTTCGGACTGAAGTGACGCCGCCGCGGTCGCCCCGAGCCCGGAATCCCGGCGTCTCGAAAGAGTCATAATCACCGACCGTTCCCCTCCGGTATGGTCGAAGTACCCGCCGTCGCGGTCGAACTCGTCGAACTCCTCGCCGTCACCGTCGGCGCCGGCGCGGCCGCCGCGGTCGGCGTCGTGCTCGAACGGTTCGGGCTCTCCGCTGTCTCGGGCGGCGACCTCGTGCTCGGCGCGTGGGCCGTCGGCATGGGACTGATCGCGCTGTACGTCGGACTCGTCGGCCTCGGCTACGAGCAGGCGCTCCCGCGGCTGCGCCGGCTCGCGAGCGGCGAGTAGGACCTACTTCTCCCCTCGGTCCCGCACGCTCCCCGAACGCTCACAGCTCTCCGTCGGCCGCCAGCTCGCGCACCCGGGCCGCGCGCTCGCGGATCGACTCCCACTCGGCGTCGTCCTTGCCGTCGACGTGCGAGTACATCAGCCCCATCCGCCCGGTGCCGCGCAGCGCATCCTCGTTCTCCTTCAGGAAGTCCCAGTAGAGCGCGTTGAACGGGCAGGCGCCCTCGCCGGTGGTCCGCGAGACGGCGTACGGGCAGTCCGCGCAGTGGTCGCTCATGCGGTTGACGTAGCTCCCGGAGGAGGCGTACGGCTTCGAGGAGAGCACGTCCGTGCCGAACGACCCCATCGCGACGACGTTCGGCGTCGTCACCCAGTGGTACGCGTCGACGAACCCGAGGTGGAACCACTCGTTCAGTTCGGCCGGGTCGGCGCCGTACACCAGCGCGAAGTTCGACAGCACCATCAGGCGCTCGATGTGGTGGGCGTAGCCGTACTCGCGGACGTGGCCGACCGCCTCGGAGAGACACCGCATGTCGGTGTCGCCGTCCCAGTAGGCGGGCGGGAGGTCCCGGTCCTGTCCCAACTGATTCGCGTCGGCCAGTTCCGGCATCGCCTCGCGGTAGACGTGACGCACGAACTCTCGCCAGCCGATCACCTGCCTGACGAACCCCTCCGCGGCGTTGAGCGGGACGGGCGCCGGCTCCGTTGACTCCGCCGACTCCGCGCCGTCGCCGAAGTCGTCGAGCGACGCCGTCGCCCCGCCCGACGCGCCGTGCTCCGCCGGGTCGTACCCGCCCGGGTCGACGCCGCGCTCCGCGTAGGCGCGCTCGACCGCCCGGACCGGTTCGCGCGGGTCGAGCAGGCCGAGGTTGATCGCCGGCGAGAGCAGCGAGTGCGAGCAGAACGGCTCGCCGCCGACCATCGCGTCCTGATACCGACCGAACGCGGGGAGCCCGTCGCTGACGAAGCGGTCGAGCGCCTCGCGCGCCCCGTCGCGGGTCACCGGCCACGCGAACTCGTCGAGCGAGTCGTTGCCCCACGTGTCGAACCGCTCGCACACCCACGCGTGGGTCTCGCGGGTCAGCTCGTCCGGCTCGAACGCCGGTCGCGCCGGCGGCTCCCAGCCGTCGGGCGGCGTCTCCTGGTTCAGGTCGTCGTAGTTCCACTCCCCGCCGACCGGGTCGCCGTCGTCCATCAACACCCCCGTCTCGCGGCGGACGTGCCGGTACCAGTTCTCCTGCCGGAAGGTGCGCTCGGCGGCGCCGTCGTCGCCGACGAGCGGTCCGTCGCCGTCGCCCGCCCACTCGCGCCAGTCGGCCGGCGTCGTCCAGAACAGCTCGTTGTCGACGAGGTCGAGGGTCCCGCCGCGCTCGGCGACCAGCCCGCGGAGCCGCTCGCCGGCGCCGTGGCTCGCGGGGCGCATGAGCCGCAGGCGCGGGCCGTCTCCTCCGTTCGCGTCCCGCTCCGCGAAGAACTCGTCGAGCCCCTCGCCGAACGACTCGGTCCGCACGTAGGTCACGTCGTGGCCGCGCTCGCGGAGCTCGTCGCGGAAGTGCCGCATCGCCGAGAACACGAGCGTCAGCTTGTGGGCGTGGTACGGCTTCCGGTCGGCGAAGCCGTGTGCCTCGATCAGCAGCACGTCGTCGGCGGCGTCGAGGACGTCGAGGTCGGGGTTGAGCTGGTCGCCGAGCAGCCAGCAGGTCGTCCGGTCGCTCACGGTACCCGATCCACGGGCGCCACCGACATAGCTCCGGCGGCGCCGCGGATTTCCCCGATCGCCGAGCGTCCCGCACCGTCGCGGCATCCGCGGCTTTTTGTCGCCCCCGCGTGTCGGGCGGTTCATGGACGAGATCCTCACGAACTGGCTGCTCGGTCTGATCGCCGCCCTCCTCGCCGTCCTGGTACTCGACTCGACCGGCCAGTCGTTCCTCGACCCTCTCTCGCCGATCGCGAACGTGCTCGCGCTCGTGACGTTCCTCGCCTTCGTCATCCTCACCGGCGCGTTCCTCGTGTACACCGCGTCGTTCCGTAACTGACGCGCCGACGCCCGCCGGCGATCCGATCGGTTCCCGGCCCCCTCCGCCGCCGCGCGTAGCTTTTTGCCGCGCCTCGCACTGATCGAGGCATGGAATACACGACGCTCGGGAACACGGGGACGACCGTCTCGAAGATCTGTCTCGGCTGTATGAGCTTCGGCGACCCCGACTGGCGCGAGTGGGTCCTCGACGAGGAAGACGGGAAAGAGCTGGTCGAACGCGCGATCGAGCTCGGCGTGAACTTCTTCGACACCGCCAACATGTACTCGAACGGCGCGAGCGAGCGCGTCCTCGGCGAGGCGCTCGACGGCCACGACCGCGACGAGTTCGTCGTGGCGACGAAGGGGTACTTCCAGATGGACGAGTCGAACCCGAACTCGGGCGGGCTCTCGCGGAAGGCGATCGAACAGGAGCTGTCGAACTCCCTCGACCGGCTCGACACCGACACGATCGACCTCTATCAGATCCATCGCTGGGACGACGACACCCCGATCGAGGATACGCTGGCCGCGCTCGACGACGCGGTGCGGCGCGGCGACGTGCGGTACGTCGGGGCCTCCTCGATGTGGGCCCACCAGTTCGCGGAGTCGCTCCGCGTCAGCGAGCGCGAGGGGTACGAGCGGTTCGCCACGATGCAGAACCACTACAACCTCGCGTACCGGGAGGAGGAACGCGAGATGCTCCCGCTCTGCGAGAAGGAGAGCGTCGGCGTGATGCCGTGGAGCCCGCTCGCGCGCGGCTACCTGGCGCGCCCCCACGAGGAGGTGGACGCCACCCTCCGCGGCGAGACCGAAGAGCACCTCTACGCGCACCCGTACCGCGAGGGCGGCGGCCGCGAGGTCAACGAGCGCGTCGAGGAGCTCGCGGCCGAGAAGGGCGTGAAGATGGCGCAGATCGCCCTGGCGTGGCTGTTCCACAAGGAGTGGGTCGACACGCCCATCGTCGGAACGACCAGCGTCGAACACCTCGAAGACGCGGTCGAGGCGCTCGACGTCGACCTCTCCGACTCCGACCTCGACTGGCTCGAAGCGCCGTACGAGCCGGTCCGCGTCTCCGGCCACGAGTGAGGGGCCGACCGGCCGCCCCGGGTTATAAACGCACCGTCGCGGACGCCACGGCAACCCTTTTCGGCGGCGCCGCCGAACCGTGGCGCATGGCAGACGACGACGCCACCGACCCCGAGAACGGCGAGGCCGGCGAACAGGGCGACGCCGCCGACGGCGACGACGGCGAGGAGAAGTCCTTCCGCGAGCGCGTCGAGGAGATCCGCGAGCGACGCGAGCAGGAGCGGGAGGAGGGCGACCGCCCCGACCCCGAGGAGATGATGGGCGGCGGCGGCCCGCCGGGGATGGGCGGTGGCGGCGGCGGGAACCCCTTCGCGCAGATGATGTCCGGCATGATGGGCGGCGGCGGTCCCGGCGGCGCGGGCGGCCCGCCCGGCATGGGCGGCGGCCCCGGCGCGCAGGGCGAGCAGGGCCCCCGCGGCGACGACGGCGGCAACGAGGAGCTCGTCCGCGAGGTGCGCCAGCTCCGCGACGAGGTCCGCGACGCGACCCGCCAGCTCCAGCGCATCGCGCAGGCGCTCGAAGACGACTAAACGCGAGCCGTCGCCTCTTTTATTCCACTCAGTACGATACAGTGTTTAGATCGAGCTCCACGAAAATCAGTAACAAGCTATTTGTCTAAGGGAAACAATTCCAGCGTACGAAAACATGCCTACACACGAAACAAAATCCGCGGAGGCAGTTTTATCCGAAAAAACGGATGAACCAGTGGATACGTTCTCCGCGGACGACAAACCGATTCCAGAACTCGACGACTTGGAATCGGTCCCAGAAGAAGAGCGGTAGGTATTAGCCGTTTTGCGGACCGTATCTTTCGAGAAGGTCGTCAGCACGTTCTGTGAGGAATCGCTCACAGTACGCTGGCGCGTTCTCCGCCGTTACTGCCGGGAACCCGCGCTGAACGTCAACTTTCTTGCCGCCTCGATATAGGTCAAGGTGGAGACGTTCCGACTCGACGTCGTGCCCCCACGCTGAATCAGGGTGGTGGTCGAACCGAGCGACCTGTCGCCAGTCACGCTCTCCGTACTGTTCCCCGATGTTCTCTTCCAGTTGAACGAGAAACCAGTCGACGCTCCCGTCAGTAATACCTATCTCCACGTTGACTCGGGAGCGTCCGTACTTTACCGGAACCGAGTAATCGGCGTCTGGATGAGCGTGCCGGTGTTCGGGCGTCGAACTATTCGTCATAAAACACGAGAGAAGAGGTGTGTTAGCTTAACACTCCGACCAGCCGCACGACTCGCACGTCTTGCAGCCCTCGGAGTAGTAGAGGTTCATGCCGCCGCACTCGGGGCACTCGGGCGACTCGCCCGCCGCGATGAGCTCCTGCGTCGAGTCGTCCGCGTCCGCGGCGTCGTCGTCCGCCGCCGGCCCGGGCCCGCTCGGAGCGTCGGTCGCCGTGCCGGCGTCGACCGCGCCGCCGTCGGTCTGGCTCGGGCGACCCGCGCCGGAGGCGGCCTCCTCGACGTCGTCGAGGCTCTGTTGCTGGGGGATCCCCTTGTCGACGTCGTCGTCGAGGTAGCGCCGCAGTGCGGTGCCGATGGCGTCCGGGATCGACTGGATCTGCTCGCCTTTGTCCCAGGCGACCTTCGGGCTCCGGGTGCCCTGAAGCTCGTCGACGATCTCTTCGGGGTCGACGCCGGAGCGCAGCGCCGTCGAGATGACCTTCGCCAGCGCCTCCGTGAAGGAGTTGGTGTAGCCGCCGGAGTGGCCGATGTTCGCGAACAGCTCGAACGGCAGCCCGTTCTCGTCCTCGTTGATGGTGACGTACAGCTTGCCGTAGCCCGTCTCGACGCGCTGCGTGACGCCGTTCAGGGAGTCGGGGCGCGGGCTGCGCTCGCTGTAGTCGATCCGGGTCTGCTCCGTCGCTTCGAGGAGGTCCGCGACCTCGGCGTCGATCGCCGCGCGGACGTCCTCGTTGTCGAGGAACGCCTCGACGCCGCCGAACACGTCGTTGATCTGCTCGACGATGGTCTCGGCGGCCTCGGTCTCGTCGGCGAACTCGGTGTTCTGCGCGCGGGTCGTGAGCACCTGCTTCGAGCGGGTGCCGTCGCGGTAGTAGGTGACGCCCTTCCCGCCGTTCTCGTAGATGTACTCGAAGACCTCCTTGGCGTCGTCGAGCGTGGAGTCGTTCGGCGCGTTCACCGTCTTCGAGATGGCGGAGTCGACGCCCTTCTGACAGGCGACCTGGACGCCGGCGTGGTCCTTCGCGGAGAGGTCGCCGGTGACGACGAACAGCTCGCCGATCGCGTCCGGCACCGTCTCTAACCCCTCGACGCCGTCGAACGCGTTCTCGGCCATCTGCTCTTGGGCCTCCTGTTTGACCGCGTCGACGTCGACGTCGTTGGCCTCCAGGGTGCGCAGGAAGTAGTCGTCGAACTCGACGAGCATCTCGTCGCCCTGGACGTCGTCGGAGACGTTCTTGTAGTAGGCGACGTTGTAGATGGGCTCGCAGCCGCCGGTCGTGTTGCCGATCATCGACGTCGTGCCCGTCGGGGCGATCGTCGTCGTGTTGTGGTTGCGGATCGGGAAGCCGTCCGCCCACTCGTCGGCGTCGAGCCCGGTGTAGTGCTCGAACCAGTCGCGGTGTTCGGTCGGGTTCGCGTACTTCGAGTCCTCCCAGTCGTTGAACGTCCCGCGCTCCTCGGCGAGCTCGTGGGAGGCGAGCTTCGACTCGTGGTTGATGTGGGTCATCAGCTGGCGGGCGATCTCGTTGCCCGACTCGGAGCCGTAGCGGACGCCGAGCTGGACGTACAGCTGCGCGAGCCCCATGATCCCCAGCCCGATCTTCCGCATGTCCCGGACCTTCTGTTCGATCTCCGGGACGGGGAAGTCGGACATCGTGACGACGTTCTCGAGGAAGCGGGTGCCGTACGCGATCCGCTCGTCGAACGCCTCGAAGTCGATCGCCTCGTCTAGGAACGCCTCGACGGCGGCCGCCTCGGAGTCGTACTCGTCGGCGTGCTCGTCGGACCAGACGCGCCAGTCCGGCGCGTCGAGGTCGGCGAGCGTCGAGAGGTTGATGTGGCCGAGGTTACAGGCCTCGTACTCCTCGAGGGGCTGCTCGCCGCAGGGGTTCGTCGCGAGGATCCGGTGTTCCGGATGCTCCTCGACGTCGAAGGAGTGCTCCTTGTTGATCCGCTCGAGGTAGACGACGCCCGGCTCCCCGTTCTCGTGGGCGCCCTCGATCATGTGGTCCCAGATCTCGGCCGCCGGGACGGAGAGCTCCTCGCCGACCTCGACGTGCTCGCCGAGGCCGAACATGTCGTACAGCTCCTTCGTCTCCGGCGTCGCGACGTGGGGCTCCTCCGTGCGCGGGTTGGTGAAGGTGAACTCCTCGTCGTTCTCCAGCGCCTCCATGAAGTCGTCCGTGACGCCGACGCTGATGTTGAAGTTCGAGAGGTGTCCCTCGACGGCGTTCCGGAGGTGCTCGGGCACCTTCTCGTCCTCGTCGATGAGGTCGCGGGCCTCCTCTAAGGCGTCCGCGAAGGAGTTGTGCGTGAAGTCGTCGGGGTCGTTCAGGCGCAGCGAGTGGGCCAGGGAGACGTCCTTGTTCTTCGCGTGGATGAACTGGATGACGTCGGGGTGCGAGACCCGCATGACGCCCATCTGGGCGCCGCGGCGCGCGCCGCCCTGCGCGATGGTCTCGCACATCTGGTCGAACGTCCGCATGAACGTGATCGGACCGGACGCGATGCCGCCGGTGGAGCCGACGGAGTCGCCGTACGGGCGGAGCTGCCAGAACGCGTACCCCATGCCGCCGCCGGACTGGAACACCTCGGCCGCCTCCTTGGCGGTCTGGTGGATGTCGGTGATGTCGTCGCCGGGCGAGTCGACGAAGCAGGCGGAGAGCTGCTGGAGCTCGTCGCCCGCGTTCATCAGGGTGGGGGAGTTCGGCATGAACGAGAGCGACTCCATCCCCTGCCGGAACGTCTCCGCCGTCGCCTCGACGTGGTCGCGCACGCTCTCGGGCAGCTCGGGGACGACCGTCTCGTACGCGAACTTGTTGACGTTGTGGGCGGTGAGCGTCGTCTCCGCGTCGTCCGCCGCGGTCGTGCCCGCGCCGAAGACCTCCTCGGCGAGCTCGTCGCGTCGCGGGTGGTCGGGCTTCAGCTGGTCGGGCGTGACGGTGACCTCGACGCCCTGCTTCTCGGCCTCGAAGACGGCCTCCGCGAGCGCGACGTTGCGCGCGACGCGGTCGAACAGCTCCTCCTGGTCCTCCGCCGGCTCGCCGTCCGCGTTCTTCCGGAGGTAGCGCGCGGGTAGGATGTTGTGGTAGGCGTTGCCCGTGAGCCGCTCCTCCATGGTTTCGCCCGTGGTGCGTTTGATCGGTAGCTCGACTCCGTCCGCGGTGACGCCGTCGCTGCTCATTCGGCGGCCACCCCGCTGGCTTGGCGTGGGATATGGGTCATCTGTAGTGTTGGTGTACTGGCGAGGCGGGCCCTTGTAGGTTCGGATGTTCGGACCTGCCCGGCATCTACATGTCTGATTCGGTATGTAACGTCGGTCCGGCGCGTCTGACGCTGACTACGGTACGTCGGTAAGAGACGGACTCCGTACACATAAGCATGGGTAGACCGGAGTGAAACTGGTCGTCGAACGACCAAACCGTGCGACGGAAGCGGCCTCCCACCGGAACAAAAGGGGGGTTGTCGGCCGGAGATTTCCCCGGTAACGACGGCCGCTCGTCTCTCTGTGTCCGTCCTCGGGCGGAGCGCGCGGCGGGCTCAACGCAGTTCTTGCCGCCGATATATCAACGATCGACAACTGGGTCCGCCCTCGTCCCACAAGCTTATGCCCGGCCTCGCCGTGACCCCGGACATGACCGCACCGTCGCTCGCGTTCGCGGGACTCGTCGCGCCGGCACAGGCCGCGCTGCTCGGCAGTCAGATCGGCCAGCTGCTGGTCGCCCTGGTCGCCGTCGCGCTGATCATCGTCGTCGGCAAGTTCGTGCTGAAGCTCGCGTGGCGGCTCGTCACGATCGGTATCGTCGTCGTGGCCGCGTTCTACCTGCTGTCGACGCTGGGCGTCGTATAACGAACCGACGGGGGAGCCGCCCCGCCAACGGGACGGGCGCTCGGCTTACTGGAACGCGGCGCCCGGCTCGGCCTCGTCGCGGTCGACCTCCGACCGCTTGAACCGCTGTTCTATCTCCTCGTAGCGCTCGCGCGTCTCGGGGGTGACGCTCGGGTTCACCTCGCGCAGCGCGTCCTCGAAGTGGGCCATCGTCACGCGGACGTTACCGACGGACTCGCCGACCTCCTCCGGGGTGACGCTGCCGATGAACTCTCGTGAGGCGTTCATCGACGCCTCGCGGGCGACCGCCTCGATGTCAGCGCCCACGTACCCCTCGGTCTTGCGCGCCAGCGCGTCGAGGTCGACGTCGTCCGCCAGCGGCTTGTCCCGCGCGTGGACCTCGAAGATCCGGCGGCGCGCCGCCTCGTCGGGGACGGGCACGTGGACGTGCCGGTCCAGCCGTCCGGGGCGCAGCAGCGCCGAGTCGATGAGGTCCGGGCGGTTCGTCGTCGCGATGACGACCACGTCCTCCAGCGATTCGAGCCCGTCGAGCTCCGTCAGCAGCTGGGAGACGACGCGCTCGCCCACGCCGGAGTCGCCGGAGTTCTGCCCGCGCTCGGTGGCGATCGAGTCGATCTCGTCGAAGAACACGATCGTCGGCGCGTTCTCGCGGGCCTTGCTGAACACCTCGCGGACGCCCTTCTCGGACTCGCCCACGTACTTGTTCAGCAGCTCTGGCCCCTTGATCGAGATGAAGTTCGACTCGCTCTCGTTGGCGACCGCCTTCGCGAGCAGGGTCTTCCCCGTGCCCGGCGGGCCGTACATCAGGACGCCCTTGGCGGCCTCCATGTCCAGCTCCTCGAACACTTCGGGGTACTCGAGCGGCCACTGGATCGTCTCGCGGAGCCGCTCTTTGGTGTCTTCGAGGCCGCCGACCTGGTCCCAGCTGACGTCCGGGACCTCGACGAACACCTCGCGGAGCGCGGAGGGCTCGATGCCCTTCATCGCCTCCTTGAAGTCCGCCTCGGTCACCTGGATGCTGTTCAGCACGTCGGCGTCGATCTCGTCGCTTTCGAGGTCGATCTCCGGCCGGATGCGCCGCAGCGCGTGCATCGCGGACTCCTTCGCGAGCGACTCCAGGTCGGCCCCGACGAACCCGTGGGTGTTCTCGGCGTACTCGTCTAGGTCGACCCCGTCGGTCAGCGGCATGTTCCGCGTGTGGACCTGGAGGATCTCCTTGCGGCCGTCGCGGTCGGGGACGCCGACCTCGATCTCGCGGTCGAAGCGGCCGCCCCGGCGGAGCGCCTGGTCGATGGCGTCGACGCGGTTCGTCGCCCCGATGACGACGACCTCGCCGCGCTCCTCGAGCCCGTCCATCAGCGAGAGGAGCTGGGCCACGACGCGGCGCTCCACGTCGCCGCCGGCCTCCTCGCGCTTGGGCGCGATGGAGTCGAGCTCGTCCATGAAGATGATCGCCGGCGACTCCTCGGACGCCTCCTCGAACACCTCGCGGAGCTGCTCTTCGCTCTCGCCGTAGTACTTCGACATGATCTCCGGGCCGGAGATCGTGTGGAAGTCCGCGTCGATCTCGTTGGCGACCGCCTTCGCGATCAGCGTCTTCCCCGTGCCCGGCGGGCCGTGGAGCAGGACGCCCTTCGGCGGGTCGATGCCGAGGCGCTTGAACAGCTCCGGGTGCCGCATGGGCAGCTCGATCATCTCGCGGACCTGTTCGAGCTCGTCGTCGAGCCCGCCGATGTCCTCGTAGGTGACGTCGGGGCCCTCGCCGGTGCCGCCGGCGGTGTCGCCGCGGTCGGCGATCTCCTCGGCGGATATCTCCGAGATCGAGATGTCGGTCTCGTCGGTGATGACGACCGTGCCGCCGGGGCTCGTCTCGGCGATCTTCATCGGGACCGCCTGCGACTGGCCGCCCATCAGCCCGAAGCCGAGGGAGGTCCGGATCGTCTGTCCCTCGGTGACGGGCTGTCCGGAGAGCTTGTCGCGGATGAACGGGGCGATCTGTCCCCGCACCCGCAGCTGGCTCGGGAAGGCGATCGTCACCGCGTCCGCCCGCGAGACGTCGACGTCCTCGACGGTGACGCGGTCGTCGATCCCCACGTCGGCCTCCTGGCGGAGGCGGCCGTCGATGCGGATCACGCCGGTGCCGTCGTCCTCGGGGTAGCCGGGCCAGACGCGGGCGATCGCGGCCCCGTCGCCGCCCTCGACGCGGACGATGTCCCCGCCGGAGAGCCCGAGCTCCTCGGCCGCGACGCGGTCGATCGCCGCGAGGCGGCGACCGGCGTCCTTCTGTTTCAGCGGCTTGACGGTCAGCTTCATCGCTCGCCCTCCACGGTGAGCACGCCGTTGTTCACGGCCGCGTCGACGGCCGTCCCCGGCAGCTCGAACTCCGATTCGACCGGACCGTCCGGTCCCTCCACGACGACGATCGCCGTCTCGCCGACGGTGTCGACGGTGACCGAATCGTCGTCGGCCCCGAGGTCGGCGGCGACGATCCACCGGTCGTCGTACTCGTACCGGCGCAGCAGCGCGCCCTCGCCGGTCGATCGGGTCTGTATGTGATTCATCCTAACTACGAGTTAGTCGCAAAGACATATAAACTTGTCGCTCAAAATCGCATGACGTGAGTGTTTTCGATCGCATCGGTAGTGTAGCGGTTCGGACTAGATCACCCGGCGATCGGGCGCCGTCGAGCGATCGGATTCGGGGCCGGTGCGGATCGCCGGTCCGCGGGCCGGATCCCTCCGGCGTTTATCCCGCTCGGCGCCGAACCGCTCGGACATGGAACGGGTCACCCACGACGGCCGCGAGACTGCGTACCGCCGGTTCGACCGCGGCGGCGACGGACCGACGGTCTGTCTCGTCCACGGCAGCGGCGGCACGAAGGACGTCTGGAAGTCGCAGGCGCGGCTCGCGGACCGCTTCCCCGCGGTCGCGGTCGACCTCTCCGGCCACGGCGACAGCGGCGACGCGACGGCGTCCGCCGGCCGCGAGGCGCTCGAGGCGTACGCGGACGACGTCGTCGCGGTCGCCGAGGCGACGGACGCGACGGTCCTCTGCGGGAACTCGCTCGGGGGCGCGGTCGCGCTGTGGGTCGCCTTAGAGCGGGACCTCGCGCTCGACGGCCTCGTGCTCGCCGGCACGGGCGCGAAGCTCGCGGTGGCCGAACCGCTCCGCGACGCGCTCGCCGACGACTTCGAGCGGGCGGTCTCGCTGCTCCACGAGCCGGACCGGCTCTTCCACGACGCGCCCGCGGAGTACGTCGAGCTCTCCGAGGCGGCCATGCGCGCCTGCGGGCGCGCCGTCACCGAACGCGACTTCCTGACGTGCCACCGGTTCGACGTTCGGGACCGGCTCGGCGAGGTCGCGGTCCCGGCGCTCGCGGTCGTCGGCGCGCACGACGGGCTCACCCCGCCGGCGTACCACGAGTACCTCGCGGCGGAGATCCCCGAGGGGGAGCGGACCGAGATTCCCGACGCCGCCCACCTCGCGATGCTCGAACGGCCGACGGCGTTCAACGACGCGCTCGCGGAGTTCCTCGGCCGACTGTAGTTGCCGCGGCCGTGCGGACCGCAGTCACCGGTCACCGCGCGCCGTCCGCAGCTCGGAGGCACCCTCCACGCCCGAGGCTCGGAGGCACCCTTTTAGGTCGCCCGCGCGTCGCGGGGCCACATGGTCGACAGCGACGAACGGGAGCCGGACACGGGTCGCGCGGACGGATCCGGGGACCGGGCGGACGCCGCGGGCGCCCCCGCCGAGCCCGACATCGAGGACCTGCTCGCGAAGCTCGACGCCCTGAGCGACACCGTCGACGAGGGCCACGAGCGCGAGAAGGTCAGGCAGACCATCTCGCTCGTCGAGCGGATGCCCGGGACCGGCGCGCTCGCCGGGCGGATCACCAAGTACACCTCCCGCGACCTCGCCGAGTCGTTCGTTGGCGCGGTGCTCTTCGCGCTCCCCCTGCTCGTCGAGGGCGGCGTCTTCGAGATCGCGGCCTGGTTCGCGGCGACGACCGTCGCGGGCGTCCCGGTCCTCCTGATCGGTCACGTGGGGTTCATCCTCGTCGCGGTCGCCGGCCTCCTCTACTTCGCCGACTTCCGGCAGATCGCGATCCGGCACCCGATCTTCGGACTCGTCCCCCGCCGGTACGCCGGCGTCCTCGTCGTCTCGCTGGCCACGTCGGCCAGCATGCTGCTGTTCTGGGGCCGGCTCCACGAGGGCGACCCGACCGCGCTCGAACGGGCCGGGCGGATCGCCGTCGTCTGGGCCGCCGCCGCGTTCGGCGCGGGGCTCGGCGACATCCTCCCCGGCGAGTCCCACGGCGAGGACCTCGGGAAGTTCGACCTCGACATCGGCGACACCGAGTGACTCGACGCGGTCGATCGCGCCGGAGCGGTCCGCGGTCGCCGCACGCGATCCGAGCGGTCTGCCCGATCCGGTCCGGGGACTCCCGGTTTTCCACAGCTTTTTCGCCGCGGCGACCCTACCCGCGTTCATGTCAGCGCTACGCGACGCGCTCCGGGACCTCCCGGACGCGGTGTTTGCGGACCTACTCGAGTCGGACGACGGGTACGTCCTCGTCGTCGACCTCCCAGGCGCGGCCGCCGAGACGACAGAGGTGCTCGTCGAGGACGGGCGCATCGAGATCGAGGGCCGGCGCGAGAAGACCGTCCCCGACGGGTTCGAGTACGTCCGCGAGGACCGCCCGCTGTTCCTCGACGCGGAACTCCCCCTCCCGACCGACGCCGACGGCGCCGGCGCCGACGCCGAGATCGACCGCGGCGTCCTCGAAATATCGGTCCCCAAGCGGGAGCGGGACGTCTCCCGGACCATCCCCGTCGACGACGCCGACGACGAGGGCGACGCCTGACGGGTGGTCACGCTGGTCAACCTTCGCGCCTACTGGCGGTTCGTCGTCGTTCTGCGGCAGTTCTCGCCGCTCATCATCGCCTACTGGCGTGACCGCCGCCGATACTTCCTGTTCGGCGGGAGCCGCGAGGTCGACGCCGAGATCCAGCGCGAGCGCGCCGCGGTGCTGCTCGACATCCTGCTCACCCTCGGCCCGACGTTCATCAAGCTCGGCCAGATCCTCTCGACGCGGCCGGACATCCTCCCGCCGGCGTACATCGAGGTGCTGGAGGGGCTCCAGGACGACGTGCCGCCCGCGCCGTGGGAGGAGTCGAAGGTCGTCCTCGAAGACGAGTTCGGCCCGGTCGACGACGTCTTCGACGAGTTCGACCGCGACCCGATAAGCGGCGCCAGCCTCGGACAGGTGTACACCGCCACCTACGACGGCGACGACGTCGCCGTGAAGGTCCGCCGACCGGGTATCGAGTCCCTCGTCGAGGCCGACCTCCGAACGATCCGCTGGTCGATCCCCCTGATCAAGCGGTTCACCGGCGCCGGCCGGGCGTTCTCCTTGGAGAACCTCGCCGACGAGTTCGCCAAGACGATCCGCGAGGAGATGGACTACGCCCGCGAGCGGACGATGCTTGAAGAGATCCGGAGCAACTTCGCCGACGAGGACCGGATCCGGATCCCGGAGACGTACGAGCCGGTCTCCGGCCCGCGCGTGCTCACGATGGAGTACGTCCCGGGCACGAAGATCAGCGACATCGACGCGCTCGACGAGGCGGGACACGACCGGACGGAGGTCGCGGAGACGCTTCAGGAGGTGTACCTCCAGATGATCATCGAGGACGGGGTGTTCCACGCCGACCCGCACCCTGGGAACCTCGCGGTCGCGGACGACGGCGCCGTGATCTTCTACGACTTCGGAATGGCCGGCCGGGTCGACCCGTTCATCCAGGAGAAGATCGTCGATTTCTACGTCGCGGTCGCGCGACAGGACATCGACGCCATCCTCGACACGCTCATCTCGATGGGGACGCTCTCGCCGGAGGCCGACCGCGAGGTGATGGGCAACGTGATGGAGTTAGCCATCGCGGACGCCAGCGGCGAGGACATCGAGCAGTACCAGGTGAACCAGATCATCGAGCAGGTGGAGTCGACCATCTACGAGTTCCCGCTGCGGCTCCCGCCGAACCTCGCTTTGGTCCTCCGGGTCGCCACCGTCGTCGAGGGCGTCTGCGTCACGCTCGACCCCGAGTTCGACTTCATCTCGACGGCGACCGACTACCTCCGCGAGGAGGGGTACTACGAGCAGACCGCCCGCGACCTCGCCGAGGACGCCGGGCGGCAGGTCCAGCGCACCACCGAGGCGCTGTTCACGGTGCCCCCGAAGGCCGACGAGTTCCTCGACCGCGCCAACCGCGACGACCTGACTGTTAACGTCGTGTTGGAGGACGACACGAAGGTGTTAGAGAAGCTGGCGATGCGGATCGCCTACTCCGTGCTGCTCGCCGTCGGCGTCCTCTCCGCGACGATCCTCTACTCGTTCGCCGAGAACTGGCGGCTCGCCGCCGTCGTCCTCGCGCTGGCGGCGCCGCTCGCGATCGCCCTGTACCGCTCGTTCCGCAAGCAGCGCGGGCTCCGTGCCACCCCGCAGTTCACCCGTCAAGGGATGAAGCAGCGGCGCGACGACTGACCCGTTCCCTCCCGGAAACGGGCCGCTTCAGGCCTCTTCCGGCCGACAGATCCACACGTCTTCCGCTTCCTCGACCGCGTAGTCTCGCGCCGCCAGCCACTCGCGGAGGGCGGCGGAGCCGGATCCGGCCGCGGTCTCCTCCGAACCCCCCTTCGCGTCCTCGGCCGCCGCCTCGGCGGCCTCGTGGACCTCCACGACGAGCAGCGGGCGGTGGGTCGCGAGCGTCGCCGTCGCGCCCCGGAGGACCGCGGCCTCGTGCCCCTCGACGTCGACCTTGATCGCGTCCGGCGGAGGGACGGTGCCGACCCCGTCCGTCCCCTCGCCACCGACGCCGTCGACGAGGTCGTCGAGCCGGCGGACGGGGACCGACTCCGTGCCCGCGACGCTCGCGCCCCACCTGGTCGCCGACTCGCGGTCGAACGCGGAACACTTCGAGTACGTCGAGCGGTAGAAGGTGAGCGTCGCGTTCGCGTCGCCGAGGCCGGCGCGTCTGAGGTCGATCACGCCGCCGGCCCCGCCTCCGCCGCCCAGCCCGTTCCGGTCGGCGTTCCGCGCCAGCCGGTCCGCGCTCTCGCCGTTCGGTTCGAACGCGACCACCCGGCGGTCGGTGCCCAGCGCCAGCGGGACGGCGTGCTCGCCGACGTGCGCGCCCACGTCGAGGACCACCGCGTCGTCGGGCAGTCGGTCGAGCGCGTCGAGCCCGGGGTCGTCGCCGTGGGGGTTCGTCGGCTCGTAGCTCCAGTACCGCCCCGCGACCGTGCGCTTCGGCGTCGCGACGCCGAGCGCGTAGGTGAGGTCCGCGAGGCGGTACAGCGTCCGGAAGCCGCGCCGCTCGACCCGGGCGCGCAGCGACGAGAGGGGCCGGCTCATCGCGGCGTCACGCCCCGACGACCTGGATCGGGACGAGGAGGAAACAGAGCGCGCCGACGGCGAACGTGGCGAGGCCGACCGCGAGCCGCGGCAGTCCCACGCCGTCCTCGTCGGCCGGGTTTGCCGGACCGTTGAACGCGATCACGGCCGCGAACACTCCCCAGAACGCCCAGAGCCCGACCGACTCGTTCAGTCCGAGGCCACGCCAGAAGTGGAGGTAGGCGGCGACGGCGAACAGCGCGCCGGGGACGAGCGCCGCCACCGTCTCCTGTCGCGGCCCGAGCATCGCTCGGACCATGTGGCCGCCGTCGAGCTGGCCCACCGGGAGGAGGTTCAGGAGCGTGAAGAACATCCCGACCCAGCCGCCGATCACGACCGGGTGGGCGCTCAGCCGCGGATCGCCGTAGCTCGTCGGCTGGCCGAGGACGCCGGCGATGAGGTCCAGAAGCGGCGGGTTGTTGAATCGGATCACCGGCCCCGAGGAGTTCGCGAGCTCCGCCGGCACCCCGATCGGGTCGAGCGAGAGCCCGACGGCGGTCACGGCGACCGTCGCGACCAGCCCCGCGATCGGTCCGGCGGCGCCGATGTCGAAGAGGACCTTCCGCGAGGGCATCCGCCCGCGGATCCGGATCACCGCGCCGAGGGTCCCGAAGGGGAAGATGAAGGGGATCACGTACGGAAGCGAGACGGGGACGCCGTGGTATCGGCCGGCGGCGTAGTGGCCGAGCTCGTGGGTCATCAGGACGCCGAGGACGGCGGCGGTGAACGGCCACGCCTGGAGCAGGGTGAGGGGGTTCGACTGTATCTCGGCGAGCGGGACGTAGTACCAGCCGTAGGCGCCGACGAACAGCGTCGACAGCACGGTGGCCGCGAACATGGCGACGTTCACCCAGGGTATCCCGTCGCGGCCGCGGTCGAACGGGGTCGCCACGACGACATGCCCGTCGTCGACGGCCTCCACGTCGACCTCGTAGCCCGCCTCCCGGAAGTGGGGAGTCAGCTTCCGCAACAGCGTCCGCTCCGGGACGTACGACTCGCCGCGGTACCGCACGCGGCCGTCCTCGCGGCGGACCTCGTCGATCCGAAAGAACGTCCGGAGGGGCTCCGGACGCGGGGCGCCGTCGCCGGTCGCCGCCGCGTCCTCGTGTTCTGGCATCGTCACGTCGTAACTGGTCTGCGAGTATAAACCCCGCGTCGGCGAACGAGTCGGAAGCGGGGCCGGTCGTCCGCTCGCCGGGGCGGCGGACGCGTGCGGGGTCAGAAAGCGCGAGTCGGGGACCGAGCCGCGGGATCCGGTGCGGCGGTGTGCGTCAGAGGCGGTGCTGCGAGCGTCGGTCGGCGGACCGGGGGCGTCAGGCGGGCTCGACGCGCCAGGTCGTCGCGCCCGTGTACGACCACTTCTCGACGGTGAGCTCTGTCGCCGAGTCGCGGAGCTTCACCATCAGGGCGCCGATCTCCTTCGGGGAGAGGTCGACGTCCTCGGAGATGAACTTCCCCTTGAAGTACATCTCGCCGTCCTGGGCGCGGTCGAGCAGGTACTGTTTCAGCCGCTCTTCCTTGCTGCGGTCGTCGTCTGCGCTCGCGTTCGTGGAGGGGTTCGCTGTCGCGCTCATGGTACATCCCACGCTTGCCGCCGGAGGGTGTTATAAAGGTGACACCGTTGGGCGACGTTCAGGGGGTTTCAGGGCGTTTCACCCCTCGCCCCGAGGTAAAACGTGTCTGACGGACTCTTTACAACGGTTCCAGAACGCAGTAGAAATTTTATAATCGATTTTGAGGGCGTTTCGGCCGCCGGCCGCTCGGTAAGCGATTCTCCTCTGCCTCCGCGTTCGTCGGACGAATAAGCGGCAAAATGGGCCGATTAACGCCGCCTCGGAGCACGGACGCGACCCTCGCGCGCCCCCCGTGCGTCCTCTGCGCGCCCCTCGATCGGGCCGTCTGCGGCCGCGATCCGGGCCCGGATCTCCTCGGCGCGCCGACTCGAACTCCCTTCGCGGGCCGTTCAGTCCCGCCGGTGGACCCAGAACGTCTCCGACTCCGTCGCCTCCTTCTTGAATATCGGCACCTCGTCTTTCAGGCGGTCGATCCCGTCCTCGACCGTCCGGAACGCCTCCCGGCGGTGTCCGGCGAGGACGACGACGAACACGATGTCCTCGCCCGCCTCGATCACTCCGGTTCGGTGGTGCATCCGCACGTCGAAGACCCCGTCCCGCTCCGCGAGCTCCGCCGCGATGGCGTCCATCCGCTCCGCGGCGACCCCCTCGTACTTCTCGAACGCGAGGTGCGTCGTCCGGTCGTCGCCCGGGGCGTCGCGGGCCCGCACGCAGCCGGTGAACGTGGCGATCGCGCCCGACAGCTCGGCGTCCGCGGACGCCTCGACGCGGTCCACCAGCGTCTCGCGGGTGATCCACGGCTCGGCCTCGTCGAGGGCGGCCACGAGCCCGTCGAGGTCGACGCCCTCGGCCGTCGCCGCGGTCGCGAGGACCGTCCCCGGCACGCCCTCGGGGTCGGCGTCGGCGCCGAGCAGGACCGCGGGCACGCGCAGCCGCGACTCGCCGACCGCCACGAGGTAGTCGTGGTCGGGGGCGAGCCCGTCGAGCAGGTCGTCGAACCCCTCGACGCGCCCCCGGCCGCTCCAGTTCCCGTCCGCGTCGAGCGCGATCTCGGTGTCGGCGTCGGGGCGCCCGGCGGGGTCGACGACCTCGCCCTCGACCGCTCCGCCGTCGGCCGCCCGGTCGCTCGGGCCCGGTTCGTGCGGCCGGTCTCCGTCGAGGTCGTCGCGCTCCACGAGGGCCACCCGTCCGTCGAGCCGCGCCGCGAGCCGCCGCGCCAGCGCCGGGGCCCCGTTGCCGACGATCGATATCGGTCGCATACCCGAGAGCGGGCCGCGACCGGCTTAGGCGTTTCCCGGGCGGCCCGGAGCCCCGACCGCGGGGCGCCTCCGACGCGTCCGGGCTTGGCAATCCTTAAGACCGCGACAGGGATACTCGTCGCCAATGAGAGTCGTCGTTTCTGTCGGCGGGAGCGTGCTCGCGCCGGACCTCGACCCCGAGCGCGTCGCCGCGTACGCCGAGGCGATCGAACGGCTGGTGGCCGACGGCTGCGAGGTCGGGGTCGTCGTCGGCGGAGGCGGCGTCGCCCGCGAGTACATCGAGACGGCCCGCGATATCGGGGCCAACGAGGTCGAGCTCGACCGGCTCGGGATCGGGACGACCCGGCTCAACGCCCGGCTGCTGATCGCCGCGCTCGGCGACCGCGCGAGCCTCGCGCCCGCGACCGACTACGAGGAGGCGGGCGCGGCCCTCCGCCGCGACGAGGTCGCGGTGATGGGCGGCGTCACCCCGGGACAGACCACCGACGCGGTCGCCGCCGCCTTCGCCGAGTCGGTCGACGCCGACCTGCTCGTGTACGCCACGAGCGCCGACGGCGTGTACGACGCCGACCCCAACGCCGACCCCGACGCGGCCCAGTTCGCGGAGCTGTCGCCCGCGGAGCTCGTGGAGGTCGTCCTCCCGATGAGCCGAGACGCCGGCGCCTCCGCGCCCGTCGACCTGCTCGCCGCGAAGCTGATCGACCGGGCCAGCATCCGGTCGATCGTGCTCGACGGCACCGACCCGAGCGCCGTCGTCGACGCCGCGCTGTACGGCGACCACACCGGGACCGACGTGGTCCCCGTCGGCGGCGAGGAACCGAGCTCCTGGACGGAGGAGCGATGAGCGGGGACGACGCAGCGGACGGAGCGGCGGACGCGGGGAGCTCCGCGCCCGACGACTCCCCGCACATCCTCTCTGAGCGGGCCGCGCTCGACGAGGGGGCCGCCGACGAGGGCGAGGGTGCGGTGGAGGGGGACGGCGAGGCCTTCCACGCGTTCTGGGCCGACGTGGTCGCCGACGAGGTCGAGGCGCGCGACCCCGACGAGCCCATCGTGATCAAGGGCGGCGTCTCGCCGTCGGGCGTCGCGCACCTCGGCAACTTCAACGAGATCATGCGCGGCTACTTCGTCGCCGAGGTGCTGCGCGACCGCGGCCACGAGGTCCGGCAGGTGTTCACGTCCGACGACAAGGACCCGCTGCGGAAGGTGCCGCGCAAGCTGGCGAACGCGGACGGCGACATCGTCGGGCTCGGCGAGGTCGACGCGGGCGCGCTCGGCCGCAACCTCGGGAAGCCGTACACCTCGATCCCCGACCCGTTCGGGGAGGCCGAGTCGTACGCGGCCCACTTCGCGGGCCTGCTGAAGGCCGACGCCGACCGGCTGAACGTCCCCGTCGAGATGCTGTCGAACACCGACCTGTACGCCGACGGGACGTTCGACGACGCGGTCCGGACGGTCCTCGGCGACGTCGAGCGCGTCCGCGAGGTGCTCTCGCCGTACCAGGACAAGGTCGACGACGAGTACGTCCCGTTCAACCCCGTCTGCGAGGCGTGCGGGAAGGTCACGGAGACGGTGACGGGAATCGACCTCGAAGCGGAGACCGTCGAGTACGCCTGTACCGACATGGACGCCGGGGGCAACACCATCGAGGGGTGCGGCCACGAGGGCACCGCGACGTTCCGCGAGGGGAAGCTCCCGTGGCGGCTGGAGTGGCCCGCCCAGTGGGGCGTCCTCGGCGCCGACTTCGAGCCGTTCGGAAAGGACCACGCGGAGGGGTCGTGGCCCTCCGGCGTCGACGTCGCGCGGAACGTCTTCGGCGAGGAGCCGCCCGTCCCGATGGTGTACGAGTGGTTCACGCTCAACGGCGAGGCGTTCTCCTCCTCGGAGGGGAACGTCGTCACGGTCCAGGAGCTGCTCGACCTGATCGAGCCCGAGGTGCTCCGGTTCTTCTTCGCGCTCCACCCGAAGAAGGCCCGCGACCTCGACGTCGAGCGGCTCGACCAGCTGGTCGACCGCTTCGACCGGTTCGAGCGCGCCTACTTCGGCGAGGTGGACGACGAGGACCTCACCGCCTTCGCCGAGCGCGCCTACCCGTTCGTCGTCGGGCGACCCGACGAGCCGCCGGCGGAGCGACCGATCCGGCTCCCCTACACCTTCGCGGCCGTCCTCGGGATGGTCGACGACCCGGACTTCCGCGAGCGCCTCGCCCGCGACGAGGGGCACATCCCGGACGACGCCGACGACGACGCGGTCGACGCCGCGCTCGCCCGCGTGGAGCAGGCGCGGAACTGGGCCGAACGGACCGGAAACGAGTACGACTACCGGCTCCAGACAGACCTCCCCGCGGTCGAGTTCGACGAGGACGTGGCGGCCGCGCTCGACGACCTCGCCGACTTCGTCGCCGCCGGCCACGACGGCGAGGCGATCCAGGGGGCGATGTACGAGACCGCACGCGACCACGGCGTCGAGGTCAGCGAGTTCTTCGCGGCGGGCTACCGCCTCTTCTTCGACGACACGCAGGGGCCGCGGCTCGGCGAGTTCCTCGGCGAACTGGAGCGCGACTACGTCGTCGACCGACTCCGACGGGAGGCGTAGATGGCCGAGGACCGCTCGCTCGACGACTTCGCCGATACGGACGCCGACGCCGGCGACGTGTCAGATTCCGCTGACACGTCCGACGCCGACGACGCGCCCGACTCGACCGACGCCGACCCCGCCGTCGCCACGTCGACGTGGCACGCCGACGGCGCGGCGTGCGACCGGTGCGGCGAGCGGGTCGAACGCCGGTGGCGCGAAGCGGACGCCTACGTCTGTGCCGACTGCGCCTCCTGGTGACGGGATTACCGGGCCGTCAAAGCTTAAGACGCCGGCCGTTGAGTTCTCTCGTGCGAGGAAAATTCACTGAGAGTAAAATTAAATATAAATGAAATATAATCCGGAACTACTCTACGGGCGGTCGGCGACGGCGCTCACGGCGGCGTACCTCTGCGTCGCGGCGGCGTTCGCGGTCGCGGTCGACCTCGCGACCGCGTCCGCGGTCGGATCCGTCGCCGACTGGACGCCGGCGCACCTCGTCGGCGACCTGTTGCTCGTCGTCGGGTCCGGCGGCCTCCTGTACGGCGCGGTCACGCACCACCGCCGCCGGGCGGAGACCGCCCGCCGGGACCTCGAAACCTCCAACCAGCAGCTACAGGTGCTGAGCCGCGTGTTCCGACACAACGTGCGCAACGACCTCAACGTGATCCAGGGGTACACCGACCTGCTCGCCGACCGGATCGACGACGAGCGGAGCCGGGAGTGCCTGGAGACGATCCGACAGACGACCGACGACGTCGTCGACATCAGCGAGAAGCTCCGCGTGGTCGAGGACGCGTCCGCCGAGCCGTCGGACGGTCGCGTCGACCTCGTCGACGCGGTCCATGAGGCGGTCGAGGTCGTCGACGCCGACGGCGCCGCCGTCACCGTCGAGACGCCCTCCGAGGCGTGGATCCGCGCCGACGACTCGGTCGCGTTCCCGATCCGCGAGGTGTTCGAGAACGCGGTCACCCACAACGACGGGGCCACGCGCCGCGTCGCGGCCACGATCCGCGAGAACGGAACGACAACCTGTCTGGAGGTCACCGACAACGGCCCGGGGATCCCTCCCGAAGAGCGGGCGGTGTTACAGGCCGAAGAGGAGACGCCGCTCTCGCACGCGAGCAGCATCGGGCTGTGGCTCGTCAAGTGGATGTGCGAGACGCAGGGCGGCACCGTCCGGTTCGACGCGACGGACGACGGGACCACGGTCCGGCTCCGGTTCGAGTCCGCGGCGACGCCCCCTACTCCAGTTCGGTGATCGTCACGGCGTAGACGGCGCCGCAGTTCCCGCACTCGACGTGGACGCCGCGGCTGGCCTCGCCGCGGGTGAACTCGGAGATCTCCTCCGAACACGAGCACTCGAACTGGACTTTCATTACCGTATCACTGTCCTTCTGATATTTAAATGAAACCGATGCGGAATCAACGGTGAAAATCACCGATCGCGGTACCACGCCGCACGGGCGGGGACGGCGGTCGGCCTCAGTCGTCGTCGACGATCACTTCGACCGGTCCGTCGCCGTCGTCCGCGGCGTCCTCGTCGGACCCGCCGGACGCGTCGACGCCGGCCGACTGCTGCTGCTGGTAGTAGAGCCCGCCGGCGACCGCGAGGACGATCCACGACCGCCAGTTGGCGAGGTTCAGGGTGTAACCGATGCCGAACGGCTTCTCGACGAGCATCCCCTTCTCCGGTTGCCAGTACGACGACAGCAGGCGTCCGAGGCTCGGACGCTCGAAGTTGTACGGAATCCCGAGAATCTCTCCCGACGACGGTTTGTCTCCCATACCAGTCCGTCTGTCCGCTGGCACTATAAATCGTGGCGCCATCGGTCGGCGGGCCGGCCGGCGGCGCCGCGGCGGCGCCCCGACGCTCAGCGGTAACGGCCGCGGTCCGCCACGTCCCGGAGCCGGTCGAGGACCTCGCCCTCGCCGACCGCCTCGTACCCCGCCTCGAACGCCGCTATCAGCGGATCGGGATCGGTCGCGGTCGCCCGGATCGACCCCTCGAACACGTGGAGGTCCATCGCGTGGTCCTCGACGTGGCCGGTGTGGAAGCCGAGCCCGAAGTCGATGAGGTACGTCGCCGGCGCCGGGGCGGGCTCGTCGTCCGCGGCCGCGCTCTCCGCCTCGTCGGGCGACACGCGCACGTTCCGCGTCGTCGGGTCGCCGTGAACGATCCCCGCACCGTGAAGCCGGGCGAGGTGGCGCCCGACCGCCTCTGTCGAGCGCTCGTCGAGGGCGGTCGCGAGGTCGCGCTCGCCGACGTACTGGAGCGTCAGCGTCGCGTCCGCGAGGTCGACGTCGTACACGAGCGGCGTCGGGACGCCCGCGCGGCGGGCCTCGCTCGTCAGCCGCGCCTCCGCGACGGTCCGGTCGCGCCTGAGCGTCCGGTCGAGGTCGGGGTGCCGGTACGACTTCTCGACCCGCCGCTTGACGACCCGACGATCGTCGCCCGCGCCGGTGACCGCGACGGTCGCCTCCGCGCCGCGGCGGTCCGCGTCCGGGTCGCGCGCCGTCTCGGCCGACGCGCCGCCCGCGGCTCCCCGCGCGACCGACTCCCCCTCCCGCCACGTCACCGGCACCTGGTCCGGTCGGAAGTTCGGGTCGACCGCGGACTCCGGGACGGGAATCGCGTCACCCGCGGCCGCCATCTTCGCGCCCAACACGGCGATCATCCCCGCGTTGTCGCGGAGGAAGCGGGGCTCGGGCGCGTGGAAGTCGGCGCCGCGCGCCTCGCACATCGCGGCCAGCATCTCGCGGAGGCGGTCGTTCTGGGCGACCCCGCCGCCCAGCACGAGCTCGTCGGCGCCGGTCAGCGACAGCGCGCGCTCGGAGACCTCGGTGAGCATCGCGAACACGTGCTCCTGGAGCGAAAAGCAGATCTCCTCGACCGGGACCCCGCCGTCGGCGGCGTCGTTGGCGGCCGAGCTGATCCCGGAAAACGAGAAGTCCATCCCCTTGACGACGTACGGCAGGTCGAGGAGGTCGGCGGCCGAGGCGGCCGCTTCGCCGCCCGCGGACCCTTCTCCGTCGCCCGCACCCGCCGCGCCCGCCGCGAACTCGGCGGCCGCCGCCTCCACCTTCGGACCGCCGGGATGGCTCCAGCCGACGTGGCGCGTGAACTTGTCGATCGCGTTGCCGACGCCGGCGTCCATCGTCTCGCCGAGCACCCGGTACCGCCCGTCGTGGTAGCCGAGCAGGTGCGCGTTCGCGCCCGAGGCGTTCAGACAGACGGGGTTGTCGAACCCGGAGCGGTGCCGACCGATCTCCAGGTGCGCCACCATGTGGTTGGCGCCGACGAGGGGCACGCCGAGCGTCCCGGCGAGCGACCGCGCGGCGGTCCCGACGATCCGGAGGCAGGGGCCGAGCCCGGGCCCGCGAGAGAAGGCGACGGCGTCGACCGCGTCAGGACCGTACTCCGCCTCGGCCGCGGTCAACACCCGGTCGACGACCTCGGGGATCGCCTCCGCCATGTGTTCGGCGGCCTCGCGCGGGTGAATGCCGCCGCTGTCGGGCTCGTAGGGGTCGGACTCGATGAGAACTGAGTCGGTCTCGGCGTCGTACAGCGCGGCGCTCGCGCACCACGCGGTACCCTCGATGCCGAGAACGCGCATCCGGCGGGGTTACGCTTCCTCGGCGTCCGCCTCGTCGCCGCCGATCTTGTTGCGCTCGAGCATGTGGTCCTGTTCGACCTCCAGGGCGTCGGCCGCGGAGTCGTACACCTTCGCGTAGCCGATCGTCTTGCGCATGCCGAACTTGGTGTCGAGTTCGTGGACGACGACCTCCTCGGAGTCCTTGTCGAGCTTGGCGGCCAGCGAGTCGCGGACCGACAGCCGCGAGGGGGTGGCCTCCTCGTGGGTCGTCTCGAAACGGATGTCCGTGCGGTGCAGCATCGGGTTCTCCTCCTCGGAGATGATATCGACGTCCATGGTTCAGTTGGGCGTATATCCCCTCGAAAGCTGTAAAAGGATTTCGAAGCGGGGGTGTCGCCGCCGAACTCCCCGCCGACCGTCGACCGAGCGCCCCGTTCGGCGTCAAGGTTTCAGTCCTGCGGGCCGTGGATATCGTTACCACTCGAATGCCCAACGACGACGGATTCGACCCGACCGAGCGCTCCGAGTACGAACTCACCAGATCGGCCAACATCATCGTCCCGATGCCGCCCCTTCGAAAGGCCCGGATCTGCGGCGCGCTGGCGCTCCTCGGCTCGCTCGCCGCCCCCCTCGTCGCGACCCTCCCCGCGGCCGTTCGGGAGGCGAACTTCGCGGGTCCGCCGGCCGCGACCTCCCTCGGCGTCGCGGCCGTCGCGCTGGCCGGTACCATCGCCGCCGGCGGGGCCGGCCTCGGCCTGGTCGCGCTCCAGCGGCGCCTCGCTCGCGGTCCCGAACCCACGGACGACGCGGTCTGGTCGTTCCTCGCGTTCGAGGACGCACTCACCGGGGTCGGGTTCGTCACCGGCGGGCTCGGTGTCGGCGTGGGCCTCTCGCTGCTGGCGAGCGGTCACTGGGGCGTCGAGGCGCTCGCCGGGCTCCAACGCAACGGCGTCGAGCCGTACCTCCGGCTCTCGACGGTCCCGGTCACGCCGCGACTGGTGACCGCCGTCGCGCTGGCGGTCGGTCTCGCCGTCCTCGCGGCCACCGTCGCCGTCGACTCCGAGTGACGCCGAGATCGAACGGCGCAGACTCACTCCGCGTCGAACTCGCGGGCCTCGTCCGGGTCGACGCCGAGAATCTCGTACGCGGTCGCGACGTCGCCGCTCAGGCCCTCGAACAGCCCCCGGGCCCGCCGCCGCGCCTCGGGCGTGACCGCGACGCGGACCATCCCCTCGCCGGGCTGGCCATAGACGACGGTCGACCCGAGCGGCGCCGCGAGCATCGCCGGCAGCGCCGCCAGGTCCTCCTCGCCGGTCACCTCGATCGTCACCGGCTCGTCCGCCGCGAGCGCCTCGGCGAGCGCGTCGAGCAGCGCCGCCGACAGCGTCGCGGCCGGGTTCTCGACGGGCACGCGCCGCTCGTCCGTGGCCCCGAGCGCGGCCGCTATCTCCTCGCGGACGGCCTCCCGCTCCGTCTTCCCGTCGACAAGCGCGGCGTCCGGGACGCGGCCCGCCTCGCGGAGGTGATAGGTGACCACGTCGCCGACCGCGATCAGCCGCGGGGGACCCTCGGCTGGCGACGCGTGTCGCTCGCGGGTCTCGTCGGCGGCCTCGATCAGGGCGTCCGCGTCCGTCGTCACCGGCCCCAGCGGCTCCTTGAACGCGTCGCGCAGCGATTCGGGCAGCGTGAGAAGCGGGTCGGATGCGTCGCTCATCGGCCTTCGGCCTCGGAGCGGGTGGTTACCGGACCTTCAGCGCGTACGCGCCCGCGTCGGAGACGTTCATCTCCTCCGCGATCTGGCTGTCCGCGGGGTCGGTGACGATGACGTACCCCGCCCAGTCCTCCGTCAGCGACGAGGACCCGCAGAGCGCGCAGGTCTGGGCGTCCGGGTCGTTGACGTGGTGGCACTCTCGACACGCCAGGCGGTCCTCGGCCATCAGTCGGCCTCCTCACCGGTCTGTTCGCGGTGTTTCCGCTGGCCCTCCAGCCACTCGTGTTTGCCGAGGCCGGGCTGTTTCGCGGTGAGCCCGATCTTCGAGTCGCGGGGGTTGCGCTCGTCGATGCTCTTCGTCACGACGCGGACGCGGACGGCGTCGTCGACGCCGAGCGTCTTGTCGGAGTCCGACGAGGCGAGCTGCTGGTTCGCGCCGTCGAACGTGAGGTACTCGTCGGTGATCTGCGAGACGTGGAGCAGCCCGTCCACCGGGCCGATCCCGACGAAGGCGCCGAACTCGACCGTCTCCACGACGGTGCCGTCGGCGACCTCCTGCATGTCGGGGTCGTAGGTGAGCGCGTCGAACTCCGCCTCGTAGTAGACGCCGGGGCGGTTGTGTAACACCGCGCCCTCGCCGATGTCGTGAACCTCGATGACGCTCACGACGCTGCCGACGTCCTCGTCCATCCGTCCTTCCAGCTTGTCCTGGAGCAGGGCCTTCACCCGCTCGTCGGTGACGTCCGCCAGGTGCTTCGGCGGGACCTCGACCGTGTCCTTGAGTCGAACTCGTTTGTACATGTTGTTGGTTGTCCGCGGCCGCTAGGGTTCCGTTATCGCCAGTGTGTTCCGACCCCTTAAACCGATTACTGGTGCGTCCGCGGCCAGCACCCGGTTCGCGAGGGGCCCGTCGACCGTGACGACGGCGTCGACCCGGCCGGCCGCGGCCAGGGCGACGAGCGCGTCGTCGGCGTACGATTCGTCAGTCTCCACCGCCTCCGCCCGCTCCGCGAGGTCCGCCCCGACGCTCGCGGCGGTCGCCTCCGCGCCGTTGCCGCCCTGGAGGCCGTCGAGCTCCGCGAGCACCGCCGTCGGCACCACGGCCTCGTAGCCGCCGAGGATCCGGTCCAGCTCCTCGAACAGCCGGAGGTCGGCCTCGACCGGCGCCATCAGCGCGCTCGTGTCGAGCGCGACGACGGGCGCGCCGCCGAGGGCCTCGGTTCGGGCGTCGCCCGCGGCCGGGGTCTCCGGACCGTCCGCGCGGGCGTCGTCGGCCACGCTACGCCAGCGTCCCGACGCCGATGAGCCGCCAGCGCGCGCCGACGCGCCGGTTGATCGCGATCTGGGCGCCCTCCTCGGCGCAGACGGGCCGCTTGAGGCTCACCTCGCACTCGCCGTCGCGCGCGCTCGTCACGGCGCCGACCGTCGTCGCCGTGCCGACTGTGAGCATCAGCGGCTCGCCGGTGCTGATCTCCTCGATGTCGCTCTCACCGCTCTCGTCGTCCTCCTTGCCGACGACGCGGTCGAGGAGGTCGACCGTCATCTCGAACTCCTCGCGGGTCGGCGGGAGCGTCCCCGGCTCGCCGGCGACCTGCCCGGCGAGGGCGTCGCCCTTCGTGAGGCTCGGGTCGAGCCCGGTGCCGACGCCGAGGAGACCGCCCGGCCCGGCGGTCTCGACGTCGCGGTTGCCGGCCTGAAGCGACCGGACGGTCGTCTCCAGCGGTCGCCACTCGGTCTGGCCCTCCTCGTCGACCTCGCGTCCCGGGCGGATCTCCAGGCCGTCGCCGACGGACAGCTCGCCGCTGACGAGCGAGCCGCCGACGACGCCGCCCTTGAGGTCCCCGGCGCTCGCCCCCGGTCGGTTGATGTCGAACGAGCGGGCCGCGTACATCCGGGCGTGCTCGGCGGGGTCACGCTCCGGCGTCGGGATCTCGGACTCGATGGCGTCGATCAGGAGGTCGAGGTTGACCTCCTGCTGGGCCGAGACGGGGACGATCGGCGCGTCCTCCGCGACGGTTCCCTCGACGAACTCCCGGATCTGCTCGTAGTTGTCGACGGCGCGGTCGCGGCCGACCAGGTCGACCTTGTTCTGCGCGATGACGATGTTCTCGATCCCGATGAGATCGAGCGCCATCAGGTGCTCTTCCGTCTGGGCCTGCGGGACGTCCTCCGTCGCGCTCACGACGAGGACCGCCCCGTCCATGATCGAGGCGCCGGAGAGCATCGTCGCCATCAGCGTCTCGTGGCCCGGGGCGTCGACGAACGACACCGTCCGGATCGGCTCGCTCTCGGAGCCGTCCTCGCACTCCTCGTCGACGGTGTAACACTCGGGCTCGTCGACACCGGGGCAGCGTCGGAACGTCGCGTCCGCGTACCCCAGCCGGATCGAGATACCGCGTTTCATCTCCTCGCTGTGCTGGTCGGTCCACGAGCCGGACAACGCCTGTACCAGCGTCGTCTTCCCGTGGTCGACGTGACCGACGAGACCGATGTTCACCTCCGGTTGTGTGTTGGCTTCAGTCACTGTTGGACCTCCTAACGGAGTAGTCTTATGCGGATTTCGCCCCGTGCGAGTGATAAAGTTGCTGTTATAGGTGCGAGAGACGCCCGCGGGCGAGCCGACGGCGACCGTCCGACTCCGTCCGGTTCGGGGCCGCGGCGGTCGCGGCCTCGTCGCTCACCACGCGACCCGACACCCGGGTCGCGAACGGGCGCCGTCGGCGTCCTTCGACGCCGATTTACGCCTCACGCGGTAACGCGGACGTGTAATGGGATACGCGTGCCCCGTCTGCGACACGCCGCAGCGCGACGGCGAACACCTCGCGCACCACCTCGCGTTCACGGCGATGCTCCACGGCGGCGACCACGAGTCGTGGCTCGACGAGCGCGTCGACGACTGGAGCGACCGGAAACCGGCCGAACTCGCCGCCGAGGTGACCCCGCACGCCGAGGACGCCGAGTACGACGAGGTGTTCGAGGACACGGTCCCCCGCGGACGCCCGGACGTCGGGATGGGATCGGGCGGGAGCGCGTCCGGCCACGATCACGCCGGCCACGAACACGGCGCTCCCGCGGACGCCGGCGCGCCCGCCCCCGAGCAGGTCGACGACCCCGAGGTCGCCGAGGCGCTGCGCGAGGCGCGCGAGATGACCCGGAAGGCCGCGGCCGACGCCGACGAGGACGACCACCCCTCGACCGACGACGAAAGCGACGCGTAGCGGAACGCCCTTCCCCGCCCCCGGCTAACCGCGCGTATGGAGACCAGAGGCACGTTCGCCCCCGAGACGCGCGCCGAGGCGCTCGAACGGTACGAGGAGGCCGGCCCCGTCGCGCAGGTCGTCGTCCGCGAGGCGACCAAGGCGATGTCGTTCGACGCCGACGAGTACGACGAGCGCGTCACGCCCGAGGTGATCCGGACCGCCCGCGACGCGACGTTCGCCGAGCTGCTCGCGGTCCACGTCGGCGACCGCGACGAGTTCGACGCGTGGCTCGCGGACAGCGAGTTCGACGACGCGGCCGTGACGCAGATCGGCTCCGACAACGTCGACAACGTCGTCTGGCACCCGATCCCCTTCGCGGACGCGGTGATCGCGGCGACGTACCAGGAGGAGCCGGACGCGGCCGCTAGCACCCTCCGACGCAACGCCTTCGGGCGGGTGTATCGCGAGGAGTTCTACGAGTCGGGCCGATAGGCCGACCGCGGCGGCGGGTGCCGACACGCCGGTCGCGAACCGCGGAGCGACCGCTCTCCGAGACGAGCGGAGCCGCAGAATCGAACCGCGAGCGCCGGTGTCGGCGATCGCGGCGGACGGGTCGGCGCCTTACAGGCGACCGACGTTCTCGACCGTGACGGACTCGACGTCCTCGACCTGCGAGAACGCCTCTTCGACGGCCTCGGTGCCGCCCGCGCCGTCGGGGACGATGACGGTCGGGAGGAGCGCGACCAGCCCGAACGCGACGTCGTCGCGCTCGAAGCCGCGGATCTTCGCGCCCTCGGGGAGCTCCTCCTCCAGCCGGTCCTGGAGGTCGTCGAGGTCGACTTCGGGGCTGTTCGGCATGACCTTGATCTTGGCGGCGACGTCGCCCATCTTACGGCCCCCGGAACCCGCAGTCGTGGCACTCGTAGAGGTTGCTCTGCTTCCGGCACTTGGCGCACCGGTAGATGGTGGCGCCGCAGTCCGGACAGGAGAACTGCGCGGCGTTCATGCCGGACACCTGAATTCCACAGGAGACGCACTGCGGAGTCGATTGAGAGTCGCTCTGGCTCATACACGTACCTACCGACGGCGACTTTTAACCGTTGTTCTTTTCGCCGGAACGGACCGTGCGGACCGGTACCGTCCCGCTCGACGGAGCGCGGGGGCGGCGGGTCGCGGGGACCGAACCCGGCCGTCACCCGACGATCAGCGGGCCGATGAGGACGCCCATCAGGTGGACACGCCGGGCGCCGACCCGCGGCGGGACAAGTCCGAGCGCGCCGGCGACGAGGAGAACGCCGACGCCGTACGCCCCGGCGAACGCGTACGAGACGACGGCGAGGAGTCCCAACACGCCGATCGAGAGCCGGGTGTAGTCGGCGTTGCCGACGATCCGGAGGTACGGGTCGCCGACGAGTACGACGAGCGCGAACCCGAAGCACGCGGCGGTCGCGGCGGCGACGAGCAGCATCGGCAGCGCGAACGGCACGCCGGCCCGATCGATGGCGACGGTCACGCCCGTGCGCGGCGTCCCGAGCGCTACCAGCGCGAACAGCGCGAAAATCGTGTTCGCCGTGTTCGCGCCGCTCGTCGCCACGACGAACCCGCGGTCCGCCGACGCGCGCGGCACCGCGGGCATCGCGGCCACGGCGGCGATGGCGGCCGACACGCCCGGGACGTACCCCACCACCGCGCCGGCGAGCGACCCCGCCCCCGCGCTCGTGCCGAGGTCGCGCGCTCGCATCGCGATCCGCGGGTCCGCCTGCGGCGGGACCCCCTCGCCGCCGAGCGCCTCCACGAGGACCGGGACGCCGAAGAGTCCGGCGAAAAGCGGCGCGAGGACCCCGCCGGTCGACAGCGGCGCGGCGGGGTCGGCGTCGAGCGTCGCGAACCCGAGCGCGGCGCTCGCGAGGAAGGCGACGAGCCCGCCGACCGCCGCCCGCCGCGACGACTCGGTGAGGACGAGCAGCGCGACGACGCCCCCGAGCAGCAGCGGCAGGTGCGCGCGCAGCGCCGGGTACCACCGCACCATCAGCCACGTGACCGGGACCGCCAGCGGCACCGCGAGCGCGACCGCCAGCCCGGAGCCGAGCGCGGAGAGCCGGACCGCCTCCCGGCCGCGTCCCGCGATCACCAGTCGGTGACCCGGTAGCGCCGCCACCGCGGTCGCGGCGTCGGGCACGCCGAGCGCGAGCGCGGGGACGATGTCTAGGAACGAGTGGACGACGCCGGCGCCGAGCATCGCCACGCCGACGAACAGGGGGTCGGCCGGCACCGACGGGGCGAGGCCGGCGAGGAGCAGCGCGAAGTTGTTGGCGTGGAGCCCCGGCACCAGCCCGCTCGCGGTCCCGAGCGCGACGCCGCCGAGCAGGAACGCGAGCGCACCCGCCGCGAACGTCGGGTCGACCACCGGCCGCACGAGCGCGTCCATCGAGGCGGGATGGCCGCGGCTCCGGGCTTAAGCTGTGGGGCGGTCGCGCCCGTCGGGAGAACCAGCGACGACTCGAACCGAACGCTTACGCGTTCTGCGCGGCCTGCGACTTCTTCTGGGTGACGTAGCCGGCGATCCGGTTGCGGACGCCCTTCGACTCGACGGTCGTCAGCGCCGTGACGCTCTCCTTGTTCGTCTCGAAGTCCGTGTTGAACGAGTCGGGATACCGCTCCAGGAGGGCGTTCCCGAGCTGTTTGATGTACTTGGGTTTGATGGCCATACCGAGCGGTACCGGAGGGGCGAACTAAAAGGGTTCGTTCCGCCGCGAGCGGCCGCGAGCCGGAGTCGCGGCGGGGTTCGTCTCGTCGCGCCCCCTCCGGGTCACTCGTTGCCCGCGCGCTCGCGCCACCCGGTCGCCTCGTCGATCCGCGCGAACGCTTCGCGCTCGGCGGGACCGCCGCAGCGCTCGACCACGTCGGCGAAGTACCGGAGCCTGTCGAGCAGTTCGTCGGTGTCGAACGCCGGCACGTCGAGCCGCGAGGCGGCCACCGTGGCGTCGACGACCGCGCCGAACCCGCGGTTCACCGTCGGCACGCGCTCGCTCACGACCGCCGACTCGACCGGCGACAGCTCCCAGGTCCGTATCGTCGTGTCGCCCTCGCTCTCGGCCGCGACTGCTTCGGCCTCGACCTCGACCCACCCGTCGGCGCTCGGGAGGACCGGGTCGTCGGCCTCGCGGACCGTGAGCGCCGCGTCGACGAACGTCCGCGGGTCGACCGTGAACTGGACCACGCCGCCGCCGCGCTCGCTGAAGTTCCGCCACGTGCGGGTGCGCCCGTATGTGCGCGCGGTGACCGAATCCTCTGGTTCGTCCGGCGCGTGGAGCCCTAGGGCCGCCACGTTCCACCGGTCGTTCGGGCCAAGCGTCGTCACCACGGACTCGGTGACGCCGCGGAGCGCGACCGGCCAGCCGTCGGGGGCGACGCCGTCCCGACCCCGCCGACCGGCGTCGCTCACGGCGCCACCTCCGCGCCGCGCCGGAGCGCGACGAACAGCGCCGCGCACGTGAGGTCGGCGGTCGTGCCGGGGTTAATCCCCGCCGCGACGAACTCGTCCGCCAGCGACTCCGCGGCGTCGAGGTCGGCGCCGTGGACGGCGTCGGTCGGGACCGCGTCGACGCCGCCGACGCCTCCCGGCCCCGCCGAGTCGACGCCGAGTAGCGCCGCCGCCCGCCCGCTCGCCTCGCGCGCCGTCGCCGCCCCCTGCGTCGACGCGACGAGCGTGTCCGGCTCGGCGGCGAGCAGCCCCAGGAACGCCCGCGCCGCCCGGTCCGCGAGCGGCCCCTCGTCGCTCAGGATCCACCCGGCCGCGCGGAACGTCCGGGGGAACCCCTCGGCCCACTCGGCGGCGTTGCGGTCGGGGACGCGGTCGGCGGCCCCGTCGCCGTCGCCGGCGCCGCCCGTCGGGTCGGCCGAGAGCGCCAGCACGTCCCGCAGGGTCGCGCCGCGGTCGCGGATCGCGGGCTCCGCGTCGCTCCCGCGGCGCACGTCGAGGTCGTCCGCGCCCGGCGGCGGGTCGTCGACCGCGACGTCGACGGCCTCGAACGCGCGGTAGAAGGCGACCGCGTCCTCGACCGTCGTCGCCCGACAGAGCGCGTCGAGGCCGGCGGGCGAGAGGTCCCGGTCCGGGTCGGCGGCCGCCCGAACCAGCGGGACCAGGAGCAGCAGACAGCCGAACTGGGTGTTCGTCCCGGCGCGGTCGGCCATCCCCCGGACGGCGCGCTCGAAGGCGTCGCCGACCGCGGGGCCCGCGCCCCCGGCGGTCCCCCTCGCGGCCCGTTCGAGCCCCGGACGCGCGCCGACGGCGCCGCCGAGGAACGCCTCGAACCGCAGGTCGTCGAGGTCGCGGCGCCGGTCGACGTTCCCGGGCTTCGGCGTGCCGGCCACCTCGACGAGGAGCGCGAGCGTCGCGTCGTCGACGGGGTCGGTCACGGCGACGCCTCCGGCCCGGGCTCAGGCCCGCGGGCCTCGCGCGGGAGCCCCCCGCTCCGCCACGCCTCGACGGCGTCCGCCACGCGCGCGAGGACCGGCGGGTCCTCCGTCGGGCGCCCGACGCTCACCGCGTCGGCGCCGTGTCCCGCGTACTCGGCCACCGTCTCCCGGCCGCGGACGCCATTGTTGGCGACGAGCGTCAGGTCGGCGAGCGCGCTCCCGTCGCCGCGCGCCGCCGCGTCGACCGCGGCCGCCAGGTCCGCGATCACCGCCTCCGAGTCCATCGCGTCGACGTGGAGCCAGTCCGCGCCCGCGGCCGCGACCCGCTCCGCGACCGCGACGAGGCCGACGCCCGGCACCTCGGCGCGGACCTTCACGCTCGTCGTCGCGCCCGTCTCGGCCGCGGCGGCGACGTACCGCGCGAGGCGGTCCGGCTCGCGGAGCAGCGACTCGCCGCAGCCGACCGCGCGCAGCTCCGGCTGCCGGCAGTGGGCGTTCACCTCGCAGACGGCGCCGCGGTCGGCGCAGATCCTCGCGACCTCCCGGACCGGTCCCGGAGTCGCGCTCCGGACGTTGATCCCGGGGCGGACCGGCGCGTCGGCGACCGCGTCGAGCTGGTCGGCGACGAACGCGACCGGGTCGGCGGGGAGGAACTCGGAGCGGCCGCGCGCGACGAGGTCGCGGGCGGCCGCCCGGCTGGCCGGGTCGAGCGCGACCCCGCCGAGGAGCGCGGCGTCGACGTGCTCGGCCGCGGCCCGGGCCCACGCGGCGTCGGCGGCGCCGCTGAGGCTCGCGGCGACGAGGAACGGGGCCTCGCTCTCGCCGACGGGCGCGTCGCCGTCGTCGCCCTCGCGGGACGCCTCCCGCTCGCTCCCGCTCCGGGTCACTCGGCGCCCTCCCGCGGCGGCGACGCGTCCGCCGCGTCGTCGTCGACCGCCGCCAGCGCGCGCTCGCAGGCGCGGGCGATGCGCTCGGCGTCGTCCGCGTCGTCGATTTCGGTGTCGGTGCGCTCGACATGCCGGTCGAGTTCGGTCGGATCCGCGTCGTCGAGGACGAACGCGTCCGCGAACGGGTACGCAGCGGCCACGCCCGCGGTCGAGGGGTCGCGGCCGACGCCGGCCATCAGGTCCGCCGCGGGCCCGGAGAACACCTCGTCGCCGACGAACGGCGAGACGGCGACGACGGGCGTCTCCCGGAGCGCGCGCTCGAACCCGGGCAGCGCCAGCATCGGCCCGATGCTCGTCACCGGGTTCGAGGGGCCGATCACGACCGGGTCGTCGAGCGCCGCCAGCACGGCGTCGGTCGGCTCGGCGTCGTCCGCCCCCCGGAACTCCACGTCGGCGACCGCTGGCTCGCCGCGCCGCGCGACCCAGTACTCCTGGAAGTGGAGCGTCTCGCCGGCCTCGGTGTGGACCAGCGTCGCGACCGGGTCGTCGGACATCGGGAGGAGGTCGACGTCGAGGCCGAAGGCGTCCGCGAGCGTCCGGACCGCGGCCGTGAGCGTGTGCCCCTCGTCGAGCAGGCCCGTCCGCGTGAGGTGGACCGCGCGGTCGCGGTCGCCGATCTCCATGAACTCGGCGACCGCCGAGAACCGCCGCCACCGGGCGATCTCCCGGCCCGCGGTCTGCGCGTCGGCGTCGAGGTACCGTGGGCCCGCTTCGAGTCCGGCCGCCTCGGCGAGCCGGCCGAGCTCCGCGTGGGTCGCGGTCGTGTCGCCGCCGATCCCCCACCACGTCTCGCGGTCGAGGACGCCGCCGCCCGCGAACAGCACGGTGTCGACGTCCGGGCAGACGAGGTGGCCGCCCAGCTCGACGTCGTCGCCGGTGTTGGCGACGACCGCCGTCTCGGCGGGCTCCCACACCCGGGCCGCGCCGTCGAGGAGCTTCGGCGTGCCCGTTCCCCCGGCGAGGAAGGTTACCATACCGGCGCAAGGCGACGCCCGGATTTGTATCCTCGCCTCGCGGCGGCCCCGACGGCCAAACAACTATTCGCGTGGGGACGGTGGGACACGACGATGAGTGCCGGTGAGCGCGCGCCAGCCGCCGAACTCGGGCTGCTGGACGCGACGATGATCGGGATGGGGGCGATGATCGGCGCCGGGATATTCGTGTTGACCGGGCTCGCGGCGGAGATCGCCGGGCCAGCCGCGATCCTCGTCTTCGTGTTCAACGGGATCGTCACGGCGTTCACGGGGCTCTCGTACGCCGAGCTCGCCGCCTCGATCCCGAAGTCCGGCGGGGGGTACGCCTTCGTCCGCGAGACGTTCGACGACCTCCCCTCGTTCCTGATGGGGTGGATGCTCTGGTTCGCGTACATGATCGCGGGCGGACTCTACGCGCTCGGGTTCGCGCCGAACTTCCTGGAGCTGCTCCACGTCTACGGGTTCGCGGCCGCCCCGGGACAGGTCGGCGCGGTCGCCGTGCCGCTCCTCCCGGTGTCGGTTCCGGCCGCGGTCGGGCTCGCGCTCGTCGCGGTCGCGCTCCTCGTGACCGTCAACGCCCTCTCGACGGCCGCGAGCGGCAGCGCGGAGACGCTGTTCACGGCCGTCAAGGTCGCCATCCTCGTGGTCTTCGTCGCCTTCGGATTCCTCTCGGCCGGCGGCGGCGGGGAGACGAGCTTCACCTTCCAGCAGTTCGACCCGCTGTTCCCCGCCGGGAACTCCGCGTTCTCGATCCTCCCGGCGATGGGCCTGACGTTCATCGCCTTCGAGGGGTACGACCTCATCACGACCGTCACCGAGGAGGTCGAGAACCCGCGCGAGAACATCCCGCGAGCGATCTTCTACAGCCTCGGGGCGACCGTGCTCGTCTACGCGCTGGTGGTCGTCGTCGCCATCGGCACCCTCGGCGCACAGGGGCTCGCCGACGCCGGCGAGGCGGGGATCGCGCAGGCCGCCACCTCGTTCATGCCGACGGGGCTCCCGATCATCCGGAACGGCGGCGCGCTCATCGTCTTCGGCGCGGTCTTCTCGACGCTGACGGCGCTGAACGCGGTCGTCATCGCCTCCTCGCGGGTCGCCTTCTCGATGGGGCGGGAGGGGCAGCTGCTCCCGCGGATCGGTCGCATCCACCACCGGTACGGAACCCCGTTCTTCGCGATCCTCCTCAGCGCGGTCGTGATGCTCGGGTCCGTCGTCCTGCCGACCGAGAGCGCCGGCAACGTCTCCAGCCTCTTCTTCCTGCTCTCGTTCATCGTCGTCAACGCGGCCGTGATCAAGCTCCGCCGCGACCGCCCGAACATGCGCCGCCCGTACGAGATGCCGTACTACCCCATCCCGGCGGTGCTCGGGATCGCGTTGAACCTCCTGCTCACCGGCGTCCTCGTGGTGTACCTCGTCCGGACCGACCCCCTCGCGCTGGCGCTGAGCGTCGGCTGGATCCTCGCGGGCGTCGCCGCGTACTACGCCCTGCGCGGCCGCGGCGAGGGCGCGGCGCCGGCGAGCACGGACAGTTCTAATGCAGAGGCCGGCGACGGCTGACCCATGGACGGGAACTTCCGGATCGTGATCGCCGGCGGCGGCCGCGTCGGGAACCGGGTCGCCCACATCCTCGACGACAGGGGCCACGACGTTACCGTCGTCGAGCGGGACCCAGAGCGGGCGGAGGCGCTCTCGGACGACTACGTCGCCACGGTGATCGAGGGCGACGCCACGCGCCCGGGCGTCCTCGAACAGGCGGGGTTAGAGCGCGCCGACGTGGTCGCCGCGCTGACGAGTCAGACCGGGACGAACCTGGCGGTCTGCCTGCTGACCCGCGAACTCGCCCCCGACACGCAGACGGTCGTCCGCACCGAGAGCGAGCCGGGCGCGGAGTTCGACCGGTTCGTCGACGAGGTGATATTCCCGGAGCGCGCCGGCGCGCGCGCCGCGGTGAACGCGATCGAACCCGACGTGAGCACGCTCGAAGACGTCACCGGGACGCTCGACATCCTGGAGGTCCACGTCGCCGACGGCGCGCCCGTCGCCGGGCGCTCGCTCGACGAGGTGGCGCTGCCCCGCGGGAGCCTGATCGTCTCCGACGCCGCCGGCGACACCCTCGCGGGTCCGGAGACGGTGCTTCACGCGGGGGAGTCGTACCTCGTCGCCGTCGAGCCATCCGTCGTCGACGAGGTGCTGAACCTCTTCCGCGGGTAGGCGCCGGCGGGCCGAGCCGGTGAGCCGCGCCGGGCGGCGACCGACCCGCCCGCCTCACTCGCCGAGCGCGACGCTCGTCTGCATCCCTTCGGTGTTGAACGCGCTCCCGGCGGCGTCGGCGCCGGTCGCCGTCGGGTCGAGGACGATGACGCCCGCGCCCGAGCCGGTGACCGCCTCGAACTCCGCGATCGCGCGGTCGGCGGCGGCCTGCGCGCCGAGCCCCTCGTCGAGGAGGTCGACCGCGCGCCGCGAGAGCGTGACGCGCGCGATGTCCTCGCCGGCGCCGGTCGCGCTCGCCCCGCCGGCCTCGGTACAGAAGAAGCCCGAGCCGACCTGCGGCACGTCGCCGACGCGCCCCGCGAGCGCGAACGACCGCCCGCCGGTCGAGGTGACCGCGGCGACGCGCTCGCCGTCGGTCGCGACGGCGCCGACGGTGTCGTGATCGGGGGCGCGCCCCGACTCGGTCGCTCCCGCTTCCTCGCCGCCTCTCTCCGCCGCCTTCCCGCGGTCGCCCTCGCCGTCTCCCGCCCCGCCCGCCTGGTCGTCGCCCGACCCGAACCGCGAGTCGAGCCAGTCGAGGTGGTCGCGCGGCGACCCCCGCGGCGGGTCCTCGGCCTCGTACCGCTCGCGCGTCTCGTCGGTGAGCAGGTCGGCATCGGTCTCGATCCCGAAGTCGGCTGCGAGGTCGACGGCGTGCTCGCCCGAGACGAAGCCGTGCGGCGTCTCGGAGTGGACGACGCGGGCGACGCTCGCGGCGTGCTCGACGCCCGGCATCGAGCAGGCCGCGCCGACCTCGCGGTCCGCGGTCATCACGCCCGCGTCGGTGCGGACGACGCCGTCGGACTGGACGGCGCCGCCGACGCCGGCGTTGAACCGCGGGTCCGATTCGAGGACGCCGACCGCCGACTCGACCGCGTCGAGCGGCGTCGCGCCCGAGGCGCCGCGCGCGGCCGCCTCGTCGAGGACCGCCTGTCTGGGCTCCGGGTCGTCCGGGGCGCCGCCGGCGCCGCCGTGAACGATGACTCGCATACCGGTGGCACCCACGGCGGCCACATAAGCGCCCGGAAGGCGGCGGCCCGCTCGGGCGTTCGCACGCGCACCGCGGACCGGGAGGCCGAGGCTGACGGGCGCGGGACGCGCTCGCGCCCGACCCCGTGACCGCCGGCGTTTACTCTCCGCCGCCCGAAGCGACCGACGTGACCGATTCGGACCCGACCGCGGGGCCGGAGCGTCCGACGCCGGTGTCGGTCCTGCTCCCGACCGTCCGCTGGACCGAGGCGTGCGACGAGGTGGCGGACCAGCTCCGCGGCCCGGCGGCGTTCGCCGGCGGGGACGGGGGCGCGCGCGGGGGCGACCGCGCCGCCGACGAGCTCCTCGTGATCTGCGACTCGCCGGACGACCCCGTCGCGGCGCGCCGCGGCGACCTCCCGGACCGCGTCCGGGTCCTCGTCGCCGGCGAGCCGGAGGGGTGCTCCGGGAAGGCGAACGCCATCGCGGCCGGGATGGAGGCGGCGGCGAACGACCGGATCGCGTGGACCGACGACGACTTCCGGCACCCGCCGGACTGGCTGGCGACGCTCGACGCCGACTACGAGCGGCGCGGACCGACCACGGAGGTGCCGGTGTTCGTCGGCGATGACCCGCTCGGTCGGCTGTTCGAGCCCGCGTACGTCATCGGCGGAACGCTCGCGGTGTTCGCGGCCGGCGTCGCGTGGGGCGGCGCGGTGATCTTCGAGCGCGACGACCTCCGCGACGGCGAGGCGGCGTTCCTCCGGGACCTCCGGCGGACCGTCAGCGACGACGGGACGCTCACGGCGCACCTCGACGTGTCGGCGGTCGACCGAACGCGGTACGTCCGCGCCGGCGGGTCGCTCCGGGGCTCGCTGGAGCGGTTCGTCCGCTTCCTGACGATCACCCGCTACCACGCGCCGAGGGCGACCGCGTTCAACGCGGCTTTCGGCGTCGCGATGGCCGCGCTCTGCCTGTTTGCGCCGTTCATTGGGGTAGGGGTCGTCACCGCGCTCGCGGGGGCCGCGTACGCCCGCTTCGGAATCGCTCGCGCGACGTTCCTGCTCGCGGCGCCCGGCGTGCTGATCGCGCCGCCGCTGATGGCGTACGCGTTCGCCCGGCGGACCTTCGTATGGGGCGGTCGCCGCTATCGGTGGCGGTCGCTGTTCGACGTCGAGGTCGAGCCGGTCTGACCCCCGAACGGCCGCGGGGCGCCGGCAGAACGCCGCGCGCGGCGCCGTGGGCGAAAACCGGCAAACGCTGCGAGCGCGACGCTCACGCCGAAAACGGCAGGCACTTTAGGGGGGCACAAAAATCCTCGAACGTTCATGAGCTACGACAAGGTCGACGTCCCCGACGACGGCGAAGCCATCACGCTCGCCGACGAGGAGACCGGCGAGCTGAACGTTCCCTCGAACCCGATCATCCCGATCATTCACGGTGACGGGATCGGCACCGACGTCGGACCGGCCGCACAGCAGGTGCTCGACGCCGCCGCCGAGGCGACGGGCCGCTCCATCGCCTGGATGCGCGTCTACGCCGGCGCCAGCGCCCGCGAGAAGTACGACGAGAACCTCCCCGAGGACACCGTCTCGGCCATCCGCGACCACCGCGTCGCGATCAAGGGCCCGCTGACGACCCCCGTCGGCGCCGGGTTCCGCTCGCTGAACGTCGCGCTTCGCCAGACGCTCGACCTGTACGCGAACGTCCGTCCCACCTACCACCTCGAAGGCGTCCCGTCGCCCGTCAAGAGCCCCGAGAAGATGGACATGGTCACGTTCCGCGAGAACACCGAGGACGTGTACGCCGGCGTCGAGTGGGAGGCCGGCACCGACGAGGTCGAGGAGGTACGCGACTTCCTCGAAGACGACATGGACATCGCGGACGTCATCCACGACGGCCCGGTCGGCATCGGCGTCAAGCCCATCTCCGAGTTCGGCTCGAAGCGCCTCGTCCGCGAGGCCATCGACTACGCGCTCGCCAACGACCGCGACTCGGTCACCCTCGTCCACAAGGGGAACATCATGAAGTTCACCGAGGGCGCCTTCCGCGACTGGGGCTACGAGGTCGCCGAGGAGGAGTACGGCGACGACGTGATCACCGAGGACGAGCTGTGGGAGGACCACGACGGCGAGCAGCCCGAGGGCACCCTCGTCGTCAAGGACCGCATCGCGGACAACATGCTCCAGCAGCTCCTGACCCGCACCGAGGAGTACGGGGTCATCGCGACGATGAACCTCAACGGCGACTACATGTCCGACGCCGCCGGCGCGCAGATCGGCGGCCTCGGCATCGCGCCCGGCGCCAACTTCGGCCACGGCCGCTGTCTCGCCGAGCCCGTCCACGGCTCCGCGCCCAAGTACGCCGGCGAGGACAAGGTGAACCCCACCGCGATGATCCTCTCCGGCCGCGAGATGCTCGATTACCTCGGCTGGTCCGACGCCGCCGACCTCGTCCGCGACGCCGTCGAGGAGACCATCGCCTCCGGGAAGGTCACGTACGACCTCCACCGGCAGATCGAGGGCGGCGAGAAGCTCGCCACCAGCGAGTTCGCCGACGCCGTCGTCGACAAGATCGACGAGCTGGCGTAGGCCGGTTCGGCGTCGTCGACCTCGCGGCCGACGACTCCCGTTTTCTATCTCTCTCTGCCCGCGAGCGTGAGCGGCGTCTTTACTTATAAACGACTGTTGTCGATGGATCGACGGTGAACACCGCCAAAGCCCCGGCCGGGAGGCGGGCGCACGCTCGCTGCGGTCCTCACTCGGTCGCTCACTGCGTGCTCCCTCGTTGCGGTCCTTACCTCGCCTGCGCCCGCCTCCCGGCTGCCCCTTTGAGTCCCACCCTGTACAGCACCGCACCGCAGGCCTCCCCAGCCTCGTCGGTGGTCCGTCGCTCCGCTCCGGACCACCGACTCCCTCGCGGGCGGGCTCGCGGCCGCTCGCAGGCGCGCCGCCGCGGATTCATCTATCAATCGCCGCCGCGTCGCCCGCCTACCCCAACCGCTCGTCGAGGATGAGCCGCGTCTTCGTCGACTTGACCTCGTCCATCTCCCGGGCCTTCGTGATCAGTTCGTTGACCGCGCGCGTGTCGACCGCGTCGACGACGAGGACGACGTCCTCCTCGCCCGACACCTGCCAGACGAAGTCGACCTCCTCCCACTCGACCATCCGCTGGCCGACCGCGTCGGTGTTGACGTTCATCTCCACCGATATCTCGATCATCGCCTTCACGTTCCCGGTGCGGGTCGTGACGGTGAACCGCTCGATCACGCCCTCCTCGGTCATGCGGTCGACGCGGTTGCGCACGGTGCCCTCGGAGGTCCCCACCCGGTCCGCGATCTCCGTGTACGGGGTCCGCGCGTCCCGTCGCAGGATCGAGAGGATCCGTCGGTCGAGGTCGTCCATACCACTGCCTTTCTCCCCGTCGCCTTACCCGTTACGAATATCGTAACGAACCTACGAACGACGCATTTATTATCCACTGCGCGTACGTTTCTCGTAATGTCGGACGCCTACATCGCGCTGGCCGACGGACGCGTGCTCGAAGCGCGCGCCCGTGCGCCGGGGCGCACTCGCGGCGAACTGGTGTTCACGACCGCGTACACCGGCTACGAGGAGTCGCTCACCGACCCCTCCTACGCCGAACAGATCCTCACCTTCTCGTACCCCCTCATCGGCAACTACGGCGTCCGAACCGAGCGGTTCGAGTCCGAGTCGGTCCAGCCCCGCGCGGCGATCGCCCGCGAGCTGACCGACGACGTCGCCGACTGGCTCGCCGACGAGGGCGTGCCGGCCGTCGACCACGTCGACACCCGCGAGGTCGTCACCACCGTCCGCGAGGAGGGCGCGATGGCCTGCGGGATCGCCGCCGGCCCGGACGCGACCCCCGAGGACGCGGTCGACGAGATGGAGGCGTGTGAGCCGATGAGCGATCACGTCGACATCGGCGCGCAGGTGTCCGTGACCGAGCCGACCGTCCACGAGGGCGGCGGCGACGTCGACGTCGCGATGCTCGACTGCGGCGCGAAGGGCTCTATCATCTCCTCGCTCACCGACCGCGGCGCGGACGTCCACGTCCTCCCGTACGACGCGACCCCCGAGGACGTGGCCGCCGTCGAGCCCGACGTGCTCTTCGTCTCGAACGGCCCGGGCGACCCGGAGAACTTCGTCGCCGCGCAGGACGTGGTCGACGAGTTCGCGGGCGAGCTCCCCCTCGCGGGCATCTGCCTCGGCCAGCAGGTGATCACGAGCGCGCTCGGCGGCTCGACGGAGAAGATGGCGTTCGGCCACCGCGGCGTCAACCAGCCCGTCAAGGACCTCCGCACCGACAAGGTCGTGATGACCACGCAGAACCACGGCTACACGGTCGACGACACCGGCCCGCTGGAGGTGACGCAGGTGAACGTCAACGACGACACCGTCGAGGGGCTCGACAGCGCGGAGCTCGACGTCATCACCCGCCAGTACCACCCCGAGGCGAACCCCGGCCCGCACGACTCGCTCGGCTTCTTCGACGAGGTGCTGGACCTCGCGTCCTCGTCGCGTCGCGTGGCAGCCGACTGACCCGGCGGTCCGACCCCGTTCTCCGCGGTTCCGACGCCCTCCGCTGACCACACGGAGTACCACCCGGCCGACGCCCGCGACGTTCGTCCCCCCTCGCGCCCGCTCTCCCCTCGCGATCGTTCCTCGTTTCCTCTCGCCTCGTCCTCCGCGCCCGTCACGCTCCTCGCCTCGGACCGGCGACGTTTTCTCCCGTCCCCGCGCACGGTGTCGTATGCCAACCGAGATCCTGCTCACCAACGACGACGGGATCGACGCCGTCGGCCTCCGGGCGCTGGCGGACGCGCTCTCCCGCGACTACGACGTGACGGTCGTCGCGCCCGCGACGAACCAGTCCGGCGTCGGCGGCGCGCGCTCGTGGTGGGACACGACGGTCGACTACACCGAGACCGACCGCGGCTACGCGGTCGAGGGGACCCCCGCGGACTGCGTCGCGGTCGCGGACGTGGCGCTCGAACTCGACCCCGACGTCGTCGTCTCCGGCTGTAACCACGGGCCGAACATCGGCGCGCACATCCTCGGCCAGTCCGGGACGGTCGGCGCCGCGATGGAGGCGTCGTTCCTCGGCACGCCCGCCGTCGCGGTCTCGCTGTACGACCGCGGCAACCTCCCCGTGCCGCCGACGCTCGACAACGGCGACTTCGCCGTCGCCGGATCGGTCGTCGCCGACCTGATCGACCGCGCCGCGGTCGGCAGCGACGGGGGCCTCGAACTCCCGTTCGGCGCCGACGTGCTGAACGTGAACGTCCCGGCCGCCGACGACGAGGCGGCGGAGAACCCGACCTACCGGCTGACCGAGCCCGCGCGCGGCTTCGACGTCATCGAGTTCCGTCCGGGCGAGGAGGGGCCCGAGGAGGAGGACGTCCCGGAAGGGTGGGAGTTCGGCGAGCGCCGCGGCGAGATGGGGATGGAGCTCCGCGACCGCTTCTGGCGGGAGTTCCTGCGGGGGAACGTCCCGGACGACCCCGGTTCGGACCGCCGCGCGGCCGTCGAGGGCGAGGTGAGCATCTCGCCGCTGTCGAGCTCCCGGTCCGTCGCGGGCGAGCGGACGGGAGAGCTCGTCGACCCCGCTCCGGGCGCCGAGACGGGCGCCGACTGACCGGTCGCGCCGCTCGGGCGAGAGGCCGACGCGGCAGAAACGGACGACTCCCCGACCTCAGCGCCGCGGGCGCCGACGCCCGCTGCCGGCGAACTCCGCCGCGAGGCGCCCGAGGTACCACACGACCACGAGGCCGAGGCCGAACCCGCCCCCGGCGGCCGCCAGCAGCTCGACCGGCGTCGGGTCCAACTGGAGGGCGATAAGCGGCGGCGTGGCCGTGACGATCGCGAGCAGCACGAGCCTGATCTTCCGGTTGCCGGCGTCTCGCTCCGCCTCGGAGATTGGTCCTACCACCGCGATCCCCCCCGCGTTCCGACGGCGACCGACGCGACGCTCATGCGCCACCCACGCTCCCGGCGACTATCAAGGCGACGAACCCGTTCGGTCCGCCGGCGCGACGCCCGGTCGACGCGGCGACCGACCACGCCGATCGGACCCGATCGGTAAAAAGCGTCTCGACCGTTCACGCCGGTCGCGGACCGTCGCGGGCGTGAACGGTCTGGACCGTTTAAGCCCGTCCGACCGCTGGTGTCGAGCGCCCCTACTCGCTCCCGGGCCGCCACCGGCGCCCGCCGCCCCGGCGGTCACTCGGGATCCGCCCCTCCCCGCCGTTTCGCGGCGTTTTTGACCCGACCCCGACAAGCGACGCCCATGGACGACGAACTCCGCGAGCGCGTCGCGGCGGCCGGCGAGGCCGCGGCGCTCTACAACGCGCTCAAGCACGGCAGCGACCCGGACGTGGGCGCGATCATGGGCCCGATCATGGGCGAGAACCCCGAGTTCCGCCCGCACGGCGACGAGATACCGGGCGTCCTCGCGCCGGTCGTCGACGAGGTCGGCGAGATGGACGAGGCGGCGCGCCGGGAGCGGCTCGGCGAGCTCGCCCCCGAGCGGCTCGCGGAGTTAGAGGCGGACGAGGAGGAGGACGAGCACGTCCTCCCCGACCTCCCGAACGCCGAGGACGGCGAGGTCGTGATGCGCGCCGCGCCGAACCCGAACGGCCCGTGGCACGTCGGTCACGCGCGGATGCCCGCCGTCATCGGGACGTACAAGGAGCGTTACGACGGCGACTTCATCTGCCGGTTCGACGACACCGACCCGGAGACGAAGCGCCCCGACCTCGACGCGTACGACGCCATCCTCGACGACATCGAGTACCTCGGCTTCGAGCCGGACCGCGTGCTCCGCGCGTCCGACCGGCTGAAGACGTACTACGACCACGCCCGCGACCTGATCGACGCCGGCGGCGCCTACACCTGCTCGTGCTCCGGCGACGACTTCTCGGAACTGAAGAACGCCGGCGAGGCGTGTCCGCACCGCGAGAAGGACGCCGAGACGGTTCACGAGGAGTTCGACGCCATGGTCGACGGCGAGTACGGCTCCGGCGACATGGTGTTACGCGTGAAGACCGACATCGGGCACAAGAACCCCGCGCTCCGCGATTGGGTCGCCTTCCGGATGATCGACACGCCGCACCCGCGCGAGGCGGCCAGCGACTACCGCTGCTGGCCCATGCTCGACTTCCAGTCCGGCGTCGACGACCACCTCACGGGCGTCACCCACATCATCCGCGGCATCGACCTCCAGGACTCCGCGAAGCGCCAGCGGTTCGTCTACGACTACTTCGGCTGGGAGTACCCCGAGGTGCTCCACTGGGGCCACGTCCAGGTCGACGAGTACGACGTGAAGCTGTCCACGTCGACGATCAAAGAACTCATCGCGGACGGCGAACTGACGGGCTGGGACGACCCGCGCGCCCCGACCATCCGGTCGATGCGCCGCCGCGGGATCCAGGGCCAGGCGCTCGTCGACTCGATGACGGAGCTCGGCATGTCCACCTCCGACGTCGACCTCGCGATGTCCTCCGTCTACGCGAACAACCGCGACCTGGTCGACGACGCGGCGAACCGCTACTTCTTCGTCCGCGACCGCGAGGACGCGCCCGCGGTCGAGCTCCCGGTCGTCGACGGCGACGCGCCCGCGCCCGACGCCGGACGCCCGCCGCTCCACCCCGACCACCCGGACCGCGGCGACCGCGAGGTGCCCGCCGGGCGGGTCGTCGTCGAGTCCCCGGACCTCCCGAGCGAGGGCGAGCGCGTCTGGCTGAAGGGGTACGGCTGCGTCCGCTACGAGGGCGACGAACTGGCCTTCCTCGACGCCGACATCGACGTCGTCCGCGAGGGCGACGTGGACGTGATCCACTGGGCGCCGGCCGACGAGGGCCTCGACACGCTCCTCCGCACGGTCGACGGCGACGTTCGAGGCGTCGCAGAGCCCGCCCTCACCGACGTCGACCCCGACACGGTCGTCCAGTTCGTGCGCGTCGGCTTCGCCCGGATCGACGCGTTCGAGCCCGCGGCGACCGACGAGGACGACGGCCCGGACGGCACCGAGGACGCGCTGGCGTACTACGCGCACCCGTAGGTCGCGGAGCCCTGACCGCGGGACCGCCTCCCGAATCCCTTCGTCGGGGAGCGAATCCCTTCGTCGGGGAGTTTAAACCCGCGAGCGGCGAAGCGAGGGCAACGATGGCCATCGACTCGAACTTCGAAGTGAACCGCGAGCGGGTCGGCGAGGAGGACGGCGTCGCCGTGTGGGGCCCCGTCGAACCGCCGGAGAAGCAGGGGATCCGCGGCACTCACGTCGCCGTCGACTTCGACATCTGTCTCGCGGACGGCGCGTGTCTGGAGGACTGCCCGGTCGACGTGTTCGAGTGGGTCGACACGCCCGGTCACCCCGAGTCCGAGCGGAAGGCGAACCCCGCCGACGAGGACCAGTGTATCGACTGTATGCTCTGCGTCGACGTCTGTCCCGTGGACGCCATCGACGTCGACCCCGGGCGCGAGAACCGGATCTAATCGGTCGGTGTCGGCGGTGATGGCACGGTGAGTTGCTCGCGTCTCGCTCGCTCACTTACTTTCCGGTCGACGGCAAACGCCGCCAAAGCCCCAGCCGCTCGGCCATACGTCGGTGAATACTAATCGACGGCGAACACCGCCAAAGCCCCAGCCGTGAGGCCGCCGTACGCTCGCTGTGCGCTACACTCGGTCGCTCACTCTGTGCTCCCTCGTTTCAGTGCTTGCGTCGTCATCAGAACGCGAAGCGTTCTGATTGGCTCACGAGAGCTTTGCTCTCGTGAACGCCTACGGCGGCCTCACGGCTGCCCCTTTGAGTCCCACCCCGCACCGTGACCGCACCTCACGCCTCCCCAGCCTCGTCGCTCCCTTCGGTCGTGACTCCAGCGAGAATCGGAGATTCTCCGGCAGCCGGCGCTACGCGCCGGCGACCTCGCGCGTGCGACTCGCGGTCGTCGCTTCGCTCCGGCCGCTCGCCGGCACGCGCCACCGCAAACCTCTCTATGAATAGCCGCCCCTGCCCGCTCACTCGCTCGTAAATCGCTCCCGCTCCTTCCGCGCGAACTCGGTCCCGTACCGCTCGACGACGGGGACGTAGGCGTCGCCGAGCGCGCGCATACACGCGCTCGTCGAGACGTAGCCGAGTTCGTCGGCGACCCCCTCCCACGGTCGGCCCTGGAGGACCTTCCGGACGAGCAGGCGCTCCTCTCGGTCGTCCAACGCCGGTTCCCCGTCGATCAGCGCCGCGAGCGCGAGGTCCCGGAACGCGCCGGGCGCGGTGTCGTACATCCCCGGGCCGACCGAGGCGCCGACGACGGAGCGCCACTCGGTTTCGGTGAGATCGACGGGCGCGGCGGCCGGACACGCCCGCAGCGCCCCGCGGACCACGTCCGGGTCCACGTCGCGGTGCGCGTCCGAGAGCCCGTCGCGCTCCCGGTCCCGGAAGGCGACCGCGTGCCGGTCCAGCAGGTCGCGGCCGGCCGCGGTCTCCGGACGCAGCATGACCGCAGAGTACTCGCCCGATGCGTCGTTGCGGCTCGTCGAGAGGTGGACGGTCCGGTAGCCCGCCCGGCGCCAGAAGCGGAGCAGCCGCGGCGTCGCGCCGTAGCCGACCGAGAAGTAGTCGAGGTCGCCCGCGAACTCCGCGTGGACCTCGTCGAGCAGCCGCGCCCCGAACCCCGCGTCCCGGAGCGCGTGGTGGGTCGCGATCCGGACCGTCCGCAGGCCCCGCGGCGCGGCCGCGCCCTCGTCGCGTAGCTGGCTCGTGAGCACGTCCGGCACCATGTTGCCGCGGACGCGCTCGCCCTCGTACATCCCGCGGCGCGTCGCGGCGTCGAGCCCGCCCTCGCGCGCGAGCAGCGCGACGGCGACCACGCGCCCGTCCGCGACGAGCGCCCGGGCGAGGAGGTTCGGCGCGTCGAGCAGCCGCGCGAGGTCGTTCGGCTCCGTCCGGTAGTGGGCGGCGACGAGCAGGCCGAACGCCTCGCCGAGCAGCGTCTCGTCGGCGCAGAGGTCGTCCGGGTCCAGCGCGCGATAGGTCGCGTCCCCGACCGCCGCATCGCCGACCGCCGCGTCGACCGCGGGCCGGGCGTCGAGCAGGAGCGCGCGCGACGCCCACGCCTCGACGGGGTCGTCCCGCGCGTACCGGATCGGCTCGTCGAGCCGCACGTCGCGGACCGCGAACCGAGAGTCGAGCAGCCGCTCGCGGAACCGGACCGCGAACCCGCGGCCAGCGCCCTCGTACCCGTGGACCGTCGTACAGAACGCGACCGCCGGCGCGTCGAGGAGCCCTTCCAGCAGCCGCACCGGGAGCGCGGCCGCCTCGTCGACGACCGCCGCGTCCGCCTCGCCGGCGACGTCTGCCGCGGTCGCGGGCGGGAGGAACCGGACGCGACCGCCGGCCGGCGTTCGGATCTCGCGCTCGTTCGCGCCGCCCTCGCGGCTCCCCGGGTCGGCCTCGTCGCCGTCGCCGTCGGCCTCGCCCCCGATCAGATCCCGGGCTCGCGCGAACACCTCGGCTGCGTTCCGGAACGCGGGCGCGGTGACGAGCACGTCGCGGCCCGCGGTGGCGAGCGCGCCGGCCGCGAGCCCGGCCGCGCTCGACTTCCCGCGCCCCCGGTCCGACTCGACCACGACCGCGGCACCGGGGTCGGCGAGGGACTCGAACGCGCGCAGCGCCCGCGCCTGGTCGGCCGTGAGGCACGCTCCGTACGCGGCCGCGGGAAACCTCGCGCCCGGCGGTGCGCTTCGCTCGTCGGGTCCGCCGACGGCGTCGGGGCCGTCGGGCGCGTCGTCGTCCCCGCTCCCGTCGGCGCCCGTCAGCCCGTCGCGCTCCACCGCGTCGTCGGCCGCGGAGTCGCCGAGCGCGACGACCGCGATCCCGGGGTGCGCGCGGAGCGTCGCGACGAGGCGCTCGCGGAACCGCCCCGTTACGTCGCCGATCCCGAACGGGGGCACCGCCAGCGAGTCGTCGAACCGGTCGCGGATCCCGGGCCAGTCGTCGAGCGGAGGCGTCAGGAGGACGAGGAGGCCGCCGCCGTCGACCGCGCCGACCGCCCGGCCGAGCGCGTTCGGGACGAACCGCTCGTGGCAGTCGAGCACGACCGCCTCGCGGGTGCGGCCGAGGAGCTCGTCGGCGTTCCGCGGGCGCGTCTCCTCGAACCGGAACCCCTCGCGCGTCGAGACCATCGTCACCGCCCCGTCGTCGACCCCGAGCGACTCGACCGCGTCGTAGGCCGCGTCGACCCCGCGGTCCCGGTCGCCCGCGAGCACGAGGACGCGCCGCTCGTTCGCCCGCTCGGCCTCGGCGCGCAGGTCGCGCGCGACTCCCGCGATCATCTCCGCTCGTCGTTGCCGAGGCGCGGGGATGTGTCTTACTCTCCGCGCCGCCGTCGCCCCGACTACCCGGCGACCCGCCGACGGCCGCGAAGGCGGGAGGCTTACGGACGCTCGGCGCGTCGCTCCGGACATGACCACGGTCACGCTCATCGGGACCCGGCTCGCGGACGTGGGCCGCGAGTTCGTCTACGAGGGAGAATCGGCCGACTGCGAGGGGTGTCCCTACCGCGGCCAGTGTCTCAACCTCTCCGAGGGCACCCGCTACCGGGTGACCGGGATCCGCGAGAACGCCCAGACGCTCGACTGCGCCGTCCACGACGCGGGCGTCCGCGCGGTCGAGGTCGAGCCCGCCTCCGTCCCCGCGAACGTCCCCGCGAAGCGCGCGTACGCCGGGAGCAAGGCGTCGCTCGCCGGCCCCTGCCCGCACACCGAGTGCCCGAGCCACGGCTACTGCGTCCCCGACGGCGCCGACTTCGACGAGGAGCGCGTCATCGACCAGGTGCTCGGCGACCCGCCGCACGAGACGTGCGCGCTCGACCGCGACCTGACGCTCGTGGAGTTCCGCGCGGAGGAGTGAGGAGCCGGGGCGGGCCGACCGCCCGGAGCGTTACAGCGACGTGATCGCGTTCAGCGTGATCCGGATCGCGCGCTCGACGTTGTCCTTCGCCTTCGCCGGCAGCTCGTCGTCGGAGTCAGCGCCCTTCTGTGACCCCGCGACGAGGTTCCCGTCGACGGTGCAGATGGCGCCGGCGGCGAGCCCCTTGCGCCGCGCGAGCGAGAAGACGGTCGCCGCCTCCATCTCGATCGCGAGCAGGTTGGCGTCGTTCCAGTCGGCCACGTACTCGTCGTCCTCGTTGTAGAACGCGTCGTCGGAGACGATCGGGCCGACGTGGATCTCCTCGCCGTTCTCCTCGGCCGCCCCGACGAGCCCCGTGAGCACGTCGTAGTCCGGGACCGCCGGGTAGTTCGCCGACTCGTAGCGCTTGCTCGTCCCCTCCTCCTTCGCTGCGCCCGTCGCGACGACCATGTCGCCGACCTCCATGTCGGGCTGGAGCGCCCCACAGGTGCCACAGCGGACGAACGTCTCGACGCCGACCCGTGAGAGCTCCTCGACGGCGATGGCGGCGGAGGGGCAGCCGATCCCGGTCGAGCAGATCGTGAGGGCGACGCCCTCGTAGGTCGCGTTGACGACCTTGTACTCGCGGTTCTGCGCGACGACCTCGCTGTCGTCACAGAGGTCCGCGATCCGGTCGACGCGCCCCGGGTCGCCCGGGATGACCGCGACCTCGTGTACGTCGCCCTCCTCGACCAGCAGATGCGGCTGTTTCGCCATACGCGCGCCAACAGCCGCCGCGCGCAAAAACGGACCGGTCGGCGGCCCCGGATCGCGCCGCGGTGCGGATTTGATATCGCGCTATGAGATTTATCAGTGCGCGATCTCGGCGCCGCTCGCCCCCGAACGAGCGCGGCGGGTCCGGTCGAACCGCCCGCTTTATCGCTCGACGGCTCGACGTTCGCGTATGCCCGACGCCTCGGCGGACCTCGGCTCGACGCTCGGCGCGCTGGCGGTCGCGTTCGTCCTCGTCACGCTCGTCGCCGGGACGCTCCTCGGCTTCAACTGGACGCAGGCGGTGCTGCTCGGCGGGTTCGCCGGCGCCGTGGCCGTCGCGTCGGCGTGGCTGACGGCTCGGCGCGCGGGAGACGACTAGCCGCCTTCGCCGCCGGCGCTCGGCCGCACCCGCCCGAGTATCGCGACTGAGAGGTCGGACGGAGGATTTTATACCCGCTCGGCGTCGACCTCTCACAATGCGATTCAGTCGCGACCGTCGGGGCCAGTCGGTCGTGGTCGGGACGGTGATCCTGTTCGGGTTCCTGATCGTCGCGCTCGGGGTCTTTCAGGTCCAGGTCGTCCCGACGGAGAACGCGAACGTCGAGTTCGAGCACAGCCAGGCGGTCGAGGACGACTTCGGCGACCTCCGGAACGACGTCCTCAGGGCGGGATCGACCGGGTCGACGGGGTCGACGCAGATCCGGTTGGGGACGCGGTACCCGGCCCGGACGTTCTTCATCAACCCGCCGCCCGTGTCGGGGTCGCTCTCGACCGAGCCGACGGGATCGATACGGGTCTCCAACGCGACGGTCGGCGACGGCGCCCACCCGAACGCCGCCGCGTTCTGGAACACGACCCCGACGTTCCCGACGCGCTCGCTCCGCTACGACGCGGACTACAACGAGTTCGACGGCGCTCCCGAGCTCGTCTACGAGCACTCCGTCGTCGCCGCCGAGTTCGACGACGCGGTCCTGCTCCGGACCGGGCAGACGGTCGTCTCCGACGGCCGGATCTCGCTGACGGCGCTGACCGGCTCGGTCTCGGAGAGCGGCGTCGCCCCGCAGAGCGTCGACCCGCGTGCGGTCTCGGCGAGCGACACAACGGTCCCGCTCGAACCGACCGGCGGGAACGTCACCCTCGAACTCCCGACCGCGGTCGGGAACGCCTCGCGGCTCGCGGACCGCTGGAACCGGGCGCTTCCGACGGGCGCGACCGCGGCGCCGAACGCGACCGGCGAGGCGATACGGATCACGCTGGCGAACGGCTCGGACCCCTACCGGCTGGCGCTCTCGGAGGTGTCGCTCGACGCGACCGGCGAGACGGAGCCGGCGTACGTCGTGCCGGTCGGCTCCGAGAGCGCCGCGGTCGGCGAGACGGTCGCGGTCGAGGTCCGCGACCGGTACAACAACCCGGTGCCGGACGCGACGGTGTCGTTTGGCGGTGAGAACCGAACCACGGGCGACGGAGGCCGTGCGTTCTTCGAGCCGACCGCGAGCGGGCCGCTCGTCGCGAACATCAACGGCTCCGCGGGGCCCGTCTACGAGTCGGTGACGTTCGACGTGTCCGCGGGCGCCGGTGGCGGCGGCGCAACGAACCGGACGTACGACGTCGAGTGGGACGAGATCGATCCCGTTCAGGTCGAAGAGGGGACGAGCGAGCCGCTCGACATCTTGGTCTCCGACGCTGTCTCAGGGGCACCGATAGACGACGCGGCCGTCGAGGTGGCGTTCGCTCCCATCGGCTCCGTGAGCGGCGTCCCGAGCGTTGCCGAGCCCTCTGAGACCGACGCGAGCGGCCGCACGACGGTCAGCACGTTCGACACCAACTCGGCGAGCGCCGGCGACAACTTCACGCTCTACGCGACCTCCGGCGACGACGTAGGCACGCTGCGCGTCGAGGTCGTGGCGCCGGGAGCGCCGACGAGGTTGTACCCGGACACCTCCACGGAACTCCAGGGTAGCATCACCGACTTCCCCAACATGCAGGACGAGGACGGGACGGTCGCCGTCTTCGACGGTCAGGGTTCGAACGCGTTCGACGTCGAGACCACGACCCAATCCGTTCCCAGCGGTAGTTACACGTTGGAACTGGGCGTCGGAACGGTCGACCTTCAGGGCAGTTCCGCCGGTATCGATGTCGTGGTCGAAGATGAGAGCGGAAACGTCCTCGGATCGACGACGCTCGACGACGGGGATTCGAACACCGTCGTGTCACTCAACGTGGGGACGATCGACCCCGAGCAGGACATCACGGTCCGGTACACGGCGGACAGGCAGAACGACGACCTCGAGATCGACTACCAGCGGTTGGTCGAGCAGTAGCGGTCCACCGGACTGTTATCGTTGCTGATAGGTACGGCCGTTTGTTGATATACTGCGCCCGAATCGGTTGAGATACGACCAGCATGTCCCGTCCCACAACCGCCCGCGCACAGTCGGAGACGGTCGGGATAATCCTCCTCGTCGCCGTCTTCGTCGTGAGCGCGAGCGCCATCGGGGTCGCTTACGTCGGCGGTGTGGGCTCCGACACCGACGAGGTCGTCGTCTCCGCGGAGCTCAGCGCCGACGGGACCGACCTCCGCGTCGACCACCTCGGCGGCGACGCGCTCCCGAACGGCGAGCTCGCGGTCGTCGTCAGGGCGGACGGGAACGCCACTCGCTACCCGTTCGCGCCGCCCGCGGGGGAGTTCGCGCCGGGCGAGCGCCGCGCGTTCTCGGACGCGCTCGTCGCGAACGCGACGAACGAGGTCGCGCTCTACCACGAGGCCTCGGGCGAGCGGATAGCGCGGACGACGCTCGCGCCGACGGCGACACCGTCTCCGGCGGCCGAGACGGGGTCGATCGAGGGCGTTGTCGTCGGTCCCGGCGCGGCCGCGACCCGGGTCGCGTCGGGCGCTTCGCTCGGGCTCCGGCCGTCCGTCGTGCCGCTCTCGGGCGCGACGGTCGCCGTCGACGGCGCCGGCCGCGTCGCCGAGGCCCGGACCGGCGCCGGCGGCGCCTACCGGATCGACGGACTCGAACCGGGCGAGTACGAGGTGTCGGCGAACGCGCCCGGGCTCGCCGTCTCGGCGACGACCGTCGAGGTCGAGCCGAACGAGACGGCGACCGTGGACTTCCGGCTCGACCCGCTCCGGCCCGCCGAGTTCGCGGTCGAGATCGCCGGCGTCGACGCGAGCGTTGACGCGGGCGACCCGGTCACCGTGGACGCGACCGTCGAGAACGTCGGGGACGAGCGGGGGACTGAGACCGTCGAACTGCGCGTCGGCGACGAGCGGGTCGACTCCGTCGAGGTCTCGCTCGACGCCGGCGAGTCCCGGACCGTCTCGCTGCGCTGGCAGACCCTCCCGACCGACGTCGGCGAGGAAACGCTGACCGTCGACGCGGGCGACGACGCGGCCACGACGACCGTCGAAGTCCTCGACGCCGCGACCGACGCGGTCGCGTACGTCGACCGCGACGGGGACGGCGACCCGGACGAGACGTACACCGCCGTCGAACTCGCCTTCCTCGGCGCCGTCGACGGCCACCTCGTCGTGTACGAAAGCGTCGACGTCGACGTTCCGGTCGGGGCTGTGGCCGACCGCGTCACGGTCCGCGACGGGGTCGCGATCGCGGCGGCCTCGGTCGCTCTGGAGGCCGACAAAGCCCTCAGAGTCGGCGACGGGGCCGAGATCGATACCGACCCGGGGGGCTTCTTCTTCGCGGGCGCCGGCGACGTGTCGCTGCGGGCCGGCGGCGACCTCGACGCCCGCGGGGCGACGGTTCGAACCTCCGCGAGCGCCGCGATCGCCGCCGGTGCAGGCGACATCGAACTGACCGCCGGCGGGGACGCGGACCTCCGCGACGGGACGTTCGAGGCGGTCGGCGTGAGCTTCTTCGGTCGGAACGACGGCCGGATCACCGTCACCGCGGGCGGAACGGTCCGGACCGAGGGCGCCTCCTTCGACCCGCCGCGGAAGTGAGGCGTCGGCACGGCACTTCCACGATCGACGTACTCGGCATCGACAAAGCCATATGCCAGTCCCGTGAACGACCGTGTATGACCGCAGTCGGGATCGACGGCGTCGAGATCTGGACCGGAAAGCTCAAGCTCGACCTGCCGGGCACGTTCGCGCCGGAGCAGGGCGACGACCCCGAGAAGTACACGAAGGGGCTCGGGCTCAACAACTCCTCGTTCCCCGACGTGTACGAGGACATCGTCACGATGGGCGCGAACGCCGCCAAGGGGCTGATGGACCGGAAGGGGCTCGAACCCGAGGACGTCGGCCGGATCGACGTCGCCACGGAGTCGGCGTTCGACCACTCGAAGCCGGTGTCGACGTACATCGCGGGCTGTCTCGAACAGGTGTACGACGGCGACTTCACCCACGCCAACAAGGGCGAGCGCAAGTTCGCCTGCCTCGCCGGCACGCAGGCGATAGACGACGCGTACAACTGGATCCGAGCGGGTCGGAACCGCGACCGACCGGCGATCGTCATCACGACCGACACGGCGCTGTACGCCCGCGGCGACCCCGGCGAGGCGACGCAGGGCGCCGGCGCCGTCGCGATGCTGATCGACGAGGACCCCTCGATCGTCGAACTCTCGGCCGACCAGGGGTACGGCTCGAAAGACGAGACGGACTTCCTCAAGCCGAACCAGCAGTTCCCCAGCGTCGACGGGAAGCGCTCGGTCCAGGTGTACCTCTCCCGGATGCGCGAGGCCCTGGAGGACTACGAGTCCGTCACCGACGACATCGAACTGGAGGACTTCGCGTACGCCCCGTTCCACACGCCGTTCCCCGGGATGGTCCGGAAGGCGGCGCTGTTAGCCTACCGGCACGTCATCCGCGACACCGACCACGAGGACGCGCTGGCCGCCGAGATCGGCCGTCAGCCGCGCGAGGACGAGTACGACGACCGCGAGGCCTACGAGGAGGCGATCCGCGGCTACATGGACGACCTGAAGACGACCGAGCAGTACCAGTCGTGGTACGACGCGGCCGTCGAGCCGACGCTCGGGCTCTCTCGGGAGGTCGGCAACTGGTACACCAGCTCCGTCCACATCGCCCGCGTGAGCGCCCTGCGGGACGCCCTGAGCCGCGACCGCGAGTTTGTCGACGAGACGCTGCTCGTCGCCTCCTACGGCTCCGGCGCGCAGGCCGAGATCCACGCCGAGACGATCCGCGAGGGGTGGCGCGCGGAGGTCGAGGCGCTCGACATCGACGCCCAGCTCGACGCCCGCTACGACCTGACGTGGGACGAGTACGAGGACGTCCACGACGTCCACGAGTACGACGCCGACCTCGGCCGCGAGGTCGAGGAGTTCACCCAGCCCGACGGGGAGTTCGTCTTCACCGGCTGGGGTCGGATGAACGAGCGGCAGTACGAGTACGTCGAGTAGCGGCGCGCGGCTCCGCACTCGGCCTCGTTCCGATCCGCGAGTCCTCCGCAGCGGCCCGCAGCACCGTGAAAACGGCTCACACGGGCCGTACGCGATACGATGGTTTTAAACGACACTGGCGTGAATCGAGACCCAATGGTAACCATCTACGACGTGCCGGCCGACGACCTCATCGAGGCCGTCGCCGCGCGACTCGAGGACCGCATCGACGAGCCCGACTGGGTGGAGTTCGCCAAGACCGGCGCCGGCAAGGAGCTCCCGCCGGAGCAGGACGACTTCTGGTACGTCCGCTCCGCGAGCCTCCTGCGGAAGGTCGCCCAGAACGAACCGATCGGCATCGAGCGGCTCGCGACCGAGTACGGCTCGAAGAAGCGCGGTTCGAACCGCTACGTCGTCCGCCCCCCGGAACACGAGGGCGGCTCCCGGAACCTCATCCGAACGGCCCTGCAGGCGCTCGAAGAGGAGGGGCTCGTCACCACCGCCTCCGGCGAGGGCCGCCGCCTCTCCGACGAGGGTGAGGCGTTCCTCTCGGAGGTCGCGACCGACGTCTTCGAGGACCTCGACCGGCCGGAACTCGAACGCTACGCGTAAGCCGTTTCTCTCGTTTCTGCCCGCGTAACTCCCTTAGCCACCGCTTTTCGCTCAATTTCGGGTCCGCTGCGCCGACCCCGCGAGCGATCGCTCCGACCGTCCGGTTCGCCCCCGATACGCGCCATACACTCGATACCGCTATATCGAATTGCGATCGGGCGGGTCCACACCCGACGCGCAGCCGCGCCGGTCGCGTCGTCGCGGGCGGGCGCCACCCGCCGACGCGTTCGTGACTCTCATCCCATCGCTCTCGCCGACGATCACTCCGCCGCTCTTTCTGACTCTCATCCCGCCGCTACCTTCTTGATCCCGCGCGTTAGAGTCCGTTTGTGAGTCGCGAATGACGGGATCGGGCGTCGGCACGGTCGAACGGATTCACGTCGCCCCGGGGACGGGCGGCGAGCCGGAGCCGCGGGAGGCGGTCGAGGCGGTCGCGGACCGCGGCCTCAGGGGCGACCGCTACTTTGACGGCGACGGGATCTACAACGAGCAGGCGGACCTGGAGCCGAGCGACGTGACGTTCATCGCGGCGGAGGCGCTCGCGGCCGCGGCCGAGGAGTACGGCGTCGACCTCGACGCGGGCGCCCACCGGCGCAACGTCACGACGCGCGGCGTCGCCCTCGACGAACTGATCGGCGAGCGGTTCCGGGTCGGCGAGGCGGTCGTCGAGGGGACGGGCCACTGCGAGCCGTGCGGCTACATGGCGGACCTCGCGGAGCAAGCGGACGCGGCGACCGCCCTCGACGGCCGCGGCGGGCTCGACGCCCGGATCGTCGAGTCGGGGACGATCGCGGTCGGCGACGAGATCGTCCGATAGGCACTCGACGGCGGCGGGAAAGAAACGAGGGCGGTGCGGCGTCGCGACCCGGGCTATCCCGTGTTCTTCATCCCGGCGGCGATGCCGTTGACCGTGAGCCGCAGGGTGCGCTCCTCCTCGTCGGTGCGGTGGGTGCGCCCGAGGAGGTTCGCCTGGAGGAGGTTCAGCGGGTCGACGTAGGGGTTCCGCCGGTCGAGGCTCTCTTCGAGCCACTCGCGGCGGAGCAGCTGGTCGCGGCCGCTGATCGCCAAGACCAGTTCGCGCCCGCGCTCGTACTCGGCGACCAGGTCGGGGAAGAAGCGCTCGCGGAGCTCGTCGTCGGCCAGGTCGGCGTACTCGGCCGCGATCTCCGGCTCGGTGCGCGCGAGCGCCAGCGAGGCGTTGTCGAGCGTCGTCCGGAAGAACGGCCACTCGTCGAACATCTCGCGGAGCGTCTCCATCCCCTCCTCCTCGCCGACCTCGTCGAGGTAGGCGTCGATGCCGGAGGCGATCGCGTACCAGCCGGGGAGGATGAGCCGGGTCTGGGTCCACGAGAACACCCACGGGATGGCGCGCAGGTCCTCGACGCTGCGCTCGCCCGACCGCGAGGCGGGCCGGGAGCCGAGGTTGAGGTCCTCGACGACGCTGATGGGCGTCGCCTGTTCGAAGTAGGAGACGAACCCGTCCGTGTTCAGCAGGTCGCGGTACGTCTCCCGCGCCGCGGGCGCCATGGTCTCCATCGCCTCGACCCAGCGGTCGGGCACGTCCTCGACCGGCTCCTCGTTCGCCTCCTTCCGGGCGCGGATCTGCGCGTCGAGCATCTGCTCCAGCTCGCGCTCGGCGATCCGCGGGTTGGCGTACTTTTCGGCGATGGCCTCGCCCTGCTCGGTGAACTTCACCTGCCCGGTGACGGTCTCGTTCGGGAGCGCGAGCAGCGCCTCGTTCATCGGGCCGCCGCCGCGCGAGATGGAGCCGCCGCGGCCGTGGAACAGCCGGAGCGTCACGTCCTCCTCGCGGCAGAACCGGGCGATCCGGCGCTGGTTCTCGTAGAGGTCCCAGTTCGCCGCGAGGAACCCGTTCTCCTTGTTGGAGTCGGAGTAGCCGAGCATGACCTCCTGGACCTCGCCGCGCGCTTCGAGCGCGGCCGCGTACGCCTCGTTCTCGAAGAGGGTGCCGAGGATGCGCTCGGCGCCGTTGAGCGCGGACTCGGTCTCCAGGAGCGGGACCACGTCGACCGCGCAGTGGTCGGGCAGGGAGACGACGCCGACTTGGTCGGCTAAGAAGAGCACCTCCAGCACGTGGCTCGGCTCCTCGGTCATCGAGATGCAGTAGGTGTCGATCGCCTGCTGGCCGTACTCCTCCTGCCACTCCGCGAACGACGCGAAGCGCCGCAGGACGCGCTCCGTCGTCTCGGAGACGTCGCCGGGCTCGTCGACGTCGACGACCGGCTCGCCTTGAAGGATCGCCTCGGTGAGGAAGTCGACGCGCTCGTCCTCGCTCATCCCCTCGTAGTCGACGCCCTCGACCGCGACCGCCTCGGCGACGGCCTCGGTGTGGTTCTCGCGGTGGTCGCGGAGGTCGAGCGACGCCAGCGTGAGCCCAAACGTGTCCACCTGCCTGCGGAACGGCTCGACGAAGGACTCCAGGACCGACTCCTGGCCGTCCTCGCGCAGCGACTCGGCGATGACGTCGAGGTCGTCTAGGAACGCGTCGCCGTCGGGGTACTCGCCCGGGCGCACGTCGTTGACGCGGTCCAGCCGCTCGCGCATCAGCCTGAGCTTCTGCCGGTACGGCTCGTCGGGGTAGCGCTCGCGCGCCTCCTTGACGACGGTGGGGAACCGCTCGGCGTCGGCGGCGAGCGACCGCGCCAGCGCGTCGCCCGCGGCGTAGCGCTCGCCGTCCTGGCTCAGCACGGCGGAGAGCCGCTTACACCGGTCGCGGTACTTCTCGACGGCGACCTCGCGCTGGCGTTCGAGCGTCTCGTCGGTCACCTCCGGCGTGACGAACGGGTTGCCGTCGCGGTCGGAGCCGGCCCACGAGCGGAACTCGAAGAGCTTCGGGCAGTCGACGTCGTCGTACTCCTTCGAGATGGTTTCCTCGAACTCCTCGTATGCGTCGCCGACCACGTCGAAGAGGGTGTTCTCGAGGTACCACTGGACGTTTCGCGCCTCGTCTTCCGGCTCGGGCGCGCGCTGGCGGACCTGTCGCGTGCCCCACAGGCTGGTCACCTCGGCGGTGACGTCGCGCCAGACGGCGCGGCGCTCGCGCTCGGTGAGGTTGCGCTCGTCGAGCTCGCCGAGGTGGTTCGCGATCGAGCGGAGCTTGGACTTCACCGTCGAGCGCCGGGCCTCCGTCGGGTGGGCGGTGAACGTCGGCTCGATGAGCACGTCGGCGAGCAGCTCCTCCAGCTCGTCGGCGTCGACGCCGGCCTCGGCGAACTCGGCGATCGTCGCGTCGAAGGAGTCGTGGAGGGCGCTCCCGTCGTCGGCGTTCCGGACCGCGCGGACCCGCTCGCGCTCCTCGGCGAGGTTGATCAGTTCGAAGTAGGTCGTGAACGCGCGGGCGACCACCTCCTCCCGCGTCGTCGAGAGGTCGCCGACCGCCTCGTGGAGGGCCGCCCGGTCCTCGGCGTCGCCGCGCCGGTAGTCGATCGCCGCGTTCCGAAGCGTCTCGACCGTCTCGTACGCCTCCGTCGACGCCTGCGCGGCCAGGACGTCTCCCACCAGCGCCCCGAGTTCCCGAACGTCCGTCCGCACGTCCCGATTGTGCAACTTCATACCACACATACTGCGGTCGCGGTCGGTTAAAACCGCGGTCTGGACGAATGCTTGCCTCGGTTCCGAGTTAATTCGATCACGAACGTTCCTGTTTGACTGCGGTCGCGGGGGCGCGGTCGGCGGAGTCCACGTCCGGAGCGCCGGCGACGACCGGCGACGGCGCCGATTCTCGCGCCGGTGGAGGGTTCGTCACCCTTTTTACCGATCCAACCTCAGGTGCGGGTATGAGTGCGTCCGACAAGTATCCGTCCGAGTCCGGGCGGCGACGCTTCGTGAAGGGCGTCGTCGGCGGCGCGGCCCTCGCGGGGGTCGGTGCGATGGGGTCGGCGACCGTGAACACCCTGACGACCGCCGGCGGGGTCGGCGGCGGGTCGACGGTCGCGAGGACCATCGCGCACACCGGCGGCCCGGCGCCCCGGGGGCTCCCGCAGATCCCCGTTCGGGTCACCGACGAGGGGTACATCGAGGGCATCTGGCCCGAGACGACTACCGTCACCCAGGAGGGACAGGAGATCGAGGTCGCCCAGGAAGAGCTCGGCGGCGTGACCTACTCCGGCGCGTGGTTCCAGTACTGCGGCGTCGAGTCGCAGGAGAACGTCCAGCCGAACTTCGAGTCGGACAACCTGTTCCGCGCGGCGAGCGGCCCGCCGTACGACTGGCAGTCGAACACCTACTCGGGCGGCGACCGGATCCACGTCGACGACTTCTCCGACTACGAGGAGTGGGGCAACGGGATCGGCAGCGCGGGCGTCGGCAAGCCCGCGTCGGTCACGTGGCGCTCCGAGGACGCCGACACGAACCTCAACGCGATCGTCCTCCGATCGCCCGAGATCGAGGAGGCGGCCCAGAACGACGAGTGGCTTCAGGCCTCCACCGACCAGGGGTTCATGGCGTACCTCAACGTCTGTACCCACTTCTGCTGTATCCCGGGGTACAAGGTGCTGGAGGAGTCCGCCCGCTACGACGCCGCCGACGGGACCTACTGCGTCTGCCACCAGTCGACGTACGACCCGTTCACCATCGAGGAGGCGCTGTTCATCGCCCGGCCTCGCCCCGAGGAGTAACGCCGCCTCCGCGTTCCGGCCTTCCTTCCGTCTCCCGCTCCGCGACCGAGAGTCCCGCCGCGCTTTTCACGTCGCTCGCCCGAGAGGACGACATGAGCGACGACCCCGCTTCCGACGACCCCGCTTCCGACGAGGCCGCCCGCGACGACCGATCCGCGGCTTCCGACGCGGCCGACGGCGACGACTTCGAGACGGAGATCGCCCGCGCCCGCGACCTCCTCGACGGCGACGACATCGACGCGGTCCACGTCGGCGTCGTCCGCGACGGCGAGGTCGACACCACGTTCGCCCAGCGCACCGACGACGACCCCGACGGCGCCGGCCTCCGCGCGCTCGCGCTGCTCGCCGCGCACGTCAGGCTGGTCGCGGGCGAGGCCGGCGTCGAGCCCTCCACCGTCGCCGGCGACGCCGCGACGCTCGCGGGGCAGGTGGAGCAGATCCCGGCCAGCACCGATCAGCTCCCCGACGAGTGACGCCGGCCGCGGGTCGGGTCAGGACTCGGTCGCGCGGATCCGGCGGAGCTGGTGAGCGACGCCGGCGAGCGCGACGAACAGGACCGCGAGGTTGAACACGGCGAGCGCGATCGGCTCGTAGGCCGGGTCCAGCCACGTGCGGATCGCGTCCCCGGACTGGGTGTAGAACCCCCAGCCGGCGACGACCGCGAGCAGCGACAGCGCCGCCAGCCCGACCCGGTCGAGCAGGCCGCGGAGGCCGCCCGTCGAGAGACCGCCGCCTCCCGGGGAGTCGACCGGGTCCGTCCAGTAGCTCCCCTCGTCGCGGTCGGGGTCCGGTTCCTCGCGGTCGGTGCGGTCGGCGTCCGTCGCCGTGCGCTCGGTCGCGTCGGTGTCGTCGGTCATGGGCTGTGGTGGGTCGCTCGTGTGATCGCGGTCGCTGGCCGCCTCCTCGTCGCTCGGCTCCCCGCGCGGCGGGTCGTCCGTCATCGTCGCCTCCGCGCCGCCAGCGCCGCGACGACGAGCGCGACGAGCGCCGCGAGCGGACCGAAGCCGGGCGTCGCGTCGGCGCTGGCACCGTCGCCGCCCTCTCGGCGGGCGCCGTCGGCGCCGTCGCCGCCGACGTCGTCGCGCTCGAAGTCCTCGACGGAGAACGCCACGTCGCGGACCGTCTCGTTCGCGGTGATGGTCTCCCGCGGGTTCAGGTTCGCGACGCCCTGCGTCTCGTCGACGAGGACGTCGTCGTCGAACAGCGCGGCGTCGATGTAGTAGTTGTAGCCGTCGGGCACCTCGACGGTCGCCGTCACGGTGTCGGTGCGGCCGGGGCGGACGGTGCCGACCGTCTCCGTCGCCTCCGCGGCGATCACGTTCGACTCCGCCTGCCGGAGGTACAGCCGGAGGTCGACGTCATCGCTCGCCTCGTCGCCGCGGTTCGTCACCGACACCGACGCCGACAGCGTCGCGGTCCCGTCGCCGGCCTCGGCCACGCTCACGGCGACGGTCGGCCAGACGCTCCCGTCGGTGAACCCGACCTGCGTGTCGGCGTAGTCGGGCGTGAGCGCCGCGACGCCGGCGACGCGCGTGGTCCGCTGCTCGCGGCGCTGCCCGTCCGCGAAGACGACCGTCTCGATGCGGTAACCGCCCTCGCGCTCGACGGTGACGGTGCCGTTGACGGTGCGTTCCCCCTCGGCGTCGACGTCGCCGACCTCGACGGTCGTCTCGTCGACGAGGAGGCCGGACTCGGAACCGATCGCGCGGTGGCGGACGGTGACGTTCTCGACGGGCCCGCCGCGGTGGCGGAGGTCGGTGCCGAGCCGGAGCTCGGCGGTCTCGCCGCGCACCTCGCCGGGGGCGACCGTCGCGCCGGCGACGTCGATCCGCCCGGGCGGCTCGTCCGTCGCTCGGGGGTCGGTGAGGGCGTCGGGCGCGGCGACCGCGCCGACCGCGCCCGCGACGAGGAGCGCGGCGGCCGCCGCCAGGAGGGCCGTGCGGGTGTCCATGTGCGACCGGTTACGAGCCTGATATAAGTGCTTTGTCCAGCCGCCGACGGCCGCCGGGCGAAACCGGGGTCAGAGGACGCGATACCGCCCGTTCGACTCGGTGACCTCGCCGCGGCGCGTGAGACGGGTCAGGACCTCGCGGGCCGCGTCGGCGGGGACGCCGTCCCGCTCGGCGCGCTCCACGACCGCCGCCTCGGTGGGATCGTCGACGGCGTCGACCGCGTCGCGGACGACCTCGGTTCGGCTCCGCGACCCGCCCCCGCCGCCCTCGGCTCGCTCGCCGGCCGCGTCGACCGCGTCGGCGTCGAGCCCCGACGCTTCGAGGTACTCGCGGTCGTCGATCCCCGCGTCCTCGACCGCGGCCTCCAGCTCCGAGACGTGGTCGACCTCCGCGAACGCCGCGCTGTCGCCGCGCTTCTTCGCGAGCAGTGCCGACCGCGCCTCCCGCGCGGCCGCGCGGTCCTCGGACTCGAAGAAGCGCTTGAGCTTGGCGGTACGGTGGGTCTTGCCGCACCGCGAGCACTGCGCGGTCTCGCTCGTCTCGGGGTCCGTGACCAGCCACATGTTGGCGCACTCGTTGCAGCCGACGACCGCGTACATGTCCCCGGATTCGACGGCCCCGAAGTTGAACCCTCGGTCCCAGAATACGACGCCGTCGTCGACTACACCATCACTGCCGTGGCGCGTGCCTCCGAGTGGCCGCCGAAGGCGGCCGCGAGGAGCACGCGCGAGGGAGTCAGTCGCCGGAGCGAAGCGGAGGCGACTGACGAGGCTGGGGAGGCGTGAGGTGCGGGACGGTGCGGGGCGGGACTCAAAGGGGCAGCCGCGAGGGCGAAGACGGGCGACGTAAGGACCGCAGGAGTGGGCGAAGCGAGCGACGAGGACCGCAGCGAGCCCATCGAGTCCTCGCGGCTGGGGCTTTGACGGTGTTCTCCGGCGATCCGTCAGCGACGACGCAGAACCGAGCGGCTGGGGCTTTGACGGTGTTCCACCCAGAGTGATCTGTGGTCTCGCCTCATTGACGGCCGCCCGAGAATCGGTCGGAAACCACCTCGAAACCCACGTATCAGTCCGATTCGATCTCGTTCGCGGCCGCGAGGACCTCGTCGTGAAGGGCGCCGTTCGAGGCGACGAGGCCCGTCGAGTCGTGGCGCCACCGCTCTCCGTTCAGGTCCGTCACGCGCCCCCCGGCCTGCCGGATCACGAACACCCCGGCCACCGTGTCCCAGGGGTTCGCGGCGACGTTCGTGATCGTCCCCTCCAGCCCGCCGGCGGCGACGGTCGGGAGCACCACCTGCGCGGCGCCGAACCGGCGCATGTCGCCGAAGCGGGTGACGATCGCCTCGCAGGCGGCCGCGTACTCGTCGCGGGCGTCGTAGTCCCACCAGATAGTCGGGTCGACGGCGGCGCCGCGGGGGTCGGCCACGTCGCTCACCGCGATCGGCTCGCCGTTGCGGTACGCGCCCGTGGCGTCGGCGGTGTAGGTGTCGCCGAGCGCGGGCGCGACGATCGCCGCCGCGACCGGCTCGCCGTCGACGACGGCCGCGACCGCGGTGGCCCACACGCGAACGTCGCGGACGTAGTTGTTCGTCCCGTCGATGGGGTCGATCACCCACGCGGGGCCCGCCTCGGGCACGGTCTTGCGCTCGTCTTCCTCCTCGCCGACGACCGCGTCGTCGGGGTACGACTCGCGGATCGACTCGATGACGGTGCGCTGGGCGGCGCGGTCGGCCTCGGTCACCACGTCGTCCTCGCCTTTCGTCTCCACCGCGATGTCGCTCCGGAAGTGGTCGTGGGCCACGGCGGCGCCCGCCTCCGCGGCGCGCTTCGCGACGGCCGCGCGCTCGGCGACGTCGTCCGCGCGCTCCGCGACGGAGGGGACGGACTCGTCGCCGCGTCCGGTCGCGTCGGCGTCGTGCTCGTCTGCGTCGGTCATGGCCCCGGTCGACCCTCCGGCGGCGTATAAACGTCGGTTCGGCGCGGGCGACGCCGCGGAATTAACTCAGTTCCGAATCCGAGTACCTTTAAGTAGGTCGCGGCCGGTGGATCGCGTATGGAACCAGAGGAAGCGGTCCGTCAGCTCGAGTACACCATCGACGCCTCGCTCGACGAGATCGGTCAGCGCGCCGCCGCCGGCTACCGGCCCACTTTCGAACGCGTGGCCGAGCGCGGCGACGGAAGCGCGGTGTACGACCTCGCGGGTGAGCTCTCCGAGGAGGTCGTCGCCGGCTCCTGTCCGTCGCCGGCAGAGGCGAACGCGGTCGCCGAGCGCGTGCTCGACGACTGGGCGTACACCGACGGCGGGGAATGATCGAATTTAGTCTATCTCGCTCGCTACGCCTTTTTTAGTATACTTTGTCGTTTTACATGCTAATACAGAAAAATTAATATAACATAGTTTGTGAAATTTGGGCTTATGACGAGTCGAACCCACTCACGTCAACTTCCCAGTCAGCTCCAATGTCCGTATTAACTGAGACGTCTTCGCCCAAAGTGTCAACTGAATTAGCTCCAATAGTGACTGTTGTGTCAATCGGTGCATCGCTACCGAAGCCACCTTGAGTGTTGATCACGAAGCCAACTTCTCGAAGCGACTCTCCCGGCTCTAAGTAAACGCGTGCCGGAATGTTCGCCTGAATGCCCTCGCTGAAACTGTAGTCTCCGTCACCGGGGAGTCCATCGGTGCCAGCATCAACGACCTGACCCTCGCTCCCAATCCCAGTGGTCGGTCCGCCCGGTCCCGGCTCAGGCTGGCCGACAGGATTATCTTCGTCATACTCCACATTAGCTGGGTAGTCGGAGAAGAATCCGAACCCATCAACGCCAGTGTTCACGTAGACGAATACTCCACTTCCGCCCTGGTTCCGAATGTCGAAGAGGTCACGGAGAACGGTTGTCGCATTCTCGTTGACACCTTCTCCCATGATATTGCTGTTGCTCTCTGAGATGTCAACCGCAGCGCCGTTCGAAGTGCCAACCACGTAGTCCCCGTTGGAGGCGTTCGAGGCGTCAATCCCAAGAAGGGCATTAGGATCATCGGCGACATCGATATCAACGCTCCTGTCAGCACTCACACTTGTGAATGCGCCCGTACCCACAGCAGCCGCGCTTCCGGAAGCCAGTGCACCCGCGCCGATCAGGAATTTACGACGTTCCATGGTTGTGTGTCCGCGACCGCGTTCGCGGGGGTCGTCCCGCGTCGGTCGCTTCACTTCTTCCATAGGTCCTATCCAATATCGTTATGACACGCTCGAAGTCTCGCAGGCGCCCCCGGAACGAGCCACGACTCCCCCTCGAATTGATACAAGCCCCGCCTGACGCGCGCTCGACGGACGCTCGATCCGAAGTCCCGTCGCCTCTCGGAAACAACACTAAAACCCGTTTCAAACCCCAAATTCGACGCTTCAAGCACCGCTTGACCGGGCCGAAATCGGCGACAGAACCGGCGAAAATCCATACCTATCATATCAAGTACCTACTCACTTTATGTAGGGTGCCACACAGGTTAATGTTAACCGTCGAACAGGAGATCGTCACCGCGATCTCGGTCGGCGCGCGCCACACGATGCTCTCGACGACGCCGCTGGGAACGACGAGCGACGTATCGCTGCCCGACGAAACGATCTTCGAACTGCTCGCGAACCGCCGCCGCCGGTTCACCATCCACGCGCTGAAACACGCGGGCGAGCCGATGGACGTCGCGGACCTCTCGACGCGCATCACCGCGTGGGAGCGCGGCGTCGACCCCGAGACGATCGACTACGACGACCGCCGGAACGTCCACACGGTCCTCACGCGCACCCACCTGCCGAAGCTCGACGAGCACGACGTGGTGGAGTACGACGACGAGGCGAAGGTGGTCGAGCCGACCCCGACGCTCGACGACCTCGACGTGTACATCGAGGTGCTGCGCGGACGCGAGATTCCGTGGAGCCTCTACTACCTCGGGCTCGCGGTGCTCGCGGGGCTCGTCCAGGTCGCCGTCGCGGTCGGCGTGCCGGGTTTCGCCGCGCTCGACGCGACCGCCGTCGCCGTCTTCGTCGTGACCGCGTTCGCCGTTTCCGCCGCGCTCCACTACTACTACGGCGAGCGTGCTCGGTTAGGGAACTTGGAGAAGCCGCCCGAACTGCGCGAGCGTCAATAAGTCCACCAGCGTTCAGAAACTATCACAACTATTATTCTTGAACTCCAGAATGTATAAATTTCATAACAAAATCTAATCTGAGCCACCCACCAGATCAAAAATCGAATTGGAGGATCCGTTAGTTCGTTAGTGAGGCATCAGCGTTGAACGTGATTCCGGCGTCAAGTTCACTATCCGGACCAAATGCCCCGTTCTTGAACCCGTCTGTATTGATTGTAATCCCAAGAGTCCACTGGTCACCCTGACCGAGATCTTTTGAGTTCGCTTGACCGACGATACTGTCCCCTGAGCTCATCTCATAGACATCAACTCCAATTTTATCGGGGCTTTCCAAAGCGGGGCTTGTCACATCGTTGTTAGCATCAGAGCCTAATTCCACGTAAATTCCGACTTCCTGTGTACCTTGATTTTTGATCTGGAATACACTCTTGAAATCACTCACTGCTTCACCGTTCACTCCCCCACCGTCAACTTGATTATTTCCGTCAAAGTCCAGACGGAACACGTTGTTATTCCCTTTCGCGTAGTTACCGTTCGGGTGGTTGTCGTTTGGCGTTAGCGTAAGGTATGCCACATCGTCATCAGCTACAGTGATCTCAAACGGCCGGTCTGCTTCAACGCTTGAAAACGCACCAGTTCCCATTGCGGCTGCCCCACCGGCAGCGAGCGATCCCGCACCGATCACGAATTTGCGTCGGTCCATGTCGTATCTCACCTGTGTTCTCGCACCCCCGTGACCCGCCGTCCGGGCCGGGAGTGCTTGGAATACACATACCACGGGTGGTACTTCGTTATGAGATCCCCGTTGGACCTACCGGGGGATCCCGTCGGATCCTCGACTTCCGATCGTCGCCCTCCACGCTCGTCTCGTTGCCGCCGACGAGACGGCCCTGAACCCCTCGGTAGCACGTGCTCGGCTCGAATCGGCCGATTACGCCGACCAACGGGACGCCCCTGAAACCCGATTTCGAACGGTCGTTTCGACGGTATACAGACCCAACCGCGGGTCAGGACTCCCTTGTGCGGACAACGGGACGTGTTATCTCCTCTCACCCGACTGAGAGTAACAGATTAACTATCTAACTGGTTTATGTGGCCTGATTGAGCAGTATCGCTCGAAACAGGGCGTTCCGAACCGAGACGAATCCGACGAGAGGGAACAATCGCATGGGTTCCACCACTACACCGACGGCCGAACCGCGCTCGGAGGTCGACGACCTGTCCGAGGACGACGTCTACGAGATGCTTTCCAACCGCCGCCGGCGGTTCGTCATCCACGCGCTCAAGCGCGCGGAGGAGCCGGTCGACGTGTCCGAGCTCTCCACGCACGTCACCGCGTGGGAGCGCGGCGTCGACCCGGACGCGGTCAAGTACGAGGACCGCCGGAACGTGTACAGCACGCTCCAGCGCATCCACCTGCCGAAGCTGGAGGAGAAGAACGTGGTCCGCGTCGACGAGGAGGCGAACCTCGTCGAGCCGACCCCGACGCTCGACGACCTCGACGTGTACATCGAGGTGTTACGCGGGCGCGAGATACCCTGGAGCCTCTACTACTTCGGGCTCGCCGTCCTCGCGGGGCTCGTCCTCGTCGGCGTCTCTGTCGGCGCCCCGGGCCTCGCCGCGATCGACGGGACCACCGCCGCCGTGTTCGTCGTCACCGCCTTCACCGTCTCCGCGCTGCTCCACTACCACTACGGCGAGCGCGCTCGGCTGGGGAACCTCGAAGAGCCGCCCGAACTGCGTGGGCGGAGAAAATAAACCGGGACGCGGTATCCTCTGTTCGACGCGGCTACAGCTCGATCCGCTCCCCGATCTCGGGTGCGCTCGCCTCGATCCCGTCCCCGCGCAGGTCCGCCGCGAACGCCTCGCAGCGGTCGCCGTGATTCACCAGCACGCGCGCCCCTCGGTACGACGCTAAGAACGACTCCAGCCCCTCGCGGTCGGCGTGCGCGGAGAAGTCGTACGACTCCACCCGCGCGCTCACCGGCTGCACCCGCCCGTTCAGCTCCAACTGCCCGCGGTCTTTGAGCTCGCGGCCGGGCGTGCCCTCAACCTGGTACCCCGTGAGCGTGACGAGGTTCGTCGGGTTCGTCCGGATCTCGGGGAGGTACGTCTGAACCGGCCCCCCGGCGAGCATCCCGGAGGTGGTGACGACCAGCGCTTTCTCGGCCGCGATCCGCTTCCGCTGGCCGTCGCGGCCCGTGACGACGCGGGCCCGGCCGACCGCCTCGCCGAACGCGTCCGCGTCGCGGAGGAACGACGGGTACCGCCGGAGCGTCTCCGTCACCTCGACGCCCATCCCGTCCACGTACGGCGTGAGGCCGTTCGCGGCCGCGACGAGGAGCAGCTCCTGCGTCCGGCCGATGGCGAACGCGGGCGCGACGACGGTGCCGCCCTCCCAGATCGTCCGCTCCACGCCGTCGGCCCACGCCGACTCCACCGCGGCGCGGTCATCGTGGCTCACGTCGGCGTACGTGGACTCGCAGACCACGACGTCGGCGTCCGGGCGGGCGATCGTCCCCGCGACTAACCGCTGGTCGTCGGTGTGGAAGTCGCCGGTGTACAGCAGCCGCGTCTCGCCGTCGTCGACGAGGACGTGCGCGGAACCCGGGATGTGCCCCGCCGAGAACAGCGTGACCTCGTAGCCGCCCTCATCGATCCCGCCCGCGACCGGGAACGGCTCCTCGTAGCCGTGGCGCCGTTCCACCTCGCCCAGCCGCGCGACGTGCTCGGCGCCGAACGGACACAGCGGGCTGTTGCCGTGGAGCTTCAGCGTGTCCTCGGCGAGCGTGCGCGCGAGTTCGCCCGTCGGCGGCGTCCAGTGGACCGGCGGTCGGCGGTCGCCCTTCAGCAGCGCGGGCACCGCGCCGACGTGGTCGAGGTGCCCGTGCGAGACGACGACGGCCTCGGGCTCGGGGTCTCGGACCGGATACCGCGGCGGGTCCGCCGTCATGAGCCCGTAGTCCAGCAGCAGCGCGTCGTCGACGAGGAGAGCGCTGCGGCCGACCTCGCGGGCGCCGCCGAGGAACTCCAACTCCATCGACGGGCCGTAGCCGCCCGCGGCGTTAGTGTCCGTCGGTCGGGCCGCCGGGCGGGGACCGGATCGCCTCGACCACCGGTGCCGGCCCGACCGCCCACACCCACGCGGAGAGCATGAGCGCCCCCGGAAGCTCGGGGAGCGCGAGGCCGGTCACGGGCCACCACCCGGCGGCGAACGTCGCCCAGACGGCGACGTGGACCGGCGCGAACGCGAGCGCGACGCGGCCGGTCGGCTCCCGTCGCCTGAACCAGCCGTCGACGGCGAACACCGCGGTGACGAGTCCGTAGAACCCGATCGCGGCCGGAGCGTGGAGCGGCTCTGTGAGGTCGAAGACGCCGACGCCGGCCATCGCGACCATCGCCAGCGCGAGGAGGGGCGCCAGGACTGGGCGCCCGGCCCGTCCGAGGCCCGCCGCGTAGCAGACCCCGGCCGCCCCGCCCGCGATCAGCCCCCAGTTGAACGCGGCGGCGCTCCCGTTGCGGACCCCCAGGTCGGAGAGCGCGTCGGTCGTCCACGAGAAGGTCGGGTCGAGCAGCACGGCGAGCGCGATGCCGCAGAGCGCGGAGAGCGTCGCGACCGCGCCGCACGCGGCCGCGACACGTCCGGCTGCCGGGGAATCAGGTTTGGGGCCGGCGCCGCCCCGGCCGTCGGTCGCGGAGGCGGCCATCGCCCGCGGTCAGTCGATGCGCTCGGCGGCGTCGCGCTGGACCAGCGGGTCGGCGTTCTCCACCGGGAGGGAGACCACGTCCTCGCTCGCGAGCTCGTACTCCCGCTCGTCGACGCCGAAGATGGCCCCGACGTCGCGGGTGATCCGGACGGTCGCTCGCTCCGTTCCGCCGGCCGGCTCCGGATCTGCGGTCGGCTCCGAACCCGCGGCCGGTTCCGTATCAGCGGGCGGCGAGTCGGTCGCCGTCCCTTCGGGCACCGCGCCGCCGTCCGTCGTCGCGCCGGCGGTCGGCTCCTCGTCGGCGTCGCCCGTGGAGGTCCCGTCCGGATCGTCGTCGACCCCGACCGCGCCCGGGGGCGCCGGCTCGGGCGGCACCGGCGTCGGCTCGCCGTCCCCCGCGGTCCCGGCGTCGCCGGTCGGCTCCGGGGCGGCGGGGTCCGCGTCGCCCTCGGTCGGCCCGGCCGGGGCGTCGGCGGTCGACTCGGTCTCGCCTCCGCCCATCGCCCCGGCGAGCGCGTCCGCGGCGGCGGAACCGCTCTCGGGGCTCGCGTCGCCGGCGCCCGTCGGGTCCGGCTCCGTCCCGGCGGGCGGCGTCTCGGCTTCGGCCGCCGGGGCGTTCGGCGTCGCGTCGGTCGGCGTCGTGTCGCGCGATCCCCCGGCGTCGCGGGCGGCCGACGCTCCGTCCGCGGTCGAGGACTCGTCTCGGATCGGCGACCCCTCCTGGACCGGCGACTCGCCCGTGAGCACGTCGAGGACCTCCGACTTGTTCGCGGTGATGCGCTCGACGAGGTCGTCGAACAGCCGGCGCTCCTCGGTCGTCATCCCCTCCTCGTCGACGGACATGTCCGCCGCGGCGAAGGAGGCGAGCTTGACGACCTTCCCGACCCGGCGCTCGTAGAGGGCCTCCGCGACCTCCTCGGCGGTCTCGACCTCGTCGGAGAGCCGGCGGACGTCGTCGTCCGCGAACGGGTTCTCGACCTGCTCGGCGCGGCGGTCGCGCGCGGCGCGGAGGTCTGCGACGTACGCGCCCACGTCGTCGTAAAACGAGTCCCGCAGGTGCTGGAGGCTGTCCTTCCGGCGCTCCTTCGCCTGCGCGGACCGGAGTTCGTCGAGGTTCATTGCTCGTCGGTCATCGTTCGGGGGCTTTCCGCGCCTCGCCGCGGGCCATCAGGAACGCCCCCGCGAACTCGGGCACGGTGTTTCTACCAGATTCAACTCTGACGCGCTCGCCGTTTAATTCTACCGTCCGATCCGCGTCCGTCTCGATCCGGATCTCGCGGCCGACGAACCGCTCCGGGACGGCGTCCCGGAGCGGGTCGAAGTCGGCGATCTCGTCCCGGTGCAGCGGCGTGACGACCAGGGCGGAGCCGCCGTGGAGCGTCCCCGGCAGCCGGATGAGCCGCCGCGTGTCGGTGGTCACCGGCTCGTCGATCGGCGCGGCGTCCTCCGCGGCGACGCGCGCGGCGAGCGCCGAGACGAGCCGGCGCACCCCGGGCCCGCCGGCCTCCACGTTGCCCTCGCGCACCGCCGTCGGGTTCCGGTCGAACGCGCCGAGGATCGTCTTCGCCCCTTTCTCACCTATCCCATCAAACTTCATCAGCTCCTCGCGCGCGGCCTCGTCGTTCATCTCCCGGAGGTCGTCGGCGTACTCGACCAGGGCGTCGTGGACGCGCGCCCCCCACCCCCCCTCGGTGCGGAGGACGCGCTTCGTCGTCCCCCGGTCGGAGACGGTCTGGATCAGGCCGTCGGTGTCCAGGTCGATGGCCCGCACGTAGTCGACGATCTCGCGGCGCGCGTCGCTGTCTAACCCCCTCACGCCCTCGTCGCGGACGTGGACGTGGTAGCCGCGCCCGCCCGAGAAGACGACGGTCACGTCCTCGAACGCGAAGTCGTCGTCGATGAAGTCCAACAACCGAAGGAGCGCGTCCTTACACGCCGCCAGCATCTCCGGGTACGAGGTGGTCTCCGGGTCGACGCCGGGGAGGTGGTCGGCGTCCAGGTCGAAGACGAGGTCGGCGTTCCGCCACCCCTTCTGTCCCATCGTCGCCGCGCCGGGGTCGTCGTAGCGCGCGGCCGAGAAGTAGGCGTGCCGGGGGGCGTTGTCCGCGAAGAACGTGTCCACGTCGCCGAGGTCGAACAGCGACCGGTGCCGGACCATCGTCGTCCCGGACCCGGGGGTCCACGGGATGTGGCCCCACTCGCGGAGGTTCGCGTCGGGCGGGAGCGACAGCGACACCGACCGGTAGTAGTCGCCGAACCGCCCCCGGAGGTACTCGCGGGTCCGGTCGTCCATCGTCTCCTCTCGTACCCGCGGTCGACGTATCAACGTTACCGTTCGCGGGCGACCGGCGACAGCGTTTTCTTCGGGAGCGCCGTCACCGCACACGCCCGGTCCCCATGCTCGACGAGATATTCGACGTGCTCTTCGGCGCGGTAGCGGAACTGGTCCCCGACGTCGTGTGGGGCGCCCTGTTCCTGATCGCCGGCGCCCTGGCGACGATGATCGGCGTGTCGATGCTCCTCGGAGTGACGACGCTCGACGGGTCGGTGCGCCTCGGCGGACTCCTGACCGCCGTCGGCGTGTCGATGGTGGGCGGCGTCTTGGTCGCGTGGTACCGCTGATCGGCGTCCCAGCCGCGCGGTCCCCGTCCCCCGAGCGCCGCGGGTCGGACGCCGACCGTCCTCCGCCGCCGACCCCGAAACGGCCACCGTCGGCCACAACACTATCCGGGACCGCTCCCTATCCGTCTCGCATGCGCTCCGAAGAGGAGGTCAGAGAGCAGTACGAGTTCCTCCGCGAGCAGTTGGACGACGAGGAGATGAACCACCGCGGCGTCGAGGAACTGTTCGCGCACTACAAGCGCGCGCTCGGCTGGGTGTTAGAAGAGGAACATATGTGAGCGACGTACGACACGTTTATGACTCTCTACGCTGTACAATCGGGTGACGCTTCGTCTGGAGGGCCGAAGCGTCAGCGGGGACCAATCGGCAGGCCCGACGCGGCTTTTTTCCGCGTCGGGCGTGCCTTCTTCCGACGCTCGACCGCCTAGCGGTCGGTCCGTCTCGCGTCGCGCCCGAGCGGAGCGCGCGGTACCACGTCCGGACCGAGCGTCGCCGCCGGACCGCAGCGCAGTTCCGTCACTCGCCTCCGAGTGCGCCTTTCGCCCCGGTCAACGACACGTATCACTCAACCGAAACGACTGCCGCCGGTGAACACGCGGTCCGGACTCACGCGACGGTTGCGGAGTTGACAGAACGGAGTCCGGTGTTCCGGGGACGCAGGGCCCGCTCGCCGGTCGTACGTGGACTGATATAACGGTATATTTATTTATTTTCGACAGGTATGTAGAGGCAGTTGTATGTACGACCTCACAGGTTTTCAGCGAGACCTGCTCTACGTGATCGCGGGGCTCGACGAGCCGCACGGGCTGGCCATCAAAGAGGAGCTCGAAGAGTACTACGAGAAGGAGATCCACCACGGCCGCCTCTACCCGAACCTCGACACGCTCGTCGAGAAGGGGCTCGTCGAGAAGGGCCAGCGCGACCGCCGCACGAACTACTACACGCTGACTCGCCGCGGACGACGCGAAATCGAGGCCCGGACCGACTGGGAAGCCGAGTACATCGAGCACTGACCCCGCCGCCCGCCGCTCCCGCGATCGGCCGATAGCCGCCGGCCTCCGTCTTCTCTCCTGTTTCCCGTCGCCCTACCGCTCCGCGCCGCGAACGGTTGGATTCAAGTCCGCCCCGGCGGAACCGGGGCGTATGCAACCGGGAGATCGCGTCCGCGTCGAGCGCGGGGGCGTCACCAACGAGGGCGTACTGCTCCCCTCCACGACGCGCGACCACCTCGTCGTCAAGCTCGACGGCGGCTACAACGTCGGCATCGACCGCGAGGCGGCCGACGTCGAGGTGGTGGAGTCCGGGGTCCGCGAGGTCGACCCCGCGGCCGAGACCGACGGCGACGGGGACGCCACCTCGGAGATCACCTTCGACGACGACCTGCCCACCGTCTCGCTCATCTCCACCGGCGGGACCATCGCCTCCACCGTCGACTACCGGACCGGCGCCGTCACGGCCCAGTTCGACGCGGAGGACGTGCTCCGCGCGGTCCCCGAGCTGGCCGGCCGCGCGAACTACCGCGGCCGGGTCGTCGCGAACATCCTCTCGGAGAACATGGAGCCGTCCATCTGGCGCGACCTCGCCGCGGCGGTCGCCGAGGAGGTCGAGGCGGGCGCCGACGGCGTCGTGGTGATGCACGGCACCGACACGATGCAGTACTCCGCGTCCGCGCTCTCCTTCATGCTCGACTCGCCCGTGCCGGTCGTGTTCACGGGGAGCCAGCGCTCCGCGGACCGCCCCTCCTCCGACAACGTGATGAACGCGGTCTGCGCCGTCGAGGCCGCGAAGGCCGACCACGCCGAGACGCTCGTCTGTATGCACGCCGCTCCCTCCGACGACGCCTGCGCGCTCCACCGCGGCACGCGCGTCCGCAAGAACCACACCTCCCGTCGGGACGCCTTCGAGACGGTCGGCGCCGCGCCCCTCGGCGTCATCGACTACGAGGCGGCCGCCGAGGCGGGCGCCGACGGCGACGCGGCCGACGCCGCCGTCGAGTGGAACCGCGAGCCGCTCCCGCGGGGCGACGACGAGGGGACCGTCGGCGTCGAGTCCGGCCTCGACGGCGACGTCGAACTCGTCAAGTTCACGCCCGGGATGGACCCGGCGGCGTGGGACTACCTCGACGGGAAGGACGGCGTCGTCATCGAGGGCACCGGGCTCGGCCACGTCCACACCGACCTCATCCCGCGGATCGAGGAGCTGGTCGAGGGCGGCGCCGTCGTCGCCATGACGAGCCAGTGCCTGGCCGGCCGGGTATGCGACCGCGTGTACGACACCGGCCGCGACCTGCTCGACGCGGGCGTCGTCGAGGCCGGCGACACCCTCCCCGGCACCGCGAAGGTGAAGCTCATGTGGGCGCTGGCGAACCGCTCCGACCCCGCCGAGGCGATGGGCCGCGACCTCGCCGGCGAGCTGACCGAGGAGTCGCGGCCCTGGCGATGAGCGGTCGCGGGTCCGCCGCCGGCGGCCCGGCGGTCGCCGTCCGCGAGGCGCGCCCCGCCGACGCCGACGCGGTCGCGGCCTTCACGCGGGACACGTGGGGCGAGCGCCACGAGGACTACATCCCGCGGGTGTTCCCCGACTGGGCCGCCGACGACGACCCCGACCGCGGCACCTTCGTCGCGACCCTCCCGCCGGAGGCCGCGGCTTCCGCCGACCTCGACGGCCGGGAAGCGGGCGACACGCGCGTCGAGGGCGACGGGACCGGCGCCGCCGACGCCGGCGACCCCGAGGCGGTCGTCGGCTGTATCCAGGCCGTCTCGCTGTCGGAGTGGGAGGCGTGGGGACAGGGGATCCGCGTCGACCCCGCGGCCCGCGGCCACGGCGTCGGCACGGCGCTCTCGGAGGCCGCCCTCGACTGGGCCCGCGAGCGCGGCGCGGCCGTCTGCCGCAACATGGTGTTCTCGTGGAACGCCATGGGCCTCGGCCAGTCGCGCGCCGTCGGCTTCGAGCCCGAGACGGAGTTCCGGTTCGCCGAGCCGGACCCGGACGCGACCGCGCTCGACGGTGCGGCCGACGCCGGCGTCGGCCCCCTCGCCGACCCGGACCCGAACGCGGCGTGGGCGTTCTGGAGCGACAGCGACGCGCGCGACCACCTGCGCGGGCTCGCGCTCGACCCCGACGAGTCGTGGGCCTGCTCGCAGCTCACCCGCGGGCGGCTCGCGGCCGCGACCGCCGAGGACCGCCTCCTCGCGGTCGGCGACGCGGACGCGGTCGCCGGCGTCGCGGTCCGGACGCGCGTGACGGAGCGCGAGGTCGACGGCGAGACGACCCGGACGGCGACGTACGGCGTCGCCGCGTGGCGCGACGCCGACGCGGCGGGGACGCTGTTCGACGCCGTCGCCGCCGACGCCGCGGCGGCCGACGCCGACGGCGCCCGCGTGCTGATCCCCGAGACGGTCGACCACGTGAGCGACGTCGCCGCGAACCGCGTGTCGGTCGCGACCGAACCCGACTTCGTGATGTGCGCGGACCTCACCGGTGAGCCATGATCCCCCTCGGCATTGCCCTCCCGTGGTCGCTCCCGCTGACGCTCGTGATCTACGGCGTCGTCGTCGCCGCGGCGGTCTGGATCTACCGCGACGCGAAGGCCCGCGGGAGCCGCTACGCGCCCCTCTGGGCGCTCTCGACGCTCGTCTTCACCATCGTCCCGGTGCTCGCGTACCTCTACCTCCACCGGGAGGCCGGCCCGGCGCGGTAAGGGGACGCCGCCGTCGGTCGGGCCCCGCGGCGGCCCGCGCCGGTTCTCTCGCCCGGTTCCTGTGGTGGCCCGCTCCAGACCGCTTATGTGCGACGACGCGGAACGACCGACGGATGCCCTCCTCCCGCTTGCCCGACCGCCTGCGCGCGCTCGGTCGCGGCCGCCGACCGCGCGCGTTCTCGGTCGCCGTCGCCACCCTGCTCCCGCTCGTCGGCGTCGTCGCGCTCGGCTGGAACGCGGCCGCGCTGATGACGCTGTACTGGTTCGAACTCGGGATCGCCTCCGGCTGGGCGCTCGTCCGCGCGCTGTTCGCCGGCCGGCCGTCCGAGATCGAGCGCGATGGGCTGATCGTCGGCCCGCTCGCGCAGCGCCGCGGCGGGCTGTCGGTCCCGCGGACCGGGGTCGAGGTCCGGGTCTCGTCGCTGCTCGTCCTCCCGGTCGCCGCCCCGATCCTCGCGGTCGTCTGGGGGGTCGTCGGCACGCTCACGGTCGGCGTCGTCGCGGACGGCGGGCTGTCGCCGCGGGCGCTCGACACCGTGACGCTCGCGGTCCTCGCCGTCTTCGTCGGCGAGGGGGCGACGACGCTCGTCGAGTACTTCGGTCGCGGCGAGTACCGCGACCACAGCGCCCAGACGGCGACTCAGGGGGTGTTCGCGCGCGGCGCGGCCATCTTCTTCGGCGCGCTGTTCACCGTCACGGTCGTCGCCGCGGGCACGCTGGAGGGCGACGCGCCGATATCGGCGCTCGACCCGGACGCGATCGGTCTCCCCCTCCTGCTCGGCATCGTCGCGGTGAAGTTCGCGTTCGACCTCGCGAGCCTCTACGGCGACCGGTTAGTTGCGCTCGACGAGTCGTCCGCGCTCGACCTGGGCTTCTCCTACGACCCGCCCCCGGCGGAGCCCGTCGACGGCTCGCTCGCGGAGCCGGTCGAGACGGTCCGCCAGCCCCCCCGCACGCGGGTCGCGGGAGCGCTGACGACCCCGATCGGCCACCCGGGGCTGTGGTACCTCGCCGCGCTCCCCGCGCTCGGCGCCGCGCTGTTCGCGCTCGGCGGGAAGTGGGGAACGGCCGTCACGCTCCTCGCGGTCGCCGTCGCCCTCCCGCTCGGCCTCGCCGCAATTGGCCACGAACTCCGGCACGGGCTCGTCGAGTACCGCGCCGGCGACGACGCGCTCGTCGCCCGCGACCGGCTGCTCGGCACCGCGCTCTGGCGCGTCGAACCGTGGGACGAGACGGACCTCCGGGTGGAGCGGAGCGGGCTCGACCGGCGGCTCGGGACCGAGACCGTCGCGATCGAGCTCCGCGACGACGAGTACCGGATCCCGGGCCTCGCCGACCCCGAGCCGATACTCGCCGTCTTCGACCGGCGGCCGGACCGCCCGGACGAATCGGAGCGGTCCGGCGACTGACTCGTGTCAGCCGTCCGCGTCGGTCGCCTCGTCCCGGCCGTACAGCGGGTGCGTGTCCCCGACGAGGCGCTTGAAGGCCAGGATGACGACGGCGTGGAAGGCGACGAGGACCGTCACGCTCGCGACGGTGATCGCCACCTCCGTCGGCGTCGAGAGGAGGCCGAGCGAGACGATGAGCGTCGTCGCGCACGCCGGCGGGTGGACCGTCCCGGTCGCGATCATCGCCCAGCCGGTCGCCACGAGCGAGGCGACCGCGCTCGCCGTCAGGCGAACCCCCTCGGGCGAGAGGGCGGGCGGCGTCGCCGGGCCGGCGGCGCGGACGGCGATCGCCGCCGATCAGGTGACCGCCGACCACGCGGACGGCCCGCTCCCGCACGCTCCGGCGGTCGAACGCGAGGACGAACGCGGACGGGCCGAGGCTCGGGAAGACGAACGGCCGGCCGGTCGCCCGCGCGACGAGGCCGGGCACGGTGAACAGGAGGCCGGCGTACAGGCTCGTCCCGAGGCGGTGGCGCCTCGCGCTCCGGTCGGCGGGCGACTCACAAAGGGCCGGCGGATCGGGGGACGGGGCCTCGCCGGACCGGGACGAGACGCCCGGCGGACCGCGGGGCGCTATCGCTCGCGATAGCCGAACCCGAACGCCTAATTGGCCCCGTCTCGCCCGTGGTGACATGGTCGCGACGCTGCCGGACCTCCTCCGACTGCTCGTCGTCCCCGTCTTCGCGTGGGCGGCGATCCGGGACGTCCGGACCCGGCGCCTCCCGAACCGGCTCTGGCCGCCGCTGTACCTGTTCGGCGCGCTGCTCCTGGTCTGGGAGGCCGCCTCGCTGTGGCCGTTCGCCGGGTTCGACGGGCGGATCTTCCTCGTTCGGGCCGCGATTAGCCTGCTGTTCGTCGCGCCGCTCGGCTACGCCTTCTGGTACCTCGGCGCGTTCGGCGGCGCCGACGCGAAGGCGATGATCGCGCTCGCGGTGGTCTTCCCGACGTTCCCGGCCTACGAGGTCGGGGGCGCCACGCTCCCGCTCGTGGGCACCCAGCTCGGCGTGTTCTCGCTGACGATCCTCACGAACACCGTCCTGATCGGGCTCGCGTACCCGGTCGGCCTCGCCGCCCTCAACCTCGTCCGCGGCGAGGTCTCCTCGAGCATGTTCCTCGCGCGCCCGGTCGCGACCGACTCGCTGCCGGACCGCCACGGCCGCCTGTTCGAGGAGCCGGAGGGGCCCACCCGGGGCGGGCTCGACCTGGACGCGCTCCGGATGTACCTCCGCTGGCGCGGGCTCACGCTCGCCGACCTGCGCGCCGACCCCGACGGCCTCCGTGACCCGGCCTCCGTCGGCGAGACGTTCGACCCGACGGACGGGGGGACTCACGTCGGCCCGCGGACCGACGGGGGACGCGCAGTGGACGACGCGGTCCCAGACGGGGGACGCGCAGTCGAGGACGCGAACGCCGCCGACGCGGCCGACGCTGACCCAGAGGTCGACGACCCCTGGGCGGCCGAGCGCTTCCTCGACGACATCGACCACGGCGCCTACGGCACCGACGCCGCGACGCTCCGCGACGGTCTCGACGTCGTCGCTCACGAGGACAGCGTGCTGGTCTCGCCCGGGATGCCGTTTGTCGTCCCGATGGCGGTCGGCCTCGTCGTCTCGCTGACGTACGGCGACGCGCTGTTCGCGCTGCTGGGCGCGGTCGGACTGGTCTGAAACGCCGGCCGGCCCGCCTCAGTTCCCGGCCCAAACGTCGTCGGCCGCGAGGACGCGCGTTCCGACCGGGCGCTTCACGAACTCGCCGAGGTCGCGGCCCACCACGTCGGCGACGCCGCGCTGGGCCGCCACGTCGAGCAGCCGCTGGTCGACGGTCCCGTCGACGACGACGGCGTGCGGCGCGGGCTCGGCGCCCTCGACCGCGTCGAACGCCTCGCCGGCGTCGACCTCGTCGAGGACCTCGAACTCGTCGCCGAGGAGCCGCGCGCGGCCGGTCGCGCCGTCGACGACCTCGTCGACGTGTACCGCCATCGACCGCTGTTCGTCGGGTCCGTCGTCGGTCGCGTCGCCCCGTTCGTCGTTACTCTCGTCGGGCTCCGGCTCCGCGGCCGACTCGGTGTCTGACTCCTCAGCCGACTCGGCGTCCGGCTCCTCGGCCAACTCGGTGTCCGGTTCCTCGGACGATCCAGCGTCGGGCTCGACGGCAGAGGCCGCGTCGGCGTCGAGTGTCGAGCCGGGATCGGCGTCGTCGGTCGACGTCGGCTCCGACTCGCTCGCTCCGTCGGCCGGGGACAGGTCACCGGTCTCAGCTGCCGCGTCGCTCTCGTCCGGTTTTGACGACTCGTCTTCCGACTCGACCTCGGGCGACGAGGTCGTTTCAGTCGACGGGCCGGTCGAGCCACCGCCCGATGCGTCGCCCGGCACCGCCCCGCCGTCGCCGACGCGGGCGACCGACCCGGAGTCGTCGCCGTCGGCGACCTCCTCGTCGCTGGCGGCCGCGCGGAGGTCGGCGGCGTCCGCGAGGCTGGCGTACGGCACCTTCCCGCGGAGCGCCTCGAAGACGGCGTCGCGGTCGAGGTCCTCGACGGACTCGCCGGGCGGCGCGAACGCGACGTAGTCGACCTCGCCGACCTGCGCGAGCTCGCGGAGGATGAGCTCGCCGCCCCGGTCGCCGTCGAGGAACGCGGTGACGGTCCGGTCGGCCGTCAGGCCGGCGACCGCCTCGGGGACGTTCGTCCCCTCGACCGCGACGGCGTTCTTGATCCCGCAGTCGAGGAGCGTGAGCACGTCGGCGCGCCCTTCGACGACGATGACGGCGTCGGAGTCGCCGACGCGCGGTCCGGCCGGAAGCCCCTCGTAGTCGACGATGCCCTCGACGCGCGCGGCGTCGCGCACCTCGTCTAACACGTCGCTGCTCGCGAGGCTCGTCTCCTCGAAGCCGCCGGCGATCAGCTCCTTGGCGCGCTCGACGACCTCGCGGCGCTTGGCCGCCCGCACGTCCTCGATGCTCGTCACCTCCACGGAGGCGTGACAGGGACCGATGCGGTCTATCGTCTCCAGCGCGGCCGCCAAGATGGCGGTCTCGACCTTGTCCAGGCTCGACGCGACCGTGACCTCGCCGAACGACTGACCGTTCTCGGACTCGACGGAGACGTCGATCCGGCCGACGCGCGAGGACTCCTGGAGGTCGCGGAGGTCTAACTCGTCGCCGAGCAGCCCCTCCGTCTGGCCGAACACCGCCCCGACGACGTCGCTCCGCTCGACGACGCCGTCGGCCGCGATGGTGACGTGTATCAGGTATTTCTCTGTGTCTTTCATGAGTGGTGAATGGTGATGTCGGGCGGTAGCGCCCGTCCGTGTATGGTTGCGCTCCTCGCGGAAAATAGCTATCGCACCCTCCTCCTCCGTCGCCGACTATTGAAGAAAATTTCTCTACGAAAAGCCTATCCGAATCTGTTCGATGGTTATTTGTACCTATGGAAACACTATTTTCTCACATGACGCGTTCACGGAGCGATCTCGTGTGGATACCGACGTTCGCGGTCCTCGTGGCCTTCGCGGTGCCGTGGCCCCTGTGGGGCGTTGACGCAGTCGTCGCGGGGCTGCCGGTGTGGATCTGGTGGCACGTGGCGTGGCTCGGACTGTGTACGGCCCTGTTCGCGCTGTTCGTCCGGAGCGGCGCGTGGGAGCGCGGGATGGGGCGGCGACCGGATCGCGACGTCGCCGGCAGCGACGCGCCGACGCCCGTCGACGGTGATCGCCGATGACGCTGGGGCTCTCGCTCGGCGTCGTCGTCGGCTACCTCGTCGCCGCGCTCGCGCTCGGGCTGGTCGCGTACCGCGTCTCGGAGTCGACGGCGGAGGACTACTACCTCGCGAACCGGTCGATCGGCACGCTCGTGCTGCTCTTCACGACGTTCGCCACGCTGCTGTCGGCGTTCACCTTCTTCGGCGGGCCGAACCTCGCGTACGCGGCCGGCCCGGAGTGGCTGATCGTGATGGGCACCCTCGACGGCGTGCTGTTCGCGGTGCTGTGGTACGTGATCGGCTACAAGCAGTGGCTGATCGGCGCCCGCAACGGCTACGTGACGCTCGGCGAGATGCTCGGCGACCGGTTCGGCTCGACCGGCCTGCGCGCGCTGGTCGCCGGCGTCAGCCTCCTCTGGCTGTTCCCGTACGTCATGCTCCAGCAGATGGGCGCCGGCGAGGCGCTCGTGGGGCTCACGAACGGCGCGGTGCCCTACTGGGGCGGCGCGGCGCTGATCACGGCGTTCATGATCCTCTACGTCGCCGTCGCCGGGCTCCGCGGCGTGGCGTGGACCGACACGCTTCAGGGGCTGTTCATGCTCTCCGTCGTCTGGATCGCCGCCGCGTGGCTGGTCTCGTCGCTCGGCGGCGTCGGCGCCGCGACCGAGGGAATGCTGGCCGCTCGCCCCGAGTTCGGGAGCTTCGGCGGCGGGACGTACACGCCCGGGTTCATCATCTCGACGGCGGTCACCATCGCGTTCGGCGTGACGATGTTCCCGCAGATCAACCAGCGCTTCTTCGTCGCGAAGTCGGCCGCGACGCTGAAGCGGTCGTTCGCGCTGTGGCCCGTGCTCGTCCTCCTGCTCTTCCTGCCCGCGTTCATGCTCGGCGCGTGGGCGGCCGGGACGCCGGTCACGGTCCCCGAGAACGCGAACGTGCTCCCGGTCGTGCTCGGCGAGTACACGCCGGCGTGGTTCACGGCGCTCGTTATCGCCGGCGCGATGGCCGCGATGATGTCCTCGTCCGACTCGATGCTCCTGTCGGGGTCGTCGTACTTCACCCGGGACGTGTACCGGCCCGTGGTGAACGCCGACGCCTCCGAGCGCCGCGAGGCGTGGGTCGCGCGCGTCGGCGTCGCCGGGTTCGCGGCGCTCGCGTTCGTCGCGAGCCTGTTCCGCCCCGGGACGCTGGTCGAGGTCGGGGGCACCGCGTTCTCCGGGTTCGCGCTGCTCGCGCTCCCCGTGATCTGCGCGCTCTACTGGCCGCGGACGACGCGCACGGGCATGCTCGCCGGCGTCGCGGTCCCGCAGGTCGCGTACCTCGCGGTGGTGCTGTCGGCGGTCGTCGACGCCGTCCCGACGCTGCCGCGCACCGTCGCTGGCGGCTGGGACGTGGCGCTCGGGCTGATGGCGCTGTCGGCGGTCCTCACCGTTGGCGTCTCGCTGCTCACCGCGCCGACCGAGGAGGGCGACGCCTCGCGGTTCGCGGTGGCGGGCGACTGAGCCGGGCGTCGGCCCGGTCGGGCGGTCGACTTCCCGACCGCCGACCTCACTCCTCTCGCAGGAACCGGAGCGTCCCCTCGTCGCGCTCGTCGTAGTAGCGGTCCAGCGCGGCCCCGAAGGCTTCGGACCCGTCCGCGACCGCGTCGAACAGCGTCATCCACGACCGGAAGTTCAGGGCGTCGGGCGCCCCGGACACCTCGCGGGCCGTCCGCCCGTCGGTCCCGTTGCCGATCGCCGTACACTCCCGCAGCTGCGGCCCGAGCGTCGGGTGCGCGAGGTACGCGGCCGCCTCCTCCCGGGACCCGATCGCGTATCGCCGCGAGGTCCGGCCGCTCCCTACCCCCTCGACCTGCGGGAACACGAACCGCATCCGGTGACCGCGCTTCCGCTCCGACCGCAGCTCCCGCCTGGCCGCCTCTATCACGCCGTCCTGCGCGTTGAGGAAGCGTTCGAGGTCGCGCGGGTCGTCCGCCGCCATACCGCCGGTGAGCGTCGGCGCGATCGCTGATGATCCTTCGCCCCCGCGCTCCCGCCGCGCCGGATTCCCCGAAAGCCAAAAGCCGGTCTGTCCCCGAATGCGGGTATGAACGAGCCCGGAACCGAGGGCGTGCTGTTGGACCAGGCGACGCTCCGCGGTCGGCTCGACGACGCGCCGCCGTGGCTCCGCGAACACTACCGGACGTTCCGGGAGTCGATGCTGGGCGAGCGCGACGGGTCGCCGTTCCCCTGCTACTTCGGGATCGAGGTCGAGCGCGAGGGCGACCTCCTGTACGCCGCCTGCGAGTCGACGACGGACCCCGCCGCGCTGTTGCGCCTGCGCGACGTGCTCGTCGAGTACCTGGAGACGTACCCCGGCCACGCCGACCGCGCGCCGCTCGCGGTGTTCTTCAGGCCGCCGGACGGCGAGCGCGGCGAGGCGCACTACCACGAGCGGCTCTGGCACGTGCTGGAGTTCCTCCACGTCCACGACCCGGAGCCGTGGCCCGACGACATCCCGACCGATCCCGACACCCCGCGCTGGGAGTTCTGCTTCGGCGGCGAGCCGCTGTTCCCCACGTCGCGGGCGCCGTTCTACGAGGAGCGGAAGAGCCGGTACTCGCCGGTCGGGCTGGAGATAACCTTCCAGCCCCGCGCCGTCTTCGAGGGGATCACCGCCGACACCGAGGCCGGCGAGCGGGCTCGCGAGACGATCCGCGACCGGATGAGCGACTACGACGGCGTCTGCCCCCACGCCGACCTCGGCGACTGGGGCGTTGAGGGCGACCGCGAGTGGACGCAGTACCTGTTCCGCGAGGACGACGACGCGAGCCCGGACGCCTGCCCGCTCTCGCCGGCCCGCGACCACCCGCGGGCGCCGGCGGACCTCCTCGAACCCGGCGCGTGGCGCCGGTTCGCGGACGACGACGCCTCGGCAGCCGACGGGGACGCGGCGGTCACGTCTGGGCTCGGCGATGACTGAGCGGCCGGCGGGCGGCGACGCGACGCGCGACGCGGCCGTCCCCGACGACGCCGTCCTCCTCCTCGTCGACTTCCAGACGGGCTTCGACGAGCCGGGCTGGGGCGAGCGGAACAACCCCGACGCCGAGGCGGTCGCGGCCGCGCTGCTCGACCGCTGGCGCGACGGCGACCGCCCCGTCGCGCACGTCCGGCACGCCTCGACGGAGCCGGACTCGCCGCTGCGCCCGGACGCCCCCGGTTTCGCGTGGAAGCCGGAGACGGCCCCCGTCGACGGGGAGCCGACGTTCGAGAAGTCGGTCAACGGCGCCTTCCTCGACTCCGGGCTCGACGCGTGGCTCCGCGAGGGAGGGTACGAGTCGCTCGTCGTCTGCGGGCTCACCACCGACCACTGCGTCTCGACCACGACGCGCGAGGCGGAGAACCGCGGCTACGACGTGTCCGTGGTCGCCGACGCGACCGCGACCCACGCCCGCGAGGCGCCGGACGGTGAGCGGATCGCCCCGGCGACCTCCCACCGCGTCGCGCTCGCGCACTTAGACGGCGAGTTCGCGACCGTCGTCGAGAGCGCCGACCTGCTCGCGGACTGACCCGCCCGACCCGACCGCCGTCAGTCGTCGTCCGCCGCCTCCGGGGCGGTCGCGTCGGCCTCGCCGCCGGCCGCGCGCTCGGCGGCGTTCGCGAACATGCCGCGGCGAGTGGTGTACAGGAAGTACGCGCTGAGCCCGAGGAACCCGAGGACGTTCGAGGCCGCGACCGCCCAGAAGACGGCCTCGACCCCCCAGCCGAGCCCGGGCGTCACGGTGACGCCGAACGCGCCGACCGTCGTCGCGACCGGGACGGCCGCGACCGCGATGGGGAGCCGGACCGCCCAGTACTTGACCAGGTCCGCGACGAAGGAGGTCCGGGTGCGGGAGGCGCCGTTGAACCCGGCCAACAGCGTGTAGGTACCGCCGAGCGCCCAGTAGGAGGCGCCGAGGATCCGGAGGTAGGTGACCGCGAGGTCGCGCCCGGTCGCGGTGAGGTCGGGCGCGAGGAGGTCCGCGATCTCGCCGGCGAACAGGAGCTGTAGGGCGCCGAGCGCGAGGAACCCCGCGACGACCATCCCGGTGCCGACCGTGGTCGTCCGGCGGGCGCGTTCGGGGGCGGCCGCGCCGAGGTTCTGTCCGATCATCGACTGCGCGGCCTGCTGCATCCCGAGCGCCGGGACGACCGCGAGCGTCGCGACCCGGGCGCCGACCGTGTACGCCGCGACGCCCGCCGCGCCGCCGGCGACCGCGACGAGGCCGACGACGAGGACGCGGACCAGCTCGCTCACGCCGCGTTGGCCGCCGAGCGGGAGGCCGACGGCGACGACCTCGCGGACGGTCGCGGCGTCGAGCGCGAACGCGTCCCGGGTGAGTCGGAAGGTGTCGCGGCCGATCCCCGCGGCGTAGCCGAGGACCCACAGGAGGCCGGCGACGCCCGCGAGCGCGGTGCCGAGTGCGGCGCCCGCCACGCCGAGCTCCGGCGCCGGACCGACGCCGAAGATGAGGACCGGCGCGGCGACGGCGTTGACGAGGACGCCCACGAGGGTCACGTGGAACACCGCGCGGGTGTCGCCGTACGCCGTGAAGCAGTTCTCGACGGTGTCGCCGACCGCGCCCACCGGGAGGACGGCGGTCACGATCGCGAGGTACGTCGCGGTCGCGCCGGCGAGCGCGGGGTCGGCGCCGAGCAGCGCCGCGACCTCGTCGGCGTAGGCGACCACCGGGAGCGCGACCGCCGCGGTGACGGCGAGCGCGACCAGCGCCCCGTTGACCGCGACCCGGCGCGCGCCCGCCTCGTCGCCGTCGCCGGCGCGCTGCGAGACGAGGATCTGGGTGCCGACCGCGCCGATCACGACCGTCGCGCCGAGCAGCGACTGGACCGGGAGGCTGAGCCCGACGGCGGCGACCGCGTCCTCGCCCACCCGCCCGAGCCAGAACGTGTCGACCAGCGCGTTGGCGACGTAGACGACGTTCTGCGCGACGAGCGGCGCGGCGAGAGCCAGCAGCACCCGCCCGACCGGCCCGTCGGTGATCGCCTCGCGGTCGACGTCCAGCATCGAATCGTTACGGTATTAGAAGGCGATAATAAAAGTGTGCTGGTCGTGAACACGACTCTCGAATCGAGGCGCGGTCCGCCGGTTCGATCCGGGGCGGCGAGCGGTCGACCGCCCCGCGCCGGGGTGGGGTTCCGGTGAGAGGCGAGTCGGGGACCGGCGCGCCCGTCCGGCCCGGCGAGCGCACCGTTTCGCCCCCGCACGCGGTCGCCCGGCGCCCGCGAAGGGAAACCTCTTAATGGACTACACACGGAGTTCGTGGTATATGAGCAACGGCGACGACGACCCGGCCGACGCCTCCGAGGAGGCCGAGGCCGCGGACGACGGCGGGGACGCCGACGAGTCGACGGAGACGGCCGCCCCGACGCTCCCCGATGACGCGACCGAGGAGTCCCTGAACGAGTACCTCGACGAGATCGCCGACCGGCTCGAGGCCGCCGAGACGGAGGCCGACCTCGACGACGTCGAGGCGCTCTTAGACGACGCGGCGACCGGCATCGAGGACGCGGACCTCCCCGAGCCGGACGAGGACGACGAGGACGCCGACGACCCCCGCGGCGACCTCGAGGACCGCGTCGCGGAGCTCCGCGACGGCGTCGACGACGCCCGCGGCCCATACGGCGAGGACGTCGCCGACGCGGTCGAGGCCGCGTCCGGGACGGTCGCGGACACCGAGTGGACCGAGGCGGGCCACGACGCCGTCGCGGCAGCCGTCACGTCGTTCGTCGACGAGGCTGCCGACGCTATCGACGACGCCGCTCCCGACGCGATCGAGGAGGCGGAGGAGGACCCCGAGGCGCTCCTGGCGGAGCCCGCGGACGACGAGGAAACCGACGCCGCGGAGCCGATCCCCGTCGATCAGCTCACCGCCGCGCTCGACGCCGTCGCGGCGACGGTCGTCGAGGCCGGCTTCGACGCGGACGACGACGCGGACGCCATCGCGGCGTTGCTCGCGGCGACCGACGAGTTGGAGGCCGCCCTCGACGACGCCGAGGAGTGGGACGACCTCGAGACCCACGAGCAGCTCCGCGCGCAGGGGTACTACGACGTGCTCGGCCACTACAAGGACTTCCCGGTCGAGTGGTCCGCGCTGAAGGAGCACGAGGCGCGAGGCAACGTCGACATGATCCTGCTCGCGCTCGACTCGCTCCAGTCCGAGTTCATGGAGCGCCACTGCCTGGAGGCGTTCGAGCGGATGGGCAAGCGCGGAAAGACCGAGGCGTCCGTCGAGGAGATCCTCGGCCGCGCCGAGAAGCGCGACCGCCCCGCGATCCGGATCCTCGGGAAGATGGCCGCCGAGGAGGCGACCGACACCCTCGTCGAGTACGTCGACGAGGACTCGAACCCGCAGCTCCAGAAGGCGGTGTTCAAGGCGCTCGGCGAGATCGGCGCCCCGGAGGCCGTCCAGCCTCTCGCGAACCAGCTCGACCCCGACGGCGACACCGACGAGCTCGTCCGCCCCCACGCCGCCCGCGCGCTGGGCCTGATCGGCGACACCCGCGCGGTTGATCCCCTCGCCGACGCGCTCGAGGCGCACCCGTCCGACGACGTCCGCGCCGCCGCCGGCTGGGCGCTCCGGCAGATCGGCACCCGCGAGGCGCTCGAAGCGGTCGCCGAGTACGCCGACGAGCGCTCCTTCGTCGTCTCGACCGAGGGCGAGAAGGCGCGCGACGCGCTCGACGACGGCGCCGAGCCCGCCCCGACCGCCTGACGCGGCCCGCCGTTCGGCCGACCCTTCTTATCGGAAGCCGGGGCGAGACCCGGCGTGGCGTTCGTTTCATCTCCCTGCGCAGGCGACGCGACTGTGAGCGTCGCCGCCGTCGCGCTCGGGCTGCTCGCTCTCGCGGCCCTCGTCCCGGTCGCGGCCGCGGGCGGCGCCGGCCCCGGCTCGCCGGCCGCCGCCGTCGACTCCGGCGGTGCCGCCGAACGCTCGAACGGGAGCGCGGCGAACCTAACGCTCGTCTCGACGACGCCGCGGATCGTCGAGCTGTTCCCGAACCCGGCGGCCGCGGAGAACCGCGGCGAGTACCTCGTCGTCCGGCTCCCCGAGCGCGGCAACTGGTCGCTCTCGGACGGCTACCACGAGGCCGAGATCCCGGCGAACGCCAGCGGCGTCGTCGCCCTCTCGACGGACCCCGCGAACGCGACGCCGCTGCTCGCCGACGAGACCGCGGTCGCCGGCGACGGCGGCACCGGGGACCCGACGCTCCGCGCGCTCGACGACCACTTCCCGCTCGCCGCGTCGGGCGACCGGATCGAGCTCCGCCGGAACGGCACGGCGGTCGCCGTGGTCGCGTACGACCGCGCGCCCGAGGGGCACCGCTGGCGCGCCGACTGGGGGGAGTGGCGCCCGCGCGGCTACGACTCCCGCTCCCCGGAGCCGACCGCCGACGCCGCCGTGACTCCCTTCGTCCTCCCGGACAGTCCCGGGATGCCGGTCGAGCCGCTCCGGGCCGCGGACGAGCGGCTGTTCCTGGCCGGCTACACGCTGACCTCGGAGCGGGTCGCCGACGCGCTCGTCGCGGCCGCCGACCGCGGCGTGCGGGTCCGGGTGCTGTTAGAGGGGTCGCCGGTCGGGGGGTTCTCGACCCGGAGCGCGGCGCTGGTCGACCGGCTGACGGCCGCCGGCGTCGCGGTCCGAGTCCTCGACGGCGAGGTCGAGCGGTTCCGGTTCCACCACCCGAAGTACGCGGTCGCCGACGGCCGCGCCGTCGTCCTCACGGAGAACTGGAAGCCGTCCGGCACGGGCGGGCACGGCAACCGCGGGTGGGGCGTCCTCGTCGGGGGTGACCACGGCGCCGCGGGCGGGACCGACGCCGGTGTCGGGGGCGGTGCCGACCGCGACGCGGGCGTCGCGGACGACCTCGCGGAACTGTTCCTGGCCGACTTCGAGGCGCGCGACGCGCGGCCGTGGCGCGCCTTCCGCGCCGACACCGAGTTCCACGACGGCGGTCGCGCGAACGGCTCCTACCCGACGCGGTTCGAGGCGCCCGCGGCGCCGTCGACGGCCGACGTGACGCTCCTGACGGCGCCGGGGAACGCCGCCGACCGGATCGTCGCCCGGATCGACGCCGCCGACGAGCGCGTGCTCGCGGTCGTGCCGCGGGTCGGCGGGCCGAACGACCGGATCGTCCGCGCGCTCCGGCGCGCCGCGGACCGCGGGGTCGACGTCCACCTGCTGCTCTCGGACGCCTGGTACGACCGCGAGGCGAACCGGAACCTCTCGGCGAGGCTCGCCGACGAACCGATCGCGGTCGACCTCGCGGCGCCGCGCGGCCGGTTCGGGAAGGTCCACGCGAAGGGGCTCGTCGTCGACGACGCGGCGGTCGTCGGCAGCCTCAACTGGAACCCGAGCGCGGCGACGAACAACCGGGAGGTGCTGCTCGCGATAGAGAGCGAGTCGGCCGCGGACTTCTACGCCCGGGCGTACGCCGCGGACTGGCGCGGCGGTGGCGTCCAGCTGCCGGTCGGTTTCGCCGCCGGCCTCGGGGTCGCGCTCGCGGGGGCCAGCGCCGTCGCTCGACGGGAGATCGCGTTCGGCTGAGAAGCGAGGCCGCGGCGAACGGCTTTCCGACCGCGGCGCCGGACAGCGGTCGCGACCGCCGGGTCAGTCGTCGAGCGCGATGGTCGAGGAGAGCGCCTCGTCGATCTCCGCGCCCGCCATCTTCTCGACGAGCGCCTCGATCACCTCGCTCCGGCGGCCCTTCACGAACTTGATGGAGCCGACGACGAGGTGGCCGCCGCCCGAGACGCCCGCCTCGGGCAGCTCCTCGTTCAGCTCGGTCACCATGTTCGGGATGTCGAGCCGGACCCCGTCCGAGCGGAGGACGCAGAAGTCGGGGCCGTAGCCGATGGTGATGACGGGGTCGCCGGTCTCGGTCACCTTCTCGTCGTGGAGCTCGCCGGTGGTCTTGCCCGGCGCGGGGTAGGTGAAGCGGTGGGCGTACTCGTCTAAGTCGATCCGGTAGAGGTGCGCGCCGGAGGCGAGCCGCTCGTGTTCGACGTGGTCGTCGACCGCGTCGAGCTGGCGCTCCACGTCGCGCTCGGCGCGCTCAGAGAGGAACTCGACGAGCTCCTCGTGCCGCTCCTCGTCGTCGCAGCCCACGTTGAGGGCGTCGTTGACCAGCGTCTTCCCCTCGGAGTAGCGGAGCCAGTAGGCGGCGTAGTCGAGCGCCTCGCCGATGTCGAGGAGGTCGGACTCGTCGTAGCCGGCGCCCTCGGCGAGCGCGACGTAGTCGTCCATCGCCTCCGCCTTCGAGCGGTCGGAGAGCCCGGCGACCGCCGGCACGTGTTCGAGCTCCTCGGTGAGCGACGGGTCGATGAGGCGCGCGAGCTCGACGCACATCATCCCGGTGGTGACCCGGTAGTCCTCGCCGTGGAGGTAGGGGTTCACGTGGGCGTCGAGCAGCGGCTCGACCGCCTCGGGGTCCGGGTGGTGGTGGTCGACGGCCGCGATGGGGATGTCGTAGTGCGCGAGGTTCTCGTAGGCCGGCACGTCCTCCTCGGTCGACCCGTTGTCTAACATGAGGAGGAAGGGGAGCTTCTGTCCGTGGCGCGCGCGGCCCTCCAGAGCGAAGTTGAGGTCCCGGGTGACGTCCTCCATCTCGTAGTAGGGGGCCTTGCTCGGGAGCCGCTTGAACAGGTGCCGCGGCGCGTCGGGGTCGCCGTGGACCTCCCGGACGAAGTTCTCGACGGCGAGCTGGACCGGGATCGCGGCGCACATCCCGTCGCCGTCGGCGTGGTGCCGGACGCGGATCGGGCGGCCGGCGAGGACGGTCCGGCGGAGCAGCCGCGCGAGGTCGCGGAGGTCCTCGTGGATGGGCTCGAACGCCTCCCACTCGACGAGGGGGTCGACGTCGGCGGGCTCGGCGCGCTCGTCGAGGGCGGCCTCGAAGCGCTCGCGGGCCTCGGCGGCGCGGCCGTCGGGGAGGCGCTTCAGCGAGTCGACCTCCAGCTGGAGGGCGTCCTCGCGGCTCTCGATCGTCCCCGAGACGTGGACCATGTCGCCGACCTCGACCTCCGGGTACGCCCGGACGCCGGCGGACTCGAAGGCGGCACAGGAGACGACCCCGGAGGCGTCCGCGACGGCGAAGATGGTGGGGCCGCCGGTCTGTTTCGCCTGGACGACCTCGCCCTCGACGGTCGCCTCGTCGCCCGGCGCGAGGCCGCGAACCCGCGAGACCGTCGGCTCGTGGGCGACGGTCTCGGTGCGGTAGTCGTCGGGGTCGACGTCGTCGAACGCGACGTCGCCGTTCTCCTTCACCTCGGTGAGCCGGACGATCAGCCGGCCGCCGACGGCGTAGTCGCCGTCGAGGTTCGACTCGTGGACGAGGCCGCTCACGGCGTCGGAGAGGTCGACGAACACGCCGTAGTCGACGACGCCGTTGACCTCGGCGTGGTACAGGGCGTCGACCTCGGCGTCTCCGAGGGTACAGTCGGGCGCCAGGTCGTAGACGGTCGGCCGGTCGTCGGCCGCCCCCTCCGCCGCGTCGGCGTCGGGTTCGGGGCTCGAATCGCCCCGCGTGCCGGAATCCCCGGCGGTGTTCTCGCTCATGGAGAGCAATCGGGAACGGCCGGTGTTAAGCCTGTTCTCTCGGCGCTCTCGCCCGCGGACCGGCGGACGCCCGGCGCGTGGAGCCCGCCCGGCGTCCCGCGGTCCGGAACCCCTATGAGGCGACGGCGACTTATCTGACCCATGCGACTGTTCCGCTCGGACGAGCTCCTCGGTATCGCCCGAGAGACCCTGGAGTTCGTCCTCGAGGCGAGCGAGGAGACCCACCCCAACGAGTACATGGGGTTCCTCCGCGCGGACGACGCCCGGAAACTCGACCTCGACCGAGACGGACAGGTGATCACCGACGTGCTCGTCATCCCGGGCACGGAGTCGAGCTCGACGAGCGCCACCGTCCGCACCAACATGAAGCCGAACGACATGCGCGCCGTCGGCTCGGTCCACTCCCACCCGAACGGCGCGCTCCGGCCGAGCGACGCCGACCTCGCCACGTTCGGGCAGGGGAAGGTGCACATCATCGTGGGCGCCCCCTACGGATGGGGCGACTGGAAGGCGTTCGACAACGAGGGGAAGCAGACGACCCTCGACGTGCTCGACGTGGCGGTGCCCGACGAGCACTTCTTCGATTTCACCCAGGAGGACATCGACCGGGAGCTGGACGACCGCGACGGCGGCGGCTTCCTCTCGTGGTTCCGATGACGCGGGTCGTCGCGCAGGGCACCTTCGACCTGCTCCACCCCGGTCACGTCCACTACCTCGAAGACGCGGCGACGTACGGCGACGAGCTCCACGCCATCGTCGCCCGCCGGACCAACGTCACGCACAAGCCCGCGCCGGTGCTCTGCGCCCGCCAGCGGCGCGACATGGTCGCCGCGCTCGCCGCGGTCGACGAGGCGCACCTCGGCGACCCGGAGGACGTGTTCGTCCCCATCGAGCGGCTCGACCCCGACGTGATCGTGTTGGGGTTCGACCAGCACCACGACGAGGCCGCCATCGCCGACGCGCTCGCGGCCCGCGGCATCGACTGCCGGGTCGAGCGCGCGTCGGGCCGGGAGCCGAAGTACGACGACGAACTGCTCTCCAGCGGCGACATCGTCGACCGGATCGTCCGCGAGCGCGGCGACGGCTCGGACGGGACGCCGGGGTGACCCGGCGGTCGGCCCCGCCTGACGGCGCGCGGGCGGGGAAGCGCGGCATCTAAATGGACTGACTCCCTAACCGGGGTGAGTGAACATTCCCGACAAGTTCCCCGCGGTGCTGGCCGCGGCCGCGATGGGCGTGTACCTCCTCGTCGTCGCCGGCGCCACCACCTCCCTCACGGAGGCGGCGGCGGCCTGCGGCGGCTGGCCCGCCTGCGGGAGCGGCGCCGCCCTGCCGACGGCGACCGAGGGCTGGATCGCCCTCGGCCACCGCGTCCTCGCGGTCGTCGTCGGCCTCCTCGTCGCGCTCTCCGCCGCGCTCGCGTGGCGGAACGGCGCCGACCGCCGGGTCCGCGCCGCCCTCGCGGTCGCGCTCGCCGTCTACCCCGCGCAGGCCGGCGTCGGGGCGCTCGTCGCGCTCGGCGACCTGCCCGCCGCCCTCGGGTCCGCCCACCTCCTCCTCGGGATCGGCATCTTCGGCGCCGTCCTCGCCGCGCTCGCGTGGTGGCTGGAGGCAGAGACGGGCGTCCCGGACGACGCCCCCGACGACTTCGAGGCCGGCACCGACGACCTCCCGCCGGTCGAGGAGGCGCCGGAGCCGGACATCCCGAGCGCGACGCTCCCCCGGCTGCGGGCGACCGCGGCGGCGTACTTCCGGCTCATGAAGCCGCGGCTGATGTGGCTGCTCTGCCTCGTCGCCGCGGCCGCGATGGCGCTCGCGGGCGGGACCGGGTTCACGCCCGGCGTCGTGGCCGCCACGCTCGCCGGCGGCGCGCTCTCCATCGGCGCCTCCGGGACGTTCAACCACGTCCTCGAACGCGACGTGGACAAGCGGATGCAACGCACCAGCGACCGCCCGCTCGCGACCGACCTCGTCCCGGTCTCGCACGCGCTGGCGTTCGGCGGCCTCCTCACGGTCGTCTCGCTCGGGCTGTTCTGGAGCGTGAACCCGCTGACGGCCGCGCTCGGGCTGGTCGCGATCGTGTTCTACAGCGTCGTGTACACGCTCGTCCTCAAGCCGAACACGGTCCAGAACACCGTCATCGGCGGCGCGGCCGGCGCGCTCCCCGCGCTCATCGGCTGGGCCGCGGTCACGGGCGAGGTCGGCGGCGGCGGGCTGCTGCTCGCCCTCGTCATCTTCCTGTGGACGCCCGCGCACTTCTACAACCTCGCGCTGGCGTACAAGGACGACTACGAGCGCGGCGGCTTCCCGATGATGCCCGTCGTCCGCGGCGAGACCGCGACCCGCCGGCACATCCTCTGGTACCTCGGCGCGACGCTCGTCGCCGCGGTCGCGCTCGCCGCGGCCGCCGACCCGCTCGGCGCGCTGTACGCGGTCGTCGGCGTCGGCGTCGGCGCCGCCTTCCTCTGGGCGGTCGTCCGGCTCCACTACGAGCAGACGGAGAAGGCGGCGTTCCGCGCGTTCCACGCCTCGAACGCCTACCTCGGGCTGCTGCTGTTCGCGGTCGTCTTCGACGCGCTGGTGGTCTGAGCCGGTCGGCGCCCGCCGCCGCCCCGGGCGCGACCAGCCCTTTTAATCCGATTCGCGCTCTACCGGACGGTATGACACGCGTCGAAGTCGAGTACTGCGTCCCCTGTGGCATGCTGAACCGCGCGCAAGATGTCTCCGAGGCTATCCTCAAGCAGTTCGGCGAGGGCGTCGACGAGGTGGCCTTAGTGACCGGCGACGACGGCGTGTTCGTCGTCCGCGCCGACGGCGAGGTCGTCTTCGACAAGACCGAAGACGAGTACGACGTCGACGCCATCGTCCGGGCGGTCAAGCCGCACGTCGGCGCGACCGCGTAACGGCCCGACCGCGCCTCCGGCGCCGCCGGTCCGTCGACGAGCCGTCCCGAAATCCTTGCGTCTCGTTCACGCGGCACAAGCTAATTGTCGCTCGGCCGCGAACGGTTCCGGCGATGTCGGACTCATCGCAGCGGCAGCGAGGCGAGCCTCCGGCCGACGACCCGACGCCCGGGGCCGACGACCCGACGCTCGGCGGCGACGCCGCGCCGGGCGGGGACGACTGGCCGTGGCTCGCGCGGGCCTGGTATCGGTCCCGGCTCGGAACCGCCGTCGTCGCCGGCGACGTCCTCCTCGCCGTCGCCCTCACCGCCGCGGCCTCCGTGGCGGTCGACGCGCCGTACGCCGGGATCGACGGTCTCGGGCCCGGGATCGTCCCCCCGTTCGTCCCCCTGTTCAGCCTGCTCGGGGCGCTGGGGTTCGTCTCCACCGCCCTGATCGAGCGCTTCGACGCCTCGGTCGGCAGGCTCCTCCGGTACAACCTCCGGCTGCCGGCCGCGCTGCCGCTCGGCGTCGGGGTCTACCTGCTCTCGGACCTCGTCCTCGGCCAGGGCGTCGACGACGTGCCGCTCGTCGTCGGGCTCGTCTTCCTCTCGGGGCTGTACGTGAACCTCGCGTACAAGCGACTCGGCGCGCTGGCACGCCGGCTCCTCCCCTCGGGCAGCGGTCAGGGGGAGGACCGCTCCGGGCGGGGCGGGACCTGACCGCGTCAGTCCGGGTCGAACACCGCCCGCGCGGAGTTCGTCACCACCAGGATGCTGCTCGACGCCATCGCGAGCGCCGCCAAGAGGGGGTTGAGGACGCCCGTCAGCGCGAGCGGAATCGCGACCGCGTTGTAGACGAACGCCCAGCCGAGGTTCTGTTTCAGGCGCCGGTTCGTCCCGCGCGTGACCGCGAACAGCTCCGGCACCGCCGAGAGCCGGTCCTCCAGTAGGACCGCGTCCGCGGCGTCGGCCGCGAGGTCCGTGCCCGAGGCGACCGAGACGCCGAGGTCGGCCGCCGCGAGCGCCGGCGCGTCGTTGCTCCCGTCGCCGACCATCGCGACCGGGCCGTCGACCCCCAGCCGTCGGACCGTCTCGGCTTTCGCCTCCGGCGGCACCTCGGCGAACACCTCGTCGATCGCGGGGTGCTCCGCGAACCGCGCCGCGGCCGCCGGCGCGTCGCCGGTGAGCACGACCACGCGCCGCCCGTCCGCGTCGAGGTCGGCGACGACCGACTCCCACCCGTCGCGCACCTCGTCGCCGACGGCGAGGACCCCGCGCACCCGACCCGCCCAGCCGACGTAGACGGGGACGTTCCCGCGGTCGCGGGCGGCCGTTCCCGCCTCGCGCAGTCGGTCGGACGCCTGCCAGCCGCGCTCGTCGAAGCAGTCCGGGTGGCCGACGACGACCTCGTCGCCGTCGACCCGCCCCGCGACCCCGCGGTCGAACACGTCGACACCGGTCGCGGACGGGGGGTCGAGCGCGCCGACCTCGGCCGGCGCGCCGTCGGTCGCGCCGGCGCCGCCGTCGGTGGCCGGCCGCGACCCCGCCGGTCGGTCCCCGTCGCCCAGCACGCCCGCGACGATCGCCTCCGCGACCGGGTGGACCGACGCGCGCTCGACGGCCGCGGCGCGCCGCCGCACGCGCTCGACCGACTCCCCCTCGGCCGCCGTCGCGTCGAGCAGCCGCATCTCGCCGTCGGTGAGCGTGCCGGTCTTGTCGAGAACGACGGTGTCGACGTCGGCGGCGGACTCGAAGACGGCGTCGGAGACGACGACGATGCCCCGCTTCGCCGCGTCGCGGATCCCGGCGGCGACGGCGAGCGGGGTCGCCAGCCCGAGCGCGCAGGGACACGAGACGATCAGCACCGTCAGCCCGACGAGCGCGGCGTCGATCGGGGCAGATCCGAGCGCCAGCGTGGCGGCGGCGCCGACGGCCGCGACCGCGACGACGAGCGGCACGAAGACCGTCGCCAGCCGGTCGACGAGGCGCTGGATCCCGGACCGCGAGCTCTGAATCTCCCACAGCAGCCGCACGAGGGTGTCGAGCGTGCTCGCCGCGTCCTCGCCGACCTCGACGACGACCGGCGAGTCCGTGACGACGGTCCCCCCGCGGACCGGGTCCCCCTCGCGTTTCGTCGCCGGGAGCGACTCGCCGGTGACGAGCGCCTCGTCGACCGCGGCGGTCCCCTCGGCGACGGTCCCGTCGAACGGCACCCGCTCGCCGGGGCGCACGAGGAGGCGGTCGCCGGGGTCGACCGCGTCTGCCGCGACGGTCTCTCCCGCTTCGGTCCGCACGGCCCGGTCCTCGGTCGTCGTCAGGTCGGTGAGCATGCCGGTCGCGCGGCGCTTGATGATCGACTCGTAGTGGTTGCCCGCGGTGACGACGAGGATCACCGCGATGGTCACGTCGAAGTAGAGGTCGGTCCGGCCGACGAGCAGCGCGAGCGTGCTGTACGCGTACGAGCTGGTCGCCGCGAGCGACACGAGGAGGTCCATGTTGGGCTGTCGCGCCCGGAGGCTCACGTACGCGCCCCGCAGGATCGGGTAGCCGGTGTAGAACAGCACGATCGAGGCGAACAGCCAGATCTGCGCGAAGAGGTACGTGCCGGAGACGCCGCCCAGGTCGACGATCGGCTCGTACCCGAAGTAGGTCGGGTACAGGAAGACGACGTACCACAGCATCGCCATCATTCCGAAGAACCCGCCGCCGATCAGGAACCGCACGACGGCGTCGTCCTCGTCCGCGTCCGGGTCCGCGCGGTCGCTCGCCGCGTACCCCGCGACGGAGAGTCGGTCGGGGAGCTCGTCCGCGTCCACCGTGTCCGGGTCGTAGTCGACGCGGATCGTGTCGGTCGCGTAGCTCGCCTCCGCGGCCGCGACCCCCTCCTGCTCGCCCGCCGTCATCTCCAGGAAGGACTCGCAGGTCGCGCAGTGCATCCCGTCGACGTGGAGGAACGTCGTCTCGCCGTCGAACTCGTCGCCCGGCGTCGCGTCCGGGCGCCGCTCGTCGAGGTCGTCGAGGTCCTCGACGCCGTCGAGCGAGCGCGCGACGGTCAGACAGCCGCGGCAGCAGAACTCGCCGTCGACGTCGGGGGCGGTGTGCGGGTCGTCCCCGGTCGGGAGGTCACAGAGCGTGCAGTCTGTCATGCGTGGTTCGTTCGGGTTCTCTCCGAGCGCTCCGTGGAGCGGGCCCGCCGGTCCCCGCGGTGCGATTCGGCTCGGCTACGCGTGTTCGGGCTCGTCTGCGTCACCGGCGAACCCCGGTAGGCTCCCGCCGGTCGCGATCCGGAGGCTCGCCCAGATGAGTAGGACGTTCACCAGCGTTACCGCCACGACGAACTCCGCCCGGTCGGCGATAAACACCAGCGCGGGGACGAGCCCGCCCAAGACGAGGAGCACGGCCTGTTGGATCGAGAAGTTCATACGGGACGCAAGGCTTCCCCGGGCATATATAATGCCCGTGTTATCAGGGTTCGAGAACGGGTAGACGTTATATGTTTCCTTGTGTATAACGCCGCCTATGGGACAAAACGAGACCGCACACGCCGGCGCAGACGACGTGGGCGCCGACGGCGAGGAGTTCGACCCGATCGGCACGCTCACGCTGATCGGGATCTACTTCGCGATATTGGTACTCGCATGGGTGTATATCTACTTCGTAGAGTTCCTCGGGCGGGATCTCGTGGTGGTGGGGTGATCAGACGTGCACATTCATGCGTACGAGAAGCTGTGGCTCGCGCTTTCGGTCGTGTTGATCCTCGCGCTCATCGGCACCGTGACGTACGGGGCGGTCGGTCCCGGCGTAGCGATGGTCGCCGACACGCAGCAGACCGTCGACGCGACGGCGCTCGACGAGGACGAGCGGTTCTCTGAGCCCCGCGTCGAACAGGTGGGCGAAAACGAGTACGAGGCGTACGTCGTCGCTTACCAGTTCGGTTTCGAACCCTCCCCGATCGTCGTGCCGGCGAACAGTACCGTGACGTTACACGTCACCTCACGCGACGTGATCCACGGCTTCGAGGTGGTCGGCACGAACGCGAACACGATGGTCGTCCCGGGAGAGGTTTCCGAGATCACGGTCGAGACGGCGGAACCGACCGAATACGGGCTCCTCTGTAACGAGTACTGCGGCGCGGGCCACCACGTCATGGAGGGGAAGATCCACGTCGTGAGCCAGTCGGAGTTCGAGAACCGCGGGGGTGACTCGGCGTGAGCACCGCCATCGAGTCCGAACGGACGTTCGTCGACAAGTTCCCGGACGAGGCGCGCGTCGTCCGCGCGGCCTTCCTGAGCGCCTTCTTCGCGCTGTTCCTCGGCGCGATCTTCGGGATCGTCCAGACGCTCCACCGGACCGACATCGCGCGCATCATCCCCTCGACGGACTACTACACCGTTCTCACCGCACACGGCGTTTTCATGGTGATCAGCTTCACGATCTTCTTCCTCGTCGGGCTGTTCACCTGGGCGCTGACGCGCAGCCTAGATCGGCCCCTGATCAACATCAAAATAACGTGGACGTGGTACGGTCTGATGGCGGCGGGCATGACGCTCACCGGGATCTCGATCCTCGCCGGGTTCGTCGACTCCATCGACATGAGCGCGGACGTGCTGTTCACCTTCTACGCGCCGCTTCAGGCGCATCCGCTGTTTTACACGGGGCTCGTGGTGTTCATCGTCGGCACGTGGATCGCCGGCGCCGACTGGTTCCGGACGTTCCTCGCGTGGCGGAGCGACCACCCCGACCAACGGATTCCGCTTCAGGCGTTCATGGTGTTGACGACGATGACGATGTGGTACATCGCCACGTCCGCCGTGGCAGCCTCGGTGCTGCTGTTCCTGCTCCCGTGGTCGCTCGGCCTGATCGACCAGGTGAACCCGACGCTCACTCGGACGCTGTTCTGGTTCTTCGGCCACCCGGTCGTCTACTTCTGGCTGATGCCGGCGTACATGCTCTGGTACACCGTGCTGCCGAAGATCGCCGGCGGGCGCCTGTTCAGCGACCCGCTCGCTCGCGTGGTGTTCGTGCTGTTCCTCCTGCTTTCGACCCCGGTCGGGATCCACCACCAGTACCTCGACCCCGGAATCGCGGAGGGGTTCAAGTTCATCTCGATGACGAACACGATGTTCCTGCTACTGCCGAGCCTGCTCACCGCCTTCACCGTCGTCGCGAGCGTCGAGTACGGCGCCCGTCAGAACGGCGGTACCGGACTGCTGGGCTGGCTCACGAACCTCCCGTGGCGGAAGCCGGAGTTCACCGGTATGATGCTGGCCGGGCTGATGTTCGCCGCGGGCGGCTTCTCCGGCATGGTGAACGCCGGGATGAACATCAACTACCTCATCCACAACACGCTGTGGGTCCCCGGCCACTTCCACCTCACCGTCGGGACCGCGGTCGCGCTGACGATGATGGCCGGGACGTACTGGATCTGGCCGCAGATCAGCAACAAACCGATCTACAGCCGCACGATCGGGCTGTTCCAGGTAGTGCTCTGGTTCATCGGCATGGCGCTGATGTCGAACGCGATGCACGCGCAAGGGCTGCTCGGCGTGCCGCGCCGGACCGCCGAACCGGAGTACACCGGCTTCGACTACCCGACGATGTTCGGCGGGTTCGAGGAGCTCAACATCCAGATCGCGATCGGCGGGACGCTGCTTTTCATCTCGACGATCCTCTTCCTCGGGAACCTCGTGTTGACGATGGGGAACCCGACGGTCTCCGGGCTCGCGGAGACGCTTCCCACACCGGTCTCCGGACCGGAGGACGCCCCGCAGGTGCTCGATAACCTTCGCCTGTGGGTGAGCATCGCGGTCGTGCTGGTCGTGCTCGCGTACGCCCTCCCGATCGCGGCGATCATCAGCCGCGGCGGGCTCCTCGGACCCGGCGTCGGCACCTATCCGGTGTGGCTCGTGCCGCTCGTCGACGCGTTGGCGAACGCGATCGAGCCGCTCGCCGGCACGGTCGGCGACGCGTCGGCCGCGTTCGCCGAGGTGGTCCGATGAGCGTCGACATCTCTCGCGGCGGGCTGCTCGTCACGCTCGCGATCTTCGGCGTGATCGTCTACGAGCTGCGCACCGTGCTCGATTTCATCGGGATCGAACTCCCGATCATCCCCTACATGGCCGCCGTCTTCGTCCTCGCCGGCGCCTCGGTCTGGTACGTCACGCTGAAGGGCGGGTGGCGGACCGAACCCGAGGGCGACAGGCCTGCGTAGCGACGCGGGCGCCGTCGCTCACGCTCTCCTCGCTTCCCGTTTCACCTCCGGAGCCGGTGTTCCCGACAGAAGCAGTTATGCCCGTCCGCGACCGATCGTGCGCATGGAATCCAATACTGCCGCAGACGCGTCCGAAGCGACCGGCGGCTCCGCGGACGCTCAGCGTCCGGTCTCGCTGTCGGACGAGGCCGACCTCGACGCCTTCGTCGGCGACGCGGCCGTCGCGCTCGTGGAGTTCTACACCGACGGCTGCGGCATCTGCGCGAGCATGGAACCGGTGATCGGGAACGTCGCTCGCGGCGTCGAGGCCGACCTCGCGGTCGGGCTGGTGAACCCCCGCGACGACCCGCCGCTGGTCGAGCGGTTCGACGTGCGGAGCGTCCCGCTGTTCGTCCTCTTCGTCGACGGCGAGCCGGTCGCACGCCGCGCCGATGGGTTCGTCCCCGGCGACGAGCTGACGGCGTGGGTCGAGGAACACGCGGTCTGAGAGGCTGAATCGTCGGTTCGACCCCTTCCGGGGTGTTCGGCGCGTCGGCGGCGCCTCCGAAGCCCCGTCCGTTCGCCAGCACAGCTTCTTGTTGTTGATTCCCGCAGAAGCGAGGGGTACTCGCCGCTGCGTTCAGCGGGCCGCCACGCTCTCCGTTAGTCGACGTTCAAATCACCAATCTCCGGGATAACAGCCACCACAGCGCTATTTATGCCGACAGGCGCCGATAAACCGTCATGATATCCGGGACGGAACTCATCCCCTTACAGATCGCTATCGCCGATCGAGTACTCTCGACCGTTCTCCAGGGAGCCACCGTGGCCGGGTTCATCGGGGTAAGCGCTCTCGCCGCTCACCTGCTGGTCCGAGCCTTCCGGACCGAGGGCGGCGGTCTCCGCGTTCGCGACGCGCAGATCATGTTGGCGGGCGCGAGCCTGCTGTTCCTCACGGGATTCACGAACCTGGTCCTCTCCGACGGCGCTCCCAGCGAGAGCCTCGCGGCCGTCGCGCTGGGGTTCGCGGGCGTCGCGTATCTGCTCTACACCACGGGTCCGGAGCTGTTCGAGCGGGCCGACCGAGACGAGACGCATCGGCTCGTCGACGACACGTCACACTAGCTCTCCGCTCCGTCACGCGGCTTCCCTGTGCTGGCCGAATCACGCCCCTTCTCCGATCGTTTCGACCGATACGCGCTCTGTACTCAGAGCGACCCGCCAACGCGAACACCACCGAAGCCCCAGTCGCTCGGCTGTACATCTCGGTTTATCAATCGCCGATCGACGCGAACACCACCGAAGCCTCAGTCGCGAGGCGGGCGCACGCTGGGGGCAGTCCTCGCTCGTTCGCTCCGCTCGCTCGCTGCGGGCCTTCCGTCGCCTGCGCCCGCCTCGCGACTGCCCCTTCGAGTCGCGCCCCCGACAACACCGCAACCGCAGCCTCACGCCCCCCCAGCCTCGTCGCTGGCGGCTGGCGCCGCCAGCGACTCCCTCGCGCGTGCTCCTCGCGCCCGACGGGCGCTCGGAGGCACGCGCCGTCGCACCGCCCTGCGTTTATAAATAGACGCTCGACACAATTCCCTCGAACCCCGCTCGACGGAACCCTTTTGAGCCGGACCGGCGTATCTGTGACCGATATGGGACTGGGCTCGGACATGTACCGACAGCAGATCCTCGACCACTACAAGAACCCGCGCAACTACGGGGAACTCGAGGATCCGGACTTCACGCACGTCGGCGAGAACCCCTCCTGCGGCGACACGATCCGGATGGAGGTGCGGCTCGACGACGCCGAGGAGACGGTCGAGGCGGTGCGGTTCACCGGCGACGGCTGCGCCATCTCGATGGCCTCGGCGAGCATGCTCTCGGAGCGGCTCCACGGGATGCCCGTCGACGACCTCGACGCGCTCGACACCGACGACGTCACCGAGATGCTCGGCGTCGACATCTCTCCGATGCGCGTGAAGTGCGCGGTGCTCGGGCGGCAGGTCGCGCAGGACGGCGCGAAGATCCACCGGGGCGAGCTCGACCCCGACGACCGCACGATTACGGAGGAGTAGCCGGCCGCGGCCGCCGGCTCTCGGCCGCCTCGCGGCGCCCGTCCCGAGCCCACCGGACTTTTGCCCGCGAACAACGTTCGTCCGCCCATGAGCGACGGCTTCGACAAGGAGGCGGAACGCGAGAAGCTCCGCGAGAAGTTCGCCGAGGACGAGCAGAAGCGCGAGCACACCCAGCGGATGTCCGAACTCCTCCTGAAGGGCGCGACGATGACGAACCGCCACTGCGGGGAGTGCGGCGACCCAATCTTCCGCCACGACGGCCGCGAGTTCTGCCCCACCTGCGGGAACGAGGTCGGCGGCGCGTCGGCCGCGGACGCCGGCGAGGCGCCGACTGATGCGGGCGACGCTCCACCCGCCGAGCCCGCGACCTCAGCCGACGAGGACCCGCAGGTCGGCGCCGACGCCGCGGCCGAGAACGGCGCGGTCGGTGGGGACGCGACCGACGCCGCCGCGAGCGACGCCGGTCGGTCGGGAGCGTCCGCGTCGAGCCCCGCGCAGTCACAACCCTCGGCGCCGCCCCAGCGGTCGGCGTCCCGAGGGACCGAGGCCCGGTCCGCCGACGACCCGCAGGCCGAGACCCCCCGGTCGTCTCCGTCGCCGGCGGCGGCGGACGCCGAGAGCGTCGGCGCGGCCCGCGCGTCGCTGACGCGGACGCTGACGCGCTTCGCCCGCGCGGCCGAGGAGACGGACGACCCGCGACGCGCCCGCGACCACCTCGAAGCGGCCCGCGAGGCGGCCGAGGCGCTCGCGGCGCTGGACTGAAACCGCTCACAAACTGCTCCGACGGGTCGCTGGGGAATACCACCAGCCCCGCCCGACCGCACAGCACCTCACACCTCCCCGGCCTCGTCGGCCTCCCCACGGTCGGCCGACTCCAGCGAGGGACCAGCGGCCCCTCTGGCAGTCGGGCGCAGCCCGACGACCCCGCGCGTGCTGTCTCGCTGCCGCCGGGAGCGACCGCTCGCAGGCACTCGCCACCGCGATCGTACTCGCAACAGGTCCGGCGTTATCGCCCGCTCTCGACGGCGACGCGCATGTCGGCCGCCAGTCGCTCGGCGCGGTCGGCGTCGGCGGACTCGGCGTAGATCCGGATCTTCGGCTCGGTGCCCGAGGGGCGGACGAGCACCCACGCGTCGCCGTAGTCGAGCCGGTAGCCGTCGGTCGTGTTCGGCTCCGCCTCGGCGGTCTCGACGTACGCCCGCGCGGCAGAGAGCATCTCGTCGCGCTCGCCGTCGTCCGCGTACTCGACGTTCTCCCGCACGAAGTGGTAGTCGGCGTACGGCGCGACGACCTCGCTAACGGGCGCGCCGTCCGCGGCCGCGAGCAGTTCGAGGAACCGCGCGCCGATGTACGCCCCGTCCCGCGAGAGCCGGTACGGCGGGAAGAAGACCCCGCCGTTGCCCTCGCCCGCGATGGGGACGTTCGTCCCCTCCTCGTGGAGCTCGCGGGTGCGGGTGATGATGTTCGTGGCCCCGATGGGGGTCAACTCGAGGTCGGCGTCGTTGGCGGCGCAGACGTCGACGAGCCGCTGGGAGACGTTGACCGCGCTGACGACCGCGTCGCCGGGTTCGAGGCAGGCGTCGGCCAGTGCCGCGAAGGAGGTGTCGCCGTCGACGAACTCGCCGTCCTCGTCGACGAACACGGCCCGGTCCGCGTCCCCGTCGTGGGCGATCCCCACGTCGGCGTCGGTGGTCGCCACCAGGCGCGAGAGGTCCGCGAGGTTCTCGGGCACCGGCTCGGAGTCGCGGCCGGGGAAGCGCCCGTCCGGGGTCGCGTTCGCGGTCAGCACCTCGCAACCCAGCTCGCGGTAGATCCGCGGAGACGCGACCGACGCGGCGCCGTGGCCCGGGTCGACCGCGACCGTCAGGTCGGCGTCGGCGACCGCCTCGGCGTCGACCGCAGCGGTCAGCTGGGCCGCGTAGTCGTCGACGACCCCCTCGACCGGCGTCGTCGCGCCCGCCGACCGCCAGTCGGCGTGGTCGTACTCGTCGTCGAGGACGCGCCGCTCGATCCGCTCTAACACGTCGACGGAGAGCTCGACGCCGTCGTCGCCGACGAGCTTGATCCCGTTGAACTCCGGCGGGTTGTGCGAGGCGGTGACGAGGACGGCGGGGACGCTCGCCGACTCGCAGTAGTTGCCGACCGCCGGCGTGGGGACGACCCCGAGGCGGTCGACGTCGCAGCCGACCGCGGCGAGCCCGCTCGCGGCCGCGTTCGCGAACAGCTCGCCGGTGGTCCGCGTGTCCCGGGCGACGGCGACGCGGTCGGCGTCCCACACCGTCCCGGCCGCCTTCGCGATGTCGAGGACGAGCGCGGGCGTGAGGTACCGCAGCGCGACCCCGCGGATGCCGCTCGATCCGAACAGCTCCATGCGAGGCCATCCGCCGGCCGAGGGGAAAGCGGTTCCGAACCGCCGCGGCCGCCCGCCGGGAGCGACGGGACGGAGCCCGCCGCGACGACGCGTGCGGTTCATGGCGGTGGCGCCCGTTCGCCCCGTATGGACCACACGCGACGCGACGCGCTCGCCGGGGGCGCGCTCGCCCTGTCCCTCGCGACCGCGGGCTGCCTCGACTTCGCCGCGGGCGACGGGCCGCAGGGTCCCGAGGGCACGCCGGCGACGCTGACCTGCGACGACGACGGGTTCGTCCGCCTCGATCGGCCGTTCGAGGCGCCGGTCACCGAGACCCTCGTCGAGACGGGCGAGACCACCGTGGAGCTCTCCTCCGAGGGGACGGCCGAGACGTACGGCCAGTCGTTCCGGCTCGTCCTCCGGAACACCGGCGACGCCCCGACGCCAACGCGCGGCGAGGCCGCCTACTCGATCCAGCGCGAGACGGGCGAGGGGTGGCTCGACGTCCGCGGGTCGACGACCGGTCGGGCGGCCGAACTCCCCCGGAGCGAGTCGACGCTCGACACGAGTTCGGCGTACGCTTGGGACGTCACGCTGACCGAGTCGGGCATCGCCGAGGCCGTCGACGGCGTCGACCTGGCGGTCTGTCCGCCGCTCGGCCCCGGGAGCTACCGGTTCGTCTACTGGGGGCTCGTCGACGCGCCGCCGATCGGCGCGGCGTTCGAACTGGTCGGGTGAGGCGGGGCCGACGCCCGACCGGAGCGTCGCCGAGGGGGCGGCTCGGAGGCGGCTCAGAACGGCCGCCAGTCGGAGGGCTTGCCGACCCGGCCGCGGACGCGGAACTCCCGGTCGTCGTCGTCCACGCGGGTCTCGACGACGACCTCGAACGGCTCGTGGAGGGTGTGGACGACCTGCTCGTCGTGGGCGGTCGAGCCGACGACGCCGACGAACGGCCACCCCTCGCCGGAGGTCTGCGAGGTCATCACCCTGGTGAACCGGTAGATCCGCTCGGGCTCCCAGTACATGAGTAGCTGCGAGAGCGAGTAGACGCCGACGGCGCGGTCGCGGCCCGCCGAGGACTCGACGACGTCGGTGAACTTGATCCCGATGTCGGTGAGGTTGCCCGCGCTGGCGACGTACTTCGTCGTCGGGGTGTCCTCGCGCTTGTCGCCCTGCTCGTGGGTGACGCAGTCGATGACGACCACGTCGTCGCCGTCGCGTCCCGTCAGCCCCTCGTAGTCGTCGCGGACCTTCTCCGCGGTCCGCCCCGTCGAGATGACGACCGGGCCGTCGGACCACGCCGCGAGCAGCCGGTTGAACAGGTCGTACTTCCCGCTCATCGGGGGACCGCTGATGAGGACGCTGTCGGCACCGCGGACAGCGTCGGGAAGCACGGTCATGTGTCGAGTGTGAGAGAGTGCGGGGTAAAACCCTTCCGAGGGATCACTTCCGCAGCATCGAGGGGAGGTCGAGCGACGACGGCGGGCCCTCCGGCGGTTCGTCGGTAAGTGTCAACTCGCGTATCGCACCGGGGAGCGCGGCGGGCACCGGCGACTCCCGCGGCTCGCCGAGCCCGTCGACCAGCTCCGCCCAGACCTCGTCGGCCTCGGGGTCGTCCCGCTCCGCCGTCGCTTCGAGCGCCTTCGTCCGGCCCTGGTCGTACGCCAGTTGGATGATGCTTCGGTCGTACTCGCCGTCGAAATCCCGGAGCACGCGGTCCAGCTCCGCCGGCCGGGGGTCGCCGACGCACGACGCCACGCCCAGCGCGAAGGCGCGCTCGACGGCCTCCTCCCGGGAGAGGTCGTCCCACTCAGTGCCGAACGTGCGGGCGTACATCAGTGCGTCACCGTCGCTGCCGAGCCCACGCGGAGCCCCACGTCGGTGAACTCCACGTCCTGGATGTCGGTGTCGACGTCCGTCCCTCGCATCTTCAGTACCTGGATCCCGCGCCGCATCCCCTCGTCCTCGAGGTAGTTGTGCATGAAGACGACGCCGTGCGCGAGGTAGTGCTCCTCCGAGTAGGCGCTCGGGTCGGTCATCTCCGATATCAGGAGCGTCGTGGCGTCGGTCCGCTTCAGCGAGGAGAGCAGCTGGATCATCGTGTCCTCGTCGTCGTCGAGGAGGAACCGCAACAGCATGGTCGAGTCGAAGACGACCCGGTCGATGTCGCGGGAGTTGATGAAGCCGGTGAGCCGGTTGGTGACGCCGGACCGGTCGCGGCGGTCGCCGGGGAGCCCGAAGAAACGGCGACCGTCCGACGAGAAGGAGTCGAGGAAGGTGACGCGGTCGGAGTCGAGCGCGCGGTCGAACCCGAACTCGTAGCCGCTCATGTCCTCGCGAATCCCCTCCTTGGTCTCGTGCATGCTGATGTAGAGGACGTCTTCGCCGTTCCGGGCGCCCTGGGCCGCGAACTGCGAACAGAAGGTCGTTTTGCCGCTCCCGGGCGGCCCGCTCACCACGTACAGCCGACCGTCGGGAAACCCGCCGTCGACGAGGCCGTCGAACCCCGGGACGCCGCTTGAGACGCGCATACGTACGTGACACGTTGGGCCGCTGATAAGCGTTGGCACCCGGTTCTCACGGGTGAGAACCGATCGGCCGCGGCGGCCCGGCGCGGCCGACGGCCGGATCCGCCGTCTACGCCTCCGCGGCGTCGACGTCGTCGAGGTCGGCGGCGAGCGCGTCGTCGACGTCCGGCGAGACCCACACGACGAACCGGTCGTCGGACTTGACGATGCCGCGGACGCCCTCGTCCTCGACGGTGGTGCCCCGGTCGACGTCCTCGGGCGAGACGTCGCGGACCTGGAACACCTCGTCGACCATCCAGCCGACGGTGCCGCCCTCGTCGATCTCGGCGTCGTCGAAGACGACGATCCGCTCGCGCTTCCCGTCCCCCTCGATGTCGAACAGGGTCTTCGGGTCGACGATCGTCGTCGTCCGGCCGCGGAGGTCCATCACGCCCTCGACGTGGTCCGGCGAGTTGGGGATCCGCGTGAGCTCGCCCGCGTCGACGATCTCGTCGATGACGCCGATGTCCAGACAGTACGTCCCGTCGCCTAGCCCGAACTCCAACACCTTGGTCGGTTCGGCCTCCGCCTCTGTGGCTGCCATGCCCACACCTGCGGTAAACCGACAAATAACCGTGTTCCCTGAATTATCAGGGGTGATTACTGGGTCCGTGGATTTATGCTGATTCTGCGCCCGCCCTGTGACATGAGCAGGACGACGGATCGGCGCGGCGGTCGGGACGGGTCGCCGCGGGTGGTGGTCGTCGACGACTCCCCGTTCATGCGGGGGCTGATAAGCGACCTCCTGAGCGACGCCGGGGTCGCGGTCGTCGGCGAGGCGGGGGACGGTGAAGAGGCGCTCTCGGTGGTCGCCGAGACCCGTCCGGACGTCGTCACGATGGACGTGGAGATGCCCGGGATGGGGGGACTCGAAGCGGTCGAGCGGCTGATGGAGGAGACGCCGACGCCGGTGTTGATGCTGTCGGCGCACACCGACGAGGGCGCGGAGGTCACATTCGAGGCGCTGGACCGCGGGGCGGTCGACTTCTTCGCGAAGCCCGGCGGCGAGGTGTCGACCGGCGTCTCGCGGGAGTCCGACCGGCTCGTGGAGGCGGTACGCTCGGTCGCGGGCGCCGACCTCGACGCCGCGACCCGGGAGCGCGACGACCCCAGCGGGGCGGCGTCGCGGTCGCCGGACGCGGGCTCCGACGCGGACGGAGCGGCCGTCGACGAACCGTTGACAGTGGTGATCGCGGCCTCGACCGGCGGCCCGAACGCGGTCGAGCGCGTGCTGTCGGCGCTGCCGATGGCGGACTGCCGCGTGGTGATCGTCCAGCACATGCCGGAGGCGTTCACCTCGCGGTTCGCGAAGCGGCTCGACGCCGCCTCCGCGTACGACGTGCGGGAGGCGAGCGACGGCGCGCGGATCGGCGCCGGCGAGGCGCTCGTCGCCCGCGGCGGGAGCCACACGGTGATCGACAGCTACCGGGCGGGCCGGCTCCGCGTCAAACTCGACGCGGACGACGACACCCACACCGTCACCCCCGCGGCCGACGTGACGATGCGGTCAGCCGCAGAGGTGGTCGACGACCCGCTCGTCGGCGTCGTGTTGACCGGGATGGGGTCGGACGCCGCCGAGGGCGTCCGCGCGATGGCCGACGCCGGGGCGCGCACGCTGGCGCAGAGCGAGGACACCTGCGTCATCTACGGGATGCCGAAGCGCGCGGTCGAGACCGGCGGGGTCGACGCGGTGTACGACCTCGACGACGTGGCCGGCGCGATAGTCGGGGGTGAGGCCTGATGGACTCCCACCGCGCGGCGTTCGTCGCCGAGGCCGAGGACGGCATCACCGACCTCAACAACGCCTTACTCGCTCTGGAGGCCGACCCCGAGGACGCCGAGGCGATGGACGACGTGTTCCGCGTCGCCCACACGCTGAAGGGGAACGCGGCGGCGATGGGGTACGAGGACGTCTCCGACTTCGGGCACGCGCTGGAGGACCTGCTGGACGCGGTCCGACAGGGCGAGCGCGAGGTGACGCCGGAGCTGATGGACCTCCTCTTCGAAGGGGTCGACGCCGTCGAGGCGATGGTCGAGGAGATCGCCGACGCCGGCGAGGTGTCGACGGACCCCTCCGACCTCGAATCGCGGCTGCGCGAGATGGAGGAACACGGCACCGTCGGCGGCGGGGACGGCGCCGACGGCGGAAGCGAGGACGCGGCAGAAGCCGACGATCAAGACGCTGATGCCGAGGACGCCGACGCCGAGGAGCCCGACGACGGCGACTCCGGCGGCGACGCCGACGACGCCCCGGACCTCTCGGTGCCGGAGCCGCCGGCGGGCGCGGCCGACCTGCCGGACCCGGTCGCGTACGCGGACGTGACGATCGGCGACGCCCAGATGCCGGGCGTCGACGCGGCGCTCGTCCTCCAGGCCCTCGACGAGCAGTTCGACGGCCACGCGACCGACCCGTCGCCGGAGGCGCTGGAGGACGGCGAGTACGACGAGTCGTTCGACGCCTTCGTCGGCGGCGCCGACCCCGACGTCGTCGCAGAGGGGCTCCGGGCGCTCACGCAGGTCGAGTCGGTCGCCGCCGTCGCGGTCGGCGACTCGGGCGACGCGGACGACGAGGAACCCGAGTCGGTCGACGCCGATGCGGGCGATGCGGCGGAGGACGACACAGCAGCGGACGACGCAGCGGGGGGCGACCCGGCCGACGACGACGACGCGGCCGCCGACCCGACGCCCGCCGAAGCAGCCGATGAAGCGAGTTCGGACGAGGAGGCCGACGAGGCGGACGAACGGTCCGACGACGGCGGCGACTCCGGCTCCGCCGGGGGGTCCGACTCCAAGTCCGGCGACGAGATCAAGTCGATCCGCGTCGACGTCGACCAGGTCGACGAGCTGTACGGCCTCGTCGAGCAGCTGGTGACGAGCCGGATCAAGCTCCGCCGGGAGATAGAGGGGACGGACGCGGAGTCCGACGCCTTAGACGAGCTCGACAAGCTCGCCTCCAGCCTCCAGGACACGGCGATGGACATGCGGCTCATCCCGTTCTCGCAGGTGTCCGACTCGTTCCCGCGGCTCGTGCGCGACATCTCGCGGGACCTCGACAAGCGGATCGACTTCGAGATCGAGGGCGACGACGTGGAGTTGGACCGCACGATCCTCACGGAGATGCGCGACCCGCTCGTCCACGTCCTGCGGAACGCGGTCGACCACGGGATCGAGCCGCCCGAGGAGCGCGAGGCCGCCGGCAAGGACCCGACCGGTCGCGTGGAGCTCACGGCCGAGCGCGAGCGCGACCACGTGATCATCGAGGTCTCGGACGACGGGAGCGGACTCGACCCCGACCAGCTCCGCGACAAGGCGGTCGACGAGGGCGTCAAGAGCCGCGAGGCGGTCGAGGCGATGGAGGACGGCGAGGTGTACGACCTCGTCTTCCACCCCGGCTTCTCCACCGCGGACGAGGTCACCGACGTCTCCGGCCGCGGCGTCGGGATGGACGTGGTCCGGACGACCGCCCGCGACCTCGACGGCTCCGTCTCGATCGAGAGCGAGCCGGGCGAGGGGAGCACGGTCCGCTTCCGGCTGCCCGTCACCGTCGCCATCGTGAAGGTGATGTTCGTCGACGTCGGCGGCACGGAGTACGGCATCCCGATCAAGTCGATCGCGGAGGTCGCCCGCGCCGACGACGTCGAGGAGGTCCACGGCGACGAGGTCGTCAGACACGAGGACGACCTCTACCCGGTCGTCCGGCTGAACGAGCGGCTCGGCGAGATAGACGCGACGGCGGCCGAGTCGACCCCGACCGAGTCGCCCGCCGCGGACGGCGGCGTCGCGGTCGACGAGCCGGGCGACGACGGGTTCGTCCCGGCCGATCCCACGGCGGCCGACTCCGCCGACGAGCCCGGCGGGGACCCGACCGACGACGGCATGCTCGTCCGCATCCGCGAGGAGACGCGCCAGGTCGCGCTCCACTGCGACGCGGTGTTAGACCAGGAGGAAGTGGTCGTCAAACCCCTCGACGGCCCGCTCTCGGGGACGCCGGGCCTCAGCGGCACGGCGGTCCTCGGCGACGGCGACGTCGTGGCCGTGCTCGACGTGGTGAGCCTATGAGCCGGTCGACGGACGACGGCGAGACGGCGTTCGAAGGCGTGCTCCGCCAGATCGACGACACGGTCCCGTTCGAGCCGGGGTACTACAACGAGTCGTACCTCGACCGCCGGATCACGGCGCGGATGCGCCGCCGCGACACCGAGTCGCACGCCGAGTACGAGCGCATCCTCCGCGAGGACGCCGAGGAGCGGCAGGCGCTGATGGACGCGCTCACGATCAACGTGACGGAGTTCTTCCGCAACCCGGAGATGTGGGACGTGCTCCGCGACGTGCTGCGCGAGCGGACCGCGGACCAGCGGCGCGTGCGCGTCTGGTCCGCGCCCTCGGCGGACGGCCGCGAGCCGTACTCGGTCGCGATGTTGGCCTGCGACGACCCCGAGATCGACGAGTCGCGCGTGGAGGTGCTCGGCTCCGACATCAGCGAGGAGGCGCTCGACAACGCCCGTGACGGCGTCTACCACACGACGCGGACGACCGACATCGCCGAGGAGCTCGAACCGCTCTCCGATCCGGACCGCTACGTCGAGCGCGACGGCGACACGTTCCAGGTCCGTGCCGCGGTCAAGCGACTCGTCGACTTCGAGACGCACGACCTGATCCGCGACGGCGCCCGCGACCCGTTCGACGTGGTGTTGTGCCGGAACCTGCTCATCTACATCGACGTCGACCACAAGTCGGCCCTGTTCGACACGTTGGAAGCGTCGCTCGCCGACGACGGCGTCCTCGTCTTAGGGATGACCGAGAGCGTCCCCCCGGACCGGAGCGACCGCTACGAACCAATCGACAAGCGACGGCGGGTGTTCGGGAGGCGCTGATGTCGCTGTACCAGCACGCTCGGGACGGGAACGTAGACAGCATCCGAGACGCGCTCGCGAGCGACAGCGCGGCCGTCCGGAGGCGCGCCGCCGAGTTCCTCGGGGAGATCGCCGACGAGAGCGATCAGGCGACCGTCGACGCGCTGCTCCGCGCGGCGACGACGGACGACGACCCCGAGGTCCGCGGGGCCGCGGTCGACGCGCTCGACGAGATCGGCGAGGCCGCGCTCCAACAGCTCCTCGAGGAGCTGACGGGGGGCCGCAGCGACTCGGAGGCCGAGTGGGTGACCGCCCAGAAGTTCGCCCGCGCGCTGGAGGCCGACCGCCCGGAGCTCCGGATGGCGGCGGCGAACGCGCTCGGGCGCCTCGACGACGCGAGCGGCCTCCAACCGCTCGTCACCGCGCTCGACGACGAGGACCCCCGCGTCCGGCTCCGCGCGGCGCAGGCCTGCGGGACCTTCGCCGACCCCCGGGCGATCCCGGGGCTGCGAGAGCGCCTCGACGACGCTGAGCCGCGGGTCCGGCGCGCCGCGGCGAACGCCTTGGGCACGATCGGGACCGACGAGGCGCTGTCGCCCCTCCTCGACCTGCTCGACGACGGCGACGAGTCGATCCGCCGGATCGCGGCCGGCGCGCTCGGGAAGGCGAGCACCCCGGAGCCGGTCGAGCCGCTCGCGCGGGCGCTCGGCGACGAGAGCGGGGTCGTCCGCAACGCCGCCGTCTACTCGGTGATCGAACTGCTCTCGAACGTGCCGACCCAGCAGAGCCACGCGGTCCGCGACCAGGTGGTCTCGGAGCTGAAGGCGGCCGACGACGCGACCGTCGTCGAGCCGCTGGTCGAGATCCTCACCGAGGGCCGGCAGTCCCGCCAGCGGCGGAACGCGGCGTGGATCCTCGGGCGCGTGGCCGACCCGGACGCGTCGGCGGCGGTGGAGGCGCTCGCCGACGCGCTCGCGGACGACGACCCGCAGACCGCGCAGTTCGCGGCCACGAGCCTGAAGAGCCTCGGCGGCCCGGTCGCCGAGGACCGACTGCTCGACAGGCTCGGGCCCGAACACCCGGATGACGCCCGCGCGAAGGCGGTGTTCGTCCTCGGACAGATCGGCGGGCAGGAGACGCTCAACCGGCTCGAAGAGTACGCCGACGACGACAGCCAGGCCGTCAGGAAGCGCGTGTTCTCGGCGGTCTCGAAGCTCCGCGCGGGGGGTCCCTAAATGGCGCAGAAGGACGGCGAGTACAAGATCACGGACACGCAGGCGAAGTTCGCCGTCGCGGTCCGCGAGGGCCGCAAGGTGAGCGACGTGTCGTGGACGCCCGGACGCGTCCTCCTCTCGAACCGGCGGCTAATCCTGGCCGGCAACGACGGGAAGCGGACCGTCCCGCTGTCGAAGCTGGAGCGGCTCGGCGGGCGCCACGACGCGAACCAGTCGGTCGCGCGCGTCTCCAACTACGTGAGCTTCGACCTCGGCGAGCAGGTGCTGCTCGTCGCCGCCTCGGACCACGAGCTGTTCGAGCGTGACGTGTACCGCGCGCTGCTCGACCAGAAGACCGTGATGGCGAAACACCCCGCCATCGAGGGGGGCGTCGTCCAGGACACCGAGTGGGAGCAGGCCCGCGTGAAGATCGACGAGAACGGGCTCAACGCGGCCCTAGAGCGCGGCGCGTTCGTGAAGTTCGACCTCGACGACATCAGCGGCCTCGACGCCGCGAAGCGCACGGTGAACGGCGAGAAGAAGCCCGTCATCGAGGTGTCGCACACCGACGACGAGGGGACGAGCATCGAGACGCACGTCGCCGGCGAGCCGAGCCGGATGCGGTTCGTCGAGTCGTGGCTCCGGAAGGGCGAGGAGCGCTCGTCGACGAACGTCGACCTCTCCAGCCGCGACCGCGAGGTGCTGATGGCGCTGTACTCCGGCGTCTCGCCGTTCGAGATCCCCTCGTTCCTCGGGATGGACGTCGACGACGTGGAGGAGACGTTCGAGCGGCTCGTCGAGTTAGAGGTCGTCGAGGAGGTCCGGATCCGCCGCGAGGTCGCGCTCAACTCCCGCGGCCGCAACATCGCCAGCGAGGCGATGAACGAGCAGTAGGCGCCCGATCTCCGGGAGCGACGGCCGCCCTGCCGCGCCACTGCTCTGCTGCCGCGCCGCTGCTCCGCCGCCGCGCCGCCCTGTCGGCGCGTCGAACCACGCTTAAGTCGCCGCCCGGCGCAGTACGGGCATGAGCTACGAGGCAGTGCTTTTCGACCTCGACAACACGCTGTACCCGTACGCCCCCTGTAACGAGGCGGGCAAGCGGGCCGCGCTCGACGCCCTCCGCGAGCGCGGGTACGAGCTGGACCGCGCGGCGTTCGACGACCTGTACGCGACCGGGCGGCGGGAGACGAAGCGCGAGACCGGCGGCACCGCGGCCTCGCACTCCCGACACGTCTACTTCAAGCGCGGGCTGTCCCGGCACGCCGGCGGGCCCGACCCCGCGGGCGCGCTGGCGGCCGGCGACGCCTACTGGAACGGCTTCCTCGGCGCGATGTCGCTCTGTGACGGCGTCGAGGCGGTCTTCGACGCCCTCGACGCGGCGGGGGCCGACGTCGCGGTCGTGACGAACCTCACCACGCGAGTCCAGCTTCGCAAGCTCGTGCGCCTCGGGATCGACGACCGGATCGACCTGCTCGTCACCTCCGAGGAGGTGGGCCGCGAGAAGCCGAGCGCGCTCCCGTTCACGACCGCGCTCGCGGCGCTCGACCACCGCCCGAGCGAGGCGCTGGCCGTCGGCGACAACGTCGAAACGGACGTCTCCGGCGCGGACGCCGTCGGCATCGACTCGGCGCTGTTCGTCGCCGACGGCGACGCGCCCCCCAGTGCGGACCTCCCGGCGCGACAGCGCCCGGACCACCGGCTCGACGCCTTCGCCGACCTGACGGAGGTGGCGGCGTGAGCCCCGACGGCTCCGGCGCCGGCTCCGACCTGGACGCGAACCCGGACCTCCTGCGCGAGGCGCGCGAGGCGGTCGTCGAGTACGCGCCGGCGCTCGCGGACCTGACGCCCGGCCGGACCGGGAACCTGAGCGTCCGCGAGGGCGACCGCGTCGCCGTCACGCCCACCGGCGTCCCGTACGACTCCTTCGACGCGGTCGACGTGCCGGTGGTCTCGCTCGACGGCGAGCGGCTCGCCGGCCGGATGGCGCCGTCGAGCGAGGTGCCGATGCACACGGGCATTTACCAACACGACCGGCCCGGCGCGATCGTCCACACCCACTCGCCGTGGGCGACGACGATGGCGACGCTCCACCGGCGGCTCCCGCCGATCCACTACATGATCGCCGCGGTGGGCCGAGAGGTCCCGCTGGCGGATTACGCGCCGTACGGCACCGAGGAGCTGGCCGCGAACGTCGTCGCCGCGATGGCCGAGGCCGACTCCGACGCCGCAATCTTAGCGAACCACGGGCTCGTCGTCACCGGCCCCGACGTGGCGACGGCGGTCGAGAACACCCGCCACGTCGAGGACATCTGTCGGCTCTACCTGCGCGCGTCCGCCGTCGGCGAGCCGCACGTCCTCACCGACGAGCAGATGGCGACGGTCGAGGAGCGCTTCGAGAGCTACGGGCAGCAGCCCGACGCGGAGTAGAGCGGGCTGACGCGGAGCAGAGCGCCCCAACGTGGAGCAGAGCGGCCCGACACCGGGCGGCGCCGGCGCCGTCTTCGCCGCCGGTCGGCCGGTTCTATAAATACACGGGCGGCTACCGGATCGGTATGACAGATACTGAGCCGTCGCCGGCGGTCCGCGAGACCGCCGAGTCGATCGCGACCATGGAGATCCGCGGCGCGGCCACCATCGCCTCCGCCGCCGCCGAGGCGCTCGCCGACCAGGCCGCCGCCGCGGCCGAGGCGGACGCGACCGCGAGCGACCCCGAGGCGTTCCGCGCGTCGATGCGCGCCGCGGCGCGGACGCTCCGCGAGACGCGCCCGACAGCGGTGTCGCTGCCGAACGCCCTCCGCTACGTCCTCCAGCGGATGGAGGGCGACTCGGTCGACCGGCTCCGTCGGAGCATCGTCGACGCCAGCGAGTCGTTCGTCGACCAGCTCGACCGCGCGCAGGAGGACCTCGGGCAGGTGGGCGCGAACCGCCTCGCGGACGGCGACACGGTGATGACCCACTGCCACTCCACCGACGCGCTGGCGTGCATCGAGGCGGCCGTCGAACAGGGGAAGTCGATCTCGGCGGTCGTCAAGGAGACGCGCCCGCGCCAGCAGGGCCACATCACGACCGAGGCGCTCCGCGAGATGGGCGTTCCGGTCACGCTCATCGTCGACTCCGCGGCGCGGCGCTACCTCGACGAGGTCGACCACGTCGTCGTCGGCGCCGACTCGATCGCCGCGGACGGCGGCGTGATCAACAAGATCGGCACCTCCGGGCTCGCGGTCAACGCCCGCGAGCGCGGCGTCCCGATCATGACCGCGGCCCAGACGATCAAGCTCCACCCGGAGACGCTGACGGGCCACACCGTCGAGATCGAGATGCGCTCGGAGGAGGAGGTGATCGAGCCGGGGACGCGCGACGCGATCGGCGATATCACCGTCGAGAACCCCGCGTTCGACGTGACGCCGCCGCGGTACATGGACGCGATCGTCACCGAGCACGGCCAGTTCCCCCCGGAAAGCATCGTGACGCTGATGCGGGAGCTGTTCGGCGAGGGCGCCGCCGAGCCGTGGGCCGAGCCATGAGCGGGCGCGACGGCGCTCCGGGCGACGACCCGCCGGCGGGCGACCCGGCCGACGGCGATCCCTCCAACGACGCCAACCCCGCCGAGGGCGAGGGCGTCGACGACTGGGACGAGACCGTCGCGGAGTGGGAAAGCGAGGTCGACGAGTGGGAAGGCGACCCCTCCGGCGACGCGAGCGACGCCGACGGCGACGCGGACACCCACGGCGACGCCGGTAACGGGACCGCCGCCGACGCCGCCTCCGACGACGACGTCGACCCCGCGATCGATCGCGACCCGGACCTGACCCCGGACGACGCCGACCGCGTGCCGAAGGTCGTCTCGGCGGGCCACATCAACTGGGACGTGACGATCCACGTCGACAGCCTCCCCGAGCCGGACGGCGAGACGCGGATCGACCGGCTCGAACAGTCCGGCGGCGGCAGCGCGGCGAACGTCGCGGTCGGGCTCGTCGACCTCGGCGGCCAGTCGGTCGTCTACGGCAGCGTCGGCGGCGACGAGTCGGGCGCGCTGGCGCTGCGCGAACTCGCGAGCGCCGGCGTCGACCCCGGACAGGTGCTCGTCGACGCCGACGAGCCAACCTCGGTGAAGTACGTCATCGTCGACGGCGGCGGCGAGCTGCTCATGCTCGCGAACGACGGCGCCAACGAGTCGTTCTCCGCGGCCGGGCTCGACCGCGACACGCTCGCGGCCGCCGACCACCTCCACCTCACCGGCCAGCAGCCCGAGACCGCCGCGGCGCTCGCGACCGCGGCGGCGGAGGCGGGCGCGACCCGCAGCTTCGACCCCGGTCGCCGCGTCGCCGACCGCGAGTTCGACGCCGCGCTCCACGCGAGCGACGTGCTCTTCGTAAACGACCGCGAGGCCGACGCGCTCGACGCGGCGACCGACGTGGACCCGTGGGAGCCGGACGACCGCGTCGTCGCGATCAAGCTCGGCGACGAGGGCGCGACGGTGCGGACGCCGCACGGCAGCGTCTCGCACCCGGGGTTCGACGCCGACCCGGTCGACACGACCGGCGCGGGCGACGCCTTCGCGGCCGGGTTCCTCGCGGCCGCGCTCCGCGAGCCGGAGATCACCGGCGACGGGTTCTCGCACGACCCGCGCGACTATCAGGCGTCGATACTCGTCGGCAACGCCTGCGGCGCCGTCGCCACCGAATCGGTGACCGCCCGCACCGACCTCTCGTGGGACCGCGTCCGGGAGCGGATGGGCGAGTCGCCCGAGACGGACCTCCTGATCGAAGTACGGGCCTGAACCGGGCGCGGGCGTCGTCCGCGGGTCGCGCCCTCGCGCAGCGGCGCGGAGCGGGCCGCTACACGTCGTTTTCGGCCGAAACAGGAACGGCCGAGTGGTCCCCGGCGGAACAGATCCCGCCGGCGAGCCGGTCCGAGTCCGGGACGCCCTCGCCGTCGCGCACCGTCCCCGTTTCGCCCCAGCCGTCGGTGACGGAGAGCCGGGCCGCGTCGGGGAGCGGGTCGCTCGTGACCCGGATCAGCGCGGCCGAGTAGGTGATCGCGTCGCCGCAGGCGACGTCGTCGCTCCCCGGCCCCCGGACCGTCGCGTCCGCGACGAAGGTCCCGTCCTCGACGCCCATGCCGGTGCTATCGAACGTGATCTCGTCGTGACAGGTGTCGGGACCGACGGACTCGACGTAGACGAGCACCGACGCCGCGAAGTCGGTCTCCTCGACGAACGCGCGGACCGCTTCGGGCGCGTCGTCGAGGAGCCACGAGGCCTCCCCCTCCTCGGTGATCAGCGTGCAGAAGCCGCGCCGCTCGGTCCGGTCCCACGCGGGGCCCGAGAGGGCGGCACCGACCTGCCGGACGACCGTCGTTACCTCCTCGTCGTCGCTGTCGGCCCCGTCGCCGCCGTCTCCGTCGGTTCCGCCGCCGTCGGTCCCGCTCCCGTCCGCCGGGACGCCGGCCTCGGTACACCCCGCGAGCGCGGCGACGCCGCCGGCGACGCCGTAGAGGGCCGCTCGTCGCGTGAGCTGACTCATACCTCCACATACGCGGGCGGTACATAAGGGTCTCGTGTAAACGAAAACAAACGTCTGACCGACACCGGCAGGCGATTCCGCCTCTTCAGCGCGCCCGCGGCCGTCTCACGCCGGCGCGAACAGCGCCTCGATCCTCTCGCCGTCGAGGCCGGCGGCGAGGCCGAGCGCGAGCGCGACCCGCGCCTTCGCGGCCGGGAGGTCGCCGGCGAACGTCGCGCCGTGGTCCGCGAGCGTGACGGCGCCGCCCGGCGTCCCGTACACCGGCTCCGTCGGCCCGGCCGGCGGGCGGCCGGCGACGACGACCGGCACGGACGCGACCGCCTCGCCGAGCGCGTCGCCGAGCGCCGCCGTGACGTTGCCGAGGCCCGTCCCCTCGACGACGACTCCGCCGACGCCGGCGTCGAGCGCGCGTTCGAGGGCGCCCGCACCGACGCCGGTCCCGGAGTGGATCACCGGGACCTCTGGCACGTCGGAGGGGCCCTCGATCGCGTCCGCGAGCGGGTCGACCGCGACGCCGCGCTCGGGGGTACGGACGAGCCGCGAGGCGTCGCGGGTGAACGTCGCGACCGGCCCCGTCCCCGGCGAGGTCATCGTCGACAGCGCGTTGCTGTGCCCCTTCACGACGTCGCGGGCGGCGTGGAGCTCGTCGTCGAACGCGACGTGAACGCCGCGCGAGAACCGGGCGTCCGCGGCAGCCCGGACCGCGAGCGCGAGGTTCGCTGGGACGTCGCTGGAGGGCTCGTCGAGGCGGCGCTGCGCGCCCGTGACGACGACCGGCGCGCCGAGGTCCGTGAGGAGGTCCAGGGCGAACGCGGTGTCCGCCAAGGTGTCCGTCCCGTGGGTGACGACGACGCCGTCGGCCCCCTCGCCGACCGCGTCGCGGGCGGCCGCCGCGGTCGCGAGCACGTCCCGCCACCGCACGTCGAACCCCGGCTGCGAGCACACCTCGGTCGTCGTCACCCGGGCGTGGTCCGACACGGCCGGCACCGCGGCCACGAGGTCCTCGCCGGTCTTCTCGGGCGCCGCGCCGTCGTCGCCGGGCTCCGAGGCGATGGTGCCGCCGCAGGCGACGACCGCCACCCGCGGGCGGCCGCCGTCGGCGCGGGCGTCGTCTCGGTCCCTCCGGTCATCGCGTCGGTCGCGGCGATCGGTCTCGGTCATGCCCCCCCTCGCCGCCCGACGGACAAAGCGGTTGGTGCCGCGGCAGTCGTCCGGGGCCGCGTTCGCCGGGGCGCCGCGGTCGGTCCCGCGTGACGCCCCGCGAGCGACCGGAGCGCGCGGATCGGCGACGATTCCAGAACAAAGGATTAGCGGGCTCGATGAACGGTTAAAACGTTTCTGCGGCGGTTGTGAAACGACCCGATCGGTCGAGAAACGCCGTGAAATTCGCCGAACCCTCGTCGGGGTATATGTGGGTCCCCGTCGTACGCGGAAGTGTCCATGTCAACCCCCGCTCCCACCCAGATCGCCTCCGGCGACCGGCTCGCCGGGCTGATGACCGGTACCGTCAAGGCGGCCGCCTTCTGGGCGGCCATCGCCATCCCGGCGGCGTACCCCGTGCTGCTGTACTCGGGGCTTGACGGCGGCACCGGGCGCCTGTTCGTCGCCCTCCTGTTCGCGAACGCCCTCGCGCTCGCGCTCGGCCACGACTACAAGCGCTGACGCCGGACCCCTGCCCGAACCGCCCGTCCGAACGCCGACACGTCGCGTGGACACCGACGCAGCGCCCTCCTCTCGCCCTCCGTCGTTTTCCGCACAGCCGCCGCTCTGTCCCCTCCGCTCCCCGCCCCGGCCGCCCGCTCTCGAAGCGCTTACCCCCGCCCCAGTCCGACTGGGGATATGAGCGACGAGACCCGCGTCGAGTGGCGCGACTGGGGCCCCGAGGCGTTCGCCGAGGCCGACGAGCGCGACTGCCCGGTGCTGCTCTCGCTGTCGGCCACCTGGTGCGAGGGCTGTCACGAGATGGACGCGATCACCTACGCGGAGCCGCGGATCGCGGCCAACGTCAACGAGGGGTTCGTCCCGGTCCGCGTCGACGTCGACCGCCGCCCGCGGGTGCGCGAGCGGTACAACATGGGCGGGTTCCCGACGACCGCCTTCCTCACGCCCGAGGGGACGCTGCTGACGGGCGCGGGCTACCTCGACGTGGACGGGATGCGGCAGGTCCTCGAGTCGGTCCGGCAGATGTGGGCCGACAAGGGTCGGGAGGCCGGGCGCGTCCCCCGCGCGCTCGACGCCGACCTGCCGCCCCGCGGCGAGGTGACCGACGCGATAGAGAGCCACTTGGCGGGCCAGCTGGAGGCCAAGTACGACGCCGAACACGCCGGCTGGGGGACCGACGCGAAGTTCCCGCTCCCCCGCACCGTCGAGTTCGCGCTGAAGCGCGACCGGAACCGGGCGCTCCGGACGCTCGACGCGGTCCGCGACCACCTGACCGACGACGTCGACGGCGGGTTCTTCCGGTACGCGGACACGTCGGACTGGGGCGACGTGGCCTACGAGAAGCCGCTCGACACGAACGCCGCCGTCACCCGCGCGTTCGCCAACGCCTTCCTCTACACCGGCGACGAGGCCTACCTCGACCCCGCGCTCGACGCCGTCTCCTTCCTCACGGACGACCTCTGGACGGGCTACGGCGTCGGCGGGAGCCTCGGCCCGGGGCTCGGCCGCGCCTACTACGCCGCCCCCGCCGAGGACCGCGCCGACCTGGACGATCCCCGCCGCGACCTCACCGTGTTCGCGGGCGGCAACGCGCTCGCCGCGGACGCGCTCCTCGCGGTGGCCGCCTACACCGACGACGAGCGGGCCCGCGAGTACGGCGGGCGCATCCTCGACGGGCTCGAACGCGACCTGATCGACGCCGAGGCCGGCGAGGTGACGCACTACCGCGGCAGCGACGAGGCCGGCGAGTCCGACCTGCTCGAAGACGCCGCCCGCGTCGTCGGCGCGTACGTCCGCGCCGCCGGCGTGCGCGGCGAGGGCGCCGCCGTCGCCCGCGCGGTCGCGGACCGAGCGGTCGACCGGCTCCGCGTCGACGGCTCCTTCGTCGACGGCCCGCGCTCGGGCCCGGGGCTGCTCGACCGGTCGTTCCGCCCGCTCGACGCCAACGTCGAGATGGCGACGGCGCTCTGCGACCTCGCGGCGCTCACCGGCGAGGACCGCTACCGCGAGGTCGCGCGGGAGACCGCCGAGGCGTTCGCCGGCGCCACCGAGCGGCTGAGCGTTCAGGTCGCCGCCTACGGGAGCCTCGCGGCCCGGGTCCGGCGCGGCACGACCGCCATCGCCGTCGGGACGGAGCCCGGGAGCGACCTCCACCGCGCCGCGTGGCGGGTCGCCGACCACGAGAAGGTCGTCGCGCCGAACGCCCACGAGGCCGACGCGCCGGCGCCGCGGACGGTCCCCGAGGGGACCGCGGTCGTCCTCGCCGGCGACGGCGCCTCGGAGCCGGCGGAAACGCCCGACGAGTTGATGGACCGGGTCGGCGACGTGCTCGCCTGAGATCCGGGACCGGGCTGGATCGGCGCGTCGGCGGCAGCGGTCTCGCTTCGACGGGCGCCCGCGAGGCACCTCGCGGATCGTAAACGGACGATGCGTTTATACGGGCGCCGGGGCATCCCAGCGTATGGCATCTCTTCGCGACCTGGGGCTCTCCGAGTACGAGGCCCGGGCGTACCGCGCGCTCCTTCGGACCGGGCCGACGACGGCCAAGGACCTCTCGCGGGCCAGCGAGGTTCCGATGGGACGGATCTACGACGTGCTCAACAGCTTGGAGCAACACAGCCTGGTCCGCAGTCAGGCCGCGAGCCGCCCGAAGAAGTACGTCGCGGTCGAGCCGGACGCGGCGCTCGACCGGCTGCTCGACGAGAAGAAGGAGGAGCTGCGGACGCAGGCCGAGCAGTACGAGTCCGTGGTCGACGACCTCTCGGCGGAGCTCGACGCCGGCGAGCCGGTCGACGGCCAGTTCTGGACCGCGGCCGTCGGCGCCGAGGAGGCGACGGACCTCCTCTTAGAGCGGATCGCCGCCGCGGAGCGCCGGGTCGTCGTGGTCGCGGGCGCGCCGGCGACCGGCTTCGACCTCGGAACGATCGGCGAGCAGGTGACCGCCGAGCTCGAGTCCGCGCTCGAACGCGGCGTGGAGATCCGCGTCCTGCTGTCGCCGGCGACGGTCGACGCGCTCCCGCGGAGCGTCGGGCGCCGGTACACCGCGGAGCTGGCCGAGGTGGACGGGTTCGAGGTCCGGACCTCCCCGAACGTGGACGGGACGTTCAACGTGTTCGACGAGATAGAGGTGTGTATCGAGGTCCCGCACCCGCTGTCGGCGGACGAGCCGTTCGCGATGATCGACGTGAAGGACATCGACTTCGCGACGAGCGTGAAAGAGCAGTTCGAGCCGCGCTGGGCGGACTCGGAGCTGCTGACGTTCTGAGTCCGTGGCGGCGGGCTATCGGTCGAGCTCGTCGCGGAGGTCGCCCAGCCGGACCTCGCGCTCGGCGTGGGCGTTGTGCTGGTGGATCGACTCGTCGTTCGACTGCTTCATGTGGATCACGGCGTCGTCCGAGAGGTGCGGGAACTCGGTGACGGTGCCCTCGGCGAGCGCGCGGACGCAGTCCTCGACGAACTTCGCGTCGGCGTGGGCCTCGTAGGTCATGTGGTCCTCGTCGGGCCGTTTCGCCATGTTGTAGATGCGCGCGCTCATCGAGTCGCGGGCGACGTCGATCACGTCCCGGAGGTCCACGTCCGGGTGGCCGTCGGTCGTGATCGTCAGGGTCGCGTGGCCGCGCTGGGAGTGGCCCGGTTGCGGGACGGCGTCGAGGAACTCCTCGGTCGTCTCCTCGTCGACGCCCAGCTCGGCGAGCTTCTCGCGGGCCCGCGACTCGCTCATCCCCTGCGAGCAGGGGCAGACGGTCATGCCGGTGACCTCGGCGCCGATCTCCTCGCGGGTGCCCTCCTCGGTGGCGGTCGCGCTGGCGACGATCGTCGCCGTGCTCTGGGTCTCGATGTCCGACGCCGGCGTGTGCTCGCGGGTGACGAGCTCCGCCGTCATCGACACCTCGGCGGTGGTCGTGTAGTCGTGCTTCTCCAAGAGCCGCTCGGCGGCGTCGCCGCAGACGTCCTCGACGCGGTACGCCTCTTCGCGGGTGATGTCTTCCAATATCTCGTCGACCGTCGCGAGGTTCCGCGACATGTCGATCCCCTTCCGCCCGCTCGGGAGGTCGACGAACACCTCGAACTCCGCCATGAGAACGATGGGGCGCTTGTCGCCGCGCGCCAGCTTGACGAGCTTCTCCACGCCGGTGACGCCGACCTGCGATAGCCCGACGGTGACGTCGGGGGACGACGCCTGTACGTCCGGCAGCTGATGACTCATTACGAACATGATAGGGACTCCCGGGATTAGCCCTTTCGGAAGGGGGAGGTTCGTCTGGTAGTCGCGCGCACCCGGCCGCGCGAGGAGCGGGTGGTGAGAGGAGCGGGTCGCGCGAGAAACCGGGTCGCGAGCGCGGCGTCCTCGAAGCCCCGTCGACCGAGCGGTTCCGGCGTCGTCGGGTCCCGCGGATCGCCGCGTGTGTGAGGAGCCAACGTCCTGCGGGTCGTAACGCACGATTTATAACGGCGGCAGCGGAAGGTATCTCAAGACCATGCCGAGTTCCAATGGGCCGCAGAAGGCGACTCGCGACAAGCTCTCGAACAAGCCCCGCAACCGCGGCACCTCCCCGCCGCAGCGAGCGATCCAGGAGTTCGACGAGGGGTCGCAGGTCCACCTCAAGATCGACCCGAGCGTCCCCAAGGGCCGCTTCCACCCCCGCTTCGACGGCCGGACCGGAACCGTCGTCGGCAAGCAGGGGTCAGCGTTCAAAGTCGAGATTCCGGACGGCGGCAAGACGAAGACCCTCATCGTCACCGCCGCCCACATGCGGGCGCAGCAGAACTGAGATGACGATCTTCAAAGAGAAGCTCGACGAGGAGTACGTCACCACCTCCGAGGCGAAGGAGATCCTCGTGGAGATCGAAGAAGAGCGGGCAGCCGACGAGGACCGCGACCTCCGCTACGAGCTGGCCCGCGCGATCGAGCACGTCAACCGGTTCGCGGACCTCGACGCCGACGAGTCCCGTGAGCTCGTCGAGGAGCTCACCGAGCTCGACCAGATCGACGTGCCGACCGCGGTGAAGATCGCCGACCTGCTCCCCGAGGACCGCACGGAGCTCCGCTCGGTGTTCGCCCAAGAGCGCTACTCGCTCGACGGCGACGAGCTCGACGAGATCCTCGACGTCGTCGCGAAGTACGCCTGACCGCGGGTCCCACCCGGCCCGGCGGGACGGGTCACCGACACGTTTTTTCAGATTTCCGCCCGTACGTCGAGCCGCATGTACCAGACCACCCTCGTGCCGACCGGCGAGGGCGACGCCGCCCTCGACGCGGTCGACGACGCGATCGAGATCACGGCGGCGGAGGGGACGGTACACGTCCTCGGCGTCGTCGAGGAGATTCCGATGTACGAGCGGTCGGGGAAGCCGGAGAAGTTCGACGAGGACGACCCCGAGCGCCGCGAGCGGCTGGCGGCGGCGGTCGACCGGGTCGCGACCGCCGTCGCGGACGCGGGCATCGACAGCGAGACCGCGATCGAGTCCGGGGTCCCCGCCCACGAGATCGCGGCGCACGCGGACGCGGTCGACGCCGACGCGGTCGTGATGGGCAAGCGCGGCCTCGACGCCGCGGCCGACGACCTCCTCGGCAGCACGACCGAGCGCGTCATCCGGACCGCCGACGCGACGGTCGTTTCCGTCCCCGTCTCCGAGTGACCCCGGCCGAGCGCCGGGCCCCGCGCGTCACCGATCGCGGCCGGCCTCGACGACGATCGTTCCGAAGAGCCGCCGGTCGCGCTCGCGCACGGTCGCGCCGTCGTCGAGCGCGCGCCGCGCCGCGGCGGTCCGCTCCGCGAGCATCCCGAGCGGGTCGTCGGTCCGGGCGTCGAAGAGCCGCCCGTTCAGCGCCACGAACGCCCGGAGCGCGGCGTTCGCCGCGCGGTTCCCCTCCGGGACGAACGCCGCGACGACGACGGCGTCCGCCAGGTCGCACCAGCGGCGCACGACCGCGTACGGGTCGGGGAAAAGCGACGTGACGAACGTCGCGAGGACGGCGTCCGCGGCCGCGACCGGCGGGCGCTCGGCGTCCGCCTCGACGAGCGAGACGTTCTCCCAGCCGCGCCGCGCGACGAGCCCCGCGGCCCGGTCGAGCATCCGGGTCGAGACGTCGACGCCGACGACGCGGCCGCTCGCTCCGACGGCCTCGCGGAGCGCGGGGAGGTTCACCCCCGGGCCGCAGCCGAACTCGACGACGGTGTCGCCCGGCGCGAGGTCGAGCGATCGGACGCAGGCGGCGCGGACGCCGCCGACCGACGCCGTGGCCCGCGCGAACCAGTCGTAGACGCGGGCCCACGCGTCGTAGCTGCGCCGGACCCGACGCAGTCGACGCGGGTCCGACTCCGCGGCGGGCGCCTCCGAACCCGCCCGGCCGCCCGCCGCGCCGTCGCGGGTCACGGGTCGGCGCCGACCGCGGCCGGGGGCGTCTTGGGCCACCACCGCGCCGGCCCGTCGCGGGCGACCGTCGACCGGCACTGCTCCGAGCCCGCACAGCCCCGCGGCCGCTGGTAGCTGATCCCGCGCTCCGCGAGGTACGACACGTAGCCGTCGTCGACGCGGTCCAGCTTCTCGTGACACACCCACCGCTCGCCGCACCGCCCGGCCGCGACGTTCCGGTACGGACAGGTGAACGTCGTCTCCTCGATACCGCCCTCGGAGGCCGTCTCGTCGATCCGGACGCCGACCGACCGGTACGCGAGCCGGAGCCGCCGGACGACGGCCCCCGGCGACGACGCCCCGAGGAACAGGACGTGCGCCAGCGCGTAGCCGAAGTCGTGGAGCAGGCGCTCGGCCCGCGTCAGCGACGCGCGGTCGCCCTCCAGCCGCGACCGGAGCGTGCCGTACCACTCCGCGATCTCGCGGACCTCGTCGGTCAGCGCCGCCGCCTCCGCGAGCGCCTCGCGCCGCTCCGTCAGCGCGGTCGGCCCGTCCGAGAGGCGGAACGACGGCACCGCTTCGACGTGTTCGAGCACCCGCTCGCGGAGGCAGTCGCCGTCCGCGTGCGCCGCGGCGCGTCGGCGGAGCTCGGGGTACCAGCGCCGCGTCAGGGCGCCGTACGCGCCGTCGAGCAACTCGTCGACCCGACCGATCTCCGCCGCCTCAGTCGGCCCGCCGCGGTCGGGGCCGTCCGCCTCGACCGACGGTCCGGGAAACGCCTCGACGAGTCGAACCAGCTCCTCGGGGTCCGGTTTCGCCATGGTACCACGTCGCACCCGACGCTATTGAATCCGACCGTCGGCGGCCGCGCCGCGACCCGCCTCGCCAGCGGTTTTTTCACCGCTCGGAGCGATAAACGATACATGGACAACGCCGACGGCGACGGGACGCCGGCAGACGACCGGAACGGGGGTGGCGCCGCCGCGGACGCCGGAGCGGAACAGAGCGACGACGGCGGCGGCCCCACCGCCGTCCTGCTCGACGTGCTGCCGAACGGGCGCCCCGACGACGACCGCCCGCAGTCCCGCAAGTCGCCGGTGGCGTACGCGCTCGGCGCGCCGTCGTTCGCGCTGTACGAACTGACGCTCGCCGGCGACGCGGACGTCTCGGTGGGCGACCGGATCGCCCTCGACGGCCCGGACGTCGGCCGCTACCGCGAGGTGTCGTTCGACGACCTCACCAGGAACGCGGCCGCGGAGGTCGAGTACGCGGTCGAGGCGATCGTCGAGGCCGACGAGGAGCGGTTCGTCGACTTCTACAACGAGGCCGGGCCGATCACCCTCCGGCTCCACCAGCTGAACCTGCTGCCGGGGATCGGCAAGAAGCTGCGGAACGACCTCTTAGACGAGCGGAAGCGCGGCCCGTTCGAGAGCTTCGCCGACGTCGAAGAGCGGATCTCCGGGCTCCACCGCCCCCGGGAGGTGATCCTCGAACGGATCGTCGAGGAGATCCGCGAGTCCGACCTGAAGTACCGGACGTTCGTCGGGCGCGAGGAGTGAGCCGCGCCGCCCCCGGGTCCTCCCGGTGTCCCCGAAACGAGACTTTTACCCGAACACCGCGTGTACCCCGGCTATGACCGACTCATCGGCGGGTGAGGGCACCGCGTACGGGCAGCGCGACCCCGACGCGCTCGCGAGGCGGGCCGGCGCGCGGGCGGACCCCGACCGCGACCAGCACTTCCTCGTCGACGACCGGGTCCTCGACCGGATCCCGGGCTACCTCCCGGACGACGCCGACCGGAGCCGCCTCCTCGAGATCGGCGGCGGCGCGGGGGCGCTCACCGACCGACTCCTGGCCGCGGCGACGGGCGACGCCGCCGCGACCGGCGACTCCCCGTCCCGCCGCGTCACCGTGATCGAACGCGACGGCGCCTTCGCCGAGTTCCTCCGCGAGGAGTTCGCGGCCGCGGTCGCCGACGGGCTCCTCGACGTGATCGAGGGCGACGCGCTCGACGTGGACCTCCCGCCCTTCTCCGCCTGCGTCGCCAACCTGCCGTACGGCGTCTCCTCGGAGATCGCCTTCCGGCTGCTCCCGGAGAAGAAGCCGCTCGTGGTGATGTTCCAGGCCGAGTTCGCCGACCGGATGGTGGCCTCGGCCGGCGAGTCCGCGTACGGCCGCCTCTCGGTGTCGGCGCAGCACTACGCCGACGTGGAGATCGTCGAGCGCGTGCCGAAGGAGGCGTTCGACCCCCAGCCGGCCGTCGAGAGCGCCGTCGTGCGCTGCACCCCCCGAGACCCCGACTACGTCGTCGGCGACGAGGCGTTCTTCCTCCGGTTCGTGAAGGCGCTCTTCACCCAGCGGCGCAAGACGGTGCGGAACGCGGTGCGGAACACGGCCCACATCTCCGGGCTCGACGACCCGGAGGCCGTCGTCGACGCGGCGGACGAGGAGCTGTTGCGCAGCCGCCCCGGCACGCTGGAGCCGGCGGCGTTCGCGGCGCTGGCGGAGCTGGCCCGCGAGCGCGGCTCCCCCGCGGAGGCGTGACGATGACGGGCTGGGTCGGCCTCGTGACGGAGCTTCAGCGCGCGCTCGCGGGCAACGCCGAGCGGTTCGCCGCCTCGGTGGGGATCGTCGTCGCGGTGCTCGGGGTCCGGCTCCTCACGCGGCGGCTGCGGCGCGGGGACAGGGAGCTCAGCTCGACGCAGCGGCTCCTGCTGTCCGCGGGCGTCGGCGGCGCCACCGCGCTGGGCGCGATCACGCTGATCGCGGTGTGGGACCAGAGCGGCGCCCTCTTCGAGACGGCCCGGTCGGCGCTGAGCGCGAACCAGCTGTCGAACGTCGTCCTCGCCGTGCTGCTCTTGGCGATCGCGTACGCGCTCACGGACTTCCTCGGGGGCGTCATCCGCGAGATCGGCGCCGAGAGCGCCTCGATCTCGCAACACCAGCAGGAGGTCATCCTGCGGGTCACGCAGCTGAGCGTCTACACGTCCGCGATACTCGCCGTCGTCGGGCTGTTCACCGACAACGTCGGCAGCCTGCTCGTCGGTGCGGGGTTCCTGGGTATCGTTATCGGCATGGCGGCGCGGCAGACGCTCGGCGCGATACTGGCCGGGTTCGTGCTGATGTTCTCCCGGCCGTTCGAGGTCGGCGACTGGGTGGTGATCGGCGACCACGAGGGGACGGTGACGGAGATATCGATCATGAGCACGCGGCTCCGGTCGTTCGACGGCGAGGTGATCACGATGCCGAACGACGACGTCCGGTCCGGGTCGATCGTCGACCGGTCGCGCCGGAACCGACTGCGGATCGAGATCGAGGTGGGCGTCGACTACGACACCGACGTCGAGCGCGCGGCCGCGGTGGTCGAGGAGGCGGTCGCGGGCGTCGAGGACGTCGCCGAGATGCCCGAGCCGAACGCCGTGACGAAGCGCTTCGGCGACTCCGCGGTCGTGTTGGGGCTCCGGTACTGGATCCGCAACCCGAGCATGCGCAAGCGCTGGCGGACCCAGACCGCCGCGATGGGCGCGATGAAGGACGCGCTCGAAGACGAGGGGATCGTCATCCCGTTCCCGCAACAGACGCTCTCGGCCCGCACGGAAGGCGCCTCCGGCCCCCAACTGGACGCCGCCGTCGAGAGCCGCGCGGCGACGCGCGGCGGCTCCGCCGACGCCGGCAACGCGGACGGTGTGTCGAGCGACGGCGACGCGGCGGAGGGCGACAGATGAGCGGCGACGGGAGCGGGGCCGGCGACGGCCTCGCGGCGCGACGCGGCGCCGACGACGCGGTCGTCTACCAGCCCGCGGAGGACTCCGGCCTGCTCGCGGAGGCGGCGGTCGCGGAGGCGCACGGGCGCGTGCTGGAGGTCGGCACCGGGTCGGGGTGGGTCGCCGAGCGGGTCGCCGAGGAGCGCGGCCTCGACGTGGTCGGAAGCGACCTCAACCCGCACGCCGCGCGTCAGGCCCGCGAGCGCGGCGTCGAGGCCGTCGTCGCCGACCTGCTCTCGCCGTTCCGCGCGGACGCGTTCGACACGGTGTGTTTCAACCCGCCGTACCTGCCCACCGACCCCGACAACGAGTGGGACGACTGGATGGAGCACGCGCTCTCCGGGGGCGAGTCGGGCCGCGAGCTCATCGAACCGTTCCTCGCGGACGTGGGACGCGCGCTCGCGCCGGACGGCGTCGTCCTCCTCCTCGTCTCCTCGCTGACCGGCTACGACGAGGTGCTCGGCTTGGTCGACGAGGCCGGCTTCGCGGCCGAGCCGGTCGTCGAGGAGTCGTTCCCCTTCGAGACGCTCACCGTGCTGGCCCTCCGTCGGGCGTAAGCCTCCGCAATAGATTACTGTAGAGAATAATACGTATTAGCAAATATTATACGTCGACATATCCAACGGTCGGTGATGACCGAACGTGTCGCGGCGACGCCGGGGCTGTACCCGCTCCCGGACCGGGCGAAAGAGACGCTCTCCGACCTGAAGGGACACCAGAAGGGGGACCTCCTGAGCGGCGACGAGGGCGAAGCGATCGTCGCGGAGTACGACGAGGTGCGCGCCGAGTACGTCGACCACCAACTCGACGCCGGCCTCGACCTGATCTCCGAGGGGCAGGGCCGCTGGGACGACATGATCGCGCACCCGCTGACCGTCAGCGACGCCGTCGAGACCGGCGGGATCGTCCGGTACTACGACAACAACAACTTCTACCGCGACCCGCGCGTCGTCGACGACCTCGGCTTCTCGGGCGACGTGGCGGACGAACTGACTGACGCGGCCGACCTGCTCGCGGCCGCCGACGGCGGCGACGACGCGTCGCTCGCCGCGACGCTCCCGGGCCCGTACTCGCTCGCGGCCCTCGCGACCGACGAGCACTACGGCGACGAGGCCGAGTTCCAGGCCGCGGTCGCCGACTTCCTCGCGGGCGAAGTCGAGGCGTTCCCGGCCCACGAGACGCTGTTCCTCCTCGAACCGTCGCTCGTCACGGACCCGCCCGCCGAGGGCGACGAGTCGACGGCGACGGACGCCATCGCGACGGTCGCCGACGCGACCGACGCCGACGTGGTCGTCCAGACCTTCTACGGCGCGCTCGGCGAGAAGCTGTACGCCCACCTCGTCGACGAGGCGGGCGCCGACGCCCTCGGGCTCGACCTCGTCGCCGGCGACCGCGACGACACCGTCTACAACGTCCAGGAGTTCGGCTCGACCGACTCGCTGTCGCTCGGGCTCGTCGACGGGCAGAACACCCTCGTCGAGGACGCGGAGACGGTCGCGGAGCGCGTCGAGTGGTTCGAGTCGCAGATCCCGCTCGAAGGGTTCGACAGGACCTACCTCACGCCGAACACCGAGCTGTTCTACCTGCCGACGAACAAGTACCGCGAGAAGCTGAACGCGCTCGCCGCCGCCGCGGAGGTGCTCGACTGATGGTCCGAAACCCGTCCGCCAACCGCGACCAGTTCCGCCCGCACGACCACCCGAACGACACGTTCCTGCTGTCGACCGTCGTCGGCTCGTATCCGAAGCCGAAGTGGCTCAACCGGGCCGACGAGCTGGTGGAGGACCCCGACTCGAAGTTCGACGAGTCGGACCTCGAAGAGGCCCACGACGACGCCTGTCGGCTCATCACGCACGAGCACGAGCGCGCCGGCCTCGACACCGTCGTCGACGGCGAGATGCGCCGCAACGAGATGGTGGAGTTCTTCGCCGACCGCATCGACGGCTACGAGTTCAACGGGCCGGTGAAGGTGTGGGGCCACAACTACTTCGACAAGCCGAGCGTCGTCGAGGAGGTCGCGTACGACGAGCCGTGGCTCGTCGACGAGTTCGAGTTCACCTCGAACGTCGCGGAACGCCCGGTCAAGGTCCCGATCACGGGGCCGTACACCCTCGGCTTCTGGGCGTTCAACGAGGCGTACCCCTCCACCGAGGAGCTCGTCTACGACCTCGCGGACCTCGTCAACGAGGAGGTCGAGAAGCTGGTCGAGGCGGGCGCCCGGTACATCCAGATCGACGAGCCCGCGCTGGCGACGACCCCCGAGGACCACGCCATCGTCGGCGAGGCGCTCGAACGCATCGCCGCGGGCATCCCCGAGGAGGTCCGCATCGGCCTCCACGTCTGCTACGGCGACTACTCGCGGATCTACCCCGAGATCAACGACTACCCGATCGACGAGTTCGACGTGGAGCTGTGTAACGGCGACTTCGAGCAGATCCCGACGTTCACCGACCCCGAGTTCGAGCCCGACCTCGCGCTCGGCGTCGTCGACGCTCACACGGCCGAGATCGAGCCCGTCGAGGAGATCAAAGCGAACATCCGGCAGGGCCTGCGCGTCGTGCCGCCGGAGAAGCTCACGGTCTCCCCCGACTGCGGGCTGAAGCTCCTCCCCCGGGAGATCGCGTACGGCAAGACCGAGAACATGGTCACCGCGGTCCGCGAGGTCGAGGCCGAGATCGATTCCGGCGAGATCGACGTGGAGAACCCGCTCGCGGACGACTGAGGCGCCGTCGACGGTTCGCCTCGGGACCGCTCTCGTGGCTCGCCCCTTCGGTGGCGCTCCGGGTCGGCGATAGCCCCTCCGAAGCCTCCGACCGCCGCGAGCACGGTCGGAGCGAGGCCAAACGTTTCGTACTGAGACCGCGTACGGCTCCTCAGTGAACGCCGTTCGGCTGCTGGCGAACCCCGCCGTTCGATGGGCGATCGCGTTCCTGTACCTCGGCACGTCGCTGACGCTGCTCGTCGGGCTCGGCGACCTCCCGAGGGCGGACCAGATCGCGGTGACGATCGCCTGCGTGATTGGCTTCTTCGTGGTTCCGATCGCGTTGAAGGGGTACGTGGACTCCGCGCCGGACCGGTACTGACGGACGCGGCCCCCGGCGGCCGAGCGATCGGGGTTCGGCGCGGCCGCGCTCGGTCCCGACCGCGCTGCGGGGTCCATCCCACTATTTATAAGACCGCGCCGACCCCACCACCGACATGGAGATCGGTCTCACCGTCGGCGACGACCTCGACCGCCTCGCGGCGTCGCCGGCGCGGTTCGACTTCTGCGAGGTCGGGGTCGGCGAGCCGACGCTCGTCCCCGGCGAGATCGACCCGGGGCGGCTGACGGACGCGCTCGCCGGTCGCGACCTGCTCGTCCACCTCCCGTACAGCCAGCGGCTGACGACGTACGTCCCCGAGGTGAACGACGCCATCGTCGACTACCAGCGCCGGCTCCTGTCGGCCGCCGGCGACCTCGGCGCCGAGAAGGCGGTCCTCCACGCCACCTCCGCCGACCGCGACGACGTGGACTTCCGGGAGACCGCGGCCGACCAGCTCCGGCGGGTCGCGGACGCCGGCCGCGAGGCGGGCGTCGAGGTCGTCGTCGAGAACGTCGGCCACCAGCACGCGGGGCTCCAGCTCTCCGTCCTCGGCGACCTCGCCCGCGAGACCGGGACGCCGGTCTGCTTCGACGTGGGCCACGCCTACATGGAGGGCGGCAACAAGGCGATCAAGCGGTTCCTCCGGAGCCACGGCGACCGGGTCTCGCACCTCCACTGCCACGACGTGCGCCGCCGCGGCGACACGCACCTCCCCGTGGGCGCCGGCGAGGTCGACTACGACCTCGTCGCGTCCGAACTCGTCGACTTCGACGGCACGGTCGCGCTCGAAGTGTTCACCGACGACGAGGCGCTCCTCGTCGACTCCGCGGAGCGCGTCGCCGACCGGCTCGGCGCCTCCTTCTGACGGGTGTCAGTCCGCTCGCTCGCCGTCGCTTCGGCCGTCCGCATCGTCGTCCGCGCTCCCGTCGTCTCCGTCGCCGTGCGCATCGTCGGCCTCGACCGCCTCCGCGTCGGTCTCGTCCCCCGCAGCGTCCCCGTCGATCTGGCGCTTTATCGACTCCAGCTCGGACTCGACGTCAACCTCCGGCGGGTCGTCCTCCTCGCTCTCGGCGTCGCCGTCGCCGCCGTCGCCGGGCTCGGTCACGTCGATCCGGACCGGGCTGTCGTCGTCCCGCCCGGCGTCCGGCGCGCTCCGCGGTCCGTCCTCGTCGCCGCGGCCCCGGTCGCGGTCGCGCCCGAGCCGGCGGTCTCGCGCGGCGTCCGCCTCGCGGCGCCCCTCGTCGATCCGGGACTCGATCTCCGCGGTGAGGTCGCGCGCGTCGGCGATGATCGACCGAGAGGCGGCGTCCTCGGGGAGGTCGGCCTCCGAGAGCGCGGTGCGGAGCTCCGACAGCGACCGGGCGAGCCCGGCCGTCGCGCCGTCGCGGACGTCGGCGAGGCGGTCGCCCGCGCCCTCGGTCCCCTCGGCGACGCTCCGGCCGGGGTCGGCGAGCCGGAGGGTGCCCCGGAGCAGTTCGAGCGACTTGATTGTCGTCTCTAACAGCGCGATGAGCGTCGGAATCGTGTACTGCTCGGTGAACCGCACGAGCTCCGAGAGCCGGGGCGGCCGCGGCGGCCCGCGGCGGTCGCGCTCGTTCTCCCGGAGGTCGGCGCGGAGCTCGCTCAACACCGATTCGAGCTCGTCGAGCCGCTCCTCGAGGTCGTCGTCGCGTCGGTCGCGGGAACTCATGCCGCCTCGTAGGCGGGCCGCAAATAAAAAGCCCGGCAGCGCCGCGTGGCGCCCCGACCGGTCGCGGCGCGCCGCTCAGAACCCCTCGCGCAGGAACGTGCGCCGCGGCGGGAACAGAGCGGTCAGGTCGGCCGCGAGGCCGTCCGGGGCGTCGCTCGCGAGGTCGAGGTCGGCGTGCGCCCGGAGGTCGTCGACGCCGCGGTAGCCGGCGTACAGCTGCGAGAGCGCGCCGACGCCGGCGGTCACGTCCGCGACCGCGGAGCCATCCCCGTCGGCGTCCTCAACCCGCTCGGCGGCGACCTCGCCGTCCGCGACGGTCACCCGAATCGGTCGGTCGTGCCAGTCGACGAGCGGGTCGTCGACGGCGAGCGTGAACGCGGCGTTGAGGTCGGGGTCGGGCGCCAGCGCGGTCAGTGCGTCGGGGACGTCGACGAGCCGGAACATGGGGCCGGCGCGGACCTCCTCGGTCACCGCGCGCGGGTCGTCGACGCGGTCGAGGAGGCTCACGTCGGCGGGGAGGCGGAGCCGAACGCGCTCGACCTGCGAGTCGTGGTCGCGACAGAACCGGAAGACGCGGTCCCAGTCGGCGGGGTCGGCGACGGCGGCGTCGGAGACGACCATCGCGCGCCCGTCGCCGTCGTCGCGCTCCTCGAAGGTGTACGAGAGGAGTGCCCGGAGGTCGCCGCCGCGCTCGAAGCCGTACACGTACGGGTCCGTCTGCCACCCGCGGAGGCTGCGCTCGCGCCACCACGCCTCGGTCCGCGCCATCGTGAAGTCGTGGCGCTCCGCGGTCGCGGCCAGCAGGTCGGCGGCCGCGCCGTGGTCGTCCTCGTCGAGCCGACGGAACCGCCCCGTCTCGTCGCCGCGCTCGCTCGTCGCGAACGCCAACTGCTCCGGCGGCGCTTTCACCCGTCGGTACCGGCTCACCGTCGCCCAGCCGTACCGGCGGTAGAACGGGTGCTCGAAGGGCCACAGCACGGAGAAGCGCACTCCGTCGTCGCGGTACTCGGTCAGCGACTCGCGGAGGAGCCGCTCGATGTGCCCGTTGCGCCGGTGCTCGGGCGGCGAGGCGACCGCAGAGAGGCCGGCCACGTCGCGGTCGCGTCCCCGGATCCGGAGCGAGAAGTCGTGGTGCCCGCACACCGCGACGGGCTCGTCGCCGTCGAACAGCCCCCGGTAGTCCGCGAGGTGCTCGCGGTCGTCGTCGTCCTCCTCGGGGTCGTACGGTCCCTCCTCGGGCGAGAAGGCGTAGCGCATGAACGCGCTGAACTCGTCGCCGCGCTCCTCGGGGAAGGGCCGGTAGTCGAGGTCGCCCATACGCCGTCGGCGCCCGGGAGCCTGATAAGCCTTCCCGGCGCCTGCGCGCGGTTCTCATGCTCCGATCGCCCGGTCGCCCGGTCGGCGGTCGCCCCGGCGGCTCGTTCAGTCGAACCGACCGCGACGGTACTGGACCGGCCACTCGGCCTCCTCGCCGAGCTCGTGGGCGGCCTCCAGCGGCCAGTACGGGTGGCGGAGCAGCTCGCGGCCGAGCGCGACGAGGTCGGCCCGCCCGTTCCGGACGAGGGCGTCGGCGTGGGTCGGCTCCGTGATCCCGCCGACCGCGGCCACGGGCACGTCGGTCCCCTCGCGGACCGCCTCGGCGTAGGGCACCTGGTACCCCGGGCCCGCGCTCGGAATCTCCTGGTCCGGGTGGATACCGCCGCCGGAGACGTCGATCAGGTCGGCGCCCGCCTCGGCCAGCAGGGGGGCCAACCGGACCGAGTCGTCCACGTCCCACGAGTCGCGGTCGGGGAGCCAGTCGGTCGCGGAGATCCGGACGAAGACCGGCTTGCCGTCGGGCCAGACCTTGCGGACGGCCGCGACGACCTCGCGGAGGAGCCGGGTGCGGTCCTCGAAGCTCCCGCCGTACTCGTCGTCGCGGTCGTTGGTGACGGGAGAGAGGAACTGGTGGAGCAGGTAGCCGTGGGCCGCGTGGACCTCGGCGACCTCGAAGCCGACGTCCCGCGCCCGTTCGGCGGCGGCCGCGAAGGAGTCGATCACCGCGTCGACCCCCTTCCCGTCGAGCCGGCGCGTGTCGGCCAGGTCGTCCTCGTCGACCTCGGAATGCGGGTACGGCTCGTCGGTGGCGGAGACGGTCTCCCAGCCCGCGGGCTCGTCGGCGGGGATCGGACCGCTCCCCTCGCCCGGCGGACTGTGGGAGGCCTTCCGCCCGGCGTGAGCCAACTGAATCCCGGGCGTCGCGCCCTGCGACCGGACGAACTCGACGATCGGTTCGATCGCCTCGGCGTGCTCGTCGGACCAGATCCCGAGGCAGTCCGGGGTGATCCGCCCGCGGGCCTCGACGGCGGTCGCCTCGGTCATCACGACGCCGGCGCCCCCGGCGGCGCGGGCGCCGAGGTGGACGCGGTGCCAGTCGTTCGCCAGCCCGTCCTCGGCGGAGTACTGGCACATCGGCGACAGCATCACGCGGTTTCGGAACTCCGTGTCGCGCAGCGTGAGCGGCGTGAACAGCGTGTCGGTCACGCTGCGGCGAACGACCCCCGTGAGCTAAGGCCCTCCGATCCCCTGCCCGGGTCGCCGCTGCTGGTTTAGGCCGACCGAAATCTATAACACCACCGGCCTCTGACCGACTGGTAATGACAACGGGAGACCGGATCGAGCGGGACGTCGAGTCGGCGGCCGACGAACGGCCGACCGTCGCCGCGACCCGCTGTTCTCAAGAGCGGACCGTCTTCGCCGAACAGGGCAACACCGACGCGTGGATCGCGACCGACCTCACGGTCGAACTCGAACGCTGACGAGCCTCCTCTGGCCGCCGCCACGGCGGCTCCGCTTCCGGCGCCGTTCGGCGCCCCCGACTTCACTCCTCGGAGCGGAGCGTCCCGCGGGGCGAGTCCGACGTGCGCGGCGGCGACGCGGTCGCCCGCGCCGCGGCCGTCTCGCGCTCCCGTTCCCCGTCGACGAGCGTGCGGATCCGATCGAGTATCGAATCGAACCGACCGCGCTCGGACCCCTTCTCGAAGTAGGCGTCCGCGCCGGCGCCGAACGCCGCCGCCTCGCGCTCCTCGCCCGGACACGTGGTGTGGAAGACGACCGGGACCTCGTGGCCCGCCTCGCGGAGCCGTCCGGTGAGGCCGACGCCGTCGCCGTCGGGGAGCCGCTGCTCGGTCACGACGCAGTCGACCGCGACCCGCTCGCCGTCGACCTCGACGCCCTCCTCGACCGCGTCGACGGCGGCGGCGACGCGGTCGACGGAGCGGATCCGGACCCGTTCGGTGAGCCGCGTCGCGAACGCCTCTAGCAGCTCGGCGGAGCGCGCGTCGGGCTCGACCTGGAGAACGGTGATCGGCCTGTCGGCCTCCCTCGCGGGTCGGTCTGCTGACTGTGCTGATCGGTCGGCGGCTGCGTTCGTGTCCGCGTGCGCGTCGGACGGCGGAGATGTGTGGTCGGTCATTCGTTTGGCGGCGGGCGACGACTCGGCGAAAGACAACTTACTACGAGAGTTGTAATTTCTCTTCGGACAATAATTGCCGGAGCGGTGTTATAATAATTGTGCGATCACCGTTGTCACGGCGCCTGCGCCGATTATTCGGTGGTATCATCGAAGATACGCCGAGCGGTTCCCCGACGGCGCGGGCGGCGCGTCGTCGGATCGCGTTCGCGTCCGATCACCCGACCGCGGCGGCGGGTCGGCGGGGCCCCGGCCAACTCAGGCGAACAGGTCGCGCGCCTCGCGGACCGCGTCGACGAGCGCGTCCACCTCCTCGACGGTGTTGTAGAAGTAGAAGGAGGCGCGCGCGGAGGCGGCGACGCCAATCTCGTCGTGGAGCGGCTGGGTGCAGTGGTCGCCGGCGCGGATCGCGACGCCGTAGTCGTTGAGGATGCTGGAGAGGTCGTGGGCGTGGACGCCCTCGACGTTGAACGCGACGAGGCCGCCCCGGTCGTCGCCCGGCGGGCCGTATATCTCGACGCCGCCGAGCGCCGTCAGCTCGTCGTAGGCGTACTCGGCCAGCAGGTCCTCGTGGGCCTCGATCCGGTCCATGCCGATATCCTCCAGGTACTCGATGGCGGCCGCGAGGCCGACCCCCTGCGCGATGGAGGGCGTCCCGGCCTCGAACTTCCACGGTAGGTCCTCCCAGGTGGAGTCCTCGAAGGAGACGCGGCGGATCATGTCGCCGCCGTAGAGGTACGGCTGCATCTCCTCTAAGATCGCCTCGCGGCCGTAGAGGGCGCCGATCCCGGTCGGGCCGCACATCTTGTGGCCGGAGAAGGCGAGGAAGTCGACGTCCAGCGCCTCCACGTCGACCGGCCGCGTCGGCACCGACTGCGCGGCGTCGGCGAAGACGTAGGCGTCGTGGTCGTGCGCCACGTCGGCCAGCTCGCGGATCGGGTTCACCGTGCCGAGCGTGTTCGACACGTGGACGACCGAGACCATCTCGGTGTCGTCGTCGATGAGCTCGGCGGCGTGGTCCATGTCGAGCCGCCCCTCGTCGGTGACGTCGATGAACCGCACGTCGGCGCCCGTCCGCTTGCCGATCTGCTGCCAGGTGACGAGCGAGGCGTGGTGCTCCATCTCCGAGAGGACGACGTTGTCGCCCGGGCCGAGCTCCGCGAGCCCCCACGCGTAGGCGACGAGGTTCATCGCCTCCGTCGTGTTCTTGGTGAAGACGATCTCCTCGCGGCCCGCGGCGCCGATGAACTCCGCGACCGCGTCGTGGGCCTCCTCGTAGGCGACGGAGGCCTCCTGGCTCAGCTGGTGGATCCCGCGGTGGACGTTGGCGTTGTAGCTCCGGTAGTAGTCGGCGATGGCGTCGACGACCGGGTCGGGGGTGTGCGAGGTCGCCGCGTTGTCGAGGTAGACGAGGGGTGTGTCGTCGCCCTCGCCCTCCCCGGCGGTCTCCGGGTCCCCGCCGACCTTCCGGTCGAGGACCGGGAAGTCGGCGCGGAGCGCCTCCACGTCGAACGGGTACTGTTCTTGGACTCCCATTACCCGTTATCGGGCCCCGAGCACTAACACACCTTCGGTCCGGTACGTCTTGCGGCTATCGCAGACGCGCCGAACGCCGCGATCCGCGGAGGTTCGCCCCGCTACTCGCCCCAGTCCGGGTTCGCCCGCGGCGGCGCGAAGACGTCGAAGCCGACGACGGGTTCGTCGGTCCGGTTCTCGGCCGCGTGCGGCTCGCCGCCGGGGATCACGTACGTGTCGTCGGGGCCGACGACCCGCTCCTCGCCGTCGACGAGGAACGTCAGCCGGCCGGCCGTGATCACGCCGATCTGCTCGTGCGGGTGGTCGTGTTCGGGCACGCCCTCGCCCGGTTCGATCTCGAACCGCTGGATGCTGGTCTCGTCGCCGACGGCCCCTTGGCTGAGGAACGCGCCGTCGACCGCCTCCACCGCCCTCACGTCCGCGTCTGGTGCGACGTCCATACGCGCTCCGGCGGTCCGGAGGCACCTAAATCCGCGGGGACGGGCAGCCGGTGCCGGGGGCGACGCCGGCGCCTGCCGTGTCCTCGCCCTCACGGGAACGGGTGGTACGGCCGGTCGAGCGCGGGCTCGAACCCCATCGACCGCGGCACCTCGCGGGCCCGGTCGCCGAAGAACGGGTCGCCGGTGAACAGCGGCTGCGCGCCGGGCACCAACACGCGGACCGCCTCGAACCCCAGCGACGCGAGGTCGCGCGTCGTCACCCGCGCGACGTACGGGTCGAGCCCGACGGCCTCGACGCGGTCGACGACGGCGCCGAGTTCGGCCTCGCCCGACAGCTCCGGCTCGCCCAGCCCGTCGGTCGAGACGGTCGCGTCCGGGTCGAAGAACGCCGCGGTCTCGGCGGGGCGGTCGGCGTGGTGACCGATCGCGGCGCCCTGCTCGTCGGCCGCTTCCCGGCCCATCGAGCGGAGCTCGGTCCAGTTCTGGAGCGCCTCCGCGAGCGCGCTCCGGGCCGCCGCGGCCGGGTCGAGGTCGGCGCCCGACCCCGCGGCGAACCGCGGCCAGTCGCCCTCGCGGCCGACGCCGACGGCGACGACCGGCACGTCCACGTCGGTCGTGACGAGCAGCGCCGTCACCGACAGCGACTCGGCGCGCGCCCGCTTCTCCAGCTCGGCGAACCCGGGGTCGTCGACGTCGAGCCCGAGCGGCTCCGTCGTGGAGTACCAGCTGGTCATCGTCGCGTCGCGCTCGATCGCCTCGTAGAGCCCGGAGAGCGCGGCGTCGGGGCCCGAGCTCCCGAGCCCGAGCCCGGTCGTGATCGCCGGGCGGTACCGGCGCTCCGGCGGCGGGAAGTGGACGAACTCCGCCGGGAGGCTCGCCGGCTCGCCGGTCCCGAGCCGCTCGCCCCGGACCCACGGGAGCCGGTCGTCGCGGTCGTACGCCTCGGCGCTCTCGGGGCGCACGAACGCGTCCGGCGTGATCGGGTTCGGGACGTTGGCGGCCGGCGCGCGCGTGAACGCGGCCTCGCGGTAGACGCCGGCGGCGTACCGCTCTAACCCCTCGCCGAGCGCCTTCATGAACGCGGCGTCCCAGTCGGCGGCCGCGCCCCCGCCGAAGTCGGCCGCGTCGCCGTCGGAGAAGGGCGTCGTGTCCGCGACCCGCGCGACGTAGTACGGCAGCGGGAACGACTCCTGCTCGCCGACCTCGCTCAGCGCGCCGACCCGCGGGTCGACGGCGCGCTCCGCGCGGTCGAGCGTCTCGCCGAGGTCGCGGTCGGCGTGGTCGCGCGGGAGCGCGTCGCCGGGGTCGGCGCCGCAGCCGCACCCGGGCGCCGGGAGGAGCGTCCGCTCGCCGCCCGGCACCTCCGCGACCGTGTCCGCCACCGGGTCGCCGGCGAGCAGTCGGATCGCCCGCCGCCCGGCCACCGCGCCGGCGTAGCGCACGGCGGAGCGGCGGCCGGTCGGGGCGTCGGCGGGCTCCGCGCCGCCGCTCTCGACCCGGGCGCGCAGGCAGTCGTAGCAGGCGTCGTCGAAGACGGTCACCGCCGCGTCGAGGTCGGCGAGCGGGACGCCGCCGGTCCCGCCCACCTCGACGGCGACCCACCGGTCGAGCAGCTCGTCCGCGGTCGCGAACGCCGCCGACCCGGCGGTGTCGACGACGACGGCGAGGTCGAACCCGTCGAGCAGGTCGGCCTCGACCGGCATCGCGTTCACGTCGACGTCGCCGAGCGCGGCCCCGGCCGCCTCGACCGCGGGGCCGTCGCCGACAAGTCCGATATCCATACCCCGTGGACGCGAGGCGGCGAAAAAAAGCCGCGGGTCCGCGGCGCGGGAGGGCGGACGGGGAACGAACGCTCGGGGACGCGAGGAAAGAGAGGGAGGCGGCGGTCGGGCGGGCGGCCCGCTCAGGCCGGCGTGGCCGCCAGCATCTCGGCGGCCTCGGCGGCGAGGTCGGCGGCGTCGGCCCCTTCGAGCCGCTCGTCGCCGAGCTTCAGGCGGAGCCGGGGGCGGCCGACGTCGATCGGGACCTTCTCGGTGTCGATGATCCCCAAGTCCTCTAAGCGCGTCTTCGTCCGGGAGAACGTCGCCTTCGAGGCGATTCCGACGTCCTCGCCCCACTTCGAGATGTCGTAGAGCAGCACGTCGTTCTTCGCCGCGACGAGCAGCGAGACGGTCACCTCGTCGAGGTCGGTGCCGTCGCCGCCCTCTGTCGCGTCGAGGACGGCGTCGAAGTCGGCGCGGGCCTCCTCGCCGATCTCCGACGCCATCGTCTCGCGGACCCGGCTGATCGCCGGCGTGCGGAGCGTGTACGGCTCGGCGTCCTCGAACGCGCCGCGGTGGGACTCGTACACCTGGTCGACGAACTCGCCGTCGTCGGTCGAGAGCGCGGCGACGTCGTCCCCGGCGGTGACGAGCGCCACGACCCGAGAGGGAGAGACGAACAGCGCGTTGTCGACCTCGCCGTCCAGCACCCTGAGGTCCAAAGCGCCGTCGGCCACGAGGTCGGCCGCCCGGGACGCGACGACGAAGTCGTCCATGACGTCCTTGAGGGTGCGCTCGTCGGCGAGCATCGACAGCTCCGGGAGGTCGTCCCGCCCGACGGCGGTCTCGACCAGCGATACGATCGTCTCCGCGGAGGGGTCCACGACGAGCAGCTCGTCGTCGCCCCCGGCGAAGGCCGCTTCGAGCGCCGCCTTGACGTCGGCCGCCAGTAAATTCGATGCCATTTGTCTCTCGGTATAAAAGCCAGTTGCGTATTTAATATTAACGGGATTCATGCTTCGGACAACTCACGTAGGAGGTCTCAAAAGGCCGAAATCGCCCGATCAGCCCCGACCGCGGTCGCCGGTCGATCGGCGCCTCGACGGTCGCCGTCGACGCCGCGTGCGCGACCGATCGGCGGCGGGGTGCCGCGGCGGCGACGGAAGGATTAATGCGCGGTCGCGCCCGGGTTCGCACATGGACCACGAGCACGTCCGGGAGGTCGACCCGGCGGTCGCCGACGCGCTGGCCGGCGAGCGCGACAGACAGGAGCAGACGCTCGCGATGATCGCGAGCGAGAACCACGTGAGCGAGGCGGTACTGGAGGCGCAGGGCAGCGTCCTCACCAACAAGTACGCCGAGGGCTACCCGGGGTCGCGCTACTACGCCGGCTGCGAGTACGCCGACGAGGTCGAGGAGCTGGCGATCGAACGCGCGAAGGAGCTGTGGGGGGCCGAGCACGTCAACGTCCAGCCCCACTCCGGCACGCAGGCGAACCAGGCGGTGTACTACTCCGTCCTCGAACCGGGCGACAAGATCCTCTCGCTGGAGCTGAACCACGGGGGCCACCTCTCGCACGGCCACCCCGCGAACTTCACGGGGCAGCTGTACGACGTCGAGCAGTACGAGGTCGACCCCGAGAGCGGCTACATCGACTACGAGGGGCTCCGGGACACCGCCGAGTCGTTCGACCCGGACATCATCGTCTCGGGCTACTCCGCGTACCCCCGCACCGTCGACTGGGAGGAGATCCAGGCGGCCGCCGACGCGGTCGACGCCTACCACCTCGCCGACATCGCGCACATCACCGGGCTCGTCGCCGCCGGCGTGCACCCCTCGCCGGTCGGCGTCGCGGACTTCGTCACCGGCTCGACCCACAAGACGATCCGCGCCGGCCGCGGCGGGATCGTGATGTGCGACGCGGAGTTCGCGGACGACGTCGACGCGGCCGTCTTCCCCGGCGGGCAGGGCGGCCCGCTGATGCACAACGTCGCCGGCAAGGCGGTCGGCTTCAAGGAGGCGCTCCAGCCCGAGTTCGAGGAGTACGCCCGGAACGTGGTCGACAACGCCGAGGTGCTCGCCGAGACCCTCCGGGAGCACGGCCTCTCGCTGGTCTCCGGCGGCACCGACAACCACCTCGTGCTCGCCGACCTGCGCGACTCGCACCCGGACCTCTCGGGCGGCGAGGCCGAGGACGCGCTCGCGGCCGCGAACATCGTCCTGAACGGGAACACGGTCCCCGGCGAGACGCGCTCGCCGTTCGACCCCTCCGGGATCCGCGCGGGCACCGCCGGGCTCACGACGCGCGGGTTCGACGCGGACGCGGTCGAGGAGGTCGGCGAGCTGATCTACCGCGTCGTCGACGACGTCGACAGCGACGACGTGATCTACGAGGTCGGCGAGCGCGTCGTCGAACTCTGCGAGGCGCACCCGCTGTACGAGTGACGGCCCGGCGCCGTCGCGGAGTCGGGCCGCGCCGACGAATCCGTGCGTAAAAGTGGGGGCGGCCCGCAGGGGTCGGTATGGACGCTCCGTCGTTTCTCGCCGCTCGCCTCGACCGCGACGCCGCCCCGCTGGTCGTCGGCGACGTGATCGCGTTGATCCTACTCTTGACCGTCGGGACGCTCAACCACCAGTCGGTCGCGTTCCTCACCGCCAACCCGCTGTACCTCCCCGGCGTCTACGCCCCGTTCCTGATCGGCTGGGCGGCGGTGGCGCCGCTCGTCGGCGCCTACTCCGCGGGCGCGGCCGAGACGGCGAAGTCGTCGGTGCCGCTCGTCGTCAGGTCGTGGATCCCCGCGGCGGTCGTCGGGCTGGCGCTCCGCGCGTTCGTCTTCCGCGGCGGCGCCGAGCTCACCTTCGCGGCCGTCATGCTCGTGCTGGGATCGCTCGCGCTCGGCGGCTGGCGCTCGCTCTACTTCCGACTGCGGTAGCTCCCGCGTACCGGCGCCGACTCCGGCGACCGACCGCGTCGCCCCTTCTCGCCGTCCGACCGACACGGCTGCCCGGTCCCCCGCGCGGCTCATAAGTTATGAGTCACATCGGTGTGTACACGTCCGAACCACTTGCGAACCGCGAGAAAAATTTAATACGGACTATCCACTTAGTATTCAACGAAAGCATGGCTGGATACTACGACTACGTCCTTGGGCTCATTCCGGGCGCGTTGATCGGTGTGACCGCCTCGCTCACGCTGGTCGGGCTGCCCCTGACCGCCGCGCTCCCGGTCGGCGCCGCGGCCGCGGGCGCGGTGATGGCTCACGCGATGTTCGTCCGAAATCCAGTCGCGGGCGAGGCGCCCGCACGCCGGTCGCTCGACGGGGAGGCCGGCGAGCGCTCGGCGACCGGCGGCTCCTCGGCGGGCGCCGCCGACTGAGCGCTCGGCCGCCCGGCCTCCCCGGTCCGGGGCCGTCGCCCCGCCCGCTCGCCGCGTCCTGTACCGTTTAGTCCCCCCGCCGCGAGTGGTCGGGCATGACGGAGACCCTGTTCCTGTCGAGCGGCGACGTCGACGACCTCGCGGAGCCGGCCGACTACGTCGCGGCGGTCCGCGACGCGTACCGGCAGGTGGGCGAGGGCGCGCCGGCCGAACCGCGGACGAAGCTGTTCAACCGCGAGCCGCCGGGCATGTTCACCACCTACGCCGCGGTCCTCCCGGAGACGGGGGCGATGGGCGGGTACACCTACTCGGCGGGGTTCGGCGCGGGCGACGCGTGGTTCATGACGCCGCTGTTCGACGCCGAGTCCGGCGAGCCGCTCGCGCTGCTCGACGGCGCGTCGATGAACCCGTTCAAGACCGGCGCCGCGGGCGCCGTCGCGGTCGACGCGCTCGCCCGCGACGACGCGACCGACCTCGCCGTGATCGGCAGCGGCGCGCAGGCGCGCGGGCAGGTCGCGACGACCGCGACGGTCCGCGAGTTCGAGGCGGTCCGCGTCTTTTCCCCGACCGCGGAGAACCGCGTGTCGTTCGCCGCCGACTTCGACGAGCGACTCGACGCCGACGTGTCGCCGGTCGAGAGCGCGGGCGACGCGCTGGCGGGCGCCGACGTGGTGATCACCGCGACGACCGCGAGCGACCCCGTCATCGCCGACGCCGACGTCGAGCCGGGAACCCACGTCACGGCGATGGGCCAGTACCACCCGGAGAAGAACGAGCTGCCGCCCGAACTCGTCGCGCGCGCCACCTACGTCCCCGACCTGAGAGCGCGCGCGACGCAGGACGCCGGTTCGTACCTCGCCGCGGTCGCGGCGGGTCTGATCGCGGAGGGCGAGGGGATCGCGGCCGATCTGGGCGCGGTCGTCGCGGGCGACCACCCCGGCCGGACGGGCGACGAGGCGGTGACCGTCTTCGACTCGGGCGGGACCGGGGTCGAGACGGTCGCGGCCGCGCACATGCTCTACGAGCGCGCGAGCGACGCCGGACGGGGCGAGCCCATCGACTTCGCGCCCGCGAGCGAGGCGCTGACCGGGGAGTAGCCGGAGGTTGAAGTGGCCTGCCGGCGTTTGGCCGGTATGCTCGTTGGGATCGTCTCCGACACGCACGACGACCTGACCGCCGTCGAGGCGGCCGTCTCGCTGTTCGAGCGCGAGGGGGTCGACGCCGTCGTCCACTGCGGCGACTTCGTCGCGCCCTTCTCCGTGACGCCGTTCGACGGGGACTTCGACTTCCACGCGGTCCGCGGGAACAACGACGGGGAGTGGGCCGTCGAGTCGACGGTCGAAGCATTCGGTGAGTACCACGGGGAGGCCGCCGCGCTCTCGTTCGGCGGCGCGGGCAGCGGCGACGCGACCGGCGCCGACGCGGTCGACGTCGCGGTCACCCACGGCACGAGCGGCCTCGTCGTCGACGCGCTCGTCGACTGCGGCGACTACGACTACGTGCTCCACGGCCACACCCACGCGCACGGCGTCGAAGCGCGGGGCGGGACCGTCCGCGTGAACCCCGGCGGCCTCCCCATCCCGGTCGAGGGCACCGACGACGCGTTCCGGGTCGCGACGCTCGACACGGCGGAGTCCGGCGTCGACGCGGTGACGCACCACGTCCTCGACGGCTGACGGCGCCCGGCGACCGGCGGCGCCGTTCGACGGCGGCGCGGCGCGCGCCGCCCGCACCCCGAGGTTTATCGCCGCTCGCTCGCTCTGTTCGTCCATGAGACACGCACAGGGACCGCTCCTCACGATCGACCTGACGGAGCGGACCGCGTCGACGACGCGGATCGACGACCGGCTCGCGTCGTTCGTCGGCGGCCGCGGGCTCAACACGTCGCTCGCGTACGACCGGATCCCGTTCGACGCCGACCCGCTCGGCCCGGAGAACCGGCTCTACCTCTCGACCGGGCCGATGCAGTACTCGACGACCTCCTACACCGGCCGCATGGCCGCCACGGGCCTCTCGCCGCTGACGAACGGCCTGCTGTCGTCGAACGCCGGCGGGTTCCTCTCGCGGAACTTCACGGGCGCGGGGTACGCCGCGGTCGAGGTCGTCGGCGCGAGCGACGACCTGCTCGCGGTTCACGTCCGGGAGATCGGGGACGACGGCGAGCCGGACGTGACGTTCGAGGAAGTCCCGGACCTCGCGCAGGCGGAGGTGTCCGCCGTCTCGGACCGCCTCGCGGAGACGCACGGCCTGGAGCCGGAACACGTCGCCTGCGTCGGTCCCGCCGGCGAGAACGAGGTCCGGTTCGCCTCGATCATGACCTCGGACACCCGCGCGTTCGGCCGCGGCGGGCTCGGGGCCGTCCTCGGCGCGAAGGGCGTGAAGGCGCTCACCTTCGAGGGCGACGCGGCGGCCGACATCGACCTCGACTGGCCCGACGAGGCGGCCGAGGTCCACCGCGAGGCGGCGACCTCCGACTCGATCATGAAGCGGCAGGGGACGACGAGCGTGACGGAGCTGGCAAACGAGGTGGACGCGCTCCCCTCCTACTACTTCGCCGAGACCTCCTTCGAGGGCGTCGAGGGCATCTCCGGCGACCGCGTCGAGGAGAAGAAGTACAAGCAGGGGACCTGCTCGCAGTGCGCGTTCGCCTGTAAGCTCCCGACCCGCGACGAGGCCACCGGCGTCGAGACGGAGGGACCCGAGTTCGAGACCGTGATGGCGTTCGGGTCGAACGCGGGCGTCGACGACATCGTCGACGTGATGGCCGCCAACGAGCTGTGCGACGAGCTCGGGATGGACACCATCTCCTGTGGCGACGCCGTCTCGATGTACCTCCGGAGCGAAGACGAGTTCGGCAACGCGGAGCTGGTCCGCGAGCTCGTCGAGCAGATCGCCTACCGCGAGGGCGTCGGCGACAAGCTCGCGGAGGGCGTCCACCGCGCCCACGAGGAGTTCGGCGCCGACGACTGGACGGTGAAGGGGATGGCCTTCTCCGGGCACGACGGCCGCGCGCTCAACGGGCAGGGGCTCGCGTTCGCGACCGCGAACCGCGGCGCCGACCACATGTACGGCGAGTTCTACCCGTACGAGTACCCGCTCGTCGACCCCGACGAGGCGTTCGATCCCGAGGGGCTGGCGGGGAAGCCACCGAAGCTCGTCGCGAAGGAGAACCGCAACGCGGTGCTGGACTCCGCGGTCGTCTGTAAGTTCTCCCGGGGCACCGTCACCGACGACCGGCTCGCCGCGCTGCTCGACGCCGACTACGAGGATCTCCAGACGCTCGGCGCCCGGGTCGTCGAGTTAGAGCGCGCGTTCAACAACGCCCGCGGCTTCGACCGCGCGGACGACACGCTCCCGTACGCCGACGCGATCGAGGGGTTCGACGCGGCGCTGTCGGAGTACTACGCGCTCCGCGGCTGGAACGACGACGGCACCGTTCCCGGACATGGCGACGGGATCGACCCCGCGAGCGCGGCGCCCGCCGACGACTGAGCCCGCGAGGCTCCCGCGCGACGCCGCCTCACTCCGCCGGCTCGTCCGGGGGCGCGAACTCGACGCCGCGGAACTCGAACCGCGCGCCGCCGTCGCTGTCGCCGAGTTCGACCGTCCACCCGTGCGCCTCCGCGACCTCGGCGACGATCTTCAGCCCGAAGCCGGTGCCGTCGGGGTCCGTCGTCACGCCCGCCTCGAACACCGACTCCCTGTCGTCGGGGCCGACGCCCGGGCCGTCGTCCTCGACGTAGAAACCGTCGCCGTCGTCGAGCGTCCCGACCGCGACGGCGACGTCCCTCCCCCCGTGTTCGACCGCGTTGCCGAAGAGGTTCTCCAGCGCCTGCCGCAGGCGGCTGCGGTCCGCGGCGACGACGGCGTCCGTCTCGACCGCGAGCGTCGCGTCCTCGGTGTCGACGGTCTCCCAGCACTCCGCGGCGAGGTCGGCGAGGGGGACCGGCTCCGCCTCGTCGATGCCGGCCCCCTGCCGGGCCAGCGCGAGCAGGTCCTCGATGAGCGCGTCCATCCGGTCCAGCGAGCGCTTCACCGCGCTCAGCTCCGCGACCTCTATCGACTCCTCGGCGAGCCGGTCGGCGACCATCTCGAGGTTGCCGGTCGCGACGTTGAGCGGGCTCCGGAGGTCGTGCGAGACGAGGCTGGCGAACTCCTCCAGGCGGTCGCGCTCGCGGGCCACCTCCGCCTCGCGGCGGCGGAGCTGTCGCTCCCGCTCGATGCGGACGAGCACCATCGTCACCGTCGCCGCCCAGATGCGCGCGATCGCCAGGTCGGACTCGGAGAAGGCGTCGGGGACCGTGGCGCCGACGTTCAACACGCCGTACCGGCCGAGCGGGACGACGAGCTCGCTGCGGATCGTCGCGTCCTCTGTGTACCGGTCGGGGTCGTCGGCGACGTCCGCCACGTAGGTCGGCTCGCCGCTCTCGAAGACCTCCCAGGTGATGCTCTGCCCCGCGGCGTCGAACGTCGGGTGGTCGCCGACCACCGCCTCCGCGGTCTCGGTCCAGACGGCCGGTTCGAGCGCGTCGCGCCGCTCGTCGTGGAACCAGATCGCGGCGATGGGGTGGCCGAGCACGTCGTCGACGTACGACACCGCCGCCTCGGCGGCCGCCTCCCTGTCCGTCGTCTTCAGCAGCTCCCTGGTCGCCTCGTGGAGCGATTCGAGCGTCTCCGTGCGGCGCCGGAGCGCCAGCTGCCGCGTCCGCTCGTTCGAGACGTCTATCGCGGTGACGACCGCGTACGAGTCGGCGTCGAGCCCGAAGGCGCCGACGCTGACGCGGACCGGGATCAGGACGCCGTCGCCGCGGCGCACGACGAGTTCGAACCCGTCGGCCAGCGACCGGGACTCCCCGGCGCGCACCGCGTCGACCAGCGCGGCGACGGTGTCGCCCGCGTCGGCCTCCCCGTCGCCCGTCGCCTCGCCGGCGGGCTCGGCGTCGCCGTCGCCCGGGTCGGCGTCGAGGGCCGCGGTCGCCGCGGCGTCGTCTCGGTCCACCTCCGTCGGGTCCTCGAACACGGCGCTGACCGACCGCCCCGAGAGCTCGGCCGGCTCGAGCCCGAAGACCCCCTCGACGCTCGGCGTGCCCGCGCGGACGACGCCGTCGCCGTCGACGACGAGCGTCGGGTCCGGGGTCGCGTCGAGCGCCTCCGGGAAGCCGTCCATCGTCACTCCTCCGGCTCGTGAACGTGACCGCACTCGGGGCAGCGCACTTCCTCGCCGCGGAGGTCCGCCGAGGAGGCGCGCACGTCGCGCATCACCTCGCTGATCTTGTCTTCGGCCTCCAGCTCGTCGGCGACGGCGAGGTCGACGCCCTCCACTTCGAGGAGGAACTTCGCGACCTCCGTCACCTCGTACATCATCTCGTCTAAGTCCTCGGCGGTGAAGAAGCCGGACATCGCCCCGTAGAGGAACGTCGCGCCCGCCTTCGTCACCTTCTCCTCGAAGGAGTAGCGCGCCTGGTTGACCGCCTGCGGGGTGTAGGTGTCGGTCATGAAGGGGACGAGTTCGGGGAGGTTCTCGCCGATCTTCGTCATCTCGACGCCTGTCTCCGTGCGGAAGTCGGCGCAGAGCCGCGCTATCGCCCACTCGCGGGCCGTGATGTACGTCCGGTCGCGGAGGAACTCGTTGACGCGCTCGTAGCGCGCCCCGTCCATCTTCTGGAACCGCTCGTACTTCTGGACGTCGCGGGGCACGTCCGTCGCGTCCTCGGCCGCCGCGTTCTCGCCGTCCGTCGCGTCCTCGGCCGCCGCGTTCTCGCCGTCCGTCGCGTCCTCGGCCGCCGCGTTCTCGCCGTCCGTCGCGTCCTCGGCCGCCGCGTCCTCGTCGGGGGCCGTCGGGTCTCCGCCGGTCGCTTCACCGCCGTCGCCGCCCTCGGAGGGAACGCGGTCCGCGGCGGCGTCGCCGGTCCTCTCGGCGTCGTCGGCCGCCGGACCGGTGTTGTCGCTCATACGTTCGAAACCCCGCGGGCGGGCAAAAGGGTTGTCGGTGGTCGGACGCCGGAGATCCACTTTTGTACCGTCGCGTGGAGGGATGGGGCATGAAAGTGCTCTGCGGGATCGGCGGCAGCGACGACTCGTTCCGCGCGCTCGACCGGACGGTCGAGCGCGCGGCGGTCGCGGACGACGACCTGACGATCGCCGTGGTCGACAACGAGGACTCGTCGGTCGCCCCCGAGGACGTGCTGGACCGCGCCCGGGAGGCGGTCGACGACGCCGCGATAGACGCCGAGGTGCGGCGCGTCGAGGGCGACCCGGGGAGCCGGCTGGTCGAGATCGCCGAGACCGAGGGGTTCGAGGAAATCGTCCTCGGCGGCGGCCACACGAGCCCGATGGGGAAGATCACGATCGGGTCGATCGCGGAGTTCGTCCTGTTGAACGCAAAGACATCGGTGACGCTGGTCAGATGAGCGACCGAGGCTACCCGGACGCGGTGGCGGACGAGTTCCCGCCGCCGCCGACCGCGTTCACTGACCGCGAGGACCGCGAGATCGAGGTCCGGCCGTACGAGGGCGACGAGGCGGCCCGCGAGGCCCTGGTCGAGATGTACGACGACTTCGACCCGGCCGACCGCGCGCAGGGGATCCCGCCGGGCGGGGAGGAGCGCATCCGCGAGTGGCTCGGCGCCATCCTCGCCGACGACTGCTACAACGTGATCGCCTGGTGCGGCGACGAGGCGGCCGGCCACGCGACGCTCGTGCCCGACGGCGACGCCTACGAGCTGGCGATCTTCGTCCACCAGGAGTACCAGCGCGCCGGGATCGGCACCCACCTCATCCGCGGGCTGCTCGGGCACGGGCAGGCGAACGGCGTCGCGAAGGTGTGGCTCACCGTCGAGCGGTGGAACCGCGCCGCGGTCTCGCTGTACAAGAAGATCGGCTTCGAGACCTCGGACGCCGAGAGCTTCGAACTGGAGATGGGGCTGCGCCTCTGCGCCGCCGAGGCGGCCGCGGAGGAGGCCGGCGGATCCGCGGACGAGCCCGACGGCGACGAGTAGGGCTGGCCGGAATCTTCAAGCCTTTAGGGGCGGCCCGCGACCGCTCCGGTATGAGTCACCGAATTCTGCTGTTGGGGGCGCCCGGCGCCGGGAAGGGGACGCAGAGCGCGAAGCTCGCCGACGAGTACGGCGTCGAGCACGTCACGACCGGCGACGCGCTCCGCGCGAACAAGGAGATGGAGACGGAGTACGGGACGCCCAAGTCGTTCATGGACGCGGGCGAACTGGTCCCGGACCCGGTCGTCAACGAGATCGTGAAGGCCGCGCTCGAGGACGCCGACGGGTTCGTCCTCGACGGCTACCCGCGCAACCTCGACCAGGCCGAGTACCTCTCTGAGATTACGGACCTCGACGCGGTCGTCCTCCTCGACGTCGACGAGGAGGTCCTCGTGGACCGCCTCACCGGCCGCCGCGTCTGCGACGACTGCGGCGCGAACTACCACGTCGACTTCCAGCCCCCGGAGGAGCCGGGCGTCTGCGACGAGTGCGGCGGCGACCTCGTCCAGCGCGAGGACGACACCGAGGAGACGGCCCGAGAGCGCCTCGAAGTGTTCTACGACAACACCGAGCCCGTGGTCGACCACTTCCGCGACGAGGGCGTCCTCGTCGAGGTCGACGGCGAGGCGACCCCGGACGAGGTCTTCGAGCGGATCCGCGACGTCGTCGAGAACTGACGCGGCGCGCCGAGGGGCGACGCGCGCCGCCGCGAACCGATCCGCGTCGCCCCCGGAAGCGATTCGAGCGGCGATTCTACAAGGTTCTTAACCGTCGACCGCTAACCGGCCGGTAATGAGCAAAGTCGAACGGCGAGTCCGCTCGCTGGTCCGCGAGGACGGCGAGATGCGGGACGCCATCCAAGTCGTCCTCGACAACGCCAGCGGCGGCGAGGTCCGCTGGGTCGACGTTCGCGACGAGATCACGAGCGGGCAGTGGGGCCGGCTCATCGAGAAGGAGATCCTCGTCGACGGCGAGGAGGGGTTCGCGCTGGCCGACCGCGACGGCATCGAGGCCGGCATGGAGGACGACGACGGGGGCGGCGGCGACGTCGAGACGCCCGAGACGACCAGCTGGTCGAAGTGGGACAAGCTCGCCGGGCTGGCGACCGTCGGCGCGTTCGTCGGCTACGCGGTCCCGCCGGTCCGCGACGCGATCGCGGGCGCCATCGACGTGGTCCTCGGCCCGCTCCTGAACCTCGTCCCGTTCTACGTCGTCATCATGGTCATCGCGCTCGGGACGGGGCTGTACTCGACGCTCCTGCGCGCCGGGCTCATGGACATGGAGAAGATGGGCGCGTACCAGGAGCGGATGAAAGACATCCAGGAGCGCCGGAAGGAGGCCGAGAAGCGCGACGACGACGAGGCGCTCGACCAGATCCAGGAAGAGCAGATGGAGGCGATGGGCGACCAGCTCGGCATGTTCAAAGAGCAGTTCCGCCCGATGGTGTGGATCATGTTCCTCACCATCCCCGCGTTCCTCTGGATGTTCTGGGTGATCGGCTACCGCGGCTCCGACGCCGCGTACCCGGCCGTCGCCGCCCAGGAGCTCGTCGTCCCGCTCGCCGGGACCGTCACGTGGGACACGGGGATCGTCGGCCCGATCCAGATGTGGATCCTCTGGTACTTCCTCTGTTCGATGGCGTTCACGCAGCTCGTCCAGAAGAGCCTCAACATCGAGATGTCGCCGTCCTCGTCGTAGGCGACGCCCCGACCGCTCGGTTCGTTTCCTCCCCGCTCACTTTCGCTCCGCGAGGAGCTCCCCGAACGCGTCGTCGCCGAGGCCCGTCCGGAACGCGGGCGGCGAGCCGAGCCGCGCGAGGTCGACCGCGACGTTGGCGGGCGCGCCGCCGGGGCGGCGGGCGTCGCCGTCGACCTCGCGCAGCGTCTCCTCCGCCTCGGCGCGAAGCCGACGAGCGCCTCGCCGGCGACGAAGACGTCCGCCATCCACCTACTCGGCCGTCGCGGCCCCGTCCTCGCCGCCCGCGGCGTCGACCTCCTCGGCGACCGCCTCGAACGCCGCGAGGATGACGCGCTTACACGCCTGTCCCTCGGTGCTCCAGTGGTGGGCGTAGTCGAGCATGTCGTCGTAGATGTCGGGCTTACAGCCCGCCGCCTGCGGGTGGCCGCCGCCGTTCACGCGACCGGCGACCTCGTGCGCGTGGCGGAAGTCCTCGGAGCCGCGGATCGACGCCGACCCGGCGGGCTTGACGATCACGGCGGCGTCGGCGCCGGCCTCGCGGAGCGCCTCCGCGACCTCGTTCTGCGAGCAGCGGCCGTAGGTGACCGCGACGCGCCAGTCGCCGACCTCGTGGGTGACCGCGCGGCCGACCGCGAGGTCGATCCGGGCCTCCTTCTCGACGCGTCGCTCCTCGACGAACGACCGCACCGTCTCGGGGAGGTCGACGCCGTACGCGCCGATCACGGCCGCGTACTCCTCGGCGCCGGCCCAGTAGGAGTAGTCGGCGAGGTCGTCGGAGCGCGGGTCCTCCTTGATCCAGAGGTCGTGGTCGCGCGTGACCGCGGCGAGGTCGGTCCAGCGGTCGCCGAACGCGTGGTCGAGCGACCGGAGCGTCACGTCGGCGGTGCACTCCTCGTCGGAGTCGCCGACGACGAGGTCGACGCCCGCGTCGCGCACCGCGGCCGCGGTCGCGTCGTCCCACTGGTGGTGGTCGAACCAGCGGATCGCCGCGGTCGCGTCCGCGAGCGCCTCCAGCGGCTCCGCGATCGGCTCGTAGTCGTCGGGACAGAGGTCGCAGACGAACAGGTCGATCCCGTCGTCGGCGTACGCCTCGACCCGTTCGAGTGCGGTGTCGATCGAGTACGGCCCGGCCGAGAGCAGCCCGACCGGCGACTCGGCGTGGGCGTCGGCGAGCGGGTCGCCGTCCGCCGTCTCGTCGCCGTCGTCGTCCGCGTCGTCGCTCTCGTCGTCTGCCTCTTCCAGCCGCGCCGCGATGGCGTCCTCGAAGGGCGCGACGTCGAGCGCGGCGTCGTACGCCTCGCGGACCATCGCGGCGCAGGCGAGGCCGTCGGCGTCGCCGTCGGCGATCACGACCGCCTCGCTGCCCTCGATCGCCTCCCGCGCTCGGCGCTCGGCGCGCTCGTCGTCCAGCGAGTCCGGGTAGAAGAATCCCTTCCCCGGGAGCTTCGTGTACCGCGACCGGGGGGCGTCCCCCGCGTCGATGAGGTCGTCGTCCATACCGTCGTGGCGGGCGGCAGCCGGAAAACTCCGCCGCTCTCGCGTCGGCCGCGGCGTCGGGCCGCCACGCTCCCTCAGACGGTCGTCCGGCGCGGGTCCTCCTCGGTCAGTTGGCGGACCGTCAACACGGGGATCGGACAGGTCCGAACGACGCGCTCGGCGACGGAGCCGATGAGGAAGCGGTTCTCGCCGTGGCGCCCCCTGGTACCCATCGCGACGAGGTCGGCGTCGACCGAGCGGGCGTACGCGTCGATCTCCGACGCCGGCCGGCCCTCGCGGACCTCGATGGTCACGTCGAGGTCGCCGTCGCGTTCGTGCGCCGCGGCCGAGACGCGGTCGAGCGCGTCGCGCCCCTGGTCGTCGAGCGCGTCGCGGAGGTCCTCGCGGACCGTGTCCGGCGACGACTCCACCTCGCCGGCGTCGACGACGTACACCGCGTGGACCTCGGCGTCGAACCGCGCCGCCACGTCGACCGCGACCGAGACGGCCCGCCCGACGCTGTCCGAGCCGTCGGTCGCGACCACGATGGTGTCGAACATGCCCGTTCGTTCGCCGCAGCGCTACCTAAAACCCGGCGGTCGGAGGGGGACGCGCAAGCCCCGGACGGCGAGAGCCGATCGACCGGGTCCGCCCGACGGCGAGAGCCGACCGCGCGGTGGCCGAGCGACCTACGCCAGGAAGACGTGCCGCGGGCGGTCGGCGAGCACGTCGCGGCCCCACTGGACGGTCTCGGAGAACTCGTCGGAGCGGAAGAAGCCCATCGCGTCCTCCTTCGCGTTCCACTGGCTGGCGATGAACATGTCGTTCTCGTCTTCGACGTTCACCATCAGGTCGGTCTCGACGTGGCCGTCCATCTCGCCGAGCAGGTCGCCGACGTCGTCGAACGTCTCGACGAACTCCGACTGGTAGTCGGGCTTGACGGTGTAGAACATCCCCATCGTCCCGAAGCCGGACTCCTCGCCGGCGCGGGCGACGATGTCGGGCAGCTCCGAGAGGAAGCCGCCGGCCGTCTCCGCCGCCGACGCCGTGTCCCAGATGGAGACGACCGCGGCGCGGTCGGTGTGGCGCCCCTCGTACACCGCGGTCTTGACGTGGGTACCGTAGTGGTCGAAGTTGCCGCGGAGCCCCTCGACCTCGTCGAACAGCTCCTCGGTGTCGGCCTCGCTGTACAGCACGGTGGCGTACACGTCCTCGCCGTGAGGCTTCCCGGCGTAGATGTCGAGGTCGGCGAGCTCGCCGCGGATGTCCTCGTCGTCGGCCCCGTCGCCGTCGTGACCCCCCTCCTCGCCGTGTCCGCCGCCCTCGCCGTGGGGGTGGTCGCCCTCGCCGGCGTCTCCGTCGCCGTGCGGGTGGTCGCCGTGCGCGGGACCGCCGCCCGCGCCCGAGCGGTCGTGGCCCTCGCCGCGGCCGTGCCCGTCGTCGCCGTGATGGCTGCCCTCGTCGCCGTGGTGGCCACCCTCGTCGCCGTGGCCGCCCCCGCCGTGGGGGTGGCCGGCGCTGTCGCGCTCGGGGACGCGGCCGGTCGGGACCGTCTCCCCGGCGAGGAAGGCGTCGAGGTCGGTCGGCGGGAACCGCCGGCCGACGTAGAAGTCACCGAACTCGCCGTACCGCGAGGAGGCGGGGTCGAACCGCATCTCGTAGACGATGTCCTTGATGTCGGTCGGGTCCGCGCCGAACAGCGTGACGCCCCACTCGTGCTCGTCGAAGCCGACCGAGGAGGCGATCACCTGCTTGATTTTCCCGGCGTACTCCTTGCCGACCTCGCCGTGGCTCGCCATCAGCTCGGCGCGCTCCTCGAACTCGAGGTCGTACCAGTTGTGTTCCTCGCCGCGGCGCTTGCTCATCGGGTAGAAGCTGACGTACTCCTCGTCCGGGATATCGGGCTTCAGCTTCCCCTCGATGTACCGGCGGAGCCCCTCGTCGACGGCGTCGGCGCCCGCCTCGAAGTAGTCGTCGGAGACGTACCCCGACACCTCGGTGACGGAGACGTAGGAGGTCTCGCGCTCGGTGAACTTCGCGAGCGCGGTGTCCTCGAAGCGGCGCTCGATCGCGGAGAGGTCGTCGAGCGACGGCCGGAAGTGTAAGCAGAGGAGGTCGGCCTTGTGTCCGAGCACGGAGAACAGCGCCGACTCGCCGTCGTCGGCGTCGGCGACCAGTTCGCGGTGTTTCAGAAAGGCCTCGCCCTCTTCGATCGCCCGCTCTCGCTCGGACTCGGGCGCCTCGCGCCAGGCGTCCCAGTCGATCGAGCGGAAGTCGTGCAGCGAGAACCACCCTTCGGCGGTCTGTGGAGCCTCGACCATACGCCGGGTTGGTGCCCCGCGACTTAGGGGTTTGCGGGTCGTCCCGAGACGCGGTAACGGGCCGGACCGTCGCGGCTCGCGTCGGAGCGGAAAGCGGCACTGACGGTTCCGAAGTCCCAGCCCTTCGGATGTACCTGAGTACCTTGGCCAACAGGGACTCCGTTGCCGAGACCGCCGAAGCCCCAGCCGGGAGGCGGGCGCACGCTCGCTGCGCGCCTCACTCGGTCGCTTTGCTCCCTCGTTTCGGTGCTTACGTCGCCTGTGCCCGCCTCCCGGCTGCCCCTTCGAGTCCCGCCCCGCCCCGCACCGCACCTCACGCCTCCCCAGCCTCGTCGCTCGCTTCGCTCGCGACTCCCTCGCGCGTGCTCCTCGGCCGCAAGGCGGCCTCGGAGGCACGCGCCGACAGCCGCTCGAATCGTCCGGATCGTCGCGGCTCGCGTCAGCAGTCACCGTGACCGAAACCCTTTCGACGCGACCCCGAAATGTCCGGACGATGCGGAAAAGCGGCCCGCCGAAAGGACTGATCTCGTACCTCGTGTTGGAGCTGCTCGACGAGCGACCGCGGTACGGGTACGAGCTGCTCGGCGAGATAACGGAGATCAGCGGCGGACACTGGGAGCCCTCCTACGGCTCGGTCTACCCGATCCTCTACAAGTTCGAGGAGGAGGGCGTCGCCGAGCGCGTCGAGCGCGCCGACGAGCCCGACCGGAAGTACTTCGCGCTCACCGACGCGGGCCGCGAGGAGCTGGCCGAGAAGCGCCGCGCGATCGGCGGCGAGGCGAAGGACTTCGGTGACGTCGTCCTCGGCTTCTACCACCTGTACGCGGCGCTCGCCACCGACGGCCGGTTCGAGGTCGACGGCGCGGACGCCGACTGGGCGTTCTCGGAGCGGTACAGCGCGTGGATCGTCGAGCAGATGATCCGCCACCACGAGCGCGACTTCGGCGAGTTCGAGCGGATCGACGCCTCCCCCGAGGAGTTCTACGCCCGGGAAGACGGCGCCGCGGCGGACGGGGCCGAGCCGGATTCCTCCGAGACCGAGCCCGCGGACGACGCCGAGGAGCCCTCCTCCGGCGCCGCCGACGACTGACGCGCGGCGCTCCGTCCGCGCCGGCGCTCCCGCCTCGCAGCGTCGCGACTCACCGGTTGAGCAGCCGCCACAGGAGCCCGCCGGGGAGCCCGGCGCGGACGAGCCGGTCGTACAGCCGGTCGGGGAGGACGCGCGCCAGCCGCGGCAGCCACCGCGCCCGGCGGCTCACCCGGTAGCGCGTCTCCGGTCGTTCCGCCGTCGCCGCGGTCACCACGCGCTCGACGACCGTCTCGACGTCGGTGGCGGCCGGGGAGTACCCCTCGAACTCCCGGTAGGCGTCGGCGTACGGCCCCTCGCCGCCCGCGCCCTCGACCGCCGCGGCGGCCCGCTCGTTGAACCCCGTCTGCACCGGCCCCGGCTCGACCAGCGCGACGTCGACACCGAGCGGCTCGACCTCGCGGCGGAGCGCGTCGACGTACCCGTCGAGCCCGGCCTTCGCGGCGCTGTACGCGCCGTGGTACGGCAGCGCCACGGAGCCGACCATCGACCCGACGACCACGACGCGCCCGCCGCGCTCGCGGAGCGTCCGGAGCGCCGCGGACGCGGTCACGTGGACCGCGGTCAGGTTCGTGTCCACCTGCCGGCGGAACGCCCCGGCCGAGGTGTCCTCGACCGACGCGATCTCGTAGCCGCCGACGCAGGAGACGACGGCGTCGAGCGGGCGCTCCGCGAGCAGGTCGCGAACCGCCGCCTCGTCGCGGAGGTCGACGACGGCGGTCTCGACCGCGTCGGGCAGCGCCGCGAGGCCGTCCGCGTCGCGGTCGACGCCGAGGACATCGTGCCCGGCGGCCGCGAGCGAGCGCGCGACGCCCCCGCCGATCCCGCCCGCGGCCCCCGTCACGAGAACGTGCATGCCGGAGGGTCGCGGCGGGGTTAGTAGACGGTGGCGGTTCGGGTCGCCGGAGGTGGACTCGGCCACGCGGGCGGCGCCGTCGGCGTCGGTCTCCCCGGTCGACGCCCGAAGGCATATATCCGACACGGGCGATCGTCGGCGTAATGTCCACCGACGAGCCGTCCGTCCCGATCGTGTGCGACGAGTGCGAGACGGAGACCCGCGTGCCGCTCGACGACCTCGCGGACGCGCTCGACAAGCACAACGCCCAGAAGCACGGCGGCGAGTCCGTCGCGGAGGTCGACCCCGCGATCAAGGACCGCCTCGCCGACCTCGTCGCCGAGGACTTGGGGCTGTTCGACGAGGAGGCGTGAGCGAGCGCCGCCGAACCCCCGTTCGCGAGCGCTCGCTGGCAGCGACACGCATCGACGCGGGAAGATGGGAGCAATAATTGCGTCGTTCGGTGACGGATTGTGATACTGAATAGGATGTTAACAGGGTTTTCGGCCCCTATAACGTCGGATTCTACGATTGCTCTTGTCATCGGAATCCGCCGCAGTTGCTGGTGACGCGAGGGTGTTCCCCGCCCGGCGGCTTGGAATGGTATGTACGACTCAGATCGGACAGCGTCGCGGCGGTCGTTCCTCGCGGCGGCGGGCGGAACCGCGACGGTCGGCCTCGCGGGCTGTACGGGCGGCGGCGGACTCGACGAACTGACGGTGGCGCACATGCCGATCTATCCCGACCTCCAGTGGTACGTGATGGAGGGCGAGGGGTACTTCTCCGAGGTCGACGCCGAGATCACCGGCCAGGAGTTCGGCAACGGTCCCGCGATCGTCCAGGCGCTCGGGGGCGGCGACATCGACATCGCCATGTTCGGGATCGTCCCCGCGATGATCGCGATCGACCGGGGTATCTCGGCGCAGGTGACCGCCGCGAACATCCGCGAGCCGATGGGGATCATGGCCGAGTCGTCGTTCCACGAGACGTTCGAGCAGCAGGGCGCAGACGCGTTCGCGGCGTGGGAGGCCGAGCGGGGCGAGCCGTTCACCTTCGGCACGTTCCCGCAGGGGAGCGTCCCGGACGTGCTGCTCCGCTACTGGCTCCGTGACGTCGGCGTCGACCCCACCGAAAACGACAGCGTCGAGATCATCGAGATCAACGGCGCGAGCTCCGTCTGGCAGGCGATCGCGAACGACGAGATCGACGGCACCTCGATCATGGAGCCGGTGCCGACCATCGCGCAGGCGGCGGGGTCGTCCGTGACGATGCTCCGGACCGCGGCCGAAGTCCTCCCCGGCCAGCCCGCCGCGGTCACGCTGATGAGCGACGCGGTGCGGGACTCACCGATCGCCGCACAGTTCCTCGAGCAACACGCCCGCGCGACGGATTTCATCGGCGAAAATCCGGACGCGACCGCCGAACACGTCAACGAGGGAATCGGGATGCCCGTCGACCGTGCGCGCGACGCGCTCGACTCGCCGTTGTCGAACTTCATTACCGACCCGAACGAGATCACGGACGCGACGCAGGTGTTCTCCGAGTTCGCGGCCGGGAACGGTCAGATCGACGAGCAGCTCTCGACCGACCGGATATTCGACCTGGAGGTGTACGACTCGCTCTGATGGCGACCGAAACCACCCCTGTCGGCGGGGGCGAGACGCTCTCGGGTCTCGGACTCGGCGACGGTCGGCGGCTGCTCCGCGGCGCCATCGGGGTCGCGGCGTTCCTCGTCGTCTGGCACGCCGTCTCGCTCACGCAGGACCCGTTCGTCCTCCCCTCGCCGGTCGCGGTCGCGGGCGCGTTCGCGAGCGAACTCGCCGCGGGCGACATGACGACGGCGCTCTACCAGAGCGTCCGGCACTGGATCCCCGGCACGGTCGCCGGAACGGGACTGGGGGTCGCCGCCGGCGTCGCGTTCGGGTGGAGCCGCCTGCTCGACGACCTGACGGCGCCGCTGGTACGGACGCTACGCCCGGTGCCGCCGCTCGCGCTGATCGGCTTCGCGATCGCGTGGTTCGGGATCAACGACTGGGGCGCCGCCTTCATCATCGCGGTCGGCGCGTTCTGGATCAACTTCTACGCGGCGTACGGCGCGGTCGAGGGCGTGAGCGAGGACCTCCTCGACGTGGGCCGGACGCTCGGCGTCCGCGGCGACCTCGACGCGGTCCGGTCGATCGTGCTGCCGGCGTCGCTGCCGGGGATCATGACCGGGATCCGGACCGGACTGGGCCGGTGCTGGATGCTCGTCGTCGCCTCGGAGATATTCGGCGTCCCCGGGGTCGGCCGCGAGATCATCCGCGCCAGCAACAACCTCCGCGTCGACCGGGCGATCGCGTACATCCTCGTGTTGAGCCTGATGTACCTGCTCGTCGACGTGGCGTTCCGCGCGGTCGAACGGAGGGTCTTGGCGTGGCGGGCGTGAACGGTGACGGGGCGGCCGACGCCGCCGAGCGCAACGGACGAGACCCCCCAGCGCCGAGCGAGGCGAGCGTCGCGCTTGACGGCGTCGGCAAGACGTACCCCGGCGACGGCGACGGCGGCTCGGTACGAGCGCTCGACGACGTGTCCTTCTCGGTCGCGGACGGGGAGTTCGTCTGTCTGGTCGGGCCGTCGGGCTGCGGGAAGACGACGCTGTTCCGGATCGCGGCCGGGCTCGCCGAGGCGACCGACGGCCGCGTCCTCCTCGACGGCGCCGAGGTCACGGGCCCGACGACGGACATGGGCGTCGTGTTCCAGGAGTACCACCTGTTCCCGTGGCTCACCGTCGCGGAGAACGTCGGCTTCGGCCTCGAACGGAGCGACCGCTCGCCCGCCGAGCGCGAGGCGCGCGTCGACGAGATGCTCGACCTCGTCGGGCTGACGGAGTTCCGCGACGCCTACCCGAAGTCGCTGTCAGGCGGCATGAAACAGCGCGTCGCCATCGCCCGGTCGCTCGCGGTCGACCCGGACCTCCTCCTGATGGACGAGCCGTTCGGCGCGGTCGACGCCCAGACCCGCGAGATGCTCCAGCGCGAACTGCTCGACGTGTGGGAATCGACCGGCAAGACCATCCTCTTCGTCACGCACGACGTGGCGGAGGCGGTGACGCTCGCGGACCGCATCGTCGTGATGGCCGCCGACCCGGGGCGCGTCCACGCTATCGTCGACGTTGACATCGAGCGCCCGCGCGACCGCGGCGACGCCGCGTTCGCGGAGCGCGTGGGCCGCGTGCGAGAGCTGATCGGGGCCGGGCCGTAGCCGGCCCGACGCCGGCTCCCGCCCGTCGGCGCCTACGCGCCGTCCCCGTCGCCTTCGACGCTCGCCGCCAGCTCGTCGACGTGGGTCCGCAGCGTCGCCAGCGTCGCGTCCGCGTCGGCGTACCCCTGATCGTAGTCGCCGAGCGCGGCCGCCGCTCGGTCGAGAAAGCGTTCCACCGCCTCGTCGGTCGGCTCGTCGGACATGCGCGTCGCTCCGCCCGCGAGCGGCTTATGTCTCCCGGCGTCGCGGTCGCCGTCCCGGCGGGAGCGCCGCCGGTGCGCGGGCCTCGTCAGCGGCGCCGGAGCGCGTGCGTCGTGTATCCGACCGCGACGACGAGGGCCGCCGAGAGCAGCGTGCCGAGGACGGCGGGCGACGCGGTGACGTAGTCGCCGAACGGATCGGTCAGCGCGAACACCGCCACGATGAGCGCGACCGAGATGGCGATACCGACCGCGCCGAACGCCTTGAACGCCGCGTCGAGGTCGAAGCCCTGTGATCTCCGTTGGTGACTCATACACTACCGTACGGACTCCGGATATAAATCCGCCGAGTGGGATTCTCAGGTCGGGGGAACGGCGAGGCCGCGGTTTGTGAGACAGTGCGACAATATTCACTATTAGCGTTGATAATTTGCTCGCAGAAGTTTTACACCCCATTCATCGATGTCGCCGTGATGACCGACACGAGCGGTATCACGCACTCGCGCCGGCGGTTCGCGGTCGCCTTGGGGACGGGCGTCGCGGGCGCCGTCGCCGGGTGTCTGGGAACCGATCCGAGCGGAACGGCGTCGATCGACGACGGAGACGACGCGGCGAGCGACGCCGGCGACGAAGGGCCGGCGGTCTCGGCCGACGCGAGCGCGACGATCGGCATGGTGTACGCGCTCGGCGGCCTCGACGACCGCTCGTTCAACGACGCGGCCAACCGGGGGATCCAGCGGGCGCGCCTCGACCACGACGTGGCGTTCACCAACCAGGAGCCGAGCTCGATGGCCGACTTCGAGACGACGCAGGCGGCGCTGTCAGCGTCCGAACGCCCCGACTACGACCTGATCTGCTGTATCGGGTTCCTCCAGGCGGACGCGCTCTCGACGGTCGCGGGCGAGCACCCCGACCAGCAGTACGCCATCGTCGACTCCGTCGTCGACCGCGACAACGTCGCGAACTACGTGTTCCGCGAGCACGAGGGGTCGTTCCAGGCCGGCCACCTCGCCGGACTAGTGACGGGCCGCGACATCGCCGTGGGGGCCGGCGGGACCGTCGCCGAGGAGCGAACCGTCGGCTTCGTCGGCGGCGTCGAGTCGCCGCTGATCTCGAAGTTCGAGGCCGGCTACCTCGCCGGCGTCGCGCACGCCGACGGCGACGCCTCCGTGCTGCGGACGTACGTGGGCGCCTTCGACGACCCCGAGGCCGGCTACGACGCAGCCGCGGAGATGTACGATCAGGGCGCGGACGTGGTGTACCACGCGGCCGGCGGCAGCGGCCTCGGCGTCTTCCAGGCCGCACAGGAGTACGGCCGGTACGCGATAGGCGTCGACTCCGACCAGTCGCGGAGCAACCCGCGGTACGCGGACGTGATCCTGGGCTCGATGGTGAAACGGGTCGGGACCGCGGTGTACGACGCCGCCGAGCGGACGATAGAGGACTCGCTCCGGACGGGGTCGACGACCGCGCTCGGGCTCGCGGAGGACGGGGTCGCGCTCGTGTACGGCACTACGCTCGGGCCGGTGATCCCCGAAGACGTGCGCGCGGCCATCGCCGACTCCGGCGAGCGGATCGTCGCCGGCGAGCTGTCGGTGCCCACCGATCCGGAGGCGGTCGGCCGATGAGCGCCGGACCGCTCCAACGGCTTGCGAGCGCCGTCGGCAGCGTCCTCCCCGACGCGGTCCGCCGCCGGTACGCCGCCAAGTTCGCGCTCGCGTTCCTCGTCGTCGCCGCGGTCGTCGCGGCCGGCGGGGCGTTCACGTACCTCCAGACCGGGGACGCGGTGGAGACCGACGCCACGACCCAGCTGGCGGAGACCAGCGGGCTCCAGGCGGACGCGATCGGCTCGTGGACCGACCGGATGACCACGCAGACCCGGTCGATGTCCGCGGCCGACGAGCTCCGGTCCGACCGCCGCGCGGCGGCGTACGTCCTGTTGAAAGACCAGCTTCTCTCCGAGGACATCGTCAGCATCCACCTCGTCGACGCGGCGCAGGACCGCGTCGTCGCCAGCACGGAGCGGCCCCTGGAGGGGCGCGCGCCGAGCGAGCTGAACGCGCCCTGGAGCGACGCCGACGTGCCCGAGGGCGTCGGCGAGGACGACCGCGTCTGGCGCTCCGCCCGGTCGTACCGCTCGCCCGTGCTCAACGACCGGCCGGTGATGGCGTTCGCCAGCTCCGTGCCGCGGGCCGACGGCCGGTACCTCGTCGTCGTGACCCGGATCCAGCCGCAGCTCGAACGGATCCAGGACACCGACACCGGCGAGGAGACGACGATCGTCAACGCCGCGGGCGAGACCGTGCTGGACATCGACGGAACGGTCGACGGCGACCGCCACGAGGAGGGGGTCGCCGCGGTCCGCGACGGCAACGCCACGACCGCGACGCAGATCGGCGACGGCGAGGTCCACGCGTACGCGGCCGTGCCCGGCACCGACTGGGTGGCGGTGACGAGCGTCGCGAAGTCGACGGCGTTCGCCGTGCGCAACGACGTGGGGAACTCGGTGCTGCTGTTGCTCCTCCTCACGCTCGCGTCGCTCGGGGCCGTCGGCGTCGTGCTGGGCGGGCGCACGGTCGTCCCCCTCGCGCGGCTCCGCGACCGCGCCGAGCGGATCGAGTCCGGCGACCTCGACGTCGACCTGTCGACCGGCCGGGTCGACGAGATCGGGCGGCTGTTCACGAGCTTCGCCGAGATGCGCGACGCGCTCCGCGAGCGGATCGCGGAGGCGGAGACCGCCGCCGACGAGGCCGAGGCGGCCCGCGAGGAGGCCGAGGCGGTCACCCGCGACATGGAGGCGAAGGCGGCCGACTACAGCGAGGTGATGGGCGCGGTCGCCGACGGCGACCTCACCCGCCGGATGGACCCCGACGCGGACCGCGAGGCGATGCGCGAGATCGCCGAGGAGTTCAACGACATGGTCGCGCAGCTGGAGCGGACGACCGCGCGCGTCGCCGCCTTCGCCGGCGAGGTCGACGACGCCAGCGCGGAGCTGGCGGCGGGCGCCGACGAGGTCGAGACCGCGAGCGGGACCGTCAGCGAGCAGATCCAGGAGATCGCGGACGGCGCGGTCCGGCAGGACGAGCGGCTCGACTCGGTCAGCGACGAGATGAGCGACCTCTCGGCGAGCATCGAGGAGGTGGCGTCGTCCGCGGCCTCCGTCGCGGAGACCGCCGAGGCCGCCGCCGAGCGCGGCGAGGCGGGGCGCGAGGCCGCCGCCGAGGCGCTCGACGAGATGGACGCGATCGAGGCCCGCTCCGCGGCCGCGGTCGAGCAGATGGCGGCCCTCGACGAGCGCATGGACGAGATCGACGAGGTCGTCGAGTTCATCACGGACGTGGCCGAGCAGACGAACATCCTCGCGCTCAACGCCTCGATCGAGGCCGCCCGCGCCGGCGAGGCCGGCGAGGGATTCGCGGTCGTCGCCGACGAGGTCAAGCAGCTCGCGGAGGAGACGCAGGAGGCGGCCGCCGAGATCGAGTCGGAGATCGCGGCGGTCCGCGAGGAGACCGACGAGACCGTCGCGGACATCCGCGAGACGAACGCCCGGATCGACGAGGGGTCGGACACCGTCCGCGAGGCGTCGTCGTCGCTGGAGGCGGTCGTCGACGCTGTCGAGGAGACGAACCACGGCGTCCAGGAGATCAGCGAGGCGGCGGAGGACCAGGCGCGGTCGACCCAGCGCGCGGTCGAGGGCGTCGAGGACGTCGCCGAGGTGAGTGGCGAGGTCGCGAGCGGCTCCGAGCAGGTGTCCGCGGCCGCCGAGGAGCAGACCGCGACCGTCACCACCATCGCGGAGAACGCGGACCGGCTCCGCGACCAGGCCGCGTCGCTCTCGGAGTCGGTCTCGGCGTTCGAGGTCGACGTCGCGCCCGAGGAGATCGACGGCGCGGAGGCGGACGGCGCCGGCACCGACGGCGCGGCCGCCGGGTCACCGACCGAGACGGAGGGCAACTCGCCGGGCGACCTCGGCCTCGCCGCCGACGGCGACGGCCGGGACCGACCTGCCGAGGGGGACGACGCCTAGTCCGCCGACCGCGCCTCGCCGTCGGCCTCGGGGTGTCCCTCGGCGATGGCGACCCCCGACGAGGCGCCGATCCGGACCGCGCCCGCGTCGAGCATCGCCGTCGCCTCCTCGTAGGAGCCGACGCCGCCGGAGGCCTTCACCGGCAGGTACTCGCTCATCAGCTCGACGTCGGCGAGCGTCGCGCCGCCGTCGGCGAAGCCGGTCGAGGTCTTCACCATGTCGGCGTCGGCGGCGACCGCGGCCTCGCAGGCGCGGCGCTTCTCGGCGTCGTCGAGGAGCGCGGTCTCGATGATCACCTTCACCGGGACCGGCACGGCCGCGACCACGTCCGCGAGCTCGTCGGCGACCGCGCCGTCGTCGCCCGCCTTCAGCCGGCCGACGTTGATCACGATGTCGACCTCGTCGGCGCCGGCCTCCCAGGCCGTGACCGCCTCGTCGCGTTTCACCTCGGGGGCGTGCTGGCCGTGCGGGAACCCGACCACGGTGGCGATCGCCTCGGGCGCGTTCTCGTAGTCGGCCGCCTCCGCGACGTAACACGGCGGGATACAGGCGTTCATGCCGTGGGCGGCGGCCTCGTCGAGAACGGTCCGGGTGTCGTCCCAGGTCGTCTCCGGGCCGAGGACGGTGTGGTCGATGCTGGCGGCGAACTCCTCGCGGTTCATGCGTCTCCCCTCGCGGCGCGGCCTCAAAGGCGTGCTGGGTCGCACCGCCGGCTCCGGGCGAGCGACGCTGAAAAAACGCGGCTACGGACGAGAAACGAGGGACGGAACACGGACGGCCGCCGACCGGCGGCTCACCGGCCGGCGGGGGTCCGGCTCAGCTCTCGATCTCGATCTCCGTGCCGGAAACGGCGTCCTCGACGGTCACGGGGAGCCGCACCGTCAGGATGCCGTTCCGGTACTCGGCCCGGATGCCGTCCTCGTCGATCGCCTTCGGGAAGCGGAACCGCCGGTGGTACGTCCGGCGGGTCCCGCGCCGCTCGTCCTCGTGTTCGCCGGCGACGTTGAGCACGCCGTCGTTCCACGAGGCGGTGATCTCGGCGGGGTCGAACCCAGGTAGTTCGACCGAGAGGACGAACTCGCCGTCCTCCTCGTACAGTTCGTAGTCGTTGCTACCGGATTCGAACAGTCGGCTCGGGAAGTCGAGTCCTTGCGTCCAGGTGTTCGCCGGTTCGAGCATGGGCATTGGTGACCACCTCGAACTCGGTTACTAGTAGGGCGGCGATTCTATAAAAATCCAACGAATTTTGGGGGTAATTAACAACCGCTTTCGGACGGCGGACCGCCCCGGCGAACGGGCCCGTTGCCGGACGGTCGGTAAGGTGCGACGCGTTCGGTTGGATATTTCTCCAACGTTTTCGCGATCGCCCCGGATTTATTTCGTCCGCGTGCCACCCCGACGCATGGATCGCGACACCGTCACGCCCGCCGTCTCGGACCTCCCCGGCGAGCGCGCTCGCGAGTGGGTCGACTACCACCACGAGTCGGCAGCGCCGAGCACCTACGTCTACGAGTTCGTCTGGGACCGCACCGCCCCCGCCGAGGGCCCGTTCTGTACCGACGTCGACGGCAACGTCCTCATGGACTTCACCAGCCACGTCGCCGCCGCGCCGCTCGGCTACAACAACCCGCTGATCATGGACCGGCTCGCGGAGTTCGACCTCGTGGACCCCCTGAAGATCGCCGGCCAGGACTTCTACGCCGCCGGCGGCCCCGCGCCCGGGGACGGGATACCCGGCTCGTCGGGGCTCATGGACCGGCTCACCGACCTGACGAGCCACTACGACATGGACACCGTCTTCCTCTCGAACTCCGGCGCGGAGGCGGTCGAGAACGCCATCAAGATCGCCTACGACGCCTCCGACGGCGCGAAGTACGCGATCACCTTCGACGGGGCGTTCCACGGCCGGACGCTCGGTGCGCTCTCGCTCAACCGCTCGAAGTCCGTGTACCGCCGCGACTTCCCGGAGGTCAGCGGCATCACGGAGGTCCCGTTCTGCGAGGACCGGACCTGCTCGCCCGAGACCTGCTCGTGCGGCTTCTTCGCCGACGGCGTCTCCCGGCTCCGGCGGAAGCTCGACCCGAAGCGGGGGAACGTCCACCCGGACGACGTGGCGTACCTGATCATGGAGCCGATCCAGGGCGAAGGGGGCTACCGGTTCCCCTCCGAGGCGTTCACCGACGAGATCGCGGCGCTCGCCGACGAGCACGACATCACGGTGATCGCCGACGAGATCCAGACCGGCGTCGGGCGCACCGGCGAGATGTGGGGCTCGGACCACTACGCGTACGAGCCGGACGTGATCACGAGCGCGAAGGGGCTTCGGGTGGGCGCGACCGTCTCGCGGAGCGACGTGTTCCCCGAGGAGACCGGCCGGCTCTCCTCGACGTGGGGCGCCGGCGACGTGATCGCCGCGGCGCAGGGCGCGCTCACCCTCGACGCCATCGAGGAGGCCGACCTCATGGACAACGCCGTCGCTCGCGGCCGGCAGTTCACGGAGACGATGCGCGACGCCGCCCTCGACCCCGTCGAGGACGTGCGCGGGAAGGGGCTGCTGCTCGCCGTCGAGTTCGACACGAAGGAGCGGCGGGACGCGGTCGTCGACGAGGCGTTCGCTCGCGGCCTCCTCACGCTCGCGTGCGGCCACAAGGTCCTCCGGATCCTCCCGCCGCTCGACGTCACCGAACGCGAGATAGACCTCGGCGCCGACCTCCTCACGGACGCGATCGCGGCCGCGGTCTGAGGGCGCGATCGCCCCGGAACGACCGACCTACCGGTCCGCGTACCACTCCGCGAACTTCTCTAAGGCCCGGCCGCGGTGCGACACCGCGTTCTTCCGGTCGGTGTCCATCTCAGCGAACGTCTCCCCGTCGTGTTCGAAGATCGGGTCGTAGCCGAAGCCCCCGTCGCCCCGCGGCGCGACGATCCGGCCCGGCACGTACCCCTCGAACAGCTTGACCGGGAGCGGGTCGGCCGCCCCCGCGTCGCCGTCGCTTCCGCCGCCCTCACCCTCTTCGTCCGGCCCCGCCGCGGCGGCCGCGTCGCGGTCGCCCCGGTCCACCGGGTCGGGGCTCGCGGCGAACCCCTCGCCGTCGCAGTAGCCGAGGACGCAGCGGAAGGCGGCGCGGCGGTCGTCGAGGTCGGCGGCGATGTCGTGGACGCGCTCGATCCCGAGCGTCTCCTCGACGTACGAGGAGTACGGGCCCGGGAAGCCGTCGAGGCCCTCGACGAACAGCCCCGCGTCGTCGACGAGGACCGGCGCGTCCGCGTGGCGGTACGCCTCGCGCGCGCCCCGCGCCGCGATGGGGCCGAGCTCGTCGGCCTGGACCTCCGCGTAGTCGAAGTCGAGCCGCTCCACCGAGCCGTCCGGGAGGTACCGCTCCGCCTCGCGCACCTTCCCCGGGTTCGTCGTCACGTACCTGAGCACGGATCGCCGTGGGCGCGCCCGCGAGGAATAGGCGTCGGTCGCGGGCGGTCGCCCCGGCCGCCGCCGGCAGTACGTTTTTCTCGGGGCGACGACAGCACTCGCGTATGGCCCTTCCCACCTTCGAGAAGAAACGACTCATCGGGCTCATCGCGATCCTGTCGTTCGGTCTCACCTCGCTTTCCGCCGTGCTCTTCCCGGGCCAGTTGGTCGGGCTCGGACCCGCCCTCTTCATCACCGGGTTCTTCATCCTGATCCCGCTGGTGCTGGTGCTGGGCGAGGACTTCCCGCTCGTCGCGGCCGACGAGCCCGACGCGTCGGCCGCGGGCGACGCGACGGCCGAGCGGCCGGTGGCCGCGCTGCGCGACCGCTATGCGAGCGGCGAGATCGACGAGGCGGAGTTCGAGCGCCGGCTCGACCGGCTGCTCGCGACCGAGGACCTCGACGAGCGGCTCGACCGGGTCGAGTCCGACCGCGGCGACCGGCACCGGGAGCGCGACGTAGAACTGGAGTGAGTCGGCGCGGGGCTCAGGGGTCGACGCGGACGAGCCACGCCTCGGGGTCGTCGATCTCCGCCCCGGTCGGCAGGTTCTCGGCGCGCTCCCACACCGCGCCCGCGGCCTCGATGCCGCGCTCGTCGGCGACGTGCCGGAAGAAGGCGGCGCCGCGCTCGTACTGCCGGCGCTTGAGCCCCAGTCCGAGCAGGCGCTGCGCGAGCCGCCGCACGGGCCCGCCGCCGCCGCGGCGCTCGTCCAGCTTCCGCCGGAGGTCCGCGTACTCGCCGTCGAACGCGCGGTCCATCAGTACCTCGGCGTACCCCTCGACCGCGGTCATCGCGGCCTGGAGCTCCGCGAACGCGTCGGGGTCGAGCCCGCGGCCAGTCATCCCCTCGACGCCGCCCGCGCCGCCGACCATGCCCTCCACCCCGCGCTCGACGCGCGATTCGAGGTACTCCGGGAGCCACGGCGCCGCGCCGAACTCGGCGGCGTGGGTCACCTCGTGGAACGCGATCCAGCGGCGGAACCGCGGGTACGCCACGTCGAGCGCGCTCGCGACCGCGACGATGTTCGGGTGGACGAAGTAGAGCCCGTGCTCGGCGTCCGGCTCGTCGGCGAGCAGGAGGGGATCGTACTGGCCGAGGACGTTGCGCGCGAGGAAGCCTAGGGCGAACGCCATCGACCCCGTGTTTGCGACCCGCGAGAGGTCCCGGGCGAACCCGGCACCGGGCGCGGGCCCCACAGGGCCCGACGAGGCGTCGGCGATCACGTCCAGCGAGTCGGTGCCGGCGTCGCCGCCCGGGTCCGCGCCGATCCGACCGCCCGCGTCGCCCGCCGCGGCCGCCTCGATCGGGTCCATCACGCGCCGGAAGGTGTCGACGCTCGCGTCGATCCAGTGGTGGCGGTTCTGTACCTCGACGGTGTCGGGCACGTCGAACTCGATCCCGGCGACCGCGGCCAGCCGCGAGCGGGCGTCGCGCACGTCGCCGGCGTACCCCGCGCGCTCCGCGTCGGAGAGCGCGACCGATCCGGGGTCGGTGGCGTCCTTCGCGGCCGCCGCGGCCCGGTCCCAGTCGACGACGCCCGGCCCCTCGGCCTCGGCGACGGTCCGGACGCTTCGGAGGATGTCCATACGGATCGGACGGGCGGGCGCCTCAAAGCGCTTGTGTCGACCGGTCCCGGCCGGATCCGACACCGACGTGTTCTTGCCGGCCGCCCCACAGCCATCGGCATGGACGACGCGCGCAGAGCGTTCCTCGACGACCTCCTCGCGACGCCGAGCCCCTCGGGCTTCGAGACGGCCGCCCAGCGGGTGTGGACCGACTACGTCCGCGAGTTCGCGGACCGGGTCGAAACCGACGCCTACGGCAACGCCGTCGCGGTCCACGAGGGCGACCCCGACGCGCCGACGGTCGCGGTCACCGGTCACGCCGACGAGATCGGGTTCATCGTCCGCGACGTGCTCGACGACGGCTTCCTCCGGATCGGGCGGATCGGCGGCTCCGACCGCACCGTCTCGAAGGGCCAGCACGTCACGGTCCACGCCGACGAGCCGGTCCAGGGCGTCGTCGGACAGACCGCGATCCACCTGCGGGACCAGGCGGACGACGAGCACGAGGACGTCGCGGGCCAGTTCGTCGACGTCGGCGCCGAGGACGCCGCCGAGGCGCGCGAACACGTCGAGGTCGGCGACCCCGTCACGTTCTCGACGGGCCGTCGCGACCTCGTCGGCGACCGGATCGCCGCCCGCGGGGTCGACAACCGCGCCGGCGCGTGGGCGGCCGCGGAGGGGCTGCGACGCGCCGCCGACCGCGACGTCGACGCCACGGTCTACGCCGTCTCGACGGTCCAGGAGGAGGTCGGGCTCCAAGGCGCGCGGATGGTCGGGGTCGACCTCGACGCCGTCGACGCCTTCGTCGCGGTCGACGTCACACACGCCACCGACAACCCGGACATCGACCGCGAGCACCGCGGCCCGGTCGAACTCGGCGCTGGCCCGGTGATCGGTCGCGGCAGCGCGAACCACCCGGTCCTCGTGGACCTCGCCCGCGAGGCGGCCGCCGACGCCGGCGTCGACGTGCAGCTACAGGCGGCCGGCACCCGCACCGGCACCGACGCGGACGCGTTCTACACGGTCCGCGGCGGCACCCCGGCGCTCAACGTCTCGATCCCGAACCGGTACATGCACACGCCGGTCGAGGTGATCGACACCGGCGACTTGGACGAGGTCGCCGACCTCCTCGCCGCGATCGGGGCCGCAGCGGGCGATCACGCGGCCGGGCCGGAGCCGTTCGCCGTCGACGTCTGAGCGAGATCTGCCACGACAAACCGGGGCACGGCGTGGTCGAAACGGAACTGTTTTACAATCCGCTCACCTACCGTTGATTGCGTCGAACGGACGCGCTCTGGTGGTGTAGTCCGGCCAATCATCTTGCCCTCTCACGGCAAGGACCTGGGTTCAAATCCCAGCCGGAGCATCTCACTTCGTCGCCTTCTCGCCGCCCGGACCGGCTCCGTAGCGGCGTCCCCGTCGGTCCGCGGCTTCGCTCTCTACTCACCACAGCGCCGCCGCTCCGCGGCTCGACTGCTGTCCGTTCGAGGTAGCGGCAGGTGTTGAACGGCGAGACGGGTTTTACACGCTGGCGTGCGAGGCGTTGCCATGAGCGACGCCGCACGCCCCGCGCCGACCGCCGCCGACGCGCTCCACACGACCGTCGACCTCCCCTTCGACGACGCGGTGCCGTTCGTCCAGCTCGAACACGAGCTCGCGGACTTCGAGACGGTGCGCGTCACGCGGCTCGACGAGATGATCGAGGGGATGCTCGGTCACGACGACGTCGGGCGGACGGCACTGATCGTCGTCTGTCACCCCGAGATCGCGTACGACGCGCTGCGAATCGACCCGACGCTCGCCGGCATGCTCCCGTGTACCACCGTCGTCTACGAGCGCGCCGGTGACGACCGCGTTCACGTCCATCACGTGTCGGCGACGAAGGCGATCCGCGACCTCGGTTGCGCGTCGGCCACCGGGGTCGACGAGGACGCCGTCGAGGACCTCGTGGCGAAGACCGGCGAGCTGATGGCGGTCGTCTGGGAGCACATCGAGACGCACGGCCGGGAGTGAGCGCCGCGGTCGACGCGAGCGCGCCGCTTCAGCGGTTCAGCCGCCAGCGGATCACCGCGGCGGCGACGAGGACCGTCCCGAACGTGACGGCGCCGGAGATCAGCGCGCCGCGCGCGCTCGTCGCGCCGGTCGCGAACGCGCTCGTCGAGGCGGAGCCGCCGACCACCGCCGCCCCGCCCGCCAGTCCGCCGAACCCGATACAGCAGAGGCTCAACAGGCCGACTGCGGACAGCGACCCGAGGATCCCGTCGTCGCTCATCGTCGCTTCTCCCTTTCGCCCCGGACTACCAATAGGTGTCGCCCCCAGCCGACCGCCAAGCGAGGGTTTAATTCCGACAGCGCGCGAGGGCGTCGTGTGGACCCGAGCCGGATCCCCGCCGAGTTCCCCGCGCCGAGCTTCCGCGGCGCGCAGGAGCGGGCCCTCGCCGACATCCGCGACGCGTTCGCGGCCGGCAACCGGGTCGTCTTGGTGCGCGCGCCGACCGGCAGCGGCAAGTCGCTGCTCGCCCGCGCCATCATGGGCGCGGCCGAGACGGCGGGCGAGGCGGCCCCAAGCGAGGCGACGGGCGCCTACTACACGACCCCGCAGGTGTCGCAGATCGACGACGTCGAGGCCGACGACCTCCTCGACGACCTGGCCGTGATCCGCGGCAAGTCGAACTACGACTGCGTGCTGCCCGGCGAGCACGACACGCCGGTGAACCGCGCGCCCTGCGCGCGCCAACAGGGGTTCGACTGCTCGATCCGGCACCGCTGCCCGTACTTCTCCGACCGCGCTATCGCCTCCGGCAACCGCTTCGCCGCGATGACGCTCGCGTACTTCATGCGCACTGCCGGCTCCGAGGTGTTCCGCAAGCGCGACGCCGTCGTCATCGACGAGGCGCACGGGCTCGCCGAGTGGGCCGAGATGTACGCGACCATCGATATCTCGCCCGAGCGCGTCCCGGTGTGGGACGACGTGGGCGTCCCGGACGTCGCGGCCGACGCCGGCCCCGAGGAGGACGCCGTCGACCGCACCGCGCGGTTCGTCGAGGCGCTCCGCGACGTGGCGATCCGCGCGAAAGACGAGCTGGTGGGGCGGCCCGAGCTCGACCGGGAGGAGGTCGCCCGGCGCGACCGGCTCCAGGAGCTCATCGGCGAACTCGGCTGGTTCCTGGAGGACTACCGCGACCCGCAGTCCCCCACCTCGTGGGTCGTCGACCAGCCGGGCGGCGAGGGGTCGGCGATGGAGATCAAGCCGCTCGACCCCGCGCGGTACCTCAGACACACGGTGTGGGACCGGGGCAACCGGTTCGCGCTGCTGTCGGCGACCATCCTCTCGAAGGAGGCGTTCTGCCGCGGGGTCGGGCTCGACCCCGCCGACGTCGCGCTCGTCGACGTCGAGCACACGTTCCCGCTCGCGAACCGCCCGCTGTACGACGTGACGCAGGGGTCGATGACCTACGAGCACCGCGACGAGACGACCCCGAAGATCGCCCGCCTGATCGTCCGGCTGATGGCGGAACACCCCGACGAGAAGGGGCTGATCCACGCGCACTCGTACGACATCGCGGAGCGGATCACGGAGCGGCTCGGCGAGTTCGGCGTCGCCGCGCGCGTCAGGCGCCACGACCGGTCGAACCGCGACGCGGAGCTGGAGGCGTGGAAGGCCAGCCCGGACCCGGAGGTGTTCGTCTCCGTGAAGATGGAGGAGGCGCTGGACCTGAAAGGCGACCTCTGTCGCTGGCAGGTAGTCTGTAAGGCGCCGTACCGGAACACGAACGACTCGCGGGTCGCCCGCCGGCTGGCGGACGGGCAGTGGGCGTGGTACCACCGGACCGCGCTGCGCACCGTCATCCAGGCGTGCGGGCGGGTCGTCCGCGCCCCGGACGACCGCGGCGCGACCTACCTCGCCGACGACTCCCTGCTCGACCTCTTCGAGCGCGCGGCGGCGGACACCCCCGACTGGTTCCGCGACCAGGTCGACGCGATGACGACCCCCTCGCTGCCCGCGTTCGACCCCGAGGCCGCGCTGGCCGGCGTCGACGCGTCGCCGTCGAGCGGCGCGGGAGCGGGTCGCCGGAAGAGCCGCCGTGCGGGCGGGTCGGCCGGTACACCCGGCGGTCGCTCGTCTCGGGACGGCTCAGGTCGAGGGCGCGACGGCGACGCGACCGGCGACGGCGGCGACGACCCCGTTCGGACCCGGTCCGAGCAGGACGCCGAGCGGCGGGAGAACCACCCGCTGTCGGACGTGTGGGGCGACGGCTGACGGGGACCGCCGCCGAGGCGCGGTGGGCGATCGGCGCAAGAGCGGGGACCGGCGGCGTGCGCCACGCGCCGGTTACAGTAGCGAGACGCCGTACGCCACCATGGAGCTCACCATGAGAAACGCGAAGAACAGCGCCATGAGCTGTTGTCTGTCCATGTCGCCGTGTCAACTGCAGAGCCGTATAACTCCTGCGGGCGACGGGCGGCCGGGTGCGAGTCATATTACCACCCCGAGCCGATCACTCGTTAATATATATCGTATAAGGTGTATCAGGTCCCTCAATGAAGTAGTAACCTTCATAATCCCTCACCCGACTACTGGGTGTATGGCCACGAACGGGCTGTCGAGTGCGCTGACGCTGTACGGTGCGCGAACCCTGACGCTGTCGCAGGCGGCCGCACAGGCAGGGCTCAGCGAGGCCGAATTCATCGAGCAACTCGAACGCCGCGGCATCGAGGTAACCGAGTCCGAGCGCGCCGCGGCGCTCGGTCGCGAACAGCCCGCTCGCGCCGACTGAACGGTGCTGCGTCGCCGCCCGCGAGGGCGGCGCGCCGCGCCGGCGCTCCGACTCGTCCTACGAACGATCAGTTCTCGCTGACCAGCGAGCCGCGAGGCTCCCCTACTCCCGGTTCGAGACCGACTCCGCCGGCCGCTCCGCGTCCTCGTCCGGCACGAGGTGAACGTCGCCGCCGTGTTCGAAGGCGAGGACCGACTCGGCGCCGTCGTCGACGAACGCCGGGTTCGGCACCGTCTTCGCCTCGTAGGTGACGGGGTCGAGCACCTGGATCGCGTTCTCGTCCTCGACGGTCACGACCGTCGTCTCCGCCGCGTCGTCGCGGGTGCCGAGCCGGGTCGCGTCGGGGGCGTCGCCGTCCGCGAACGCGGAGGTGTACTCCGCGCCCGTGGCGAGCCGGACCCCCTGGAGGCGGCCGGAGACCCCCGTGACGAGGACCGGGCCGTCCCCGTCCTCGGGGTCGACGATCTCGCCTTCGGCGTACCTCGGGAGCCGGACCGCGAACGTGACGCGGTACACCTCGTTGCCGTCGCCGTCCTCGGTGACGAGCGTCGGGTACGACTCGAAGCTCCCCCCGAGCGACTCCGTGATCCGCGTCGCCACGTTCTGCGCGAGGCGGTTCGACGAGAGCTTGATGTCCGGCCCGTCGTCGGTCTCCGTCACCTCGGTGATGAACGCCTCCCGGTCGCCGTCGGCCTCCTGGTCGGCGACGTACCGCTCGGCGATGTCCAGCGCCTCCGCGCGCTCGGCGGGCGTGAGGTCGCGCTCGTCGGCGCGGACTTGGACGATCCCGGCGTAGTAGCCGCCGGCGATGCGCCCGCAGCGGTCGCAGGTCCCCCGCGAGATCTTCACCGGGACGGTCACCTCCGCGGAGCGCAGGGTGCCGCGCACCACGCCGGAGAAGCGGCAGTGCATCCGGACGGTGTTCTCGTCGACCTGCTCCGGCTCCACGCCCCACTCCACGTCTTCCGCGTCGACGTGGACTCCGAGGGACTCGGCCACCTCGTCGACGGCGATGTCGGTGTAGTCGCGCGCCCCCACGTCGCGCCACGACTCGCCGCGCCTGACGGCGCCGCAGCTGGAACAGACCAGCACCTCGATCCGGTCGGGCGCGTCGACCAGGTCGAAGTCCTCGAAGTAGCAGTCGTCGCACAGCAGGGCGTCTCGCCCGCGCGGCTCGCCCGGAAGGGGGTCGCGCCGCTCGGGGACCGGGTCGCCGCAGCGCGGACAGAACTCCCGCGACTCGCTCATTGGCGCCCGCTACGCCGAGGACCGGTTTAAACGGCGCGGACCGCCCCCGTCGGCGCCGACGCCGCGACGGCGGCTCCGGCCGCTCCGTGCGGATCCCGACCTCCGAAATGGTTTTTCGCACGGACCGAGAACGGGCGTGTATGAGCGGTAACCCCGACGACGAACGGCTCGAGGAACTGCGCGAACAGAAGATGGAGGAGCTCCGCGAGCGGCAGGGCGGCGAGGGCGACGCCGCCGAGGCCCAACAGCAGGCCCAGGAGCGCGCCGAGGCCCAGCAGGAGGCCGTGCTGAAACAGTACCTCACGGACGGCGCCCGCCAGCGGCTCAACGCGGTCGAGATGTCCAAGCCGCAGTTCGGCGAGAAGGTGAAACAGCAGGTCGCCGCGCTGGCGCAGAGCGGGCGGATTCAGGGACAGATCGACGAAGAGCAGATGCGCGAGCTCCTCAAGGAGCTCCAGCCCGACCAGAAGAGCTTCGACATCCGCCACCGGTAGATGGAGCTCGCGCTGCTGTACAGCGGGGGGAAAGACTCCTCGCTGGCCGCCCACCTGCTCGACCGGTTCTACGAGGTCCGCTGCGTCACCGGGAGCTTCGGGCTCACGGACGACTGGGAGCACGCGGAGCGGGCGGCCGCCGAGCTCGGGTTCCCGTTCGAGCGCGTCGAGCTCGACCCGGAGGTCGCCGAGAACGCGGCCGAGACCATGGTCGCGGACGGCTACCCGCGCAACGGGATCCAGCGCGTCCACGAGCACGCCTTAGAGACCATCGCCGCGCTCGACGTCGACGCCATCGCGGACGGCACCCGCCGCGACGACCGCGTCCCCACGGTGTCGCGGGCGCAGGCGCAGAGCCTCGAAGACCGCAACGGGATCGATTACATCTCACCGCTCTCCGGGTTCGGTCGCCACGCCGTCGACCAGCTCGTCGACGCCACCTTCGACGTCCAGCAGGGCCCGAGCGAAGAGGTCCCGAAGGCGGACTACGAGGACGAGCTCCGCACGCTCATCGCGGACCAGTACGGCGAGGGGACCGTCGGCGACGTGTTCCCCGACCACGACCAGACGTACGTCCACGGCCGGAGCGACTGACCGGCCGGTGCGGCGCTCCGCCCGCGGTCGGCGGCCTCCCGTCGGCCCGGAAGTGCCGGAACTACTTTCGACCCCGGGGTCGTAGCGTCGACCATGTCATCCGACCGAGTCGTCGACCTGCTCCGGACGGCGTACGCCGACGAGATCGAGACCGTGATGAACTACCAGACGAACGCGATCGTCCTCGACGGCGTCCGCGCCGAGGAGATCAAAGAGAGCCTCAAACAGGACGTCCAGGAGGAGCTCGGCCACGCCGAACAGCTCGGCCAGCGGCTCAAACAGCTCGACGCGCGGCCGCCCGGCTCCGCCGAGTTCACGGCCGGCCAGGAGTCGCTACAGCCGCCCGAGGACTCGACGGACGTGCTTGCCGTCATCAACGGCGTGCTGGACGCAGAGGAGGACGCGATCGCGACGTACCGCGAGCTGGTCGACGCCGCCGACGAGGCGGGCGATCCGGTCACCGAAGACCTCGCCGTGACGCTGCTCTCGGACGAGGAGGCCCACCGGACCGAGTTCCGCGGGTTCCAGAAGGAGTACCAGCGCGAGTAGACCGGGCGAGGCGCCGCGTTTCGACGTCCGCGACCTCCACGTCGACGTCCGCGATCGCCGCCCCCGAAAGGATGCTTTCAAGCGGGCGCTCGCCGAAGCGACGCGTATGTACGACGGCCTCAAGGGATTCCGCGACTTCTACCCCGGCGAGCAGTCCGCCCGCCGCGAGGTGACCGACGCGGTCGAGGACGCCGCGGCCCGGCACGGCTTCCGGGAGATCGCCACCCCCGCCTTGGAGCGGACGGAGATGTACGTCGACAAGTCCGGCGAGGAGATCGTCGAGGAGCTGTACGCCTTCGACGACAAGGGCGGCCGCGGCGTCTCGATGACCCCGGAGCTCACCCCGACCGTCGCCCGGATGGTCGTCGCGAAGGGGCAGGAGCTGTCGAAGCCGATCAAGTGGGTGTCCACCCGCCCGTTCTGGCGCTACGAGCAGGTCCAGCAGGGCCGGTTCCGCGAGTTCTACCAGACGAACATCGACGTGTTCGGCTCGTCGGCGCCCGAGGCCGACGCCGAGGTGCTCGCGGTCGCCGCCGACGCCCTGACCGACCTCGGGCTCACCGGCGACGACTTCGAGTTCCGGGTCTCCCACCGCGACATCCTCGGCGGCCTCGTCCGCTCGCTCGCGGCGGACCCCGACGCGGTCGACACCACGGCCGCGATCCGCGCGGTCGACAAGCGCGCGAAGGTCGACGACGGCGAGTACCTCGGGCTCCTCTCGGACGCGGGCCTCGCCCGCGACACCGCGCGCGACTTCGACGACCTCATCGCGGACGTGGAGACGGTCGCCGACCTCGACGCGGTCGCCGAGGCCGGCGGCGAGGCGGTCGAGGCCGCGGTCGAGAACCTCCGGAACGTCCTCGCCGCGGCCGACGACTTCGGCGCGGGCGAGTTCTGCGAGGTGTCGCTGACCACCGCCCGCGGGCTCGACTACTACACCGGCGTCGTCTTCGAGTGCTTCGACTCCACCGGCGAGGTGTCCCGGTCCGTCTTCGGCGGCGGCCGCTACGACGACCTCATCGAGAGCTTCGGCGGGCAGCCCACTCCCGCGGTCGGGGTCGCCCCCGGGCACGCGACGCTCAAGCTGCTCTGCCAGCGCGCCGGCGTCTGGCCCGACGAGGAGCTGACGACGGACTACTACGTGCTCAGCGTGGGCGACACGCGGAGCGAGGCGGCCGCGCTCGCGGGCGACCTCCGCGCGCTCGGCGACGACGTGGTCGTCGAGCAGGACGTCTCCGGCCGCTCGTTCGGCGCCCAGCTGGGCTACGCAGACTCGATCAACGCCGAGACTGTCGTCGTCGTCGGCGAGCGCGACCTGGAGAACGGCGAGTACACGGTGAAGGACATGGCGAGCGGCGACGAGACGACGGTCCCGGTCGAGGAGTTCCCGCCGGACGAGGGGCTGCCGACCTACGAGGACTACGAGTAACGGCGCGGCGCGCCCGTGACCCGTCCCGCCGGCCGGGCGACGCGATCCCTGAACGCTTTTGGGTCGCGCGTCGGGACGGTGGAGACGATGATCCCGCTCGCGACGGCGATGCCCCCGACCGAGGTCGCCCTCCGCGTGGCCGCGGGGGTCCTCCTCATCCTGATCAACGCGTACTTCGTGGCTATCGAGTTCGGGCTGACGCGTCTCCGGCAGTATCCCGAGTCGGAGATGGACACGCCGGGGCTGCGGCGCGCCTGGGAGATGACCGACGACCTGGAGTTCTACCTCACGACCTGTCAGGTGTGGATCTCCGGCACGTCCATCGCGCTCGGTATCGTCGCCGAGCCGGGGCTGGCGGCGCTTTTCACGCCGATCTTCGAGAACACCGCGCTCTTCGCGCCGGTCTTCGAGAACACGGCGCTGGCTTCGGCCAGCGCCGGGTCCTTCCTCGGCTTCTTTCTCATCAACATGGTCCACCTGACCCACGGCGAGCAGACGCCGACGTACCTCGGCGTCGAGCGCTCGAAGCAGGTCGCCCGGTACGGCTCGCGGCCGCTCTACTGGTTCGCGTGGCTCATCTCGCCGCTGATCAAGGTCGGCGACTGGGTCGCGAAGGCGACGCTCGGACTGTTCGGCGTCGAGATGACCGCCTCGTGGACCGAGGCCGAAGAGGAGGTACTGGAGACGCGCGCCGAGCTCCGCAACCGTCTCGGGTCGATGATGGAGGAGGTCGAACTCCCAGAGGAGCGCCGCGAGGAGGTCCTCAACGCGCTCGACGTCGACCGGGTGACCGTCGCGGACGTGATGACCGCGCCCGAGGAGGTCGTCTCGCTGACGACGGGGGCGTCCGTCGACGAGAACCTCGACCGGATCCGGGACACGCCGCACACCCGCTTCCCGCTCGTCGGCGACGACCTGACCGACTTCGAGGGGATCGTGTACGCCCCCTCGATCGTGAGCCGCTACGACGAGCTTCGCGACGGCGACCTGACGTTCGCCGAGGTCGCCGCCCCGCCGATGACGGTCGCGGCGGACGCGAGCGTCAGCGACGCGTTCGACCGGTTCCAGGCGGAGTCCCAGGAGCTCGCCTTAGTCATCGAGGACGGCGAGGTCGTCGGCCTGATCACTGCGACGGACGCCATGGAAGCGGTGATGGGCCAGCTCGAAGACCCGCTGGACGCCGGGAACCTATAAGAGACGCCGGTGTCCGCCGCCGATCCGGCGGCTGATCAAAAACAGGCGGCCGGAACCTCGGCCCCGCGCTCCGCGCCGCCGTTCACCGCTTGTACGCCTCGCGCAGGAACACCAGCGCGCCGCCGAGCATCGCGAGGTTCCCGAAGAAGGCGAGCCGCTCGCCGCTCTTGTCGTCCTCGTCGGCGTTCCAGAAGTCGTGCATCGTCGCGGTCACGACGGTCAGGAACGCGACCGCCGCGCCGGTCGCGATCCGGGGAAGCCGCCAGAGCGCGATGCCGAGGCCGGCGACCACCATCATGCCGGAGGCGAACGGCGCGGCGAGGTCCGGCATCGGGACGCCCGCCGACTCGGCGTACTCGATCGTGTCGTCCATGTCGCGGAAGTCCTCCGAGGCCTGCGCGGCGAGGCCGACGCCGAGCAGGACGCGGCCGAGCCGCGAGGGCGCGCCGCGACCGTCGCTCTCCGCGGTCGTCTCAGTGGGTTCGTCGTCGCTCATACGTCTCGTAACGGCAGCCGACAGTATAAATCGCGGTGGCGCCAGCCACGGCTCATCCTCGGACCGCATCGATCCGCGCCAGCAGCCGCCCCGTCGCCGCCGCGTCGAAGGCCATCGGGCGGCGCCACCACGGGCCCTTCCCGGAGTCGCTCGACAGGTCGGTGACGATCCGGTTCGCCTCGCTCCCGGCGTCGGGCGCGCTCAGCGGGACGACGCGGTCGAACGGGCCCGACACCGCCGGGTCGCCGACCGCGACGACGCGGGCGTCGAACGGGTCGCGCTTCAGGTGCGCGTTGGTCGGCGCGGCCCTCACGGCGGCCGCGCGGTCGACGGCGTCGCCGCCGCCGTCCGTAGCGAGCACCCGCTCGACCCGCATCCCCGCGAAGAGGTACGCGCCCCAGTCGGGGGCGAGGTCGTCGTCGACGGCGACCCCTCGCTCGCGGAGCCACGCGCCGTCGCGGTCGTCCGTTCCGCCGTCGCGGTCGCCGGTCGCGTCGTCGGGACGCCCGTCACCCGGTCCCGCCCAGTCGCGCGGCCGCAGCGTGAGCGTCGCGTAGAAGAGGAGCCAGTCGCCGGGGTCGAGGGCGGCGATCCGGCCCGCCTTCACGGCGTACGGGTCGCCGTAGGTCGCCCGCTCGCGGCCGTGGACGCCCGGGAACTCGGGGTCGGCGTGGACCGGCGTCCCGCGCAGGTCGGCGGGGACCGCGAAGGGGAGGTCGAGGTCGCCGTACGTCGGGAGCGGCTCGTCGACCGGGAACCGGTCGCGCGGCAGCGTCGCCGCCGGCTCGGGGATCGGGACGTACGCGAAGGAGCCGTCGGGGTAGACGGGCCCGCGGAACCCGGGCTCGTTCGTGTTGGCGGCGACGTTGACGGCGACCGCACGGGGGTCGGGCATGCGGAACAGTCGGGGACTCAGTCCGCCGTCGCGGCGGGCTCCTCGTGTTCGACCTCGGTCCCGAGGAGGTCGAGGAACTGCGCGATCCACTCGGGGTGGTCGGGCCACGCCTGCCCGGTGACGAGGTTGCCGTCGGTCGTCACGCCGTCGACCCACGAGCAGCCGGCGGCCTCGACCTCGGGCTTGACCGCCGGGTACGCCGTCATCTCGTAGCCGTCGAGCACGCCCGCGGCCGCGAGGATCTGCGGGCCGTGACAGATCGACGCGACGGGCTTGTCCGCCTCGAAGAAGTGCCGCACCGCGTCGAGCACCTCGTCGTAGCCGCGGAGGTACTCTGGGGCGCGCCCGCCGGGAACGACCAGGGCGTCGTAGTCGGCCGGGTCGACCTCGTCGAGGCCGTGGGTGAGCTCGAAGTCGTGGCCGCGCTCCTCCAAGTACGTCTGGTCGCCGCGGAAGTCGTGGATCGCGGTCTTGACCGTCTCGCCCGCTTCCCGGTCCGGGCAGACCGCGTGGACCTCGTGGCCGACCGCCTGAAGCGCCTGGAACGGGACCATGATCTCGTAGTCCTCTCCGAAGTCGCCGACGATCATCAGTATGCGCTGTCCTGTCATGCGTGTACCACCGGTCGCCGGTACGTGCTACTGTCGGATAACGATGCTGGCGAGCGGTAACACACCACGCGCTCCGGTTCAGGTCTTCCGCGGGGTCGGCCGCACGGCGGCGTCAGCGCGGTCGGTTCGGCGGCCGGAGGTCCCGTCGGAACTCGTCGAACTGATCGAGGTCCTCGGGGAGTTCGTACTCGATCTCGCGCTCGTCCTGGTTGTCGGGGAGTCGCCCGTCCTCGAGGTCGTCGGCGACCTCCTCCCACCCGGGCTTGACGCGGACGGAGCGCGCGGGCGACCCCACGACGACGTGGTGGTCGGGCACGTCGCCTTGAACCACGGAGCGCGCGCCGACGACGCTGTTCTCGCCGATCCGGCAGCCCGCCCTGACCATCGCGTCGTAGGTGACCCGGGCGTCGTCCCCGACGATCGTGTGGAAGTTCCGGACCTCCGTCTGGTCGACGATGTCGTGGTCGTGGCTGTAGAGGTGGACGCCGTCGGAGATGGAGGCGCGGTCGCCGATCGTCAGCTTCCCGCGGTCGTCGAGGTGGACGTCGTCGTGGATCACGACGTTGTCGCCGACCTCGATGTTGTGGCCGTAGGTGACGGAGATGCCCTTGAAAAAGCGGCAGTCGTCCCCGCACTCGGCGAACAGGTGGTTCCCGAGCATCTGCCGGAAGCGGAGCGCGAACTCGACGTTGTCGGCCATCGGCGTGGCGTCGAACTGCCGCCAGAGCCACTGGAGGTGCTTCGAGCGCCGGAAGCGGTCCTCGTCTTTCTCGGCGTAGTACTCCGACTCCAGGGTCGCGTTACACGGGTCGTATCCCTGGAGGCGGACGCGCTCGGCGCGCGACACCGACTCGCCGTCCTGCCACGCCTCCCACGCCTCCCGGTCGCCGTGGAGGTCGATCAGCACGTCGCGGACGACCTCGCAGGTGTCCTCGTCCGAGGAGAGCCGCTCGTCCACCTCGTCGATGAACCCTCGGACCCCGGCCTCGGCGCCGTCGGGCAGGGACACGTGTCGCTTTGTCATCGGCCCACCTTCGTCGCCGCCCCTCAAATGGATTCGGTTGTGCGACCGCGGCGCCCGATCCGTCAGTACAGCTCGGCGCGGACGAACAGGCCCGCGAGGACGCCGACGAACGCGACGGTGAAGACCGGGGCGATCGCAGCCCTGCCGAACGAGAGCAGCAGGGCGGTGACCGAGACGACGGCGACGACCGCGAGCAGGGCGACGACGGCGTCGAGCCGCCGGCGGAGGGCGTCGTCCATGAGCGTCGGATCGGCGACGGGCGAGTAATATCCACCGGTGCCGGCCGCGGCCCGAGACGGCGGTCCGTCGCTGCCGTGCCGGGGTCGGTTCCACGGCGCCGAGAGCGACCGCGCCCGATAAGTGTCCCGACCGCCAAGCGGCCGGTATGGAACACCGCGAACTCGGTAATTCGGGCGTCGAGGTCTCGGAGATCGGCTTCGGCGCGTGGGTCGTCGGCACCGACTGGTGGGGCGACCGCTCGGACGACCAGGCGGTCGCGATGGTCGAGGAGGCGCTCGACGCGGGCGTCACCTACGTCGACACGGGCGACGTGTACGGCCACGGCGACAGCGAGGCGATCATCGGCGAGGCGATCGACGGCCGCCGCGACGAGGTGACGCTGTCGACGAAGATCGGCTACGACTTCTACGACAACCCGCAGGCCGGCCACGGCGAGCTCCCGAAGGAGCTCAACCGCGAGTACCTCACGGAGGCGTTCGAGGCCTCGCTGGACCGCCTCGACACCGACTACGTCGACGTGCTCCAGCTCCACAACGCCAACGTCGACGAGGTGACGCCCGAGGTGCGCGACCTCCTCCGCGAGTGGAAGGAAGACGGGCGCGTCCGCGCGCTCGGCTGGGCGCTCGGCCCCTCGATCGGCTGGCTCGCCGAGGGCGACGCGGCCGTCGAGTACGAGGAGTTCGACGCGGTCCAGACCGTCTTCAACCTCTTCGAGCAGGAGCCCGGCCGCCACTTCGTCGAGACGGTCCGCGAGAGCGATTCGGACACCTCCGTCATCGCGCGCGTCCCGCACTCCTCCGGCCTGCTCAACGAGCAGGTGACACCCGACACCGTCCTCGAGGACGGCGACCACCGCTCGCACCGGCCGAAGGAGTGGTACGAGACCGGCTGGGAGAAGGTGGAGGCGATCCGCTTCCTCGAAGACCCGGAGGGCGTCGAGGGGACCCGGACGATGGCGCAGGCCGCGATCCGCTGGCTGCTCGCGCACGACGAGGTCGCGTCCGTCACGCCCACCTTCCGCGACGGCAACGACATCGCCGAGTGGAGCGCCGCCGCCGACGTGCCGCCGATCTCCGACGCCGAGTACGAGCGCTTGGAGGAGCTGTACGCCCGTAACTTCGACGTCGACCGCGACGACGGGATGGACGTGCTCCGTACCTCCGTCGACGGCGAGGACATCGAGGCCGCCGGCCTCGACAAGCGCGCCGCCTCGTACTGACCGGGGGCACCCTCGTCCGCCGAGCGATCGACGCCGACTGACCCGCCCTTTTCGCCTCGAAACCGCCGGACTGCGTGCAGTTGACACGGCGCTGAATCACTTTCACCGCACTCCGTCGCTCGGCGCCGCCCCGCGGGGTGTCGACGACCGCTCGGGGGCGGCACGGTCGCGCCGCTGGCGAGGGCGGAAGGTGGCTCGGTGGAAACCCGTCGTCACAGGGGGCTCAGTGGGGGTAACCGACTCGTCATCGCCACCACGGTGCGATCTACTCGCTCGCGGATATAAACTGATCGCGACGGTCTCCGACGACCGGCGGCCGCGGTCGCGGTGACCGCCCGACTGCCGACCGGTCGCCCGGACTGCCTGAGATGCTAGACCGCCCTGACTGCCCGTGCCGCTAGACTGCCGGACTGCCCGAGCCGCTGGACCGCTCGGACTGCCCGGGAGGCTCGACTGCCGGCCGCCGGGGTCGACCCGTCTTAGTCGCCCCCGCTACAGACGAGGACCGGCCGTTCGGTGTCGAGAATGACGCTCTGCGTGACGCTGCCGAACAGGACCTTCCCGGTCGGGGTGCGCTTCCGCCCGGCGACGACGATCTGGTCGGCGTCGTGCTCGTCGGCGACGTTGAGGATCGCTCGGGCCGGGTCGCCGCCGTACCCCTCGGGTGTCACCTCGATCCCGGCGTCCTCGAGCCGCGACCGAGCGACCCGAACCGACTTGACCTGCTCGACGGTGCCGCCCCCCTTGTTCTCGCTGAACGAGTGGACGAGGACCGCCGTCACGTCGTCCGCCTCCAGCGGCATCGACGCGATCGTCTCGGCCTGCGCGGTGGCCCGGTCCTCGTCCGTGTCGATACCCACAACAAACGTGAACATGCGACAGCCGTCGCGGCACTCGCATTTGACTGTTTCGGCGCACCGGATCGATCCGCACGACGCCCGCGAGCGCGGCGGCGACCGGATAACCGCCCGCAGGCGAGTGAATCTATCCCTAATGATTATGTAGTATGTGGCTCTGGGTAGTAGGTAGACACTCATGACAACTGATAACACGGGAAATTCGACGAGGCTATATCGGCGGCGCAACGTCCTGAAAAGCGGTGCCGCCGGAGCGGCGACGCTGGCGCTCGCCGGCTGTATCGGCGGCGGGGACGGCGGAGACGGCAGCGGCGGCGGGGGGAACGGGGGCATGGCCGACTCCGTCACGGTACCCGGGATATACGACGAGAGCGGCGCGACCTCCGACGTGGGCCGGCCGACGGCCATCGGCTCTCGCGACACTATCACCTACATCAACGAGAACGACCTGTTCGACGTGAGCATCGACCACCCGAACAACGACTACGCCTACGAGGTGCCGCAGGCCCAGCAGTACTACCAGCAGTACACCTCGGAGTCGTCGCCGCCGCTGATCATCGGCTGGGGGACCGCAGACACCGAGGCGCTGGCGGGCACCGTCGCGGACGACGAGGTGGTGTACGTCTCCGCGTCGTACTCCGCGAACCTCGTCACCGAGGAGTTCCCGTACAACTTCTTCGGGAACCTCGATTACACCAGTCAGGCCCGCGCGCACCTGCGGTGGATCGCTGACAACGACCCCGAGGCGACGGTCGGGTTCATCTTCTCTAACACGGCGTTCGGGCGCTCGCCCGTCGAGGGCGGCAAGCAGTACGCCGAGGAGCTCGGGCTTGACGTGGCCCCGGACATCAACCTCCCGCTGACCGCCAACTCCGCGACCACGCAGCTCAGGCAGGCCCGCGACCAAGAGATCGACTACCTCATTCACCAGAACACGTCTGCGCCGATGCGGGTGCTATTGGAGGACCGACAGGACATCTACCCCGACCTGACGGTGTGCGGCCTGACCTACACCGTCGACGAGCGCGTGGTCCAGCAGTCGCCCGACATCTTCGAAGGCGTGCGATACGTCAACGCGTTCCGCACGTTTCAGGGCGCGCTCGACAGCGGCGGCCGCGGCGCGGAGATCATCGAGGCGAACTTCGAGCGCGAGGGGCGCAGCATGGACGACCCCGAGATCGCTCAGCTCAATTACGTGCGCGGCGTGATCCACGCCCTGCTCGCGCTGAAGGGCATGCAGAACGCGGCCGAGGCCGGGAACGACGTCACGAGCGGACCGAACGTCAGACAGGGGATGTTCGGCATCGAGGACGACGACATGTTCGGGCTCGCCGAGCCGTTCAGCTACGAGGCGGGCGACCGCCGCCCGACGATGAACGGGCGGCTGTTCGAGGTCACCGACGGCAGCCTGAGCTTCGACACCAGCGTCGAACTGCCCCGCCGCGACTCCTGGATCGGACTATGATGGCGACCGACGAGCAAATGACCGCGGACGCGGCGGACGCGACGGGCGACGGCGACCTCCCGGTCGTCGAACTCGACAACGTCGAGATCGTCTACGACCGGCACTTCCTCGCCGTTCAGGGCGTCTCGATGTCGGCCGACGAGGGCGACATCGTCGCGCTGCTCGGCCCGAACGGCGCGGGCAAGTCGACGATCCTGAAGATGATAAGCGGCATCGGTCGGAGCGAGCGCGGCGAGGTCACCCGCGGAAGGGTGTTATACCGCGGCGAGAACGTGACCAACGACGGCGCCAACGAGATGGTCGGACGCGGTATCACGCACATCCTCGAAGGCAGGCGGGTGTTCGAGGACCTCACCGTTGAAGAGAACCTCCGGTGCGGGCTCTACCGCGAGGGCCGCCGGTTCCGGTTCGACGAGGACGACTACCAGATCGCCTTCGAGTACTTCCCGCAGTTGGAGGACATCATGGACCTCAAGGCGGGCTACGCCAGCGGCGGCCAACAGCAGATGCTCGTCATCGCGCGAGCGCTCATCCACCGGCCGAACCTGCTTCTGTTGGACGAGCCGTCGCTCGGGCTCGCGCCGAAGCTTGTCAGGGACATCTTCGAGACGCTCGTGGAGATCAACAGGCGGGAGGACATCACGATGCTCATCGCTGACCAGAACGCCAAGCGCACGCTCGGGATCGCCGACTACGGCTACGTCATGGAGAACGGGCAGATAGAGCTCCACGATCCGGCCGACGAGCTGGTCCAGCGCGAGGAGATCAAGGAGTTCTACCTCGGCACGTCGGGCGAGGACTCCCGCTACACCGACGTCAGACACTACAAGATCCGCAAGAGGTGGACCTGATGAGCGCCGATCAGGAGGCCGAGACGCCGGCGGCAGCGCTCAGGGGCGGGGCCCACGTCTCCCCTGAGGCTGCCGCGATCGGCTGCCGGAACGTGACCAAGACGTTCGGCTCGATCACCGCCGTTGACGACGTGGACCTCGGCGTCGCCGACGGCGAGTGGGTGTCGATCGTCGGGCCGAACGGGGCCGGGAAGACCACGCTGTTGAATATCCTCAACGGCTTCTACACGCCGGACGCCGGCAGCGAGGTGTTCCTGAACGGCGAGGAGGTCAGCGGCAGGCCGGAACACTACCGCGCGCGCCACGGCATCGGGCGGACGTTCCAGGGATTGGAGCTGTTCGAGAGCGAGGACGTCTTGGAGAACGTGATGACGACCCGGGCCGTCGCCGAGCGCCCGAACGTGCTCTCGGCGATGCTGTACTACGGCAGCGGCCGGAAGACGGAGGCCGAGAACATGCGGTTCGTCGAGGAGATCCTCGACTACCTCGAACTGTGGGAACACCGCCACACGACGGTGTCGACGCTGCCGCTGGGGGTCCAGCGGCGCGTCGACCTCGCCCGCTCGCTCGCGCTCGAACCGGACGTGCTCCTGCTCGACGAGGCGATGAGCGGGCTCACCTTCGACGAGAAGTACGACATGATCCGCTTCCTGACCGACCTCCACGAGGAGGAGGGGCTGACGCTCGTGATGATCGAGCACGACCTCGAAGTCGTCACCGCCGTCTCCGAGCGGATGATCGTCATGCAGAAGGGCGGCGTCATCGCCCGCGGGCCGCCCGAGGAGGTGACGAACGACCCCGAAGTCGCCCGCGTCTACACGGGGGTCGAGTAGATGGCGGCCGACAACGCCGAGAGCGACGGCGTCGCGTCCGGCGGCTCCGCCGAGTCGGGCGCCGCCGCCGACTCGGGGCTCTCCGTCGAGCGCGTCCTGACCGCGCCGGAGGGCGAGTCGGTTCCCATCGTCTCCGACCGGGCGCTCCCCGAGATACTCATCGACCACGCCGCCGAGCACCCGGACGACATCGCCCTGCGCTGGAAGCGGTACGGGGTCTGGCAGGAGTTCACCTGGGAGGAGTACTACGACCGGGTGGAGCGGTTCGCGCTCGGCTTGGAGGAGTACGGGTTCGGCGACGAGGACGTGCTGTTCACCATCGGCTACAACCGCCCGCACCAGCTGTGGGCGTGGATCGCCGCGCAGTCCCTCGGCGGGATGGCGGCCCCGAACTACGAGGACATGCTGCCCGAGGACATCGAGAAGCAGCTCCGCTTGATGGAGCCGGAGATCGTGTACGCGGAAGACCAGGAGATGGTGGACAAGCTCCTCCTCGTCTCGGACGACGTGCCGTCGCTGTCGACCATCATCTACCGGGACGACAAGGGGATGTTCCGGTACGAGAACGGCGAGAAGACCGAGCCGGGCGACCCGGAGATCGTCGCATACGAGGACGTCGAGGAGCGCGGCCGTGAGCGCCGCGAGTCCGGGGCCGTGAGCGACGATTACCTCGCGTCCGAGATCCAGGCCGTGCCCGCGGAGGCGACCGCGATGCTCGCGCCCACCTCCGGGACGACGGGGATGCCGAAACGCGTCCGGCTCTCGCATTTCAACCTCGTAAACCTCGCCAACGCCGCCATCGACATCGACCCGCTGCCGAAGGAGTCGGACTACTTCTCGTACCTCCCGATGGCGTGGGTGGGCGAGCAGATGATCCTGCTCGCGGCCGCGTTCGTCGCCGGCTGGACCGCGAACTTCCCGGAACAGCCCGAGACCGAGGAGGACGACCTCCGGGAGATCGGACCCGAGATCATCTTCTCGTCGCCGAAGCGGTACGAGGCGTGGGTCGCGGACGTCAAGGCGAAGATCGAGAACACCACCCGGCTCAAGCGCTGGGTGTACGAGACGGCGACGAGCATCGGCGAGAAGTACGCCGAGTACGTCATCGGCGACAGGAACGACGAGGAGCCGCCGGCGTGGCTGCGCGGCGCCCACTGGCTGTCGTACTGGGTGGCGTACCGCCCCATACTCGACAAGATCGGGCTGAAGCGCGCGAAGAACGTCTACACCGGCGGCGGCCCGCTCGGGGAGGACCACTTCGAGTACTACCACGCGATGGGCGTCCCGCTCAAACAGATCTGGGGACAGTCCGAGGTGTGCGGCTTCGTGACGATGCACCGCGACGACGACGTCCAGGTCGAGACAGTCGGCGAGGTGTTCCCGAACGTCGAGGTGGGCATCACGCCGGGCGGCGAGCTCCTCGTCCGAGGCCCGGTCGTCACCTCCGGCTACTACGGAATGCCGGAGAAGACGGAGGCCGCGTTCGAGGACGGCTGGCTCCACACCGACGACTTCGGCGCGCTCACCGACGACGACCACGTGCGGATCTTCGACCGGATGGACGACGTGTTAGAGATGAGCGACGGCACCGCCGTCGCGCCGATAAGCGTCGAGACGAAGCTGAAGTTCAACCCCTACGTGAAGGAGGCGATGGTCGTCGGCGACGACCGCGCCGAGCTCACCGCGGTGCTGAACATCCGGTACGACAACGTTGCGGAGTGGGCCGACCAGCGGGACATCCAGTACGCGGGGTACAGCGACCTGACGCGGAAGGAACCGGTCTTAGAGCTGCTCCGCGGGGTCGTCGCCGAGACCAACGAGGACCTCGACAACCCGATCCGGCGGTTCGTCCTCCTCTTCAAGGAGTTCGACGCCGACGACGGGGAGCTCACCCGCACCGGGAAGCTCCGCCGCGAGGTCGTCGTGGACCGGTACAGCGACCTCGTGACCGCCCTGTACGACGGCAGCACCGAGATAGCGATGGAGCTTACGATCACCTACCAAGACGGCAGAGAGTCCGAGGAACGCGGAGTGATGCGCATCGTGGACGTGGACCAACCAGTCCTCGACGAGGACCGCGAACTGGAGGTGAGCTAGATGGTCAACTGGGTCACGTTCATCGACATCTCGCTGAGCGGGCTCGGACTGGGCGCGCTGTACGCGCTCGTGGCGATGGGCTTCTCGCTCATCTACAAGGTGACCGGCGTCCTGAACTTCGCGCAGGGCCAGATCGCGATGGTCGGCGCGTACGGGGTCGTCATCTTCGGCACGGCCACCGTGCTCCCGGCGGCGATTCCCGCGTGGACCGCGGTGCTCGTGACGGTCCTGCTCGGCCTCGTGCTCGGGCTGGTGCTCGAACGCGTCGTGTTCCGCCAGTTCATCGGCGAGCCGGTGCTGTCGGTCATCATCGTGACGCTGGCGCTCGGCAGCATCCTCGAAGGGGTCGTCTTCTTCCTGTACGGGCAGAACGCGCAGGCGTACCCGTCGGCGCTGACATTCGGCGGCCAGCTCAGTCTCCCGCTGGGCACGTCGATACAGGCGGCGTACGCCGTCGCCGTCGCCATCGCGCTCGTCGTCGTCGCCGTGTTGATGCTGTTCTTCCGCGAGACCGTCACCGGGTCGATCCTCCGGGCGTCGGCCAGCGACGAGCAGGCGGCGATGGTGCTCGGCGTCTCTATCGAGCGCACCATCGCGCTCGCGTGGACGCTCTCGATCGCCATCACCGCCATCGGCGGCATCCTGCTTGCGACCTCCAGCGGCGGGGCGGCGGTCTCGATCGAGAACACCGGTATCATCATCTTCGCGGCCGTCGTGTTGGGCGGCCTCGACAGTATCCCCGGGGCGTTCATCGGCTCGATCGTCGTGGGCGTCCTCCAGGAACTGGGGTCGTACTACCTCGTGGGCGGCACGGCGGTGTACGTCCCCTTCACGGACGTTCAGGCCAACTTCGGCGCGGGGTTCGGGGAGATACTCCCCCTCATCCTCCTGCTCGTCGTCATCCTGGTGAAGCCGTACGGCCTGTTCGGCACCGAGCGGATAGAGAGGCTCTGACGATGAACGGACACAGTTCGCGCGCCACGCGGCGCTCCGGCGGCGTACCGACGACTCGACCGGCCGCGGCCGAAGGGGGGTGGTCGCATGCCCTGCGGTGAGTACTTCACCGACTACGAGTCGCGAATGGGCCTCGTCCGGTGGCGGACGCAGAAGATCGCGCTCGCTCTGGGGCTGCCGATCCCCTTCATCGCGCCGTTCCTGCTCGGCGGCGGGACCGTGACGCTGCTGACGCAGGCGTACATCTTCGCCATCGCGGTGTTGGGGCTCAACGTCATCCTCGGCTACGCCGGCGAGATCGTGCTCGCGCAGGGCGCGTTTATGGCCATCGGCGCGTACAGCACGAGCAGACTGCTCGCCGTCGGCGCGGGGCTGTTCCCGGCGCTCGCCGTCGGCGGCCTCATCTCCGCGCTGGTCGCGGTCGGCTTCGGCCTCCCGTCGTTCCGGGTCAAAGGGTTCTACATCGCCATCTCGACGCTGGCGCTCCAGTTCATCGCCGAGGAGTGGTTCTTCGTGAACCCGCAGCTCGCGTTCATCCACGGCGGGACGACCCAGTCGGTGCCCTCGAACGTGGGCCTCGTCGGCCCAGTCGGCGCTCTCGGCACGACCATCGACAAGTACCTGCTCGCGCTGGTGCTGTTGTTGGTGTTCGCGCTGCTGTCGCTGAACCTCTCGCGGACCGGCATCGGAAAGACGTTCCGCGCGATCCACGAGAACGATCTCTCCGCGTCCGTCCTCGGCGTCAACGTGTTCAAGAACAAGCTGCTCGCGTTCGCCATCGGCGGGTTCATGATCGGCGTCGCGGGCGGGCTGTTCGGGTTCCAGATCGGCTTCATCAACGCGGAGTACTTCACCCTCGGGCTCACGCTCGAACACTACGTCATGCTGCTGTTCGGTGGCCTCGGACGCGTGTGGGGCGCGCTGCTGGGCGTCGGCGTCGTCACGCTCGTCCAGGACTACCTCAACGACGGCCTCAACTACCTCGCCGACCTCACGGGCACCAACGCGACCGCCCTGCTGCCGGTGTTCTTCGGCGCGATCATCATCGTCGTGCTCGCCGTCGAGCCGAAGGGGGTGTTGGCCGGGCTAGGCAAGATCAAGGAGTACCTGCGCACGTGGCCGTTCGCGTACTGAGCGCGACGGCCCGCGCGCCGCGCCCGTGACGGAGATTTATGTGCTAGTTTGACGTGTGTTAACGCGATGTACGACGACAGCACACTGGCCGCGGTCGGGGAGCAGTTGGAGCGGGTCGTCGACCGCGACTTCTACGCCGAGAAGTTCGCGGACGCGGGCGTCGACCCGACGGCGGTCGACTCGTGGGCCGACTTCCGGTCGCTCCCGTTCACCACGGCGGGGGAGATCGAGGCCGACTTCGAGGCCGCGCCGCCGAGCGGCTCGCTGTACGACGGCGCGGCGATGGTCACGTTCTCGCCGATGGGCGAGCAGCTGCGGCCGGTGTTCGACACGGCCGACGACCTCGACGCCCAGGCCGCAGCCAACGCGGACGTGCTCGAACGCGCGGGCGTCGAGCCCGGCGACCGCGTCGTCAACACGTTCGGCTACGAGCTGTTCGGCACCGGGTACGTGCTCCATCGGGCGCTCGAACGCCTCGGCGCGGAGGTGTTCCCGCTCGGCCCCGGCGACTCCGAGCAGGCCGCCGCCACCATCGAGGCGTACGACGTGGACGCCGTCGTGGGCAACCCGAGCTTCGCGCTGAAGATCGGCGCGGAGGGCGGTTCGGTCGACACGTTCGTCGGTGCGGGCGAGCCGTTCACGTCGATCCCCGGCCGCCGCGAGGCGGTCAAGGACGCGCTCGGCGCCTCGACCGCAGTGGACTACTTCGGCACGCGACACATCATGCCCGTCGCGGCCGAGACCGCGGCCGAGGACGGCCTCCGCGTCGTCGACGATTACGCGGTGGTAGAGGTCGTCGACCCGGACACCGGCGAGGCGGTCGCCGACGGCGAGCGCGGGGAAATCGTCGTGACGCACCTCCGGAAGGAGGGGGTCCCCCTCGTGCGCTACCGGACCGGCGACCTCGCCGAACTCGCGGTCCGGGACGGGACCGTCGTGCTGCCCGACGGCGTCATCGGCCGCACGGACGAGCGGCTGAAGGTCAAGGGCGTGAAGGTGTATCCGGAGAGCGTCGAGACGGTGATCGCCGGTTTCGAGGGGCTGACCGGCGAGTACCGCGTCGAGGTGTCGCAGCCCGAGACCACCGACCGCCTCGTCGTGATCTGCGAGGGCGAGGCCGACGCCGACGAACTGCGCGCCGCGCTCGCCGACCGCCTCATCGTGACCCCGGACGCCGTCGAACTGGTCGCCGACCTCGACGAGCCCGGCGTCGTCGACGAGCGGTACTGAGCGCCCGGCGAGCGGCGCGGGCGCTCGTCGCCGTCGAGGAGGCGGCTTCGCCGCTCAGTCGCCGTCGAGGAAGCGACGCGCGGTCCGGGAGAAGATGTCGCGCTGGACCTCGACCGGCAGGTCCCGCGAGAGCAGGTGCTCCCGCTCTCGGGCGTACGGATACGGGATGTTCGGGTAGTCCGAGCCGTACATGATCGACGCCGAGAGCTCGATCAGCGTCTCGTCGGCGACCGTCGCCGGGTCGAAGTCCATGTACGTCTCGGCCACGCTCGACATGGCGAAGGTGGTGTCGAGGAACACGCTGTCGTGGTCGCGGGCGAGGTCGACGAACGCCTCGACCTCGTAGGTCCCCATGTGCGCGGCGCACACCCGCACGTCGGGGTAGGAGGCGAGGAACGACTCGAAGCGCTCGACGCCGACGTGGGGGCTGTCCTCGAACATCGGCGCCGTCCCGGCGTGGAGCAGGACAGGCGCGTCGCGGGCGGCGACGGCCTCGTAGACCGGATCGAGCCGCGGGTCGTCGGCCGCGAACCCCTGGACCGGAAGCTGGAGCTTCAGCCCGCGCGCCCCCGCGTCGAAGGCGTCGGCGACGACGGTTCCCGGGTCGTCGTCCGCGGCGTGGACGGTGGCGAACGGGACCGCCATCTCGGAGTCCGCGGCGGCCTCGATCACCCACTCGTTGAGGTCGGCCGCCGTCCCCGGGCGCGCGGCGTACGGGAGCGCGGCGTACCGCTCGACGCCGGCGGCGCTCAGCGCCGCCTCCATCCGGTCGCGGTCGGTCGGGTGGTCGAACGCCCAGCCGGCGGCCTCGCCCAGCGCCTCCCGGATGGCGGCCATCAGCCGGTCTGGCATCAGGTGGACGTGCGCGTCCACGACGTCGCCGACGGGGAACTCAGTCATCAGTGAGCTTGTAGACGCCCGTCCCGGTCGCGCAGACGGCGCCCCCGGACTCGACTTCGACGCTCGCCACGCCGATGTCGGCGCCGCGCCGGTCCACCGTGGCCGTCGCGTACAGCGGCTCCCGGCCGGCGGCCTCGAGGTAGTTCACGCGGAGGTCGATGGTGGGCGTGAACGCCTCGCGCCCGCCGACGAAGACGGCGGCGCCCGCGAGGTCCACGAGCGCGCTCACGACGCCCCCGTGGACCGCGCCGAGCTCGGGGTTGCCCACGAGCCCGGGGTCGAACGCCAGCTTGACGCTGGCGCGCTCCGGGGTCACGGCGAGCACCTCCAGGTCGTGCCGCCGGTGGAAGGGGACCTCGCCGTACAGCCGCTCCACGACCGCCGTCCGGTCGGCGCCTTCCGAACCCGGCGCCTGCCGGCCGTCGCTGTCGCCGGCTCCCGGACCGGCGTCGCTCGGGTCGGGCATGCGTGTGCCGACGCACGGCACGCCCCCGCATAAATCAACCGCCCAAGTCGGTGAGACCGCTCGCGACGCGGGAGAGAAGCGAGGCGACGGGTGGTCCGAGGGAACGGCCTTGTGGTCGCGCCGCGCGCCTGACGGTACGAACGAAAACGCGATGCGACGGTTCCCCGTGCCCGACTACGAGGACCTCCCCGAGGACCTCTGCGACCGCATCGACGAGGAGACGGAGGACGCCGGGTTCACGCCGAACGTGTTCTCGGCGTTCGCGTACACGCCCAGCCACTTCCGGGCGTTCTTCGCGTACCACGACGCGCTCGTGTCCGACACGTCACTGGCTCGGGAGGGGGTCGAGACGGTAGTCGTCGCGGTGTCGGGCGCGAACGACTGCCTCTACTGCGTGGTCGGTCACGGCGCGCTCCGTCGGATCTACGCCGGCGCGCCGAAGATCGCCGACCAGCTCGCCACGGACCACCGACAGGCCGACGTCTCCAACCACCACATGGCGATGCTCGACTTCGCCGTCACACTCACGAACTCCCCCGGGACCGTGGCCGCCGAAGATATCCAGCGACTCCGCGACGCCGGTTCCTCCGCGGAGGAAGTGTGGGACATCGCCTCCGTGGCGGCCTTCTTCAACCTCTCGAACCGCATGGCGACCGTCGCGGACATGCGTCCGAACGACGAGTTCTACGCGATGGGCCGCGGCGACTGACCGCCCCCGCGCCGGCGCCTTCGACACCGACGAGGAGGGATCGCGACGGGTCCGGAACCCGTTTGAACCTCGGCGGCCTCACTGCGGTCATGCGCGAAGTGACGTTCCGGATCCGCCACGCGGGGGAACCGGAGTGCGAGGTGAGCGCGCGCCACCCGGAGGTGCGGTACCGGTCCGTCTCCTCGATGACGGGCAGCGGCCCCGAGCGCAAGCGGATCGCCGAACTCACCGGACCGCCGGCGGAGATCGAGGCGTTCGTCGAGGAGTTCCGCGAGTTCGACCTGGTCGTCTCCGCGGAGCCGCTGGCGCCGATCGAGGGCACTCACGCCTACGTCGCCCTGACGATCGACGCGGGGGCGGCCGACTGGGAGGGCATCGGCGAGCGGTTCTCGCGGATGGGCATCCACTACCGGACCGGGACGACCATCGCCGGCGGCGTCGAGCGCTGGACGGCGTACCTGGAGGACGACGACGACCTCTCGGCGGTGATGCGCGAACTGGAGCGCGGCGGCAACGAGGTCGAGCTCGCGCGGAACGTGGAGCTGTCGTCGATCGAGCGCTCGCCGCAGCTCCCCGCGTCCGGGCTCCTCGACGGACTCACCGACCGGCAGCGAGAGGTGCTCGCGACCGCCATCGCCGCGGGCTACTACGACCACGGCGGGGGCGTGGGCGTCGAGGAGGTCGCCGCCGAGCTCGGACTCGGCTCGACGACGGTGTGGGAACACCTCTCGCGCGCCGAGTCGTCGGTGATGAACGCGCTGTTCGAGCGGTTCGCGGAGGGCGAGCCGATCGGCGCCGTGCGCGAGACGGACCGGTCGGAATCGCCGTGAGCGGGCTCAGACCAACGCTTTTGTAGCTTCGGGACGGAGCGCCGCGTATGGACGACGGAACCGTCTCCGTGCCGGACGAGCAGTACGAGCGCCTCGCGGCCCTCGCCGCCGCCCGCGGCGTGAGCCCCGAGACGCAGCTGGCCCGGCTCATCGACGACGCGTACGCCGGCCTCGACGGCGACGAGACCCCCGAGACGCTCCCCCTCGGCGTCTGCGACGACTCCGCCGAGGAGTGAATCGCGCGCCGAACCGGCGAGGCGTCCGTGAGCCGCCGCGCCGCACTACACCCCGGGCAACAGGGCACGTGGTGAGATCGATTCATTATCGCGTACCGCGTGGCGATCCCATGACTCCGTCCCAGCGGATCCTCGAACGCGTCGCGGAGCTCGGAGGCGTCCCGCCGTCGGCGATCGACGAGCCGCTGTTCGAGGCGGTCGCCCCCGACGCCCTCGACGTGCTGTTCCGATCGGTGCCGGACGGCCCGACGAGAGACGACGGCGAGATCCGCTTCGCGTACCTCGGCTACGACGTCACCGTCCGCGCCGAGGGCACCGTCACGGTCCGCTCGCCATTCCGGGTCCGGTGAGTCAGGCCGTCCCGTCGCGCTCGCGTTCCGGCGGTTCCGCGGCGCTCACTCCTCGTACGGCCACCGCCCGCCCGTCTTCAGCTCCTCGACGTACCCCTCGTCGATGGCGTCGCGGATCGACTCCCGCGAGCGGTGTTCGGCCGCCACATCGCCGGTCGCGAGCCGGTAGACGGCCGCGGTCACGAGCGTCGCCACCTCGCGGAGGTCGCGGGAGTCGAGCTTGTCGAGGGTGTCGGCGTGGGTGTGGCCCCAGCCGCGCCCGGACTGGTCGCTCGTCGTGGAGGCCATCACCGCCGGGATCCCCTCCTGGACGAACGCCCACTGGTCGCCGTGCGGCGAGATCGTCTCGCCGGTCGTCAGGGGCGCGTCGAACGCCTCGGCGACCGCCTCGAACGTCGAGCGCATCCCCTCGAACCCGTTCGTCCCGACGCGGAGGTCCCGCGAGCTACAGGCGCCGTCGAGGTTGACCACGCAGGCGATGTCCTCCTTCGCGGTCGTCTCCGCGGCGTGGTACGCCCCCCACAGCCCGATCTCCTCGGACCCGAACGTGACGAGCCGCACCCGGGTGTCGAGGTCGCCCTCGACGGTCGCGAGCAGGCGCCCGACCTCCGCGACGAGCGCCGAGCCGGCGCCGTTGTCGTTGGCGCCGTCGCTCACGTCGTGGGCGTCGACGTGGGCGGTGAGGTACACCGCCTCGTCGGTGTCGGGGCCGACCTCCGCGACCGCGTTCACCGAGGTCGTCGGCTCGTTCCGGCAGTCGACGTCGAGCGAGACGGTCGGGCGGTCGCCGCCCTCCTCCGCGGCGAGCCGCGAGAGCCGGTCGCCGACCTCCTTCGAGATGCCGACCGCGGGGACCGGGCCGGGCCGGTTGTGGTAGCCGATCTCGCCGGTGGGCGGGAGCGCGCCCTCGATGTGGTTCCGGAAGACGAACCCGACCGCGCCGCGCTCCGCCGCCGCGACGTACTTCTCCATCCGGTGGATCCACCGGTCGTGGGAGTCCGGCGTCCGCGAGGAGGCCATCGCGACCGCGCCCTCCAGGTCCCCCTCCGCGGCCGCGAACTCCTCGTCGGTGCCGTCGCCCACGTCGACGAGCGGGGCCGACGCCTCGCCGCTCGGCGTGCCGGGCAGCGCGATCACCTCGTGCGAGCCCTCGTGGTGGCGGTCCACGGCGCCCGTCACCGACAGCGACGACTCGCCGCGCCACCAGCCGGGGATCTCGAACTCGTCCAGGCCGGCGTTCCGCAGGCCGGCTTCCTCGAACGCCTCGACGACGCGCTCGGCGCCGCGGCGCTCGCCCGCCGATCCCGCCATGCGGTTCCCGATGTCGGTCAGGTCGGTGAGGAGGTCCCACCCGAAGTCGCTCGTCCGCGCGTCGCCCACGACGCGGTCCGGTAGCTCGGTCATACGGTCCGGTTGGGCCCCGGGCGAAAAGGGGTTGCGGGAGGCGGAGCCGCGGCCCGACCGGACGGCTCGGCGCGTCCGACCTCAGGCCGGGTCGGCCGCGGTCACCTCGACCTCGACGGCGTCGGGGTCGACGCCGATCCGGGCGAACTGCGTCCGGACGTGCTCGCGGGCCGCTTCGACCGCCTGGTCGCGGGTGTCGAACCCGCGGGGCATCGGCTCCTCGAAGGCGACGCGGATCTCCTCGCCGTCGACGACGAGCGGCGAGCCGCCGCTCTCGACCTCGTAGAAGGAGTCGCACACCCACACGTACGGGGCGTCCTCGTCGGGCGCGCCCTTGTACGCGGGCGGCTCCTCGCCGCGCTCGAACACCGTGCCGGTGAGGTCCGTCCCGCCGCCGCTGCCGCGAACGAGTATCATGCCACAGGTATGGGGTCGAGCCGGATAAGGGCCCCGTGACCGGCGCTCTGCGCCCGGTCGTGGACGGGCGGCGGCCCAGGGCGCGAGGGCAAACGCTTTCGGCCCGGCGACCGGTGGATACGCCATGACGCTGGAGGATTTCACCGAGTTCAGCGGTGACGACGACGCCGACGGCCGCGCGGACGATGTCGACTCCGCGGCCGACGGCGGAAGCGCCGCTGACGCCGCTGACGCGCTCGGGGACGCGTCGTCGGCCGGGTCCGGGTCCGACCCGAGCGGCGACGCCGAGGACGAGTTCGCCGCCTACGACGCGACGCCGGCCGGCAGCGACGCGGGGCTCGGCGTCGTCTCCGTCTCGCAGGGGCTCCGCGTGGCCGAGGAGGAGGAGGAGACGTCGCTGAAGGCGTTCGTCACGACCGGGAACCGCGAGTCGGTGCGGCTCGGGAAGTACCTCCTGATCCCGTACCCGGACGGCGAGCGGCTGTTCTGTCGGATCACGGGGCTGGAGTACGCCCAGGAGTTCCAGTCGGACGACGCGACCGAGATCCACGCCCGCCGGCAGATGCGCCGCGACGAGTTCGCCGAGCGCGACTACAAGTTCGTCGCCGACCTGGAGCCGATGTCCGTCGTCTACGGCGAGGGCGACTCGATGAAACGGCGGATGACCGACCGGGTCCCGAAGCCCGGCGCGGTCGTCGAGGAGGCGGCCGACGACGCAGAGATCAAGACGGGGCTGAAGATCCCCGACGACGGCGTCTTCCTCGGGCACCTCTCCGTCGGCGGCGAGAAGGTCCGGACCGCCGCTGAGCCCCCCACGGTCGACTACCGCGTGAAGGACGACTACGCCGACGGCGACCCGCTCGCGTTCCGGCACACGCTCGTCGCCGGCGGGACCGGGTCCGGGAAGACCCACGCCTCGAAGAACGTCCTCCGGCAGTACCTCGACGACGACCGGACGTACCCGATGGGCGACGGCCGGGAGTCGCGCATGGCGGTCGTCCAGTTCGACCCGCAGGACGAGTACGCGCAGATGCACGACGACAACCCCGACCTCGACGACGGCTTCGCCCGCCGGCTGGAGCGGGAGGGGATCGCCCACGGCGGCCACGACGACACCGTCGCCTTAGTGCCCCGCGTCGCGAACGCGACGTACCCCGGCGAGGGCCACCGCGCCGAGCGCGTCGAGTTCACCATCCCCTTCTCGCTGGCGCGGGACATGCCGTGGCTCGTCGCCGGCTCCGGGCTCAACGACAACCAGTACCCGGCCCTCCTGACGCTGCTCAACCGCTTCTTCGACAGCTACGGCGACTCGGGGACGTACAGCCAGTTCCTCTCGTACCTCGACGACCCAGCGCTGAAAGAGGAGCTCCACGAGAGCGGCCGGGTCCACGAGGCCACCTTCGACGCCGTCAAGCGTCGGGTCCGGGGCGTCCCGAGCGGCGTGTTCGACCAGGACGCGAAGCCGATCACGGAGCTCGACCACACGCTCGTCCGGCCGGGCGGCCTCTCGGTCGTTCCGACCTACCACCTGCCGACCTCCCGGCAGAAGGAGATCGTCGTCCTCGCGGTCGCGGGGCTGCTCATCGACGACAAGCTCTCGAACGACCCGGACAGCGACCGGATCAAGGAGACGCCGCTGTTGGTCGGGATGGACGAGGCCCACAACTTCCTCGCCGACGCCGACAACGTCCAGGCGCAGAAGGTGGTCCAGAAGTTCACCGAGGCGGCGAAGCAGGGCCGCAAGGAGCGGCTCGGCCTGTTCCTGATCACCCAGGACCCGCAGGACGTTGCCGAGTCGGTGTTCAAGCAGGTGAACACGAAGGTCGTCTTGAACCTCGGCGACGAGGACGCAATCTCCAGCGTCAACATCCCGACGAACCTCGCCGGGAAGGTGCCGTACATGGAGAAGGGACAGATGGTCGTCTACTCGCCCGACAACTCCGAGCCCGTCGAGCTGATCGGCCTCTCGGAGTGCGTGACGCGGCACGACTGACGGCCGGCCGCCCCGGGCCCGTCGGGTCGCCGACGGGGGTCCCGACCCGACTCAGACTCGCACGACCAGCGTGTCCGCCCACCGGTCGCCGAGCCGCTGGCTGTTCGGCGAGTCGGCGATGAACACGACGCCCGCGAGGATCAGCAACAGCGAGGCGCCGCCGACGATCTTGGTGACGTTCCGGACGACCGCGGCGACGGCGGAGACCTCGTCGCCGTCCGTGTCGACGACTCTGATCCCGACGACCCACTTTCCGGGCGTGTGTCCCCAGACCGCCTCCGACGCGACGTACCAGCCGAACGCGACGAGGAGGAACACGAGGTCGGCGAGGACGGCCGAGACGGCGCCGACCGCCAACGAGACGACCGCGGCGACGGCGACGCTCGCGACGATGTCGACGAGCCACGCGCCGCCGCGAGCGGTGACCGACGCAAGCTGCGACTGCGCGTACGGGGTACTCATACGAGACGGACGAACCGGCGCTCGGCAAGTGTCTTGTGACCGACCGCTCTACGGTCCCGAGACGCCCCGATTCCGGCGGATTGTCGCCGGCCCGGAGTCGCCGTCGCCCTTTTTATCCGGTGCGGGCGAATTCCCGCGCATGAGCAAACGTATCCTCGTCGCGGTCGACGGGTCGGAGGAGGCCGCCGAAGCGCTCTCGTTCGCCGTCGCCGAGTGGCCCGGCGCCGACCTGACGGCGCTGTACGTGGTCAACCCGGCGGACTCGACCACCGGCGCGGAGGGCGGGTTCCCGGGCGCCGCGGACCAGTGGTACGAGAGCGCCACCGCGCGCGGCGAGCGCGTCCTCCGCGAGGCGGCCAAGTCCGTCGACCGCGATATCGACACCCGCATGGAGGTCGGCCGCCCGACGGCGACCATCCTCGGCGTCGCCGCGGGGGAGACGGAGCCGACCACGGACCGCGACCAGCCCGCCGACCCGGAGCCGTTCGACCACGTCGTCGTCGGGAGCCGCGGCCGGACCGGGCTCTCGCGGGTTCTCCTCGGCAGCGTCGCGGAAGGGGTCGTCCGCCGCGCCGAGATGCCCGTGACGGTCGTCCGCTGAGGATTACTCCTCGACCGCCTCCGCCGCCTCCGCTTCGACCACCTCGCCGACCATCGACCAGCCCTCCTCGTCGGGCCCCGACCGACCGAGCAGGATCCGCTCGTAGTCCTCGGAGCTGATCAGGCGGAACTCGGCGTCCGCGTCGGCGTCGGTCCGAGTGCCCTCGCCGCGGAACTCGCGCTGGAAGAACTCGGTCGACGAGAACTCGTAGACGCCGGTCTCGCCCGAGTCGAGTTCGAGCCGCACCGGGCGCGGCTGGACGTTGTGGATCCGCTTCGCGATCGGGTGTAGATCCGGCATACCGACAGGTGGGAGCGGTCAGAATAAAAGCCGTCGGCTCCGTCGGTCGCGCAGCGTGACCGACGCCGCCCGGCCCGGGGCGCCGCCGTACTACTTTAATACCTCACGGCGCGTCACTGCCGTGAGAACCACCATGTTAGAAGCATCGCTCAGCTATCTTCGCGACGGCGACGACGCCGTCACTACCGCCGTCATCGGCGGGCTCCTGCTGCTCGCGAGTCCGCTCATCATCCCCTCGATCCTCGTCTTCGGCTACGTGGCCCGCGTCATTCGGCGCACCGCCGGCGGCGACGACGAGCCCCCGGCGTTCGAGGCGTGGGGCGACCTGTTCGTCGACGGCCTGAAGGCGTTCGTCGTCGCGTTCGTCTACTCGCTGCTGCCGCTCGGGGTCCTCGCGGTCGCCGGGGCCCTGACCGTCGGCGCGTTCGTCGTGGTGCCCGGGACCGGCGACCCCGGCGCCGGGACGTTCCTCGGCACCTTCGTCGTCGGCGTCGTCGTCCTCGTCGCGGGGCTCGTCGCCCTGGGCCTGTCGCTCGTCGGGCTCTACGTGACGCCCGCGGCGCTGGCCGCGGTCGCGGACTCCGGGAAGGTCGGCGACGGCTTCGCCCTCGGGACCCTCTGGGGCGTCGTCACGAAGCGGGCGTACGCGACGGGGTGGGTCACCGCGGCGGTCGTGGTGCTCGCCGGCGCCCTCGCGGTGGGCGTGTTCTCCGTGGTCCCGATCCTCGGGACGATCGCGGGGGTGTTCGTCCAGTTCTACGCGTTCGCGGCGGCGGCCGCCATCGTCGGGTGGACGTGGACCGACGTGCGCCCGGTCGGGACGGAACCGCCCGAGACGGAGCCCGCGGAACGGCCCGCGGTGTAACGGGGTCGAATCGAAATCGCCGCAGAAGGACGGGACTCGCGAAAAGGGGCGGCGTTACTCGTCGAGGACGTCGTCGTACTCGCCGGCGTCGACGCGCTCGTCGAACGTCCGGGCGTCCTCGCCCTCGATGGTGACGCCGAGGGAGGCGCAGGTGCCGCCGACCTCCTTGGCGGCGGCCTTCGTGTCGTACGCGAGCAGGTCGCTCGACTTCTGCTCGGCGACCTTCTTCACCTGTTCGATCGACATGTCGGCGACGAAGTTCTCCTGCGGCTCGCCGGAGCCGGTGTCGAAGCCGGCCTCGTCCTTGATGAGCTCCGCGGTGGGGGGCACGCCGACCTCGATGGTGAAGGAGCCGTCGTCGTCGTACTCGACGGTGACGGGCACCTCCATGCCGTCGAAGGCGGCGGTCTCGTCGTTGATCTCCGCGACGACGTCCTGGACGTCCACCGGCGTCGGTCCGAGCTCGGGACCGAGCGGCGGGCCGGGGTTGGCCTGCCCGCCGGGGACGAGCGCTTCGATAGTTCCAGCCATGTCCGTACGAACCCGTCGCCGACTTTTAACGGTTGTTCTTTCGGGTAGGGGGAGTCAGCGGTTCGCACACCGTACGCCTGGGTTCCCCGGCGGTGAGCCGCTCGCTCGGCGATGCGTGCCTGTCCGGTCTGGTTTCGTATATCATCACTCAACGTCGCGCGATACCCCGTCGACGATCATATCGTCTATCTACAAGACACCGGCTGCGGACCGACGCCGAACGCCTCCAAAGCCCCAGCCGCGAGGAGGCCGTACGCTCGCTGCGCGCTTCAGTCGCTCGCGTTGCTCGCTCTTTCCAATGCTTGCGTCACCTACGGCCTCCTCGCGACTGCCCCTTTGAATCCCACCCCGCACCGCACGGCCCCCGCCTCGCACCTCCCCAGCCTCGCGGTTCGCTCGGGCTCCCTGCGGTCGCCCCTCGCTCACCGCGTCCCTCGCGCGTGCTGCCTCGCGACCTCCGCTTTGCTCCGGTCGCTCGCAGGCACGCGCCACCGCAGTCCGAATTCACAAATCGCTCTTATAGATCAGTCAGCGAAACCGACAGTGGAGTCCGCACCTACGAGTCAACGACGCCCGACGGGTCGGTCCCTCTCGCCTCGTCGGCGACGCGGCCGGGGAGGAACGTCCCGGTCTCTCGGCGGACGCCGAGGAGGAGGACGCCGCCGGCGAGCAGCGGCAGGGCGGCGCAGGCGGCGTATATCGGCGTGAAGCCGACCGCCTCGATGAGGGGGAGCGACACCATGGGGCCGAGGCCGCCCCCCACGTCCCCGAGGACGTTGTTCGTCCCCGAGGCGCGACCCATCCGCTCGTCGGGGGTGAGGTCGGCGAGCAGGGCCATCATCGGGCCGCTGGTCCCGCCCTGGCCGGCGCCGATGAAGACGCAGGCGAGCCCCAGAGAGACGACCGACCCGGCCCGGGCGAGCAGCAGGAACCCGACGAACGAGACCGCGAGGAACGTCAGGAGGATGGGCGTCCGCGACTCGCGGGTGTCGGAGATTCGGCCGCCGGCGAGCATGAAGGCCGCGGCCGAGACGACCGTGCCGGCCATGAACAGCCCGGAGGTCCCCTGCGGGGCGAGGCCGAACAGCGAGATGTCGTTCGCGCCGAGGAACAGCACGAGCGTGGAGAACAGCGCGCCGATGTACGCGAACATCAGCCCGAAGTTGACGAGCCCGACCGTCAGGGCCGGGACGGCGGTGTCGACCTCCCACGGCTTGATCGAGTCGCCGGAGCGGTCCCCGGTGACGTGCGTCTCCGGGACGTACCTGTACGCGACGACGCTGGCGGTGAGCGCGAAGGCGGCGGCGACGGCGAACGCCGCGACGTTGCCCGCGACCGCCGAGACGACCCCGCCGAGCACGAGGCCGGCCGGGAACCCCATCGTGATCCCGCCGCGGACGATCCCCATGTTCGTCCCGCGGTCGCCGCTGTCGGAGAGGTCGGCGGCGATGGTGTACGCGGTCGCGAACACCGCCGCGGAGCCGAGCCCCCAGAGGACCCGCGCGAGCAGGAACCACGCCTCGGGAGCGATCCCCGCCGGAACAGCGAGCGCGACGACGTACCCGAGCGTGGCGACCCCCTCGACGAACAGGCCGACGACGAACGGCGTGCGCGTCCCGTACCGGTCGACGAGGGCGCCGGCCGGCGCGTTCGCGACGAGCCGCACCCACCGGTTCGCGGAGAGGATCGCGCCGACCATGAACGCCGAGATGCCGAGGACCGCGCCGAGGTTCGGGAGGATCGGGAAGACGACGCCGCCGCCGAAGCCGACGAAGAACGTGCTCGCGATCACCGCGAGGAGGACCGGCGGCGGCCGCTCGAACCCGAAGCGGGTCATTCGGTGGCGTCCGCGGCGGCGCCGCTTCCCGGCTCGTCGGCGTCGCGCCGGAGCGCATCGATCGCCGCGTCGAGCGGCGGCAGTTCGACCCCGTCGGCGAGCAGCGGGCCGACGATCCGCCGGAGCGCCGCCTCAGCGACCTCGCGGGTGTAGCCCTCGCTTTCGGCGTCGCGCTCGGCGCCGGCGAGGGTGATCTGCCGGGTCCGCGCGCCGTCGAGGGTCGCTACGAGCAGCGCCGCCGTCTCCTCGACGTCGACGTCGCGGAAGACGCCCGCCTCGATGCCGTCCGCGAGGATGTCGGCGACGGTCCCGCGGAGCAGCCGGTCGCTGCGCGCCAGTTGCTCGCGGATCCGCTCGTTGAACGGACCCTGGGTGCGGAGCTCCAGCAGGGCGATGTGGAACGCCTCGCGGTCGGCCTCGTCGGGGGCGAAGACGAACCACCCCACGAACTGGACCAGCCGGTCGACGGGCGGGTCGTCGGCGCGGGCCGCGATCCGGTCCTCGGAGTCGGAGATGATGTACTCTAGGAAGGCGACGAGCAGGTCCTCCTTCGTGTCGTAGTGGTAGTGGAGCAGCGACTTGCTCTTCGAACACTCGTCGGCGATGTCCTGCATCGTCAGGTCGGCGTAGCCGTGAGCGCGGAGGGCGCTGTACACCCCGTCCATGATCTCCGCGGCCGCGCTCGGCGAGTCGCTCATTGACTGACCGGTCAGTCAACAAACGGTAAATTCCTATCGGTCGGGGGCGGTCGCCGCCGAGACCGCTCGGCGCCGCGAGCGACGCCCGCCCGCCGCAGGGCGCGTGACGGCGCCGCCGCTCGGGGGTCGAGAACAGTCGAAAAGCCGATTCGCCTCGGTGTCGCCGACTTACAGACGGGTGACGTTCGACGCGCGCGGACCCTTGTCCGCCTCCTCGATGTCGAACTCGACTTCCTGACCCTCTTCGAGGTCCGGGCCGCCGACGTCCTCCATGTGGAAGAACACGTCCTCGTCCGCGTCGTCAGTCGAAATGAAACCGTAGCCGCCAGTGTCGTTGAAGAAGTCAACTTCGCCTTTCGCCATTGCGACCGTAGAAGCGGGACTGTGACATATAAGGCTTCCGCGACGATCCGCGGCGTGGAACGCCCTCGCACGGACCGCGTTCGCGGATCGGATCCGTCTCGGAGTTCGGCCGCTTGACCCCCGCCTCATCCCCGATTCCGTGCCGATCGGAATGGTCCGGAATCCGGCCGCGCAGGCCGCCGTGTTAGTAACTACTATACCAGCGCGGTTCAGAACCGTTAGGTATGAGTCAGTCGTACAATCGAGGCCTCATCGAGGACTTCGGCCGCTGGCGGGAGTTCGAGGCGGGGATGTGGGCGTGGATCTTCCACAAGTTCACGGGATGGGTGCTCATCGGGTACCTGTTCACGCACATCGCCGTCCTGAGTACGGGGATCCCGGCCGCCGGTGCCAGCGAGGCGGCGATCGCCGCCGGAAACGACGTGTACACGCAGACCATCGTCTCCTTGGAGGGGCTGTTGCTCGTGCGCCTCCTGGAGGTCGGCCTGCTCGCGGTGGCGGTCTTCCACATGCTCAACGGGACGCGACTCCTCCTCACCGACCTCGGCATCGGGCTGGACGCACAGGACAAGAGCTTCTACGCGTCGCTGATCCTCACGGGAGCGATCACCGTCGCGTCCGTCCCGACGTTCATCGCGGGGGCGTTCTGAGATGGCCGAGCGCTACTCCTCGTTCCAGTCGGGCGGCCGGATGTGGTTCCTCCAGCGGGTCACGGCGGTCTTCCTCTTAGTCGTGTTGGCGTTCCACTTCTTCCTGCTCCACTTCGTCCACCACGCCGACGAGGTGTCGTTCCTCGCCAGCTCCGCCCGGATGGAGCAGCTGAGCTACTACTCCCTGATGATCCTCTTCCTCGTGACCGCGACGTTCCACGGGGTCAACGGCGTCTACAACGCCCTGGTGAACCAGGGACTCACCGGCACGAAACGCACCGTGATCAAGTGGACGCTCGTCGCCGCGAGCGTCGTGCTGATCGCGCAGGGAATCCGCACCGCGAACGCGTGGGCGGGCATCGGACTCTACTGAACCGACAATGAGCACGCAAATTCCGAAGCAGACCGAGGAATCGACCGAGACCGAGACGGAGCCCGCTTCGAAGGGCGACGAGCGCCGCGCCGAGAAGCGGCGCCGCGCGGCCGAGCGCCGCGAGCAGCGACAGGAGGAGGAGGCGGAGAAGGCGGCCGCCGACGAGAGCACGGTCGAGCTGAAGGTGTTCCGCTACGACCCGCAGGTCGAGGGGAAACAGGAGCCGCGCTTCGACACGTTCCACGTCCCGTTCACGAAAGGGATGACCGTCCTCGACGCGCTCATGTACGCGCGCGACACGTACGACTCCTCGCTCACCTTCCGGCACTCCTGCCGGCAGGCCGTCTGCGGCTCGGACGCCATGTTCGTCAACGGCGGGCAGAAGCTGGCGTGTAAGACCCAGATCTCGGACCTCGAAGAGCCGGTCCGCGTCGAGCCGCTCCCGCACGCCGAGGTGACGAAGGACCTCGTCGTCGACATGGAGCACTTCTACGACCAGATGGAGGCCGTCGAGCCGTACTTCCAGACGAACGAGTACCCGGACGGCGAGCTCGAAGAGCAGCGCCAGGACCGGGCGAACCGCGAGAAGATCAAGATGTCCACGCGCTGTATCTGGTGTGGCGCGTGCATGTCCTCGTGTAACATCGCCGCGGGAGACAACGAGTACCTCGGGCCGGCCGCGATCAACAAGGCGTACCGGTTCGCGATGGACGAGCGCGAGGGCGAGGAGATGAAACAGAAGCGCCTGGAGATCATCGAGCAGGAACACGGCGTCTGGCGGTGTCAGACCCAGTTCTCCTGTACGGAGGTGTGCCCGAAGGACATCCCCCTCACCGAGCACATCCAGGAGCTGAAGCGGGAGGCAGTCAAAAACAATCTGAAGTTCTGGTAAACCCGACAGACAGTATCAAGGGACTCCGGAACTTACGAAATTACATATCAACCATGTACGAACACGACGTCGTCGTCGTCGGGGCCGGCGGGGCGGGACTCCGGGCGGCGATCGCGGCACAGGAAGCGGGCGCGGACGTGGCGATGGTGTCGAAGCTCCATCCCGTCCGGTCCCACACCGGCGCGGCAGAGGGCGGCATCAACGCGGCGCTGCGCGACGCCGACTCCTGGGAGGACCACGCGTACGACACGATGAAGGGGTCCGACTACCTCGGCGACGCGCCCGCGGTCGAGGCGCTCTGCAAAGAGAGCCCCGAGGAGGTCATCCGCCTCGAACACTGGGGGATGCCGTTCTCCCGCGAGGACGACGGCCGCGTCTCCCAGCGGCCGTTCGGCGGCCTCTCCTTCCCGCGGACGACGTACGCGGGCGCCGAGACCGGCCACCAGATGCTCCACACGATGTACGAGCAGGTGGTCAAACGCGGGATCACGGTGTACGACGAGTGGCACGTGATGGACCTGGCGGTCACCGACGAGGACGACCCCGCCGAGCGGACCTGTCACGGCGTCGTCGCCTACGACATCCAGAGCGGCGAGATCAGCGGGTTCCAAGCCAACGACGGCGTCATCCTCGCCACCGGCGGGATGGGCCAGGTGTTCGACCACACCACGAACGCGGTCGCCAACACCGGCGACGGCGTCGCGATGGCGTACCGCGCGGGCGTCCCGATGGAGGACATGGAGTTCATCCAGTTCCACCCGACGACGCTGCCGTCGACCGGCGTCCTCATCTCCGAGGGCGTCCGCGGCGAGGGGGGAATCCTCTACAACAGCGAGGGCGAGCGGTTCATGTTCGAGCACGGCTACGCGAACAACGCGGGCGAGCTGGCCTCCCGCGACGTGGTCTCCCGCGCCGAGCTGACCGAGGTCAACGAGGGGCGCGGCATCGAGGACGAGTACGTCCACCTCGACATGCGCCACCTCGGCGAGGAGCGCATCCTCGACCGCCTGGAGAACATCCTCCACCTCGCGGAGGACTTCGAGGGCGCCGACGGGCTCACGGAGCCGATGCCGGTCAAGCCCGGCCAGCACTACGCGATGGGCGGCATCGAGACGAACGAGTTCGGCGAGACCGTCATCGACGGGTTGTACGCCGCCGGCGAGTGCGCCTGCGCCTCCGTCCACGGCGCGAACCGCCTCGGCGGGAACGCGCTGCCGGAGCTCATCGTCTTCGGCAAGCGCGCCGGCCGCCACGCCGCCGGCGAGGAGATGGGCGAGGCCGAGATCGAGACCGGCCGCTCGGGCGACTGGCAGCCGGCCGACTACGAGTTCGGCGTCGAGGTCGGCGAGACCGGCGGCTCGGGGCCCGCAGCGGCCGACGGCGGCGCCGTGGCGACCGACGCCGACAGCGTCCTCGGAGCGGCCGTCGACCGGGCCCAGGAGCGCGTCGAGGAGCTGCTCTCCCGGAAGGGGCGCAACCACGCGGAGATCCGCTCGGCCGTCCAGGAGACGATGACGGCCAACGTCAACGTGTTCCGCGAGGAGGGCCGGTTGGAGGAGACGCTCGAAGACCTCCGCGAGGCCCGCGAGGCGTACAAGGACGTCGCGGTGTCGGACCCGTCGCGGACGTTCAACACCGACCTCATCCACACCATCGAGACGCGGAACATCCTCGACATTGCGGAGGCGCTCACGATGGGCGCGCTCGCGCGCGAGGAGTTCCGCGGCGCCCACTGGCGTAAGGAGCACCAGGAGCGCAAAGACGAGGACTGGCTGAAGCACACGCTCATCTCGTGGAACGACGGCGAGCCCGAGCTGTGGTACAAGCCGGTCGTCCTCGAGGGCGAGAACAAGACGTACGAGCCGAAGAGCCGCTCGTACTGAGCCGTCAAACGACGCGCGGCCGCCGGCGACTCGCTTCGGTATCCCCTCGCTTTCACCCGATCGATCCGGATCGTTCACGGTCTCCTATCCGTCGACGGTCGAAACCGGCCGTCGATACGCGTCGATTTCCGGTTCGTTAATCGACGTTGCCCGCACGAGCCCCGAGGGAACCGGCGGAAGACGTGCTCTCCTATGCCTTCCGGCGATTTCGACGAACGTTGAATAGGGGATTTATTATCGTCGAACTACACTGATCGGACAAGATGATCGAGACGGAAACCGCGTCCGCGGCCGCCCCGGCGTTGCCCCGGGAGCTCCAGTCGCCCCGCGCCAAACTCGTGTACCTCTACCTGACCACGAACGGCGACGCCACGGTCTCGGAGATGGGCGAGTCGCTCGGCATGAAGAAGCTCTCCCTGTACAGCATCCTGAAGACCCTCCGCAACGAGGGGCTCGTCGACTGCGACGGCGACTGTTACGTCCCCAACTGACCGCGGCCGCGGCGCCGACCGAGCGGCCCCCCGGCTCGCGACCTCCGGCCCGCGACGTCGCTGTTCTCCCTTCGCGCTCCCCGCCGCAGCGGAGCGTTTAGGGTGGCGGAGCGCCCACGTCGACCGTGGACGCGAACCAGACGGAGTTCGAGAACCCGTTCGCGATGGACACCGACTGCGAGAACTGCGAGGCGCTGTGCGGCGCCCGCGACCGCGTCGTCCACGGCTACGGCGACGTCGGCGCCGAGTTCCTCGTGGTCGGGACGGCGCCGACGGCGGCCGCCGAGCGCAACGGCGTCCCCTTCACCGGAGAGGGGGGCGGCGAGCGCGTCCAGGCTATCTTCGCCGACCTCGGCTTCGTCCGGTCTGCGCCGGGCGCCGCGGAGCCGGACGTACAGAACGTCTTCTTCACGAACCTGACGCGGTGTCGCCACCCGGAGCGCGGGCCGACCGACCGCGAGGTCGACACCTGCGAGCCGTTCCTCAACGCTGAGATCCGGATGATCAACCCCCAGATCATCGTGCCGGTCGGCGAGCGGCCGCTCAGGGAGCTGGCCGTCGAGTACACGACGCGCCAACCGGACTCCTTCGACGTCGACGCGGAGCACGCGACGACGATCCGCGGGCGTGGGTTCGAGCTCGTGCCGATGACCGAGCCGGCCGCGATGACCGACGAGGAGGCCGACGCCTTCCGCGACCACATGCGCGAGAACGTGTTGAGCCGGGACTACCGGCAGACGAAGGGGCGGCGGAGCCGGTAGCTTTCGCGGCCCGGCCTCAGTCGTCGAGGTCGACGTCGTCTAAGATCCCCTCGGTCGCGTCCGTGCTGTCCGCGCCGAACGCGCAGTCGACGAGGATGTGCCCGCCGAGCGTCGACGGCGAGATGACCTGATCGGCGCCGGCGCGGCGGAGCTTGTCGACGTTCTCCCGCTGCGTCGCCGCCGCGACGATCCGCACGTCCGGGTTGAGCTGGCGGGCGGTGAGGATGGCGAGCGCGTCGCGCGCGTCGTCCTCGGTGGCGGCGACGACGGCGCGGGCCCCGGCGACGTTGACCCGTTCGAGCGGGTCGACGTCGCTGGGGTCGGCGGTGTACACGGGCACGTCGCGGTCCGTGAGCCGCCTGGCGACGTTTTCGTCCGGCGTCACCACCGCGTACTCGACGCCGTCGCGGGCGTCGAGCTCTTCGAGGATCGGTTCCGTCAGGTCCCCGTAGCCTAACACGAGGACGTGGTCGTCGAGGAGGTCTATCTGTCTGTCTGTCATTTTCCCGAGCGCCTTGGAGAGCTGCGCCTCGATTGCGGGCGTGAGGAGGACCCCGAGCGCCACCGCGAAGGCGGCGACGTTCACCACGAGCGACGAGAGCGCGAACAGCTGCGCGATGTCGGAGGCCGGGCCGGTCGCCGGGTGGACGTCCCCGTACCCGACGGTCGAGGCCGTGACCACGGTGAAGTAGAACGCGTCGACGATCGTCTCGATCCCCTCGAACTGGTCCCTGAGGGCGTACGAGCCGACCGTTCCGTACGCGACCGCCCCGACGAGCGCCGCGCCCGCGGCCAACTGCGTGGGCGAGGGGCTGAACCGCCGGTCGAACCGCCCCCGGTTGATCACGAGCGTCGGCGCGGACAGGACCGACAGCGCCACGAGCGGGAACGACAGGACGGACGCCTGTAACAGCCCTTGAAGCGCCGTCAGCGGCAGCAGCACCGCCGTGGAGTACCACCCCACCCGGTACCCGTCCCGCAGCGCGAACCCGCTCGCGAACATCGCGAAGCCGGTGATCGTCCCGGTGAACCCGACCGTCTGCCGGACGACGCCGCCGACGTACGGGGCGAGCGGGCCGTCGACGCCGAGCCCGCCGATCTGCGCGAGCCCGGCGAGGATGGAGAGGATCGCGACCCCGAACGTCAACGCGATCGACGCGCGGACGGTAACCCAGTCCCGGGTCAGCTCCATATCCCCGGGTCGCCGAGACCCAACTTAAACCCCGCGAGGCCGGTCCGACCCGCTCGCCGCCGGCGGGAACGGCGGTCGCCCGCGGCGCCCCCGCGACCCGCCCGGATCGGCGCGCCGACACACGTTTAACCCCGCCGGCGGTTGGGTGGCCCATGTCGCTGCCCGTCGAGATCGTCTTCGGCGTCTACCTCGGCGTCATCACCGGGATCGTCCCCGCGCTGGTGGCCGGGGCCCTCGGGTTCGTGTTCAAGTACGTCACGGACGTGACGATTCCAGGGCTCGGGGTGGTCGTGCTGTCGCTCGCCATCGCCGGCGTCAACGGCGGGCTGCTCGCGCTCAACGACGAGACGATCCGGTCCTCGGAGCGCGCGCCGGCGATCCTGACGGCGATCGTCGTGGTGCTCATGCTCTCGATGTACGCCCACGCGCAGGGGGACAAGCTCGGCGCCAGTGTCCCCAAGCGGATCTCGCTCAAACAGCTCCGCGACCGGACGCTCTCGACCGACGTGATCGAACTGGTCGGCGGCCGCGGCCGCGTCTCCGTCGAGGTGAGCGGCGAGGTGGACGACATGGAGGGGTACCCGCCGCTGCCGACGGACACGCGCCGCGCGATCGTCGACGGCGACTGGACGTTCCCCGCCGACCTCCCGCTCGCGGAGCTCGAAAGCCGGTTCGCGGAGCGGCTCCGGACCGAGCTGGACCTCGCCGACGTGGCCGTGCGGATCGACGAACAGGCGCGCGCGACGGTGTCGGCCGCGCCGCCGACCGGCGCGCTCTCGAAGCGGGTGCCCGCCGGGAAGCGCGCGGTGTCCGTGTCGGCGCTGGTCCCGACCGGCATCGCCCGCGGCGACATCGTCCGCGTGATAACCCCGGACCTCGACGCCGAGGGCGCCGTGATCGCCGCCCGGTCGAGCGGGGAGCCGGAGCCCGGGGCCGCCGCCGCGTCGACGCCCGCCGCCGCGGGCGACGACCCGGACCCGGACGACGACGCCCGGACGGACGGCGGCGAGGCGGCCGTCGCCGCGCCCCCCGCGGCGACCGCGCCCACGACGACCGGCGGCGAGGGGCGCGTCACGCTCGCGCTCGACCGCTCGGAGGCGACGGCGCTCCTCCGGGCCGACCGCGGGCGCGTGCTGGTGCTGTCGCGGGGCACCCGTCGCGAGTACGAGCTCACGGCCCTGCTGCGTCGCGCCGGGAAGCGGTTCCGGAAGGTCTCGGTGGTCGCCGACGGCCCGCTCGACGGCCACACGATCGGCGAGGCCGAGGTCCGCGAGGCGTACGACGTGGCCGTCCTCGCGGCGCGCCACGAGACGTGGACGGTCGCGCCGGACGGCTCGCAGTCGCTGTCAGCGGGCGACGACCTGTTCGTCGTCGGGAGCCGCGACGCGCTCGACCGGTTCGCGGGGGTGGCCGCGTGAGTCCCGCCGGGTCGGCCGCGGTCGCCGCTGGCTTCGACGCCGGCGTCGCCGCGAGCGGCCTCGCCGTCGGGGCGGTCGACGTCGGCTTCGCCCGCCCGCGGCAGGCGGCGGTCACGCTCGTCACGTTCGCGGTCGTCGCCGTGATCGTCGCGGCCGGCGCCGCCCTGGCTTACCGCTGGTACTTCCGCACGGAGATCCCGGAGGGGGTGACCTGGCTCCTCGGCGTCTCGGTCGTCGCGCTGTACCTCAACACGACCTCGCTGGGGTCGGTGGCGGTCGGCGACAATCCCGCCCTGCTGGCGCCCGAGAGCGTCTTCTTCAACCTCGTCTCGCTCGGCGTCGCGGCGGTGACCGCGCCCGTCGGCCGGTACGCCGGCGACCGGCTCGCGGTCGACGTGTTCGCGCTCTCCGGCGCCAAACAGCTCGACGGCGAGCTGAGCGGTATCGTCCGCGCGGTCGGGCGCTTCACGGCGGTGACGCTCCCGTCGGTCGACGAGATACGCGACATGGACACGTACGACCCGGTCTCGGCGGACAAGAAGGCGGAGCTCGCGGAGACGACCCTGCTGTTCCCGCGGAAGCTCTCCGAGACCGAGCTCCGCGAGCGGCTCATCGCCCGGCTCAAAGACGAGTACGGGGTCGGCTACGTCGACGTCGACCTCGGACCGGACGGGACCGTGGAGTACTTCGCGGTCGGCTCCCGCGCCGCCGGGCTCGGCCCGACGCTCGCGCCGGGGTCGGCCGCGGTCGCCGTCGCCGCGGACCCCCCGAACAACGCCACCGTCGGCGACACGGTCCAGCTGTGGCGCGACGACCCCGGGCCGGAGCGGGTCGCGACCGGCGAGCTGCGCGGCGTCGCCGGCGACGCCGTCACGGTCGCGCTCGACGAGTCGGACGCCGAGCGGCTGACCGACGAGGGCGGCTACCGGCTCGTCACGCTGCCCGCGGAGCCGCAGGCCGACCGCGAGTTCGCCTCCCTGCTGCGAAACGCGGACGAGACCATGGCCTCCGTCACCGTCGCGGCCGGCAGCGAGCTCGACGGGAGCACCGTCGGGGAGGTCGGGGCCGTCGTCGCCGCGGTCCGACCGGCGGGCGGCTCCGTCGAGCCGATCCCGCCGCGAGCGTACGTCTTCGGCGCCGGGGACCTGGTGTACCTCGTCGGCCGCCCGGGCGCGATCCGGCGGTTCGAGACCGCCGCCGCGGTCGGGGGCGCCGGCGACACAGACGACGGCGGCGCGGACCCCGACGGGACGCAACGCTCTTGAGTCGTCCGCGCGGGGATCCGGCATGGAGTGGAAGCTGTTCGCCGACCTCGCGGAAATCGCGGGCGACCGCACGGTGGCGGTCGACGCGGGGCCGGGCGACACGGTCGGCGACGCGCTCGACGCGCTGCTTGACGCACACCCCGACCTGCGGGACCGCGTGATGGAAGACGGCGCCGTCGCGGACCACATCAACGTCCTTCGGAACGGGCGGAGCGTCCGCCACGACGAGGGGCTCGACGCCACGCTGGAGGCGGGCGACGAGCTCGCGCTGTTCCCGCCCGTGAGCGGCGGCCGCTCCGTCCGATAGATCGGTCGTTTCAAACGCGCGCCGACCCCATCCGGAGCCATGACCGACAGCGACGAGGGCGACCACGGCGACGACGGCGGCCACGACCCGCACCGCGAGGAGTTCCACGAGGACCCGGTCGGCCACACGCGCGCGGCCGCCGGGATGACGGTGAGCGAACTCGTCGACGGTTACGGGGACGCGGGGATCGGTGCCGCCGCGGTCAACGAGGCCGGGGACGTGCTCGCGGAGATGTTCGACAACGACGACTGCACCGTCTTCCTCTCGCTGGCGGGCGCGATGGTCCCCGCCGGCATGCGCCGGATCGTCGCGGACCTGATCCGCGACGGTTACGTCGACGCCCTGGTGACCACGGGCGCGAACCTCACCCACGACGCCATCGAGGCCATCGGCGGGAAACACCACCACGGACGCACCCGCGACCCCGAGAAGACGCCGCGCGAGCACGACGAGGGGCTCCGCGACGAGGGGGTCGACCGCATCTACAACGTCTACCTCCCGCAGGAGCACTTCGCCGACTTCGAGGGCCACCTCCGCGAGGAGGTGTTCCCGGCGCTGGAGGCCGACCCGGACGACGCGGGGAGCGGCGCCGTCTCCATCGCCGACCTCACGCGCGAGCTCGGCCGCGCGAACGCCGCGGTCAACGAGCGCGACGACGTCCCCGAGGGGCCGGGCGTCGCGGCCGCCGCCTACGAGCACGACGTGCCGATATACTGCCCGGCGGTCCAGGACTCCGTGTTGGGGCTTCAGGCGTGGATGTACGCCCAGACGGCCGACTTCACCATCGACGCCCTCGCGGACATGACCGAGCTGACGGACCTCGCGTTCGAGGCCGACGACGCGGGCTGCCTGCTCGTCGGCGGCGGCGTCCCGAAGAACTTCACGCTCCAGACGATGCTCGTCACGCCGCGCGCCTACGACTACGCCGTTCAGGTCACGATGGACCCCGAGGCGACCGGCGGGCTCTCCGGTGCCAGCCTCGACGAGGCGCGCTCGTGGGGCAAGCTTGAGAAGGACGCCCGCAACGCCTCCGTCCACGGCGACGCGACGGTGATGCTCCCGATGCTCGTCGCCGCCGCCCGCGAGCGCGTGGAGTAGCGGCGCGGGTTCGATCACGACCACGTCTCCGTTTATAAACTGACCCGCGGTGGCGCGTGCCGACGAGCGCCCGAAGGGCGCGGGTCGCACGCGCGAGGTCGCCGGCGCGTAGCGCCGGCTGCCAGAGAATATTCGATTCTCGCTGGACGCGGCGACCGGAGCGAAGCGGAGGGAGCCGCGAGGTTGGGGAGGTGTGAAGCGCGGTGCTGTGCGGGGCGGGACTCAAAGGGGCAGTCGCGAGGACGGCGCACGCTCGTTGCGCGCTTCAGTCGTCACTCCGTTCGCTCCTTCCAGTGCTTACGTCGCCTGCGCCGTCCTCGCGGCCGGGGCTTTGGCAGCGTTCACCGCCGATCCGTCAGCACTCTGTTATAAATGAGCGACCGTTACACGCACAGCTACGCGAGCGAAAGCGAGAAGAAACCGAAGAGACGCCGGTTCAGTTGTCGCCGTTCTTCGACTGCCAGGCGTAGTCGCGCCGGGAGGCGGACTCGCCGAAGCCGCACGAGGAGCAGCGCTCCTTCTTGACGTGGTAGGACTTCTCACCGCAGCGTCGACACTTCACGTGGACCGTCTTGTTCTTCTTTCCCTGAGAGGGCGTACCTGCGCCGGTCATGCTTTGATGGTGACGACGTTATCGCCGCGTATAATCGTTGTGTCTTCGATCGCGACCGCGAACTCGCCGTCGAGGTCGCCGTCGACGCGGTCGTCCACGTCGGCTTCGGGCTCAATGACGACGTTCATGTGCTGGTCGTAGCCGCCGAGGACGCCGTAGTAGGTCGTCCCGTCCTTCAGGTGTACCGTCACGGGCTCCTCGAGCGACGCTTCGAGCACGTCGAGGGGTCGTCCACTCATTGTCGGATCGCCGCCCGTCGCGGTAATAAAAATACCGGGACGGAGCCCCCGAGGCCGGTCGGTTTGACACGACCGCGGGCCCGCCCCTCTCGGCCCGGCCCTCACCCCAGTCGCTCGCGCACGAACGCGGTCGCCGGCGGGACCGCCCGCGCGTACAGGGCCGCGTACGTCAGCTCCGCCTGGGTCCGTCTCGGGTCGGCGTACCCGGCGTCGACCTCGTCGGCGACGCGTCCGAGCGAGGCCAGCGCCGGGCGGACGAACCGCGCCGCGAGCGGGTCGCCGCCGTCGACCGCCGCGACGGCCTCGCGCGCCCGCTCCGCGGCCGACCGGAGCGACGACTCCGACGGCGGGTTCCGGTGGCCGCCGTCGCGGATCGCCCCGACGGCCCGCCGCCGCGCCTCCACCGTCGCCAGCGCGGTCCCGGCTTCGATCACCGCGGTGGCGTAGTTCCCGTCGTCGGACGCCCGCTCGACGCCTCTGACCGCCGACGCCGTCCGCCGCTCGGTCGCGACCGCCAGCTCCTGAGCCACGGTCCCGCTCAGGTCCTCATCGGTCGGGACCGCCTCGTCGCCGGTGCGTCGACGCACTTCCGCGCGCGTCCGGCGCACGGAGCCGTCCAGCGTCTCCGCGGCCGCGACCAGCGACGCCCACTGCGGGTCGATCCCCTCGCGGTCTCCGTGAAACGCGTCGCGGAGGCCCGCGGCGTCGGTGGCGGCGGCCCGCGCCCGCTCGACGTCGCCGACCGCGTCGCCGGCACGGAACGGCGCCGCGACCGGGTCATCCGGGTACCGGACGGTCGGAACGAGGTGCCGCGCGCACGCCGCGAGCAGCGACTCGACCGGCTCGTACGCGAGCGCCGCCGCCGCCGTCGACTCGGCGCGGTACTCCAGGCCGGCCGCGAGCGCCGCCCGGTCCTCGCGGACTGTGCGACGGCGAGCGGCGAGGTCGGCACTCTCGTCGACGCCGGTGGCCGCCCGGTAGGCGCCGCGGACCGTCGCCGCCGTTCCGCGGGCGCGCCGCCGCGCGGCGAGGGCCTCGGTCGGCCACGGGTCGGTCGGCTCCGCGTCGACCCGGTCGACCGCCCGCGCCCTGTCGTCCGCGATCGCCGCCGCGACCGCCGCGTTCGGAAGCGACGGCTCCGCGGGGACGGCGTCGAGCAGGTCGCGGGCGCGCGACTGGTGAGCCGCCGCGAGGGAATCGGGGACGGTCGCCGGGAACGGCGCGGGGGGCCACTCGACCGCATCGACGAGGCCCGGCGGCACCGCGGTCGCCTCGCCGCGATTCGTCTCACCGTCGGCGAGCGGCGAGGCGGCACAGCCCGCGACCGCCGCTGCGCCGGCCGTTGCGAGCCCCGCGAGGAAGCCTCGGCGCGACCGGGAATCGCGGGTCACGAGCCCTCACCCCCGGCCTCGGCCGATGAGTCGAACGCGGTCGACGCGCCGGTCGGGTCCGAGCCGTCGGTCGCTCTCGACGCGTTGAACGCGGCCGGGCGCCGTCCGGTCCCGCAGGAGCCGGCCATGCTCCGGCCGCTCCCGCGCGACCGCTCGGCCGCGACCGGCATCCGGATCGCGAACCCGACGGCGTGGATCGCGTCGCGCTCGCAGTCGACGTCGGCCGGGCGATACGCGCGACAGAAGTCGACGTGCGGCTGGAGGTCGCCCTCGGCCAGCGGCCCGCGCTCGACGCGCACCGACCGGAACCGGACCTCGCGACACGCCTCGACCGGCATCGTGTGGAGGGACACCGACGAGGACGCGAAGTCGGTGGCGGCGCAGAACTCGCGGAGCCGCTCGGCCGGCGGGGTCTCGGCGAAGGCGAGCGCGGAGCGATCGCCGTCGGAGGTCAACACTCGCGACGTGGTCCGCCGTTGGACCGCGCGCTCGTCGGTCGACAGCGCGGGCACCGTCTCGCCGTCGGCGACGAGCGCGCCGCCGTCCTCGTCGCGGACGCGCTCGACCTCGACGTTCTCCAGGGGCGGACCGGTGGTCGGGTAGCTGTTCGACGCGGTCTCGCTGCCGGCGCAGCCGGCCAGGGCGGCGATCCCTGACGCGGCCGCGAGGAGGACTCGGCGGCGGGAAACCTCGGACATCGGCGGCGATTCGCCCGACTGCGTGAAACGCTTTGTGGGACGCGACCCTCCCGCGTCGGACCGCCGAGGCACCGTTCGGACGCGAACCGTCGCCGCGGGGCCGAACCCGGGAGTTTTTAACGTGGGCGAGAGTACGCCGAGGTACCACACTCCCGCGGGACACGGTGAGTCGCGACGACTCGGCCGTAGCGGGGCCTCAACGACGCGCGGTACGACGGTGCGCCGACGGCTCCTTGCGGGGTTTCAGTGACCGGCGCCGACCACGGCGTCAGACACGAACACACCATGGAAATCGAAATTGCGACACTCGGCGGTTACGAAGAGGTCGGTCGACAGATGACGGCGGTCCGCGCGGGCGAGGACATCGTCATCTTCGACATGGGCCTGAACCTCAGTAAGGTCCTCATCCACGACAACGTGGAGACCGAGAGCATGCACAGCCTCGACCTGATCGACATGGGCGCCATCCCGGACGACCGGGTCATGAGCGAACTGGAGGGCGACGTTCAGGCGATCGTCCCCACCCACGGTCACCTCGACCACATCGCGGGGATCCCGAAGCTCGCCCACCGCTACGACGCCCCGATCGTCTCGGCGCCGTACACGATCGAGCTGGTCCGCCAGCAGATCGAAGACGAGGGTAAGTTCCAGGTCGACAACGACCTCGTGAAGATGAAGCCGGGCGCGTCGATGGCGATCGGCGACTCCGAGCAGGTCGAACTGGAGTTCGTCAACGTCACCCACTCGATCATCGACGCGATCAACCCGGTCCTCCACACGCCCGAGGGGGCGGTCGTCTACGGCCTCGACAAGCGCCTGGACCACGACCCCGTCATCGGCGACCCGATCGACATGGAGCGGTTCCGCGAGATCGGCCGCCAGGACGAGGGCGTCCTCGCGTACATCGAGGACTGTACGAACGCCGGCCGGAAGGGCCGGACTCCCTCCGAGTCGTACGCGAAGAAGCACGTCGAGGACACGCTGAAGTCGATGGAGGACTACTCGGGCGGCATCGTCGCCACCACGTTCTCCTCCCACATCGCCCGCGTGAAGACCCTCGTCGAGTACGCCCGCGAGATCGGCCGCCAGCCGGTCCTGCTCGGCCGCTCGATGGAGAAGTACTCCGGCACGGCCGAGCGGCTCGACTTCGTCGACTTCCAGGGCGACGTCGGCATGTACGGCCACCGGAAGTCGGTCGACCGCGCGTTCAAGCGGATCATGAAGGAGGGGAAGGGCAACTTCCTCCCCATCGTGACGGGCCACCAGGGCGAGCCCCGCGCGATGCTCACCCGCATGGGCCGCGGCGAGACGCCGTACGAAATCGACGACGGCGACAAGATCGTCTTCAGCGCCAGCGTCATCCCGGAGCCCACCAACGAGGGCCAGCGCTACCAGAGCGAACAGCTGCTCCGGATGCAGGGCGCGCGCCTCTACGACGACATCCACGTCTCCGGCCACCTCCGCGAGGAGGGCCACTACGAGATGCTGCAGGCGCTCCAGCCCCAGCACCTCATCCCGGGCCACCAGACGCTGGAGGGGCGCTCGCCGTACGTCGACCTCGCGACCTCGCAGGGGTACAAGCTCGGACGCGACGTGCACGTCACGCAGAACGGGTCCACCATCCAGCTCGTCGAATGACGAGCGAGACGAAGGAGGCGCGGGTGCTCGACGCCATCCGCGAGCGGCGTGAACTCGTCAACGCCGCTATCGACGAGGAGCTGCCGGTCCAGGAACCGGAGCGGCTGTACGAGGCGACCCGATACATCCTAGAAGCCGGCGGCAAGCGGCTCCGCCCGACGGTGACCACGCTGGCCGCGGAGGCGGTCACCGGGACCGAGCCGATGGGCGCCGACTTCCGCGCGTTCCCGTCGCTCGACGGCGACGACGTCGACGTGATGCGGGCCGCGGTCGCCATCGAGGTGATCCAGTCGTTCACGCTGATCCACGACGACATCATGGACGAGGACGACCTGCGGCGCGGCGTCCCCGCGGTCCACGAGGCGTACGACGTCTCGACGGCGATCCTCGCCGGGGACACGCTCTACTCGAAGGCGTTCGAGTTCATGACGGAGACGGGCGCGGACCCGCAGCACGGGCTCGAAGCGATGCGGATGCTCGCGTCGACCTGTACCGAGATCTGCGAGGGCCAGGCGCTCGACGTCGCCTTCGAGAACCGCGACGACATCCTCCCGGACGAGTACTTGGAGATGGTCGAGCTGAAGACGGCGGTGCTGTACGGCGCGTCCGCGGCGACGCCCGCCCTCCTGCTCGGCGCCGACGAGGACGTGGTCGACGCGCTCTACCAGTACGGGATCGACTCCGGCCGCGCGTTCCAGATCCAGGACGACGTGCTCGACCTGACGGTCCCCTCCGAGGACCTCGGCAAGCAGCGCGGCTCCGACCTCGTCGAGGGGAAGGAGACGCTCATCACGCTCCACGCCCGCCAGCAGGGCGTCGACGTCGACGGCCTCGTCGACGCCGACACGCCCGCCGAGGTGACCGAGGCGGCCATCGACGACGCGGTCGCCGCGTTGGAGGAGGTCGGATCCATCGAGTACGCCCGCGACACCGCTGAGGAGCTCACGGCGCGGTCGAAAGAGCACCTCGAACTGCTGCCCGAGAGCGGCTCGCGCGGCCTGCTCGAAGACCTCGCGGACTACCTCATCGTCCGCGGCTACTGAGCCGAGCGCCGGCGGCCGGTCCCGTCCGGGGACCCGGCACCGGCGGTCCGGGCCGGGACGGACACCGCTTTACCAGCGGCCCCCGTTCGGTCGGCCGTGTCACGGTACCGGAACGTCCTCCTGTTTTTCACCCTCGCACTGCTTTGGGGCGGCTCCTTCGTCGCCATCGAGGTCGGCCTCGACTACTACCCGCCCGTGCTGTACGCCGCGTACCGGTTCGACGTGGCGGCGCTCGCGCTGCTGTCGTACGTGCTGGTCACGCAGGACGACCCGTTCCCGCGGACGCGCGGCGACCTCGCCGCGATCGGGTTCAGCGGCGGGCTCTCCGTGGCCGCGAACAACGCCCTGCTGTTCGTCGGCCAGCAGTACACGACGAGCGGCATCGCCTCCATCACCTACAGCCTCGTGCCCATCGCGACCGCGGCGGTCGCGGCCCTGTGGATCGGCGGCGCCGACCTCGATCGTCGCGGTGCTGTGGGGGTCGTCTTAGCGTTCCTCGGCGTGGGGCTCGTCGCGCAGCCGGACCCCGCGAACCTCGGCGGGGGCGTCGCGGTCGGCGTCGGGCTGATCGCGATCGGGGTCATCGCCGTCGCGGTCGGTAGCGTCGGCCTCCGAACCGTCGAGACGTCGTTCACGAGCGTCGCGCTCACCGGGTGGGCGATGGGGTTCGGCGCGCTCGCCATCCACGCGCTCAGCCTCGGCATCGGGGAGAGCCAGCGGCTCCCGGCCGCCGCCCCGCCCGCGCTCCTCTCGCTGGGGTTCCTCGGGCTGCTCTCCTCCGCGGTGGCGTACACCATCTACTTCACGCTGCTCGACCGGCTCGGCCCCTTCGAGATCAACCTCGTCTCGTACGTCGTTCCGATCGTGGCCACCGTCGCGGGCGCCCTGCTGCTCGCCGAGCCGGTAACGCCGTACACGGTCGCGGGCTTCGTCGTCATCGTCCTCGGGTTCGGCCTGCTGAAGCGCCGCGAGATAGCCGACGCGGCCGCCGGGATCCGGTTCCCGGGTTGAGAGAAGGGCGTTACCACCGCAGTCCGTCGCACCGCGCCGCACCGCGCTCCGCCGGACCGGTGGCGCCGCTCTCGCGGCCGGGATTCCGGCGGTCGACGGGGTCGCTCACGCGTCGACCACCGCTATCGGGTCGCCGACGGTCCCCCCGAACAGCGAGGCGTGGGCGGCGAAGAGGTCGCGCTCGGCCGCGGCGTCGACGATCACGGTTCGCCCGTGTCGCGTGACTTCCGCGTCGGAAAGGGCGGTCTCTCCTTCGCGAGCGGCCTGCGCGACCGCCTCGGCGGTCTCCCGGTCGAGGCGTCGGGGGTCCGCCACCGCGCCGTACCGCAGCGCGACGGCCGGGTCTCCGGTCTCGTCGCCGCCCGCGTCGCCGTTCGCGTCGCTCCTCTCCGCCGGCGCTCCGCCGTCGGTCACGCGGAGCGACGCCCCGACCGCGCCGGAGGCGTCGACCGCGGTGCGGAGCGCGTCCGGCGCGTCGGCGAGCAGGTCGCGGAGGCGGCCGCGGGCGTCCGGTCCGAGGTCGACGCACACCGTCGCGTCGCCCCCGAGCAGCGAGGGGAGCGGGCCGTAGTTCGCGGTCGCTCCCGCCCGTCGTCCGGCGCCGCCGCCGACGCTCCCGCCGATTCCGGCGTCGCGGTGCGCCGCCGCGACGGCGGCGGTCGGGCCGTAGGCGGCCACGACCTCACCGGGGGTCACGGCGACGGCCGACCCGAGGTCTCCCGCCCGGAACCGGGCGAACCCGGAGCCGACGTCCGGCTCGCGGGTCACCGCTGGGTCGGCGTCGAGCTCGGCGGCGAGCGCGGTCGCGTCGACGTCGCCGACCGCCGCGGCGCACCCCTCCGGGCCGTCCGCGGTGAGGGCGGCGCCGCCGGTCGCCTGCCGCACGTCGGCGAGCGACGCGCTCTCGTACCGGCCGAGGAGCCGCCGGAGTCGACTCCCCACCCCGCTCGGGAGGCCGGTCGCCGTCAGGACCGCGGGGTCGACCCGGCCGGTCACGACGGTGTCGACGGCGCCCGACGCGGCCGCGGCCGGCTCGTAGGCGCCGGCGGCGACCGCCGATCGGGGGCCGGAGGAGCCGGCGCGGTCGCGGGCGCTCGTCGCCACGTCGTCCGCCGGATCGCCGTCGGGCGCGCCGGCTCCGGTCGCGGCCGATTCGATCGCGAGGGCCGCGTCGGCTGGGGGTTCGGTCAGGGCGTCGATCGGTCCGCCGACTCCCAGCCCGGTCGCCGCGAGCGCCGCTATGCGCTTCGCGAACGTTCGCTTGGAGGGCATCGTTTCACCTGACTCCTGACAGGCAATAATACTACCGAGTGGCGGTCGTCGGTGGATTCGTGCCGTGCCGGCCGGCGCTCAGCCGTCGAGCCCGCGGACGTCGTCGATGATCTCGACCGCGTGGTCCTCCGGGGAGACCCCCTCGTACGCGAGGACCACTGTTCCCTCGTCGTCGAGGACGTACGTGTTCCGGAACACGCCGTCGAAGGTGTTCCCGAACATCTGCTTCTCGCCGTAGGAGCCGTACGCGCTCGACACCGCGCCGTCGGGGTCAGAGAGGAGCGTGAAGGGGAGGTCGTACTTCGCGGCGAACGGTTCGAGGTCCTCGACGGGGTCGTCGCTGATCCCGACGACGGCGACGTCTTCCGCTTCGAACGCGTCCCACTCGTCGCGGAAGCCACACGCCTCGTCGGTGCAACCGGGCGTGTCGGCCCGCGGGTAGAAGTACACCACCGTGTGATCGGCCGCGGTCGGGTCGACGGTGACGGTCTCGCCGCGGTGGTCGGTGAGCGTGATCTCGGGTGCGGAGTCGCCCGGTTCGAGCATACGTATCTGCCCGTCTCGAAGGGGTTAGGCGATTCGGTCCCTTTTTACCGGATACTCGCATCCTACCGGTATCGATGGCGTGGCAACCGACGCCGTACACGGCCCCGCTGCTCCTCGCGGCCGTCGCGTCGTTCGGGTTCGCCGCCTACGGGGCCGCCAACCGGTCGCGCGGCGGGCACGCCCTCCTGTGGAGCTTCGTCGCCGTCGCGGTCGCCGCCGGCGTCTGGTCGCTGGCGTACGCGGCCCAGCTGTCGGCGACGGCGCTCGGGCCCACGCTGTTTTTCAACCGCTTCGTCTGGCTCGGCTCCGCCGGCCTGGCGGTCGCGTGGCCGGCGTTCGTCCTCTCGTACGTCGACCGGACCGCGTGGCTCGGTCGTCGCCGGTTCGCGCTCCTCTGGATCGTCCCCGTCGCGGTCGCGGTCGCCGTCTGGACGGCCGGCGTCGACCCGCTCTTCTACGCCGATCCCTCCCTCGTCGACGCCGGCGGGTACCGCGTCCTCAGCTACACGCCGACGCCGGCGCTGCTCGGGTTCGTCGGCTACACCTACGCGGTCAACCTGTTCACGTTCGCGGTCCTCGGCTACGCGACGGTCTCCCGCGACGGCGTGTTCCGCCGGCAGGCGGCCGTCCTCTTCGTCGCCGCCGTCGCGCCGATGGCGCTCAGCGCGGCCGGCATCGCGGGCGTCGTCGGTCCGGACGCCGGGTTCGTCGACTTCACCCCCATCGCCTTCAGCGGCACCTCGGCGCTCTTGGCGTGGGTCGTGTTCCGGTACCGGCTCCTCGACGTCTCGCCGATCGCCCGCGACGCGGTGTTCGCGAACCTCTCGGACGGCGTCGTCGTCTGCGACGCCGACGGCCGCGTGGTCGACACCAACGACCCGGCGGAGGCGCTGTTCCCGGACGCAGCGCTCGGCGCCCGGGCCGACGAGGCGTTCGACGATGTCCCCGCGGTCGCCGACGCGGTGACGGACTCGGCGGCCGACGACGAGTTCCGCGTGACGCTCGACGGCGACAGTGCGCCGCGGTTCCTGACGGTCGACGTCCACGACATCACCGGGCCGGGGACGACTCGCGGGGGGACCGTCCTGCTGTTCCGCGACGTCACCGAGCGGGAGACGCTCCAGCGTCGCTACCGCGCGCTCATCGAGAAGTCGCCCAACGTGATCGCGGTCTGCGGCGATGACGGCCTGCTCCGCTACGTGAGCCCGTCGATAGAGCGGCTGCTCGGCCACCGGCCGACGGAGATCGAGGGCCGACCGATCATCGACCTGGTCCACCCCGAGGACCGTCGCGAGGCGCAACAGGCCTTCGATCGCGCCTTCGACAGCGCCGAGCCGCAGTCGCTCACGCACCGGATCGCGCGCGCCGACGGGAGCTGGCGGCGGTTCGAGACCGTGATCGAGCGGCTGTTCGCCGACGCGGGCGAGGTGGTCATCACCGCGACCGACGTGACGGACGCCCGGCGGTACGAACAGCGGCTTCAGGTGTTGAACCGCGTGCTGCGACACGACCTGAAGAACGACACCAACGTCATCGGCGGCTACGCGGACCTGCTCCGCGACCACGTCGACGAGGAGGGCGACCCGTACCTCGACATCATCGACCGGAAGGTGCGGACGCTGACGCACCTCAGCGACCAGGCCCGGGAGATCGACGTCGCGCTCCACAGCGACGCGGGGCGGGCCGAGATCGACCTCTCGGAGCTGGTCGAGCGGCTCTGCGTGTCGCTGTCGTCGTCGTTCCCCGAGGCGACGGTGACGGTGTCCGTCCCCGAGTCGGCCCTCGTCTCCGCCGACGAGCTCTTGGAGTCGGCGGTGCGGAACGTGCTGGAGAACGCCGTCGTCCACAACGACGGCGACGACCCCCGCGTCGAGGCGACCGTCGTCGCCGACGGCGACCGGTTCCGGCTCGACGTGGCCGACGACGGCCCGGGGATCCCGCCGGTCGAGCGGACGGTGTTCTCCGAGGCGCGGGAGACGGCGCTCGAACACGCGAGCGGGCTCGGCCTCTGGCTCGTCCACTGGATCGTCACGGAGTCCGGCGGCGACATGGAGATCGACACGCGCGAGCCGACCGGCACGGTGGTCCGGATGTGGCTCCCCCGGGCGGCCGAGGCGAGGGAGTAGGCCCGCCCGCCACCGCGGCGTTCCCGCTCAGACGTGGCCGCGGACGACGTGGCCGCGGCAGCCGCACTGCTCGACGTACCCTATGTCGACGGCGTCGCCGAACGCCGACTCCAGCGCCCCGGAGAGGTACTTCTCCGGGTGGCCGTGGTCGCCGTGGGCGACGAGGTTGACGCGGTTGCCCGCGGCCGTGTGCTCGACCGCGTCGATCGTCTGTCGCACGAGCAGGTCGCGGTCCGCGGCGTGTTCCGGGCCTTCGAGGTTCGCGGACCAGGAGTTCTCGTGGACGCGGTCGGTCACCGGGTCGGCGCCGTGGTCGTGTTCGTCGTCGGGGTCGGACGGTGTGCTCGACATGTCTCGTCTCAAGCGCTCGAGCACCGTCCGTCTTCGAGCGAACATGTTCGAGCGGCGTCCCGGCGCTCGACGGTCCCTCCCGAACGATTTCGGGAGGAGTTACATCGCCGCGGGACCCGACGACCCAGCCGTGAGCCCCGACCCGTTCGACGACGCGGACGAGCGGCTGGACGCCCGCGAGATAGACGGCGAGCCGTTCGGCGACGTCGTGGCCGCGCTCGACGGCCTCGACGAGGGGGAGTCGCTCTGTCTGGTGAACGGCTTCGAGCCGGTGCCGCCGTACGACGTGCTGGCGGAGCGCGGGTCCGAACACGAGACGGCGAACCTCGCCGACGACGAGTGGCACGTCGAGATCACGCGCCCCTGAGCCCCGGCCGGCTGGCCGGTTCGGCTCCCGCGGCGTCGACCGCTCTCCGCAACCTCTTTGCGCGCGGTCGCCGAACCCGCGTCCATGAGTCACGGACCTCTGGACGAGGACGCGGTCGAGAGCTACCGCGAGGCCGGTGCGGTGCTGGTCGAGGCGATGAACGAGGCCCGCGAGATGGTCGAACCGGGCCGGACCCACCTCGAAGTCGCCGAGTGGACGGAGGACTTCGTCCGCGAGCAGGGGGCCGGTCTCGCCTTCCCGGTGAACATCAGCGTCGACCCCGAGGCGTCCCACGCCACTCCGAGCCGCGACGACGAGGCGGCGTTCGGCGAGGAGATGGTGTGTCTCGACGTCGGCGTCCACGTCGACGGCTACATCGCCGACGCCGCGGTGACGGTCGACCACACCGGCACTCCGGAGCTCGTCGAGGCCGCCGAGATGGCCCTGGAGGCCGCGCTCGACGAGGCCGGCCCGGGCGTCGAGGTCGGCGTCGTGGGACAGGCGATCGAGGACGTGATCCGCGGGTACGGCTACACGCCGGTCCTCAACCTCTCCGGCCACGGCGTCGAGCGGTACGACGCCCACACCGGCCCCACGGTGCCGAACCGCGGCGTCGACCGCTCGGTCGAACTGGAGCCCGGGCAGGCGGTCGCGATCGAGCCGTTCGCCACCGACGGCCGCGGGAAGGTCGGCGAGGGGACCGACGAGGAGATCTTCGAGCAGCAGGGCTCCGCGAGCGTGCGAGACCGCCGCGCCCGACAGGCCCTCCAAGAGATCGAGGGGTTCGACGACCTCCCGTTCGCGGCGCGGTGGCTGGAGACCGACCGCGCCGAGATGGCGCTGCGCCGCCTCAAGCAGGCGAACGCGATCAAGGGGTACCCCGTCCTGAAGGAGGACGACGACGCACTCGTGAGCCAGGCGGAACACACTCTCTTGATCACCGAGGACGGCGTCGAGGTGACGACCGCGGGGATCCACGGCTTCGACGACTGATGGACCGGATCTTCGCGCCGTGGCGGATCGAGTGGGTCGAGCGCGACGCTGACCCGATCGACGGCTGCCCGTTCTGCGTCCTGCCCGAGCGCGAGGACGCCCGCGAGGCGCGGATCGTCGCCCGGAGCGAGCGCAACTACGTCATCCTGAACAACGCGCCGTACAACCCCGGCCACGCGATGGTGATTCCCGACGCACACGTCGAGGACCCGACCGACCTCGACGACGCGGCCCTCCTCGATCACGCGCGGCTGAAGGCGGCGACGCTCGCCGCGCTGCGACGTGACATGGACCCCGACGGCGTCAACACCGGGCAGAACCTCGGCGGCGACGCCGCGGGCGGCTCGATCGACCACCTCCACACCCACGTCGTCCCGCGCTGGAGCGGCGACACGAACTTCATGCCCGTCACCGGCGACACGAAGGTGATCGTGGAGGCGATAGAGCGCACCTACGACCACCTCCACGACGGGTTCGCGGCCGGCGAGCACGTCGTCGATTCGGGAGACGCCGACGCGGGCGACGCGGTCGAACTCGACTTCGACATCTGAGCCGGCGGCGTCGATTACTCATAATCACCGGCGCGGTGGCGCGTGCCGATGAGCGCCCAGCGGGCGCGAATCGCACGCGCGAGGGAGTCGGACCGGCGCAGCCGCGCCGGTCCGACGAGGCTGGGGAGGCGTGAGGTGCTGTGCGGAGCGGTGCGAGGCGGGACTTTGGAATGTTGACCGCAGCGTCGTCGTTCATCTATCTCAGATCGCCGGCTTCGACTCGGGTCCCGCCTTCACTCGGGATTCATTAGTACACCAACTCGCCCGAGATGAACTTCCGGGTGCGCTCCTTCTCGGGGTCCTCGAAGATGGCTTCGGTCGGCCCCACCTCCGTGATACCGTCGTCGAGCAGCACCGCGACGCGGTCCGCGACGCGCTCGGCCTGGTGCATGTCGTGGGTCGCGAGCGCGACCCCGATCCCCCGCGACTTCGCCTCGCCGATCGCCTCCTCGATGACCGCCGTGTTCCGCGGGTCCAGGTCCGAGGTCGGCTCGTCGAGCAGCAGGACGTCGGGGTCGTACGCCAGCGCCCGGGCGAACGACACGCGCTGGGCCTCGCCGCCCGACAGCGCGTCGGCCGGCTGGTCGATCTCGTCTTCGAGCCCCACGACCGCCAAGGACTCCTCGACCGCGTCGGTGGCGTCGTTCAGGCGGAGGGCCGAAGTGAGCCGGTCGGCCCACGAGCGTCGGACGCGGAGCCCGTACTCGACGTTGCGCGCGACCGACCCGCTGAAGAGGCTCGCCTCCTGAAACACCATCCCGACGCGGCGCCGCAGCGCGAGGCGCTCCGAATCGTCGACCGCCCACGCGTCGGTCCCGTCGAGCGCGACGGTCCCCTCGTCCGGCTCCAGCGAGAACGCGAGCGTCCGGAGCAGCGTGGTCTTGCCGACGCCGGAGGGGCCGATCACCGCGACGACTTCGCCCGCGTCGACGTCGATCGTGAGGTCGCGGAACACGGGCTCGTCACCGTACGCGTGCGACACGTCGTTCGCGCGGAGCATCAGTCCGTCACCTCCCGGGGCATCAGCCCGCCACCCCCCGGTCGCCGAAGCGGACGACGATCGCGTTGACCGTCAACACGAGCGCGACGAGGACGGCGCCGAGCACCATGGCGGTCTCGTACTGCCCCTGCCGCGCCTCGAGCTGGATCGCCGTCGTCAGGGTGCGCGTCTTCGAGATGCCGTCCGCGCTCGTGATGTTCCCGCCGACGATGAGCACCGAGCCGACCTCGCTGATCGCGCGGCCGAAGCCGGCCAGCACCGCGGTCGCGATCCCGTACCGCGCCTCCTTGATCACGACGAGCGCCACGTCGACGCGCGTCCCGCCGAGGACGCGGGCCGCGTCGCGGACCCCGTCGTCGACGCCGCTCACGGCGGCGAGGCTGATCGCCGTGATCGGCGGCGTCGCGAGGACGAACTGCGACATGATCATCGCCTCGCGGGTGAAGATCAGCTCCAGCGAGCCGAGCGGCCCCTGGTTCGAGACCGCGAACAGCACGACGAGCCCCACGACCACGCTGGGGAACCCCATCCCGGTGTTGACCACCGACTTCACGAACCCCTTGCCGGGGAACTCCGTGAGCCCGATGGCGACGGCGGCCGGCACGCTGACGAGCGTGCTCAGCGCCACCGCGGTCAGGCTCACGTACAGCGAGACGGCGATGACGCTCCCGACGTACCCGTCCCTGAACGAGACGCCGAGGAGCGACGCCGCGGGCCGCGCGGCGTCGAGCAGCGCTGGGACCGACTGGACGGTCGCTTCGAACGGCACGACTACGAGTCGTCGCTCTCGCTACTCCAACCCTCCGGAACGTACTGCTGGAAGTTCGGGTCCTCGGAGACGGCCTCCGGGAAGAACAGCTGCTCGCCGTTCACCTGGTACTCCGAGATGGCCTCCTGGACGCCCGGGCTGGTGATCCAGCCGATGTACGCCATCGCGAGGTCGTAGTTGGCGTTCTCGTGGACCCCGGGGTTGACCGCCATCACCCCGTACGGGTTCGAGAGGATATCCGGCCCGCCCTCGATCGGTCCTTGTACCAGGATCGTCAGGTCGATCTCCGAGCGCTGCGAGATGAAGGTCCCGCGGTCGGAGAGCGTGTACGCGCCCTGCTGGTTGGCGATGTTCAGCGCCTCGCCCATTCCGGTGCCGGTCTCCTGGTACCAGTCGCCGCCGGGCTCCGTGCCGGCCGCCTCCCAGAGGTTCAGCTCCTTCGTGTGCGTGCCGGAGTTGTCGCCCCGCGAGACGAACTGCGCCTCCGCCTCGGCGATGGCGGTGAGCGCCGCCGTCGCCGAGTCCATCCCCTCGATCCCGGCGGGGTCGGCCTCGGGGCCGACGATCACGAAGTCGTTGAACATCAGGTCCCGCCGGTTGACCCCGTACCCGTTCCGCATGAACTCGTCTTCGAGCCCGCGGGCGTGGACCATCACGATGTCCGAGTCGCCGTTGCGGGCGGTCTCCAACGCCGCGCCGGTCCCCTGCGCGACGGCGTCGACGGTGACGCCGTACATCTCCTCGAAGTCCGTGTGGATCGCGTCGAGGAGGCCGGTGTCGTACGTGCTCGTCGTCGTCGTGAGCGTCAGCGTCTCGCCGGCGACGCCGACCGACTCGGTCGTGCTTCCGCTCCCGTCGGTCCCGTTCCCGCCGTTCCCGCCGTCGCCGCTGTCGCCGCTCGTCGACGAACAGCCCGCCGTGCTCGCGATCGCTCCGGCGACCAGCGCGGTCACGAACCGCCTCCGTTGTATCGACATAGATACAACGGTGGGTCGACGCTACATATAACTTCCGCGCCGCGGCGGGCGACGGGGCGAAAACGCCATGACGGCCCGGGGGCATCCTCCGGGCATGGGAGAGCCGACCGAAGCCGGTCCGGACGCGGCGGCGGGACGCGGGCGGGCCGCGCTCATCGAGGACGGCGTCGAGTTCGACGGCCGCGACGCGGCGCTGCTGCGCGCGGTCGACGCGGCGGGGTCCGTCGCGGGCGCGGCCGCCGACCTGGGCCGCTCGCGCGCCCGCGCACTCTCGCGGATCGAGGCCTTAGAGGAGGCCTACGGGACGCTCGTCGAGCGGCGCCGCGGCGGCGAGGGCGGCGGCGGGAGCCGGCTCGCCGCGTCCGGCCGCGCGCTCCTCGACCGCTACGACCGGCTCCAGGCCGTCCTCGCGGCGGCCGCGGCGGTCCCAGAGACGGTGCTCGAGGGAACCGTGACGGCCGTCGACGGCGAACTCGCGGTCGTCGACACCCCGGTCGGGGAACTGTCCGGGCTTCACGGGGGAACGGGAGACGACGCGGACGGCGGGAACGAGAACGGTGGCGTCGGGGACGGCGCGAGCGGAGTGAACGTCGGCGACGCGGTTCAGGTCCGGATCGGCGCCGACGCCGTCACGGTCAACGACGCGGCCGACGCGGTGGACCCCGACGCGACGAGCGCCCGGAACCGCCTCGCCGGCCGCGTCTCGCGCGTCGACTCCGGCGAGACGGTGTCGACGGTCCGGATCGCGGTCGGGGCGGCCGAGGGCTCGGCCGACGCGACCGACGTCGAGGTGGCCGCGCTGATCACCGCCGAGAGCATCGAGCGGCTGGGCCTCGCTCCCAGCGACTCGGTCTCGATCCGCTGGAAGGCGACCGCGACGCGACTGGTGGCGCACGCGGCGTGACGCTGTCCGGTGGGCTCGCCCGTCGGTGGGGTCGTCCGTTTCGGTGAGGTCGATCGCCCGCCGGGGCGTGGGAACCGCTCTCGCGCAAGCGAACGGTTTTTGCGTCGACCGACGGGAGAGGTGGTATGGACGAGGACACCCCCGAGGGGGCGACGCCGGACGGCGACGGGCGCGGGTCCGACCCCGCCCCCGGGCCGTCGGCGCCCCCTCGGACCGACGGCGGGACCGAGCGCGCGGACGAGCCGACCGAGGACGTCGCGCTCGACCCGTGGGGGTCGGCGTCGGTCGGCGACTACGCGGACCTGTTCGAGGAGTTCGGCATTGAGGCGTTCGACGAGGTCGCCGACGAGGTCCCGGACCCGCACTACCTGATGCGCCGCGGTGTCATCTTCGGCCACCGCGAGTACGACGCGGTCGCCGAGGCGATGGCGAACGACGAGCCGTTCGCGGCGCTGTCCGGGTTCATGCCCACCGGCGACCCGCACATCGGCCACAAGCTCGTGTTCGACGAGATCATCTGGCACCAGGAGATGGGCGGCGACGCGTTCGGACTGATCGCCGACCTCGAAGCCCACTCGGCGCGCGGCATGTCGTGGTCCGAGATCGACGAGCACGCGCGCAACTACCTCCTCTCGCTGCTCGCGCTCGGCTTCGACGCCGAAGAGGGCGAGATCTACCGCCAGTCGGACAACCGCGAGGTCCAGGACCTCGGCTTCGAGCTCGGCTCGAAGGCGAACTTCTCGGAGTTCGAGGCGATCTACGGCTTCGACGGCGAAACGAATATCTCGCACATGCAGAGCGTGATCACCCAGACGGCGGACATCCTCTACCCGCAGCTCGTCGACGAGCCGAAGCCCACGGTGATCCCGGTCGGCCCCGACCAGGACCCGCACGTCCGGCTCACCCGCGACCTGGCGACCCGCGTGCGCTACTTCAAGGTGACCGAGGCGTTCGCCTCCTTCGAGCTGGACGACGACGAGCGGCAGCTGGTCCGGGCCGCTTACGACGCGCTCGCGGCGGAGCGCGCCGCCGGCGACGACCCCGACGTGCGCTGTGAGGACGCCGCCGAGTGGCTCGCCGACTACGAGCCGCCGGAGTCGGACCGCGAGAGCGTTGACCTCGCGGCCGCGAAGGCGAGCGCGCTCGACAAGCTCGAAGCCGGCGGGAAGGAGCCGCTCCGCCCCCGGGTGCGCTTCTTCGACCGCAACGCGACCGACGAGGCGTTCGAGGCGCTGATCGAGTCGGTCGACGGCGAGAAGCGCGTGTTCGAAGGCCACGTCGACGCCTTCGACCTCACGCGGGAAGAGGCCGAGTCGGTCGCCCGGGAGGTCGAGATCGACCACGACGGGTTCGGCTTCCGGCAGCCCTCCTCGATCTACCACCGGTTCATGACCGGGCTCACCGGCGGGAAGATGTCCTCGTCGATCCCGGCGAGCCACATCTCGCTGCTCGACGACCCCGAGGACGGGTACGACAAGGTGAAGGCGGCGACGACCGGTGGCCGCGACACCGCCGAGGAGCAGCGCGAGCTCGGCGGCGAGGCCGACGAGTGTCCGGTGTACGAGCTGTATGCCTACCTGCTCGCGGGCGACGACGACGAGCTGACGAAGGAGGTGTACTCGGAGTGCGTCAACGGCGACCGCCTCTGTGGCGGCTGTAAGGAGCAGGCAGCCGAGCTGATGCGCGAGTTCCTCGAAGACCACCAGGAGAAGCGCGAGGAGGCCGAGGAGCTGCTTGAGAACCTCGACATCGACCTCGACTCCGACCGGCGCGGCACCGGCGGCGAGCATTGAGGCGTCTTCGCTGAGTCGCGAGCCGATTCTCACGCCGTCTCTTTATACATAGACAGTGCGGTGGTGCGTGCCGACGAGCGCCCGCAGGGTGCGAGTCGCACGCGCGAGGTCGCCGGCGCTACGCGCCGGCTGCCAGAGGGACCTCCGGTCCCTCGCTGGAGTCAAGTCGCCGGAGCGAAGCGACGGCGACTGACGAGGCTGGGGAGGCGTGAGGTGCGGTCGCTGTGCGGGGGCGGGACTCGAAGTGGCAGCCGGGAGGACAGCGCAGGCGACGCACGCACCGCAAAGAGGGAGCGAACAGAGTGAGCGACCGAGTGAGGAGCGTGGTTCGAGAGAGCGAAGCTCTCTCGTCATCTCGAAAATCTTCGATTTTCGGGCGACAGCGAGCGTGCGCTGTCCTCCCGGCTGGGGCTTCGGCGGTGTTCGTGGCCGGTCTGCCAGCAACTATTTATAAACAAACGACTGGGACTACGGTAGTGTTTATCGCCGGTCCAGATTCAACTATTTATAAATAACAGCGATCGACCTACAGCTCGTCTTTCACGTACACGCCCAGCAGTCCGCCGAGCGCGCTCAACACCACGCTGTAAGCGACGCCGCCCAACACGATGAGGGCGGCGACCAGGAAGACCCCGCCGGCCGCGAGACCCGCTTCGAGCGGGAACCCGAAGAATCCCAGAAACGGAAGGACCACCAGCGCGAGCAGCAGCAGTCCGACGATCGGGATCGACGCGATCGCGCCGGAGAGCGCGCCGACCCGAAGCCCGTCGTCGCCGTTCAGGTACCCGGCGACCGCGCCGCCGAGGAGCGGTGAGATGCCGGTGAACGAGAGGAGGGCCGACGCGATCGCGCCGACCACCGCGTTGAGGAGGGTGTTCTCGGTGTCCATGTGCGGTCGAACTCTTGGGGACGATATACGTCTTGCGGACGCCCGAAGGCGGCCCGGTCGCCGTCGGTCGGCGACGCGACCGCCGGCAGAGCGGCCCGCCCGGGCGACGAGGCGATAGTTTATGAGGCGGGCGCCACCTCTCACGGGTATGAGCGAGGAGGAGACGATCCACGTCGCGGACGTCAGCGAGGGGATCGGCGGCGACGCGACGGCGGACCCCGGCTCCCCGGTGGAGCTCCCGGTCGTCGACGTGCTCACCGGCCGGTCCTTCATCACGGGCAAATCCGGCTCCGGGAAGAGCAACACCGCGAGCGTCGTCATCGAGAACCTGCTCGACAGCGGCTTCCCGGTTCTCATCGTGGATACAGACGGTGAATATTACGGACTTAAGGAGGAATACGAGATCCTCCACGCCGGCGCCGACGAGGAGTGCGACATCGTCGTCTCCCCGGAACACGCCGAGAAGCTCGCGAACCTCGCCTTAGAGCAGAACGTCCCGATCATCTTAGACGTCTCCGGTTACCTCGAAGAGGACACCGCCAACGAGCTGCTCTTGGAGGTCGTCAAGCAGCTGTTCGCGAAGGAGAAGCGCTTGAAGAAGCCCTTCCTGCTCGTCGTCGAGGAGTGCCACGAGTACATCCCCGAGGGCGGCGGGATGGACGAGACGGGGAAGATGCTGATCAAGGTGGGCAAGCGCGGCCGGAAACACGGCCTCGGCATCGTCGGGATCAGCCAGCGCCCCGCGGACGTGAAAAAGGACTTCATCACCCAGTGCGACTGGCTCTGCTGGCACCGGCTCACGTGGGACAACGACACGAAGGTCGTCGGGCGCATCCTCGGGTCGAAGTACGCGAGCGCGGTGGAGGACTTAGGCGACGGCGAGGCCTTCCTGATGACCGACTGGGACGAGTCGATCCGCCGGATCCAGTTCCATCGTAAGGAGACGTTCGACGCGGGCGCGACCCCCGGGCTCGACGACTTCGAGCGCCCCGAGCTGAAGTCCGTCTCCAGCGACCTCGTCGGCGAGCTCCAGTCGATCTCCGACGAGAAGGAGCGCCGCGACTCCGAGATAGCCGACCTCAAACAGGAGCTAGAGAAGAAGGACCGCCGGATAGCCGACCTCGAACGCGAACTGGAGGAGGCCCGCGACCTGAGCGACATGGCCGACCAGTTCGCGCAGGCGCTCCTCGGCAAGGCCGAGGCGCCGTACCGGAGCGGCGGCGGCCGGGCCCGGGTCGGCGCCAGCCCCCCCGACGGCGACGCCGTCGCCGACGGCGCCGACGGGCAGTCCGTGCTCAAGTCGTACGACGAGGCGGTCGCCGCCACGAGGGGCGACGACGACCCCGCGAGCGAGGCGGCGCCCTCCGCCGACGGCGGCACCGAGGGGGACGCGGAGCCGGCCGCGTCCGCCGACGGCGCTTCGTCGGACCCGGACGCCGAACCCGCCGACGCTGAACCCGCGGACGCCGAACCCGCGGCCGAGTCCGACCCTGCCCCGCCGGACGACGTCGACCCGGTCACCCGCGACGACGTGGCCGAGAGCGCGCTCCGGTTCGACGACGCGATCGAGCTCGGCACCCGGGAGGCGGTGATCGAGGAGCTGCGCTCGCGGATCGAGGCGCTCCCGGAGCTCTCGCGCGGCATGCTCCGCCACTACCGCCGCGAGGGCGCCAGCGACCCCGTCGCGGCCCACATCGACGCCGGCGGCGACGGCGACTCCGGGCACGCCTACAGCCGCCACCGGCCGATCCGGCGCGCGGGGCTCATCCGCCACGCCGGTCGCGGCCACTACGCGTACGCGGTCCCGGACCTCGTCCGCGAGGCGTACGCGGACCGCCTCGACGAGGCGCAGGTCCGCGAGATCGTCCGCGCGGTCGAGACCGCCTTCGTCCCCCCCGCCGAACTGAGCTATCCGCCGGACGCCGACCCGGCCGAGGTCGGGGAGGGGGCGGCCGCCGTCCCCGACGACGGTGCGGCCGCCCGAGACGGCGCCGACGCGGCACCAGAGGAGACCGAGGGGGTCGTCACCGAAGCCGACGCGACGGACGCCGACGCAGAGGCGGCGGCCGAGGCCGGCGAGGTCGCCGAGTCGGAGCGGGCCGAGCCGCCGACCGACGGGGGCCTGAGCGACGCCGCGCGGCGGTTCGCCGAGCGGTCCGAGCGCTGAGGCCGGCCGGTCGACGCGACGGGCACGACTCAGGAGGCCGCGGTGTAGGGGCTCAGAACGGCAGCGAGAGGTACTCGCTCGGCACCGCGTTCCGCGCCGTCACCTGCGGGTCGACCACCTGACTGACCTCCAGGCCGCCGACGAGGCTGGAGAAGAGGTACGCCTCGGTGCGCGAGAACCCGTGGTGGTGCGAAAGCAGGTCCAGCATGTCGGCGTTCGCCAGCTCGACGGCCGCCTCCATCGTCTCGGCGCTCGCGACCGTCTTCACGGCGTCGCCGGTGTCGAGGAGGGGGCGGGCGGGCGAGACCGCGGGGTCCTCGATCACCGACAGCGTCGCGTCGACCTCGACCGCTATCTCGGCGCCCGTCCCGCACATCTCGCCGTCCGCCATCGCGGCCTTCGCGTCGCCCAGCGCCAGCATCGCCCCCTCCTGAAAGACGGGGAAGTAGACGGTCGTCCCGCCGGTCACGTCGGTCGTGTCGAGGTTCCCGCCGTGGTCGTCGGGCGTGAGCGTCGAGACCGTCTCGCCGTCCGTGGCGACGCCGATCGTCCCGATCACGGGCTCGATCGGCACGTCGATCCCCTCGAAGTCGACCGCCTCCGCGTCGGCGTCGACCTCGGTGATCCGCGTCGCCGGGTGGTCGATATCGGGGTCGTCCCGGAGGAGTCCGAACCCGGGGGCGGTGAGCACGCGGCCGCGGTCCTCCGCGACGCGCACGGCCTCGATCTCGACCGCGAGCACGTCGCCGGGGCTCGCGCCGGCGACCGCGATCGGTCCCGTCGCGGCGTTGACCTCCTCCGGGATCGCGCCGAGCAGGTCGTCAGCTTCCTGGATCGCGCCGTTCAGGCTGTCGACCGTCTCGATCGTCAGCGACTCGCCGTCCGCGGCCTCGTACACCGGGTCCATCTCCGGACCGAACTCGTACACGTGGCCGTCGCGGTGTGTGACCGTCTCTCGCGCCATCAGGCTCTCCTGGGCGCTCCGGGACTAAAAACTCCGGCCGCGTCAGCGCGGCGCGGCCGCCTCGGGGGGGACGAGCAAGACGTTGTTTGTCCCGCGCGCGACGATCGACTCCGCGGTGCTCCCGAGGAGGAGCCGCCGGAGTCGGCTCGTCCCGCGCGCGCCGATGAGCGTCGTCGTCGCGCCCACGCGCTCCTCTTCGGCCGTGATCTCGTCGACGGGGTTCCCGGACCTGACGTTGGTCTCGACATCGAACCCGGTCCGGTCACGGAGATCCGTCGCCAGTTCGTCCAGTCGCTCCTCGGCGGTCGCCGTCGACTCCGCGTCCCCATCGCCCACGTGGAGCAGGTACGCCCGCTCTGTCGCGCCCGTCAGCGACGGGAAGTAGTCGTAGGCGCGCGCCGCGTTCTCCGAGAAGTCGGTCGCGTACAGCACGTCCTGGAACAGGTGTTCCTTCCTGACCGCGTGCCCGCTCGCCGTCTCCTCGATCCGCTCGACGAGCAACGGCCTGACCGCCGTCCGCGCGACGTTGCGAACGGTGCCGCCGATGAGCCGATTCCGGAGCGGAGACTGTCCGCGCGACCCGACGACGATCATGTCCGCGTCGAGCCGCTCGGCCAATCCGTTTATCCGCCGGTGCGGTGTCCCGCGGGCGACGTGCGTCTCCACCTCGAATCCAGCGCGCTCGAACACGTTCCGCTGTGGGGCGAGCGCCTCCCTGGCGTCGCTGGCGGCGTCCATCCCCGGCAGCCCGCTGGACACGTTGTCCGGGACGACGGTCAACAGGTGAACCTCCCTGACGCCGATGTTGTCGAGACACTCCAGACAGGTCCGCGACTCGATCGCCGCTTCGTTCGCGTCCGAGAGGTCCGTCGCGAATACGATCTTCATACGCGACCGTTCGTGCCCCCGAGTAATATTGCTTTTGTTGTACAATATGGGGTATTCGGAGAGACGACACGGCGACCGACCGGCGTCGGCGCACCCCCGGCGGGAAGTCGCCGCCGCCGGGGCGACTCGCCTCAGACGTCCCGGTCGGGCGCGGAGGCCGGTCCGTGATCGAGGAGCGGCGAGTTCGCGTTCGCGCACCCATCTCGACCGCAGACGCCGGCGTCGTCGCCCGCCCGCTCAACGCCGGCCGAGAGCCCACCGATCTCCCAGTCGACGGCGTGGCTCGTCGCGCGCTCGTGGTCGTCGAGCGCGGTCCGCGCCCGCCGGAGCGAGTCGAACGTCTCGTCGTACGCACAGTCGGTACAGCGGACGCGAACTGTCGTCGGCATGGGTCCACGTTCGGTCTCGACCGTGGTAAGTGCCGCTATCGGCTCTTGCGCCGAGTGGTCCGGGGACAGACCGCCGCGCCTCCCGCATCCGTATTGGACTAAACACACAAGATTAAAACCGACGCGCGCAGTATTGTCTGGTGCGTACAAACAATCGATCATGAGCACCGAAATCGATATCGCGGAGACGCTGGACGTGAAAGGACTGAGCTGCCCGATGCCCATCGTGAAGACGAAGGGCGCGATCGACGACCTCGCCCCCGGTGAGGTGCTGGAGGTCGTCGCGACCGATCCCGGAAGTGTAAGCGACATCGACGGGTGGGCGACGGGCACCGACGGCGTCATGCTCCTCGAGCAGGAGGAGGGCGACGACGTGTACACCCACTACGTCCGCAAGGAGGCATGAGTATGGACGAGATCGGCATCATCGTCTCCAGCGACGACCCGAAGAACCTCGCGATGGCGACCAACCTCGGGCACGTCGCGCTGACGATGGACACGGACGTGTTCCTCTACTTCACCTTCGACGGACTGACGCACCTGTTGGAGGGCGAGAAAGACCTCTCGTCGGTCCAGCCGCTGCTCGACGAAGGGATGCCGAACCCCTACGACATGCTCGACCAGCTGATCGCCGACGGCGGAGAGGCGGTCACCTCGGTCGCGTGTACGACCACGCTGGACATGCTCCAGTGGGAGCAGGACGCCATCGACGACGACTTGACGACGCAGTTCGCCGGTGCGGTCACCTTCCTCGAGGCCGCTGAGGAGGCCGACCACGTGTTCACGTTCTGAACGCCGGCGTCGCGTCGGTCCGCTCCATTCCACCTCCCCTTTAATGCGCGTGCGCCCCGTAGCCGCATCGCCGTCCGAAACGCTCTCGGTCCTCGATCGCCGTCCGAAACGCCCTCGATCCTCGAACCCCTTCCCCTGCCGTTCGAGACTGCTCTTCATCACCGGTACGTCCGAATCGGTGTACGAGCGGGCTTAGCTCTGATCGGAGACGTACGGATCACAACCACCTTACGAAGTGCTCGAAACGCACACCTGTGCCCGCCGAAGAGGCCGTCCGGACTGCGGAGAGCCGCCAGAGGCGGTGGAGCTACAGGGGACTGACGCGCTCGGGACGCTCTCGATCGTCTTCGACGGACCGAACGACGGGCTCCTCGGCGGCCTCTGCGCCGGCGAGATCATCACGCCGGTCCCGTGCGTGCGTCCCGAGTGCCGACGGGCCCTCGTCTACGCAGTGTAGCGACCCGAGGCCTCCCGCGAAACTCCGCGGCGCCGACTCTCCCCGCGTCGAGACCATCTCGTGAGCGGCCTCTGACGAGCGACGCTCGGCTCAGCCCTCGACGACGGCGCGCTCTGGCTCGTCGTACTTCTCCTCGAACTCGCCGATGAGCTGGCCCATCTTCGCGTACCAGTCGTTGAGCATCCGCTGCATGTCGTCGGCGATCTGAGACGGGTCCGTCGGGCTGTACACGTGGTAGTAGCCGCCGTGGTCGTAGTTGATCTGCTCCTTCTGGATGAAGCCGGCCTTGAGGAGCCGCTGAACCGCGCGGTAGGCGGTGGAGCGCTCCCGGTCGACGCGTTCGGCCACCTCGTCGATCGTGAGTGCCTCGTCCGCCGAGACGAGCGCCTGGTAACAGTCCTTGTCCAACTGCTTCAGGCCGTGGAAACACTCGAGTAACCCCTCGCACTCCATGTCTCGCTGGAGCTGTTCTGACATCGAATCGGGCATTTTATGTCGTACATGAGGCGCTCCGCCGCTAAAAGTGTTGTGTGTGGGATGTACAATTCCACGCACTCCGTCGCCGAGCGCCGAACGTGAGCCGATCGGCGTGGTCGCTACTCGTCGCTTCCGGAGGCGTCGCCGCCCGCCTCGCCGTCAGCGTCCGTCTCGTCGTCGGTGTCGAGGCCGGCCGCCTCGAACGCGGTCTCGACCTCCTCGGCCGGCACCGTCCGGAAGCCGTCGGCCTCGGTCACGGTCGCGACCGCGAGGTCGGCGGGCTCGAACTCGTCGTCGTGAGCGGCCAGCGCCGCGACCGCGAGTTCGATGCCCGCCGCGAGCGAGAGGTCGTCGCGCCACTCCGACTCGAGGTGGCCCTGGATCTCCTGGCGGCCGCCGCCGATGACCGTCGCCTTCCACTCGTTGGGGGTGCCCGAGGGGTCGGCCGCGAACAGGCGCGGCTCGCCGTCGTCGATGCCGCCGATGAGGAGGGCGGCGCCGTAGGGGCGCGTGCCGCCGCGCTGGGTGTTCTCCTGGATGTGGTCGGTGACGAACTTCGTCAGCGTCTCGACGCCGACGGGCTCGCCGTAGCGCAGGCGGTTCCCCTGCGACTGGCGGCGCGCGAGGTCGATCAGCTGGCGGGCGTCGGCGACGTGGCCGGCGCTCGCGGTGCCGACGTGGTCGTCGAGCTTGTGGAGCTTCTCGATGCTCTCGGCCTCCATCAGCGACGAGGAGGGGCGGGACATCGCGACGAACACGACGCCGTCGGTCGTCCGGACGCCGACGCTCGGCGCGCCGCGCGAGACCGCCTCGCGGGCGTACTCGACCTGGTAGATGCGCCCGTCCGGCGAGAACAGCGACGTGCCGCGGTCGTACGCCTGCTGGTCGTTGTTCCCCATCATCGTCCATCACCCGCTCGCGCGGTGTCGCGTTCGCTCATTACCGCTACTTACGTCGGCCCGTTGAAAAAGCATCCGTAACCGGTACGTCTCGGAGACTGCCGAAACCCCGAGCCCGGCGGCCCCCTGCCCCCGAACGACCGCCGATGGAGTTTCCGTCGCGCCCGTCGCTGCGAGGCGGCGCGCGCGTCGCTTCCGTCGCCGACGGATATATCCACGGGTATCGCGTAAAACGTATGACCTTGACTCGTACACCATCCGCGGCCGCGCTACTGGCCGCCGTGACCATTCTCGCGACGATCGGCGGGGCCTTCGCGGCGGGCGGCGCGGCGGCGGTCCCGGACGCGCGGATCACCGTCGGCGAGGTGGGGGCCTCCCCGAGCGACCCGACCGTCGGGGAGCGGACGGCGCTGAACGTCACCGTCTCGAACTCCGGCGGCAGCGACGCGGCGGCGAACGTCACGACGGTCCGCGTCCGGAACGCCGACGGCGACGTGCTCGACAGCGTCACGGGCGTCGGCGCGCTCTCGGCGGGCGACTCGCTCGACGCGACGCTGTGGACGTCGTTCGACGAGCCGGGCGCGAAGCGGCTCACCGTCGAGGCGGTCGCGAACCAGTCGACGACCGGCGAGTTCGTGACCGTCAGCCGGGACACCGTGATCGAGGTCCGGCCGACCCAGGTCGCGCTCGACCTGCGGACCCGCGCGCTCGACCCAGAGGACCTCCAGAGCGACGAGGGAAGTGAGAGTTCGGCCGGCGACCTCAGCGTCGGCGGCATCCAGGGCATCTTCGGCGGTGGCGGCGGCCTCGACACCGGCGACGCGGACGGCCAGGGCGACGCGCCCCCGGTCGCCGACTCGCCCGTCGAGGTGACGGTGGTCAACACCGGCACGACGACCGCCGACCGGGTGAGCCTCCACGCGGTCGGGACCGCGGTCGACGGCGACGAGCGGACCGTCTCGGTCGGCCCGTTCGTCGTCGAGGACGTCGCGCCCGGCGAGGAGCGGCGGGTGATCGTCGACCTCGGCCCGCTCGACCGGCGGTCGGAGGTGACGGTCACCGCCGCCTTCCGCGCCGACACGGACCGGTTCGACGACCGGGGCGCGGACCGCAGCGCGCAGTCGACGGTGACGTACCCAGTCCGCGAGGCGGCCCCGACCGTCACCGACGCGACCGTGCGCGAGACCGCCGACGGCGTCGTCGTCGACGCGAACCTCGGCAACGCCGGCGGCGGCGAGATGACCGGCGCGGTCGTCTCTGTCGGCGACGCGCCGGGCGTCGAGCCGACCGCCGCGGGCGGCGAGTACTTCGTCGGCACCCTCGGCGCGAGCGACTTCGTCGGGTTCGACCTGACGACCGCGGTGAACGCCTCCGTCGCCGACGAGATACCGATCCGCGTCACCTACACCGAGCGGGGCGTCCGGTACACGGAGACGCTGACGGTGGCGGCGCCCGAGGCCGACGACGACGGGGAGAGCGGCGGCACGCTCGGTCGGATCGGCGTCGGCGGCGTGGGCGCCGCTGGCGCGGTCGCGAGCGGCCTCGCGCTCGTCGGCCTGGCCGGCGCGGTCGGCCTCGCGGTCAGGACCGGACGGATCGGCGGGTCGACGGGGCGGCGACGCGGCGGGTCGGCGCCGTGAGCGGGGACGCCGCGGCCGACGCGACGGGCGACGCGGTGAACGGCGACTCCGAGGTTGACGCGGTGAACGACGACTCCGGGAGCGACGCGAGGGACGACGCCGTGACCGCCGAGGGTGCGGTCGACCGAACGACGGACTCCGCAGGCGACGCCGAGTTCGGCGTCGCGCTGCGGGACGTGGTGAAGCGCTACCCGAGCGGCGGCGGCGATCCGGTCGTCGCGCTCGATCACGTCGACTTCGCGGTCCGGCCCGGCGAGTTCGTCGCGGTCGTCGGCCCCAGCGGTTCCGGGAAGTCGACGCTGCTGAACGTGCTCGGGCTGCTCGACGACCCCACCGCGGGCCGGCGCCTGCTGAACGGGACCGACGTGACGAACCTCTCCGTCGCCGAGCGGACCCGGGCGCGGAAGGAGTCGATCGGGTTCGTCTTCCAGGACTTTCACCTGCTGCCGACGCTGACGGCCGTCGAGAACGTCGCGATGCCGACCGCGTTCGACCCCGGCGACGCGAGCGGCCGGGCGGCCGACCTGCTCGCGCGGTTCGGGCTCGGCGACCGCCTCGACCACGACCCGAGCGAGCTCTCCGGCGGGCAGAAGCAGCGCGTCGCCATCGCCCGCGCGCTGATCAACGAGCCCGCCGTGCTGCTCGCTGACGAGCCGACGGGGAACCTCGACACCGAGACGGGGGAGTCGATCCTCGGCGAGTTCGAGCGCGTCAAGGCCGAGGGGGTCGCCGTCGTCGCGGTCACGCACGACCCGCTCGTTGAGGAGTACGCCGACCGCGTCGTCGACCTCACCGACGGCGTGCTGACCGGCGGGCTGCCGGACGCGGGGGACGACCGATGAGCGACGGCGACCGGACGGGCGCCGGATCCGCCGGCTGGCTCCGCGGCTGGCGGCCCGCGGTGTCGATGGCGTCGCGGAACCTGCGGCGGAACCGCGTGCGGACGGTGCTGGCGGTGCTGGGCGTCTGTATCGGCGTGCTCGCGGTCGCCGCGCTCGGCATCTTCGGGAACGTGCTGGCGCTCGGCGCCGACGACGCCATCGGCGACATCGGCACGCAGGTCGTCGTCTCGCCGAACGCCGACGCCGGCGTGGAGTCGCTGTCGGACGCGGACGTGGCCTCGATCCGGCGCGCGGTGGGCGAGCCCGCGGTCGTCCCGCTGTACTCGGACAGCGCCACGGTCGCGCGGCAGGGCGACCAGACGTTCGCGACCGTGTACGGGATCGAGGAGCCGGCGCTGGCGTACGAGGCCGCCGAGGGCCGGCTCCCCGAGCGACACCGGCAGGGGGCGATTCTCGGCGCGGGCATCGCCGCGGACCTCGACGCCGGCGCGGGCGACACCGTCGAGATCGCGGGCTCGCAGGTCCGGGTGATCGCGGTGTTAGTCGAGAGCCAGACGTTCAGCCCGGTGGCGCCCGACGACGCCGTCTTCCTCCCCGAGTCGGCCTTCTCGGCGGACGGCTACGCGCAGGCGCTCGTCATCTCCGACACCGGCGCCGAGGCGCGCGCGGCCGCAAACGCCATCCGCGAGGAGGTGAACGCCCGCGAGGAGCGCGTCGACCTGTTCGAGCTGGCCGCCCTCGTCGACGAGATCAACGAGTTCTTCGACCTGCTCTCGACGTTCCTGCTCGGGCTCGGCGCCATCTCCCTCGTGGTCGCCGGCGTCTCAATCCTCAACGTGATGTTGATGAGCACCGTCGAGCGGAGACAGGAGATCGGGGTGATGCGCGCGGTCGGCGTCGCCCGCCGCGACGTGCTCCGCGTCCTGCTCGCGGAGGCCGGCCTGATCGGCGCGGCCGGCGCCGCGGCCGGCACGCTGCTCACCGTCCTGCTCGTCGCCGGGCTCGTCCTCGCGACGCCCGCCGTCGACGCCGCGCTCGTGATCGACCCGACGAACGGGTACTACCTCCTCCTCGCGCTCGTGTTCGGCGTCGGCGTCGGGCTCGTCAGCGGCGCGTACCCCGCGTGGAAGGCGGCCAACCAGCGCCCGGTCGAGGCGCTGCGGAACTGATTCTGTGGGGTGCCCGATAATCCGAATCGTCTCGACCATTTAAACTCCGAACGGCGCGCCGGCGAGCGCCCGGAGGGCGCGAGCCGCCCGCGAGGGAGGCGGCGGCCCGGCGCGGCTCTGCCCGCGCCGGGCCGTCCGCCGAGGCTGGGGAGGCGTGAGGCTGCGGTCGCCGTGCGGGGTGGGACTCAAAGGGGCAGCCGCGAGGGGGTCGCAGACGACGTAAGCACCGCAGCGAGCGAAGCGAGCGAGGAGCGCAGCGAGTGTGCGACCCCCTCGCGGCTGGGGCTTTGGAGGAGTTCACCGCAGAGTGAGCGATCACGTATAGCCGAGCGGCTGGGGCTTTGGCGGTGTTCCCCGTCGATTCACTATCAGCTATTTATAAGAGTCGATGACTCAGGCAAAACGCCCATGTATCGCCGCGTCCCGGCCCGAGCCATGTCCCCCAAGCGACGAGCGGTCCTCCTCCTCGGCGCGGGCGCGGTCGGATTCGGTGCCATCGGGTATCGCGAACTGACGGACTGCGAGGAGCTCGCCTGTTTCGCGTTCGAGCATCAGAGGGCAGACGACGTGGCGAGCAGACTGGTGATCGAACACACCGGCGGGACCGAACGGCTCCGCGCCGGGGACGTGTTCGTCACGAATGTCAGCGTGGACTACGAGGCGGGCGAGAACGACACCGTCGCGTGGGCCGAACTGGACGACGACCTCGGACCCGACGACGCGATCAACGGGGAGACGCTGCGGATACGGATCCGGTTCCCGGACCTCGTGACGGTCCGTTGGCGTCGCGACGGCGACGAGGAGGTCTTGGGGGCGTGGGTGTACGACGACGACGTGCGGTGAGCGGCGTCCCCGGCGACTTCGTCGACCGCCCTCCCCGTGGTCCGACCGACTTCCGGCCCAAACGGCTTTTGCGCGCGGCGGGACAATCAGCGATTATGGCCCTCCGAGACGTCCGCTTGTCTCCGCATCTCATCGGCGGTTCTCCGGCGAGGACGGCGCTCCCGCTGGCGGTGGTCGGGCTCCTCCTGCTCGCCTCCGTCGGGTTCGCCGTCGGACTGAACACCGGGATCTCCCTCTGGTGGATCGCGCTTGCGCTCGGAATCGCCGTCGCGGCGGGGATCGCGGGTGCGGGCCTCGTTCCGACCGTCGGATCGCTGTGGCTCGTCGGGTTCTGGTGGTTCGCCTTCCCCCCGCTCGTCGGCTATCTCACGGGTAACTGGACGGGCGCGGGCCGGTACTCGTACCCGCGAATGGTGGGATACGGGTACCAATCCGCGCGTGCGGAACTGCTCGGCGGGATCGAAATCGGTGTCAGACTCGGGCTACAGTTCGCGGTCGTCGTCGGCCTCGTCGGGTACGCGGTCGGAGTGATCGTTAGTCGGCTGTCGACGCGAACGAGCGGGTCCAAATAAACTCGGTCGGTCGCTTATAGTTCGTTGATTGCGGATCGGTATCGAACACCTCCAAAGCCCCAGCCGCGAGGGCGGCGCACGCTCGCTGCGGTCCTCAGTCACTCGCTCCGCTCGTTCCTTGCGGTCCTTGCGTCGCCTCCGCCGCCCTCGCGACTGCCCCTTTGAGTCCCGCCCCGCACCGCTCCGCGCCGCAGCCTCACGCCTCCCCAGCCTCGTCGCCGGCGGCTGCGCCGCCGGCTGCCAGAGACGCGTCGCGCCTCGCTGCCGCTCGCTCCCTCCGGTCGCTCGCGGCGTCCCTCGCGCGTGCGGTTCACGGCCGCCGATGGCGGCCGCTCACCGGCACGCGCCACAGCAGTTGGTATATGAAAGCCGCCACCCCAATCGGAATCGGCTATTTAAACGCCGCGGCTCTGGAGCTTCTCCTCTTCTTTCATGTCCTCATTGGACTGACCCTTCATCCCCTTCCCAGTGCCGCTCGCGATCCGGGCGAGCTCGTCGGGGTCGTCCCAGTTGTTGACGGCCTCGACGACGGCGGTACCCATCGCCTCGGGGTCCTCCGCGCCGAAGATGCCGGAGCCGACGAAGATGCCGTCGCAGCCGTGGTACATCATCAGCGCGGCGTCGGCGGGCGTCGCGATACCGCCGGCCGCGAAGTTGACGACCGGGAGCCGCTCGGCCTCGGCGGTCTCGTGGACCAGGTCGCGCGGGGCGCCGTGTTCGCGGGCCCACTTCTCGCGCTCCTCGTAGTTGAGGCCGGTGAGTGTGCGGATCTGGTTCTTGATGGTGCGCTGGTGTTTGACGGCCTGGTTCACGTCGCCGGTGCCGGCCTCGCCCTTCGTCCGGATCATCGCCGCGCCCTCGCGGATGCGGCGGAGCGCCTCCGGAAGGTTCCGGGCCCCGCAGACGAACGGCGACGTGAAGTCGCGCTTGTCGGTGTGGTACTCGTCGTCGGCGGGCGTCAGCACCTCCGACTCGTCGATCATGTCGACGCCGAGGGACTCCAGGATCTCCGCCTCCTTTCGGTGGCCGATCCGGGACTTGCCCATCACCGGGATCGACACCTCGTCGATGATCTCCGGGACGCGCTCGGGGTCGGGCATCCGCGCGACGCCGCCGCGCTTGCGGATGTCCGCCGGGACGTGTTCGAGGACCATCACGGCGACCGCGCCGGCGTCCTCCGCGATGCGGGCCTGCTCGCGGTTGACGACGTCCATGATCACGCCGCCCTTCTGCATCTGCGCGAAGCCGCGCTTGACCAGCTCGGTCCCCCGCTTCAGCTCCTCCAGATCCGTTGCCTCTGGCATGGATATCGGTTGGGGCGCCGACCACTTAACGGGTCGCTTTCGGGCGGATGGAGCGTCGAGCGCGGCGTTCCCGGCCCGAACGAATTCGGGACGCTCCCGCCGGCCCGGGCGCTGCCTTCCGCCCCGCCACCGCCCCGTCCCCCGACCACCGCAACCGCGAAGTCCCCCGCCGTCCAAGCCGCGGCCGTGACCACGGGAGCCATCCTCGCCGGCGGCCGCTCGACGCGCTTCGGCGACGCCGACAAGGCCGTCGCGCCGATCGCCGGCGTGCCGATGATCCGCCGCGTCGCGGACCGGCTCGCGGGGGCCGACGACCCGGTGCCCCCCGGCGCCGACCGCGCCAGCGGCGGCGACCCGGTCGTCGACGAGTTCGTCGTCAACTGCCGCCCCGACCAGCGCGAGGCGCTCGCCGAGGCGCTGTCGGGAGTCCCGCTCCCCGTTCGCTGGGCGCTCGACGAGGAGCCCGACTTGGGCCCGCTGGCGGGGATCCGGAACGCCTGCCGCGCGGCGACCGACCCGTACGCCGCCGTCGTCGCCTGCGACATGCCGTTCGTCGACCCGTCGTTCCTCGCGGCGCTGCGCGAACTGGCCGGAGAGCCCGGCGTCGAAGCGGTACTGCCGCGGCTCGACGACCGCTGGTTCCAGACGACGCAGGCCGTCTACGCGACCGAACCGGCCGCGGAGGCCTGCGACCGCGCGCTCGACCAAGGCGAGCGGAAGGTGCTCGCGATGGTGGATCGAGTGCGTGAGGCCGTCGTCGACGACGAGGCGATCCGGTCGCTGACGACCGACCGCACCTTCGCGAACGTCAACACGCGGGCCGACCTCGACGAGGCGGAGCGGGCGGTCGCCGCCGCGAGCGACGAGGCGTGAGCCGCGGCGTCTCCGTCAGGCTCCCGGACCGTCGCGCTCTCGGGCCGCCGCGGGGCGCGCTCCGCGTCACCCCTTCAGGACTTCGTACGCCTCGTTGAGCTCCTTGAAGTCCTCCTCGTCGCCGTCCTCGCCGTCCGGATGGAGCCGCTTCGCCCGCTCGCGGTACCGCCGCCGGACCGCCTCGCTGTCGGCCGTGCGGTCGAGCCCGAGCGTCTCGTACGCCTCGCGCTCGGTCATTCGGTCGGCCGTCGGCGCGCGGTCGCGGGGGTCGCGGGCCCCGCCCGGTCCGCGAGCGCCCGCTCGCCGCCCGGTCGCGCCGCGACCGCCGTCGGTGCCGGCGGCGCGGTACGCGCGCTCCCGGTTGGCCTCGGCGCGGGCGCGCTGCCTGGCGCGCTGGCGCTCCGTCGGGCCCGCCGCCTCGGCCGACCGCCGGGCCTGGTCGTGGAGGCGCCCGGTGGCGTGGTACCAGAGGAAGTAGGAGACGGCGCCGAACGGCAGCGCCAGCGCCAGCGCGATCGGGTGGAGGACGATCCCGCCGATCACGAGCAGCGCCGTCATGCCGACGAACGCCCCGGCGAGCCCCACGACGATCGTTCGATTCGTCACGGCCGTACTCGGGGGCGGAGGACTGTAAGGCTCTCGCCGGCGGCGGGGGCTCGACCGGAGCGGTCCGCGCCGCTCCGCACCGTTTATGCCCGCGGCCGCCCGGACTCGGGGTATGGAACCGGCGGACCGAGAGACGGCCACGGGGCTGCCGCCCGGGATCGCGGCTGCCCGCGAGGAGCTCACGCCGATGCTCTCGCAGTACGCCGACCTCTGTGCCGCCCACGAGGACGCCCTGGTGCTGTTCCAGGTCGGCGACTTCTACGAGGCGTTCTGCGAGGCGGCCGAGACCGTCGCGCGCGTCTGCGAGGTGACGCTGACGGAGCGGTCCGACTCGACCGGCGACTACCCGATGGCCGGGATCCCCATCGACAACGCCGCGCCGTACCTCGAATCCCTCCTCGACGCGGGCTACCGCGTCGCGCTCGGCGACCAGGTCGAGGACGCCGAGCAGGCGTCCGGCCTCGTCGACCGCGCGGTCACCGAGGTCATCACGCCCGGCACGGTCGTCGAGGACGACCTGCTCGAATCCGGGACGACGAACTACGTCGCGGCGGTGGCGGCCGACGGGGGCGGCGGGGCCGGCGGTGGGGCCGACCCCTCCTCCGAGACCGTCGGCCTCGCTGCCGTCGACGTCTCGACCGGCGAATGCCTCGTCACCTCGGGCGACCGCGACGCGGTCGCGGGCGAGCTCGACCGGATCGCGCCGGCAGAGCTCATCGCCGGCCCGGACGCCCCCGACTTCGACCCCGCGGACGCGGAGCGCGGCTGGACGACCCACGAGTACGACGACCGCGCGTTCGACCGCCGGCGGGCGACCGAGCGCCTGGAGCCGTACCTCCCCGCGCCCGACCGTCGCTTCGACGCGGACGCGGAGCTTCGGGCGGCCGGCGCGGTGCTGGCGTACGCCGAGTACACGCAGGGCGACGACGGGCCGCTCGGGTACGTCACCCGGGTCCGGCGGTACGACCCCCGCGACCGGCTCCGGCTCGACGCGGCGGCTCAGCGAAGTCTGGAGCTGTTCGAGAACCGCGGGCTGGGCGCGAGCGACACGCTGTTCGACGCGCTCGACGAGACGAACTGCGCGCTCGGCCGGCGGTGCTTGGAGCGCTGGCTCCGGCGCCCGCTCGTCGACGCCGACGCGATCCGGAGCCGCCACGACGCGGTCGGCGAGCTCGCGGACCGGAGCCTCGCCCGCGAGGGGGTCGCCGACGCGCTCGCGACCGCCTACGACCTCGAACGACTGGCGAGCCGCGTCTCGCGGGGCCGGGCCGACGCCCGCGACCTGCGCTCGCTCCATCGGACGCTCGCGGTCGTGCTCGAGCTGAAGGCGACGCTCGCGGGGGCGGAGGGGGAGCGCGAGACGAGCGGCGAGGCGCGCGCGTCGGGCGGCGCCGACGGGGACGGCTCGACACTCCCCCGCACCGACCACCTCGGCGACCTCCGCGACCGGCTCGACGAGCTGACCGAGGTCCGCGACCTGATCGACGCGGCGATCGCGGCCGACCCGCCCCAGGAGATCACCGAGGGCGGCGTGATCCGCGAGGGGTTCGACGGCGACCTCGACGACCTGCGCGCCACCGAGCGCGAGGGCCGCGAGTGGGTCGCCGACCTGGAGGCGAGCGAGCGCGAGCGCACCGGGATCGACTCGCTGTCGGTCGGCCACAACCAGGTCCACGGCTACTACATCGAGGTGACCGACGCGAACCTCGACCGCGTCCCCGACGACTACCGGCGCCGGCAGACGCTGAAGAACAGCGAGCGCTACGTCACCCCGGAGCTGAAGGAGCGGGAAGAGGAGATCGTCGGCGCCGCGGAGCGGGCGGACGCCTTGGAGTACGAGCTGTTCGTCGACGTCCGCGAGCGCGTCGCGGCGGAGACCGAGCGGATCCAGGGGCTCGCGGACGCGCTCGCCGAGCTCGACGCCCTGACCTCGCTCGCGACGGTCGCGGTCGAGGGCGACTACGTCCGGCCCGAGCTGCGCGCGAACCCGGACGGCGGCGTCGCGATCGAGGGCGGCAGACACCCCGTCGTCGAGCGGACCGAGGACTCCTTCGTCCCCAACGACGCCGACCTCCCGCGCGGCTCGGTCGCCGTGATCACGGGGCCGAACATGAGCGGGAAGTCGACGTACATGCGGTCGGTCGCGCTCGCGATCGTGCTCGCGCAGACGGGGTCGTTCGTCCCCGCGCAGGCGGCGTCGCTCCCGGTGTTCGACCGGCTGTTCACCCGCGTCGGCGCCTCCGACGACATCGCGGGCGGCCAGTCGACGTTCATGCGCGAGATGAGCGAGCTGACGGAGATCCTCCACGACGCCGACGCCGACTCGCTCGTCCTCTTGGACGAAGTCGGCCGCGGCACCGCCACCACCGACGGGCGGGCCATCGCCCGCGCGGCCGCGGAGTTCCTCCACGACGAGCTCGGCGCGACCGCCCTCTTCGCCACTCACTACCACGGCCTCACGGACCTGGCCGAGGAGCGCGAGCGCGTCTTCAACCTCCACTTCACCGCCACCCGCGAGGACGGCGACGTGACGTTCCTCCACCGGGTCGTCCCCGGCGCCTCCTCGTCGTCGTACGGCGTCGAGGTCGCGGAGCTGGCGGGGGTCCCGGGGCCGGTCGTCGACCGCGCCCGCGACCTGGTCGCCGCGGAGGAGGCGGAGCGGGGCCGTGACCCGAGCGGACCCGAGCCCGAGGGTCCGACCGACGAAGCGGCGGCGGCCGACGAGGGCGGGCCCGACGACGGGGACCGCGACGGCGACGCGTCGCTGCGGGAGTTCCTCGCGGAGGAGGCGTCGGAGCAGCGCGACGGCGGCGGTCCAGCGGCGGGCGACTCCGCCGCCGAGACCCCCACCGAGGGCGACCGCGCACAGTCGTCGAACGAGGCCGACGGCGAGGCTGCGCCCGGCTCGTCCCCCGACCTCGCCGCGGCGCTCCGCGACCTCGACCTCGCGCGGATGACGCCGATCGAGGCGCTGAACGCCCTCCACGACCTCCAGTCGCGCGCCGACGATGACGGGTGAGCGCGACGCCGCTCGAGGCGCCGCGGGCGGCGACGGCGCCTCGGGCGCCGGCGACCCGGGCGACGAGGAGGGTCGCGTCCGCCGGCTCGACCGGGCGACCGTCGACCGGATCGCGGCCGGCGAGGTCGTCACCCGACCGGCGAGGGTCGTCGGCGAGCTCGTCGACAACGCGCTCGACGCCGGCGCCTCTCGGATCGAAATCGCGGTCGACGGCGACGGCACCGACCGGATCCGCGTCGCGGACGACGGCCGCGGGATGGCCCGCGCGGACGCGGCCCGCGCCGTCGAGCGCCACGCGACGAGCAAGCTGGCGCCCGACGGCGACCCGGTCGGGGTCGACTCGCTCGGCTTCCGCGGCGAGGCGCTCGCGGCCATCGCCGAGGCCGCCCGGCTCGAACTCGTGACGAGCCCCGGCGACGGGGTCGGCACGCGGGTCGCCGTCGACGGGACCGTCCCGGCCCCGGGCGGCGCGGAGGGGCCGGACGTGACGCCGAGCGTCGAGGTCGAACCCGCGGGCCGCGCTCGCGGGACGACGGTCGTCGTCGAGGACCTCTTCGCGACGCGGCCCGCCCGGCGGGAGTCGCTCGGGGGCGCGAGCGCGGAGTTCGCGCGGATCTCCTCGCTCGTCGCCGACTACGCGCTGGCGAACCCCCCGGTCGCCTTCTCGCTCGACCACGACGGGGCGGCGACGCTGTCGACGCCCGGTACCGACCGCACCGACGCGCTCCTCGGCGTGTACGACCGCGAGGCCGCGAGCCGGTCGACGACCGTCGACGCGAGCGCCGACGCGGAGGGGACTTCGGTCGGGGTCTCGGGCGCGCTGGCGTACCCCTCCGTCACCCGGGCGACGCGAGACCACGTCCGCGTCTCGGTGAACGGCCGCCCGGTCCGGAACGACCGGATCGCGGCCGCGGTCCGCGAGGGCTACGGCCGCCTCCTCCCGGACGGCCGCGAGCCGGTCGCCGCGGTCGACGTGTCGCTCCCGCCCGAGCGCGTCGACCCGAACGTCCACCCGGCGAAGCGGGAAGTGGGGCTGCGCGACGCCGACGCGGTCGCGGACGCGGTGGCGTCGGTCGTCGCGGACGCGCTCACCGGCGCCGACCTCCGCCGCGCCGCGGACGTCGCCACCGACCTCGACAGCGCCCTCGAACCGGTCGGCGAGGGGGACGGCTCGCGGGCCGGCGCCTTCGCCGACGCCGAGCCGATCGGCGTCTTCCGCGACCTCTACGTCCTCGTCGAGTCCGGCGACGAACTCCTCGTGATCGACGGCCACGCCGCCCACGAGCGCGTGAACTACGAGCGCCTCGCCCGCGCCTTCGACGGCGATCCGGTGCCGACCGCGACGCTCGACCCGCCCGCGACCGTCTCGCTGTCGACCGACGAGGCGGCGGCCGCGCGGGCGCACGCAGACGACCTCGCCGCGCTCGGCTTCGAGACCGAGCCGTTCGGGGGCGGCACGCGACGGCTTCGGAGCGTCCCCGCGCCGTTCGGCCGGACAGCGGACGCGGACGCCTTCCGAGACGCGCTCGCGGCGCTCTCGGCGGCCGACTCCGGGACGGCGCGGGACGCGCGCGACGACCTCCTCGCCGACCTCGCGTGTCACCCGTCGCTGAAGCGGGGCGACTTCGCCGCCCTCGGCGACGGCGACCTCCGGAATCTGCTCGACCGCCTCGGCGAGTGCGACCGGCCGTACGCCTGCCCGCACGGCCGACCGACCGTCCTCTCCGTCGACGCGGCGACGTTCGCGGCCGGGTTCGGGCGGGACCAGTAAGCCGGGAACGACGCCGCGATCGGCGACCACGAACGTACTCAGTACTTCTGTTACGAACGGATCCGGCCCGTTATTGAGCGGTATTGTCCGCTCATAGCAGCGTTCATTTAATTGCCATCTGATTCGAATCCTGTGGGGACTTCCCACGGAGCGGGCGGTCCGGAACCGCGCGGGTTCCGTGCCGAGCGCCAACGATACACCCAGACCAAAACGATGGACTTCGAACACGCGCGATCGACGGCGGCGGCGCCGCTCGGCGCGACTAGCCGACGCTCGTTCGTCGGCGGCGTCGGCGCGGCGACCGGACTGGGATCGGTCTTCGAACGAGTGGCGTCGCACCGCGGCGACTCGGGCGGCGACGGCCCGAGGAACGGCGGCCCGAACCCGTCAGGCGCCACCTACCACGTGTATCGGTCGAACGGCAAGTACCGGGTTGCGAGCGGCGGGAAGGGCGGCGTCGAGTTCACCGTCGTGGCCGACGGGAACGCCGAGCAGGCGTTCCAGTACGCCTTCGATCAGGTGCCGGCCGACGGCGGCACCGTCGTCGCCGACGCCGACGAGTTCCGGTTTGGCGGCCCGGCGGTGCTGGGGGACGGAACGCTGCTGACCGGGAGCGGCGGCACCCGCTTCGTCGCGTCCGCGACGGGATCGCGCGTCGGATTCACCGAGCGCGAACTCGACGTGGGGCACGACCTGATCCGGGTCCGCGGCGACGACGCGGCGGTGACCGGCATCGAGTTCGACGCGGACGACACCCGCCTCGACAACCACGCGGTACAGGCCGAGGACTGCGACGGACTCCTGATCGCGGACAACCGGACCGTGAACGGGTTCCAGATGGCGCTGTCGTTCGCCGGCTGCGAGAACGTCGTCGTCCGCGGCAACGAGGTGATAGATCCCAACTGGTACGGGATCACCAGCCGCGGGGCCCGCGACGACCTCGATCTTCAGCGTTCGACGGACGTGCTGGTTCAGGGGGACCGCGTCGCCGACGTCACGTTCAACAACATCGCCCCGTACAACGTCTCTAACTTCGGCGTCGTTGGGAACCTCTGCTACCGGGGCGGACACAGCCTCATCGCCTGCTCGCCGTCACAGCAGGGAACGATCGTCGGGAACGTCTGCCGCGACCTGGAGCTCGAACCGATCGCCGCCGACCCGGGCGGCGAGGCCGGACTGGAGATCGAGTACAAGGAAACGCACCTCAGCGACGCCGTGGCAGGCACGGACGACGAGACTTCCCTCGACGTCACGGTCGCGAACAACCACGTCGAGAACTGCGGCGTCGGCTTCATCTCCCGAACGGTCCCGGTCGACGAGGCCGACGAGCCGGAGTACCGACAGACGAAGCGCCCGTACAGTTTCACAGTCACCGGGAACGCGATCAACGGCTGCGACACGGGGATCCTGATCCGCTCCGGCGCCGACGGCGTCGTCGCGACGAACGCGCTCCGGGCTAACGACGCGCAGATCGACATCAGGGACTCGCCGTTCGCGGAGAACGTACAGACGGAACTGAACGTCACGCGCGACGCGTGAACCGCCCCTACTCCCGGCGAGACGGGTGAGGCCCCCGATCGATACCTATTAACACGATGGGACCGGGGGTACTCGCATGGGAGAGCGGACCGACGTGACGCGGGGGTCGCTGCCGGCGGAGCGGTCGGCGGGCCGGTTCTCGGGCCCCGGCGGCCTCCGCGACGTCGTGGAACGGATCCTCGCGTGGCTTCGGGAGCGGCGCGGATCCGGCCTGGAGCGCGTCTCGACGGCGACGACGATGCGGAACGTCGTCGACACGGACGCGCTCGCGGAGGAGACGCCACAGAAGTGGAGCGTCCGCCACGACGTGGTCACCTACGGCGCGGACTCGCTCACGGACGTACTCGTCTTCAGGCACGATCCGAGCAGACAGGACCTCGTGGTGATGCCGGAGCGGAACACCGAGCCGGAAGGCGAGGTCAGCTTCTACCACGCCGACCGCACGAAGGGCGCGCGCCACCTCCTGTCGATCGGCGCCGACTCGCTCACGGCGGCGCTGAGCTACGTCCTAGAGCGCATCGAGCGGTTCGAGCGCCTCTTCACCGGCCGCGGCTCGGAGCTGCCGAGCGGCTACACGGGGCCGTCGGAAGACCTGTAAGCGCGGCCGCGGGCCGACGCACGCCGACCGTTCTCACACCGACCCGTCCCGCGAACGGCCGTCGCCGTCCTCGTCGATCCGCTCGACGCGCTCGACCGTCTCCTCCGCCTCCGCCGTCTCGGGCGGGTACGAGACGGTCCGCTGCGGGTAGGGGATCGAGATGCCGGCGTCGGCGAAGCGCTCCTGGATCCGCTCGACCGCGATCGCCTTCGAGCGCCACCGGGCCTGCGGGGTCGGCGGGTCGATCCAGAACCGGAGGTCGAGGAGGATCGCCGAGTCGCCGAACCCGGACGGGATCGCGTACGGCTGCGGGTTGTTCGCGATCGTGTCGATCCCGTCGAGCACGTCCTCGGCGATCTCGGCCGCCTCGTCGGGGTCGTCGTCGTACCCGATCCCGACCTCCATGTGGATCCGGAGGCGCCCCTCGCGGCTCCGGTTCGTGATCGCCTGGTTGGCGACGAGGTCGTTGGGCACCACGACGTACTCCCCGTCGAAGTTCCGCATGTGGGTGTTTATGATCGTGATGTCGGTGACGAACCCCTCCTCGCTGCCGATCTCGACCCAGTCGCCGATCTCGAACGGGCGGGCGAACATCAGCACGAAGCCGGCGATGAGCGACCCCAGCGTCTGCCGGGCCGCCATCCCGAGCACGATCCCGAGGAACCCGGCGCCGACGAGGAGGCCGTCGAGGTTCACGCCCCAGATGCCGAGGACCGTGATCCCGGCGAGCACCAGCAGTCCGACCTGCGCGAGCCGGGTGAGCAGCTGTTCCTGGTGGGCCGTGATCCGGTCGCTGTCCGCCGACAGCTCCCCGACGTACGTCTCCACCACGTCGCTGACGACGTAGGCGCCGCCGAGCAGCACCGCCGTGACGACGACCTGCGCGCCGACCCTGGCGGCGTTCTCAGCGACGGGCAACACCGCGACCACGAGTTCGAAACGCCCCCACAGCGTCAACACGGCGACGCCCGCGAGCGCGAACAGCGCGAGCTGTAAGAGCCCGACCGACAGCCGCAGGATGAACGAGGTCGGGACCCCCTCGCGGAACGTCTCGATCGCGCCCTCGGTCGATTCCGCCGTCCGCTCGTCGAGGAGCCGCTCGATCCAGCTCGCGGCGGTCCGCTCGCCGGCGCGGACGGCCTTCGGCAGCAACAGCCACCCGACCGCGAGCGTCCCGAGGGCGATGGCGGCGGTGACCGCCAGCCGTCCCTCAGTGGTCGAGATGTCGCTCAGCACCGCTCCGACCCGAACGCCGAGTCCGCCGATCACGGTCGCCCGTTCGCCGCCGGTCGGATAACGGCTCCGACGCGAGTCTCAGTCGGGAGAATCGGCGTGTCCGCTCCGGGGACCCGGGCCGCGGGAGCGGGGCGGTCCCTCACCGCCCTCGGCGGAGCTCCTCTATCAGCTGTTCGATGAGCGCCGACTGCCGGTCGAGGCGCTCGGACTGCGCCTCAACGGTGCGGCGCAGCGCCGCGACCTCGCTCGCGAGGTCGGCGTCCTCGACCCCGGCGCTCTCGAACGGCGACCCGTCGAAGGCGTCTCCTCCGCGGATCGGGCCCTCCGCGTCGGCCTCGGTCGCGACGGCGTCGGCGTCGCCGACGGGGTCCCCGGCCGCCGACTCGGTGCCGGCCGCGTCCGCCGAGCGCCCCTCGGCGCCGACCGCCGACGCGGCCTCGCCGGCGCCCTCCGAGTCGATCCCCTCGGCGGCCGACGCCGGCTCCGTCGCGTCCGCGTCCAGCGGGTCGCTCGCGGCGTCGTCGACGCTCGCGTCCGCGGCGAGGGGGTCCGCGTCCAGCGGATCGTCGCCCGACGCCGACCCCGCCGCCGTCGAGGCCGCGGTCTCGGCCGAGTCGGCGCCGTCGTCTCCGGAGGCGGAGTCCGTCTCGGTCGACCGGCCGGCGCCGGCCGCGTCTCCCGCCTCGGGGCCCTCCGCGTCGGCCTCGGCGTCGGCGGCGGGCGACGCCGAGAGCGGGTCGGGCCCCTCGCCGAAGTCGGTCGTGCCGCTCGGCTCGGCGTCCGCGGCCGGCTCCTCGGCCTCGGCGGCGGCGACGCGGAACTCTTCGAGGCTGTCGACGCCGTGGAACGAACACACCGCGTCGGCGAGCGTCTCCCGGACCGCCCGGGCGGACTCGTTGGGGGCCTTGAACCGCTCCGAGCGGCCGCCGTGGACGAGGACGACCGCGGTGGCCACGGTCCCCTCCTCGAAGTCGAGGCCGGTGATGTCCTCGTAGTGGAACTCCTCGAAGTCGGCGTCCCAAACGGCCGAGCCGACGTGTTTGACAAGCCGCTCGCTGGTGACGATGAGGGTGAGTTCCGAGAAGCGGAAGGTGCGGACGACCGTCTCGCCGGGGCCGGTGACGCCGCTCGCCGAGAGGACGCCGGCGAGGACCGGGTGGAGGACGTCGTCGACGCGCTTGGCGGGGACCGAGAGCGTCTCGTCGCCGTCGAGGCCGTACCCGAGGGTGATCTTCGCCTTGCGGCGGCCCGTCGAGACGTCGATCCGCTCGACGTCGTGGCCGTACTCGTCGACGGACTCGTCGGACAGGAGCCCGTCGCCGCGGAAGACGAGGGTCCGGGTGGGCGTGACCGCGAGTCGATCGTCGCCGCCCAGCGGCACCTCGGCGACGACGTCCTCGTCGCCGACGGTCGCCGCGAGCAGTTCGGGGAGGCTCATACGCCCGGGATACGCCGCGCCCGGCATAAATCCGCTGGGTCGGCCGCGAGCGGGCGGCGGCTCTGTCCGTCGCGGCCGCGTCCGCGAGCGCGCTCTGACCGCCGATCACCGCCCGACCCGCGCGCGAAATCGCCGTCGGCCCCCGCGCGAACGGCGTGGAAGCGGCCGCCCGCGGCGATCTGCGATCGGTTCACAACCCTCCGACGGATGGGAAGGTTAAAGAGTCTCATCGCGGTACGAAATGGTGAGGCCGGGTGGCTTAGCTGGACATAGCGCCGCACTCATAGGGTTCGGAGATTCGGTGCGGTGACGCCTTGGAAGCGTCCGCGTCCTTCCCGTGGCTCCGCCGAGCCTCGGACCTGGGACATGCGGAGATCGTGGGTTCGGAGCCCACCCCGGCCACTTCTCGTCTTGTCGACACTACTCCCGCTGCCCCCGTAGCGCGGGCGCCGTCCGACGACGACCGGCCGAGACGCCATCAGGCCCGCCGCTGCTCGGACTCTCCCGCGTCGACCGTCCCGGCCTCGGCGCGAGCGCCGCACCGCGCTCCGGGAGCCGGGTTCACGGGAACGTTCCCACGGCGTGTGTCCGATTTGTACAGGTGTTTAGGCGACCGGTCGAAGCTCGACAGATGTGGATCGCATTCGAGTGGTCGTGCAACAGCGATGGACGCGACAGCGACGGACGGCGAGGGGGCGCCGTCAGACGGAGATTCCGTTACGCCGGAACCGCCTCGCCCGCGACGAGTGCGGCCGCGGCGACGGCAACGCCGAGCCCCAGCAGCGCGTAGTTCGCGAGCGGGTTCGCCGCGGTGACCAGGTCGAGCGTGTATTTCGTGTCTCGCAGGGGCGCGAACGGTCGGACCCCCATCGGCGTGAGCGCGTCCGCGAGGAGGTGCGAACCGATCGTCACGACGCCGAAGAGGAAGCCTGCGCCGCCGAACAGCATCGCCTCGACGAGTCCGCTCCGGAGACCGACCGCCAGCCCGGCGGCCCCGAAGGCGATCCCGACGAGCAGCGCGAACCAGACGGTGTGGGTGATCCCCCGGTGTTTGACGAAGGGAACTCGCGTGTCGAGGTCGGGGACCATCGCCAGCGAGGCGACGCCGACGGCGCCGGCGGCGCCGACCTCTATCGAGGCGAGGGCGGTGACGAGGAACCCAAGCGGGGCGTAGACGACGAGCGCGGCCCCGACGTGACCCGTCCGGTACACGCCCCTGAGTGCGGGTCCGTCCCCTAAGTCCGTTGCGTCGGCCGCCGCGCCCGGCGCCCGCGCCCCGGTCCCAGGGGCGAAACGCCTACGGCCTCCCGCGGTGACCGTCCGGTATGTCCCTGACTGCCCGCGACCTGATGGAGCCGGACGTGAAGACCGTCTCGCCGGACGACGACGTCGCCGAGGTGTTCAAGCGGTTCGCCCGCTACGCGTTCGGCGGCTTCCCGGTCGTCGACGACGACGAGCGGGTGGTCGGGATCGTCACCGAGTCAGACCTCGTCGACCTCTTCGAGCCCGACGACGAGACGCTGTGGATCCCCATCGGGCTCCCGCCGTTCGTGGACACGCTCTCGTATCAGGTGAAGCGCCCGTGGGCCGACCTCGACCTCGGCGTGGACCTGATCCGCAACGCTGACCGTCCCATCTCCGAGGTGATGAGCCCCGACGTGGCGACGGTGACGCCGGATGCGAGCGTCGACGACGTGCTCGACCTGCTCGTCGGCGACGATCCGGATATTAATCGCGTGCCCGTCGTCGACGACGACGGCCGGATCGTCGGGATCATCGCGCGGCAGGACGTGATCCGTGCGTTCCGCGACAAGCGACTGGAATAGGTCGGATCACGAGTTTTAACGGTCGATTTCGGAGACACTCCCGCGAGTGGTCCCTTACCGATCGATAGCAGACCGACGGCGAACACCTCCAAAGCCCCAGTAGCGAGGGCGGCGCACGCTCGCTGCGGTCCTCAGTCGGTCGCTATCGCTCCCTCCTTGCGGTCCTTACGTCGTCATCAGAACGCTTTGCGTTCTGATTGGCTCACGAGAGCGGAGCTCTCGTGAACGCCTGCGCCGCCCTCGCGACTGCCCCTTCGAGTCCCACCCGCCCCGCACAGCACCGCAGCCTCACGCCTCCCCAACCTCGCCGCTCACGCTTCGCGGCTGCGCCGCTCGCGTTCGCGGCGTCCCTCGCGTGTGCTCCTCGCGGCCGCCGAGGGCGGCCGCTCGCAGGCACGCGCCGGCCGCATCCGCCGGCTAAACGGCCTCGTTCGGTCGCGTCGACGGGACGCGATCGCCCGAGGCGCCGAGGGACAGCCTCTTACCGGTCGACCGTCAGGAACGGACGGACATGCTGATCGCCGGAACCGTCGTCGCCGACTCCGAGACCGTCATCCCCGACGGCGCCGTCGTCGTCGAGGGGAACACGATCGCCGCGGTCGGCGAGGAGCCCGACCTCCGCGACCGCTACCCCGACCACGAGCGGCGGACGTTCGACCTCGTCGCGCCCGGCCTCGTGGGCGGCCACATCCACTCGGTCCAGTCGCTGGGTCGGGGGATCGCCGACGACGCCGCCCTCCTCGACTGGCTCTTCGACGCCGTCCTCCCGATGGAGGCCGCGATGGACGCCGAGGCGACTCGGGCGGCCGCCGAGCTGGGGTACCTGGAGTGTCTCGAATCGGGGACGACGACCGTCGTCGACCACCTCTCGGTGAACCACGCCGACGAGGCGTTCGAGGCCGCGATCGAGACCGGGATCCGCGCGCGGCTCGGGAAGGTGCTGATGGACCGGGACTCTCCCGACGGGCTGCTGGAGGAGACCGACGCCGCGCTCGCCGAGAGCGAGGCCCTCATCCGCGAGTACCACGGCGCCGCCGCCGGCCGCGTCCGCTACGCGGTGACGCCGCGGTTCGCCGTCACCTGTACCGAGACCTGCCTGCGCGGCTGCCGCGAGCTGGCCGACCGCTACGACGGCGTGACGATCCACACCCACGCCAGCGAGAACGAGGACGAGATAGCGACCGTCGAGGCCGACACCGGGAAGCGGAACGTCCTGTGGCTCGACGAGGTCGGGCTGACGGGCCCGGACGTGACGCTCGCGCACTGCGTCCACACCGACGAGCGCGAGCGCGAGGTGCTCGCCGACACCGGGACGGTCGTCACGCACTGCCCCTCCTCGAACATGAAGCTCGCCTCGGGAATCGCGCCGGTCCAGGACTACCTCGACCGCGGGATCCCCGTCGCGCTCGGCAACGACGGCCCGCCGTGTAACAACACGCTCGACCCGTTCACGGAGATGCGGCAGGCGAGCCTCCTCGGCAAGGTCGACGCCCGCGATCCGACGCGCCTCCCGGCCGCGACCGTGCTGGAGATGGCGACGGAACACGGCGCCCGCGCCGCCGGCTTCGACCGCCTCGGCGCGCTCCGCGAGGGGTACCGCGCCGACGTGATCGGGATCGCGACCGACCTGACCCGGGCGACCCCGATCCACGACCCGCTCTCGCATCTGGTGTACGCCGCGCACGGCGACGACGTGACCTTCGCGATGGTCGACGGCGAGGTCCGCTACGCCGACGGCGAACACGTCGGGACCGACGCCGCCGCGGTCCGCGAGCGCGCGACGCGCCACGCGGAGCGCGTGGCCGAGACGGCCGGCATCGACGTCGCCGAACCGTAGCCTCGTCGCCGTCGCTCTCGCGTCGTGAGAAGCGCGGGGAGGCCGGCGACCTACGAGGGGCGCTCCGCCGACGAGGCGACCGCGGAGGGGGACTGCGCCCACCGCATCGCGGCGTCGTCGTCGTTGAACGCCTCGGTGTCGACCCCCTCGACGTCGATGGTCCGCTTGAGGAAACGCCGCTTCGAGCGCTGCCCGACCACGGCGAAGCGGTCGACGCCGCGCGCGACCGCGATCTGCGCGGACTCGCGGAGGGCCCGCCGGCCGGCGTCGGAGCACGGCCGGCTGGTCCGGACGACGATCACGACGGCGTCGATCGCGTCGGGATCGGTCGCGGTCCGCCAGCGATCGAGGAGCGCCTCGCCGTCCGCGGGGCTCAGCCCAGTCCCGTGAGGGAACTCGACTACGAGGACCTCGTCCTCGACCCGCAGCAGCCAGCGCTCGCTCGGTTCCATGACACGACCTCCCACGTGCTTGGGTATAAACCACACTCTCCGATTATCGTATCAGATACTTGAATCCGTACGACGGAGCGGTCCCGGCGGCGCCGGTCGCCCGCCCGAGAGGATCAGTTCCGCCGGCCGGTCCCCTCGTCGAGCGCGTCGACGACCGCGGCCGCGAGCGCCTCGAACGACGCCTCGTCGGGGACGACGTCGACGCCGAGGCCCCGGTCGCGAGCGGTCTCCGCGGTCGGCGGGCCGATGACGCCGACGACCGCGTCCGTCAGCCCGGCGCGGGCCGCCTCGTCGACGCCGCGGTCGGCGGCCGCCGCGAGGAAGTTGTCGACCGTGAGCGAGGAGGTGAACGCGACCGCGTCGAGGTCGCCGGTCGCGGCCAGCTCGGCCGAGTCACCGGCGTCGTCCGGACGCGCGAGCCGGTAGAGCACGGTCTCGGTCACGTCGGCGCCGGCCTCGCGCAGGCCGTCGAGGAGCACGTCGCTCCCGTGGTCCGAGCGAGCGACGACGACGCGCTCGCCCGCCACGCGCGCCTCCAGCGCGGCGACGAGCCCGGCTGAGGTGTACTCCTCCGGGACGACGTCCACCGTCCAACCGACCTCGCGGGCGGCCGCGGCAGTCGCCGGCCCGATCGCGGCGACGTCCGCGTCGCCGGGCTCCCAGCCGGCCTCGGCGGCGAGCTCGACACCGGTCTTGCTCGTGAGCACGACGAGCGGCGCGTCGGCCGGGACCGCGCCCGTCGGCTCGACTTCGAGCATGGGGTCCGGGACCGGCTCCGCGCCGAGTTCGCGGAGCAGTTTGACGGCCGACTCGATCCGCTCGTCGGCCGGGCGGAAGACGGCCACGCGCGGGCGGTCGGCGCCCCCGATCACGCCCCGTCACCACCGGTCGCGTCGCCGCCGCGCCCCTCGCCCGGCGACCGAACTGGGGCCGAGTCGGCGTTTTCGAGGAAGGTCACGACGCGGTCGCGGGTCGCGGCCACGTCGCCGATCACGGTGATCGCGGGCGGTTCGATCCCCGCCTCGTCGCGGACGTCGACGATGGTGTCGAGCGTGCCCGTCGCGACGCGGCTGTCGGGCCAGGTGGCGCGCTCGACGAGGGCGACGGGCGTGTCTCCGCCGAGGCCGGCGTCGCGGAGCTCCGCGGTGTACGCCGGCAGCTTCCCGACGCCCATCAGCACGACGATGGTCCCGCCGGTCGCGGCGAGCGCCGCCCAGTCGACCGCCGACTCCTCCTTCGTCGGGTCCTCGTGACCGGTGACGAACGATACGGAGGAGGCGTGGTCGCGGTGGGTCACCGGGATCCCGGCGACCGCGGGACCGGCGATGGCCGAGGTGACACCGGGGACGACCTCGAAGGGGACCCCCTCGGCCGCGAGGTGCTCGGCCTCCTCGCCGCCGCGCCCGAAGACGAACGGATCGCCGCCCTTCAGCCGAACGACGCGGTTCCCCTCGCGGGCCAGCTCGACCATGCGCCGGTTGGTGTACTCCTGGGGCGTCCACTCGCCGCCGGCGCGTTTCCCCACGTCCTCCCGCTTCTCCTCGGGGATCTCGCCGAGGATCTCGGGGCCGGGGAGCTTGTCGTGGAGGACCACGTCCGCCGACTCGATCAGGCGCTTCGCCTTGACGGTGAGCAGGTCCGGGTCGCCCGGCCCGGAGCCGACGAGGAAGACGGTGCCGACGCCGTCGTCGCGTCGCCGCGTCGGCGGCTCCTCGGCGTCCTCCCTTGGGGTCGCGCCGCCGTCAGTCATCGGTCTCCGCCTCCTCGCGCGCCTCGGCGATCAGGTCGTCGGCGCCGCGGTCGGCGAGGTCCGCGGCGAACTCGGCCGCCGCGGTCGCGTGCGACCGGATCGGCAGGTCGCGGGTCCCGGCCACCTCCTCGGTGCCGTCCGTCGAGAGCACCCGCGCCCGGACGTGGACGTGCTCGCCCTGGACCATCGCGGCGACCCCGATCGGCGCGACGCAGCCGCCGTTGAGCTCGCCGAGGACCGTCCGCTCGACGGTGACCGCCACGCGGGTCCGCTGGTGGTCGACCGCGTCGCGGACCGCCTCGACCACGTCCGGGTCGCTCGCGGTGACCGCGATGGCGCCCTGGCCGGCCGCGGGGACGAACTCCTCGCGCGGGAGCCGCGTCGTCTCCACCTCGTAGAAGAGGTTCGAGCGGCGCAGCCCCGCCTCCGCGAGGACGACCGCGTCGTACTCCGTCTCGACCTTACGCTCCATCGCCGAGCGTTCGAGGTCGGACAGCGAGTCGAACCACTCCTCGACGCTGCGCTCGAACTCCTCGTCGACCTCGTCGTCCGCGTCCTCCCCGTCGGCGCTCTCGCCGTCCGCGTCGCCCTCGCCGTCCCCCTCGGCGGTCAGCGCGCTCTCCTCGCCCGACGCGATCAGGCGGCGCTCGTGTTCCGCCTGGAGGCCGGGGGCGAGCAACTTTTCCAGCCGCGTGTCGACGTTGCCGCGGATCGGCTCGACGGTGAGGTCCGGGCGGGCCGCGCGGATCTGCGCGCCCCGGCGGAGCGAGCCGGTCCCGACGACGGCGCCCGACGGGAGGTCTTCGATGCCCAGCCCCTCCGGGTGGACGAGCACGTCGCCGGAGGGGGCGCGCTCGGGAACGCCCGCGACGACGAGGTCCGCCACCTCCTCGGTCGGGAGGTCCTTCAGCGAGTGGACCGCGAGGTCGGCGTCGCCGGCGAGCACCTCCTCGTCGAGGGCGCGCACGAACGCGCCCGTCTTTCCGAGCCGGTGGATCAGTTCGTCGGGGATCTGGTCGCCGCGCGTCTCCACCTGCCGGAGTTCCACGTCGCGGCGCCGGCTCGACAGCGCCTCGCGGACGGTCTCGGCCTGCCGGAGGGCCAGGTCCGACCCGCGGGTCGCGAGCCTGAGCGTTTCGGTCATACGCGGACCGAGGTCCCCCGCGTTCAAAAGCGCACCAGTTCGGCCGCCTCGGCGACCGCGGCGCCGTGGTCGCCGAGGCGCCGACGCGCGCTCCGGCTCGCTCGCGCCCGTCCTCGCGTACCGAGGCAACTCCGGCCACGGTCACGGGCCATTTATCCGTCCGCCCCGAAGGGTGGCCGAGATGGCACGCGCGAGCGTCGGGGCCCGACTCCACTTCGGCTTCTGTAACCTCAGCCTCTCCCACGAGCGGCTGTACGGCGCCCTCGGCGTCGGGCTCGCGGCGCCCCGCGCGGTCGTCGACGCGGAGCCGGCCTCGGCGGTCCGCGTGACGGTCGACGAGGCCGCGGGGACCCCCGCCGAGTCGACCGGATCCGCCGCGGCGGTGCGCGACGACGTCCGCGGGTACGCGACCGCGGCCGCCGACCTGCTCGGCGTCGACGGCGCCCGGGTCGCGGTCCGCGAGTCGCTCCCGCGGCACGCCGGCCTCGGCAGCGGGACGCGGCTGGCGGCGGCGACGCTCGCCGCGGTCGCGACCGCCCACGGCGAGCCGCCCCGGGTCCGCGAGCGCGCCCCGGCCCTCGGCCGCGGCGGGCGCTCCGGCGTGGGCGTCGCGACGTTCGAGGACGGGGGGTTCGTCCTCGACGCCGGGCACCCGACGGCGCGGTTCACCACCGACCGCCCCGCCGACGGCGAGTGGACCGTGCCGCCGGTGGCCGCCCGCCACCAAGTCCCCGACGACTGGCGGTTCCTGCTCGTCGAGCCCGGCGCGGACGCCGGCCGGAGCGGACCGGCCGAGGACGACGCGATGCGCGCCGCGGTCGAGCGCGCGGACCCGGCCCTCGCCGACCGGATCGGCGGGACCGTCACCCGGCGCGTCCTCCCCGCGGTCGCGACGGGCGACGCGGAGGCGTTCGGGGCCGCGGTCGCGGAGATCGGGCGGCTCAACGGCGCGTGGTACGCCGACGAGCAGGGCGGCGTGTACCGGCCGCCCGTCGGCGCGGTCGTCGACTCGCTGTCGGGCGCCGCGTCGGTGTTCGGCGCCGGCCAGTCCTCGTGGGGGCCGACCGTCTACGGTGTCACCGACGCGGCCCGCGCGGACGCGGCGCTGGCGGCCGGCGAGCGCGCGCTCGATCGGGCCGGCGTCGACGGCGAGGTGTCGGTCGTCCGGGCGTCGAACGACGGGGCGCGGATCGACGCGGCGGGCGGGGCGGACCCGCCGTCTGCCGACCCGGAGAGGGGTAACACTAAGCCCCGCGGCGACGGGGCGTAAGGCATGTCCAGTGTTCCGTTCGGGGTCGCGCGCCTCGACTCCATCCTCGGCGGCGGGGCGCCGTCCGGCAGCGTCGTGCTGCTCGCCGGCGAGGCGGGCGCCGGCGCGCGGGAGTTCGCGTACACCAGCGCGGCGATGAACTCGCTGGCGCACGCCGACGAGGAGCTGTTCGACCTCTACTACGGCGACGTCGACGACGACGCGACCCTGCCCGAGTCGGTCCACTACCTCTCCTTTACCGCCGACACCGAGGCGATCACCCGGGAGATGGGGTACACGATGGCCGACGAGATCGTCGACGCGGCGGTCGACGGGATCTCCTTCCGGGACCTCTCGGCGGAGTACTTCCAGCTGTCGCCGGTGCCGCGCGACTGGTACGAGACGGCGACGACCTCGATCACCGAGCTCGGCGAGCGCGGGGAGTACGAGGACGTGCTCACCGCCTTCGGCGACTACCTCTCGGAGCACGGCGAGCGGAGCCTCGTCTGTATCGACTCCGTCACCGACCTCGTCTCGATGGTCTCCGACGACACCGACTGGAGCGACGTCGCCATGGTGATGAAGGGGCTGAAGAAGGCGGCCTACGAGTGGGACGCCTTAGTCCTCGTGTTGGTGAACTCCGAGGCGCTCCGCGACCGCGAGTTCGGCACCCTGATGGACGCCGCGGGCGGGACCCTCCAGTTCACGTGGGAGAGCGGCGGCTCCCAGCGCGCCCGGACGATGTTCGTCCGCGAGTTCCGCGGCGTGCTCTCCCGGCTGGAGGCAGAGAACATCGTCCGCTTCGAGACCGAGATCCACGAGGGCGGGTTCGACATCAGCGACGTGCGGAAGATCCGGTAACGGCTCGGGGACGTGGCGAGCGCCCAGTATCGATCCGGAGAACGGCGCGACAGGTTACTTAAGCCTCGCCGCTCAACGGCAGGTAGATGACGGAGGATCCGCGATGAGCGACCACGACCCGGCGACGGCCGCCCTCGACGCCGCGGCCGAGGACGCCGGCGTGAGCCGCGAAGAGGTCCTCAGGCGCGCGCTCGTCTCGCTCGCGGAGTCCGAGGGGATCGACGTCCCTGACGCCGAGGAGGTGGCGGCGGTCGAGGCCCGCCTCGACGACCTCGACGCCGAGCTCGACGAGAAGGTCACCGACCTCCGCCAGCGGTTCGTCGACCTCTACCGCGAGGTCGAGTCGCTCGACGCCGGCGGGGACGGCGCGGGGGACGCGGCCGCGTCGCGGATCGACGACCTCGCCGACGAGCTTGCGGAGGTCGCCGCCCGGCTCGACCGCCTCGACGCGGCCGTCGCCGACGCGCCGACCGCGGACCGCGTCGACGAGCTCCGCGACCGACTGGACGCGCTCGACGACCGGATGGACGAGCTGGACGCCGTCCGCGTCCGGGTGGACGAGTTCGGCGACCGCCTCGACGAGGTGGACGGACGGGTCGACGAGATAGACGGGCAGGTCGACGACGTGGACGACCGCCTCGACGGCGTCGAGGCGGACCTCGACGCGATATCCGCGGACGACCTGTCCGATATCGACGACAAGCTCTCGCGGGTCGCGAGCGGGGTCGTCAGGGTCAAGCGCCGGCTCGACGCGGCGGAGCGCGACCGCGCCGACCGCGAGCGCCTCGACGCGCTGACGCGGACGGCGAACCGGCACGGGGTGCGGGCGGCCGACTGCGACCACTGCGGCGGGGGCGTCGAGCTGGGACTGCTGTCGGCGCCGGAGTGCCCCCACTGCGGGCGCCGGTTCGAGGACCTGGAGCCGAACACCGGCTTCCTCGGCACGTCGAAGCTCCTCGTCGGGGACCGGCCCGCCATCGACGGCGACGTCGCGGACGGCGCCAGCGGCGACGAGACGAGCCGGACGATGAACCGGACGAGCACCGCCGCGAGCGACGGCGGGGCGGAGGGTGACCGCCGATGAGCGACGACCGCTCCGACGACGACGCGGCCGAATACGACCCCTTCGACGATGACGGCTCGGAAGCCGACCCGTTCGGCGACGACGGCTCGGAGAGCGGCCCCTTCGACGGCGAGACGTTCGCCGAGGGACCGAGCGACGAGGCCGGCGACGACCTCGACGGGCCCGACGCGGGCGGGGTCGACGACCCGTTCGCGGCCCTCGGCGAGGGGGTCGGGAACGACGCCGGACCCGACCGAGGCGAGGGCCGTACCGGCGAGCGCGGCGAGACGCGGTCCGGCGCGGACCCGGAACCGGGCGCGCCCGCGGACGACCCCTTCGCGGAACTGGACGCGGACGCGGCCGACGGGCCGACCGACGGGGACCCCTTCGAGTCGATGGGGAGCGGGGACGTCGGCGAGGAGGACGTGTGGGCGGCGCTCGACGAGGGCACCGCCGTCGGCGCCGACGCGACCGATCTCGGCGACGCGGACGGCCCGACTCCCGGGACGCCGGGCGCGGCGGCGACCGGCGACGAGCGCGTGGTCGACAAGCGAAGCTACTGCCAGCGCTGCCCGCACTTCGCGGCGCCCCCGGAGACGGCGTGTACCCACGAGGGAACGGAGATAGTGGAGTCGGTCGACTTCTCGCAGTTTCGCGTCCGCGACTGTCCGATGGTCGACGCGGACGGCCCCGCCTTCGACGGCGAGTGACCGGAAGCAGTTTCGCTTCGGCCGCCGAGTACCCGCCGCCGATTTCTGAACACGTTCAAGCCTGACCGCCCGGTACGTCGTCCGTACCGTGGTAGAGTCCGGTTTAGAGGGGCGGCGGTCGGTCGAGCTCGGTCCGGGAGCGGTCACCGGCGCGATAGGGGATTCGATTACGGTGATCCCGCTCGTCGTCGCGCTGGCGCTGCTGACGGACGCCTCGCTGCCCCACGCGCTCGCCGCGTTCGGCACGTTCCAGATCGTCTGGGGGGTCCGGTACGGGCTGCCGGTGTCCGTGGAGCCGATGAAGGCGCTCGCCGCGCTCGCCATCGCCGGCGCGCTCACGTACGCCGAACTCGCGCTCGCGGGGGTGGTACTCGGCGTCGTCCTCCTCGCGATCGGACGCACCGGGACGCTCGGGTACGTCGAGCGGTGGATCGGCGAGCCGGTCGTCCGCGGCGTCCAGTTCGCGGTGGGCCTCGTCCTCCTGGAGACGGGGCTCGGCCTCGCGGTCGCGGACCCGCCCGTCGCGCTCGCCGGGGTCGCTGTCGCCGGCGCGGTCGCGCTCGCGGGCCACGGGAAGGCGAGCGCGCTGGCCGTCGCCGGCGTCGGCGTCGCGACCGCGCTCGTCGTCGCCGGCGTCCCCTCGCCCCGGCTCCCCGGTGCGCCGCCGACACCGGCGTTCGGGGCGGCGCTCACGCGGGCGGCGTTCGACGGCGCGGTCGCGCAGCTGGCGATGACCATCGGCAACGCCGCGCTGGCGACCTCCCTCCTCTTCTCGGACCTGCTCGACGCGGAGGTGGCGCCCGACGAGCTGTCGACGAGCATGGGCGTGACGAACCTGATCGCCGTGCCGCTCGGCGGGGTCCCGATGTGTCACGGCTGCGACGGGGTGGCCGGCAAGTACGCCTTCGGCGCGCGCACCGGCGGCGCGAACGTCGTCCTCGGCGCCGGCTACCTCGTCGCCGCCCTCTTCGCCACGCCCGCGCTGATCGCCGCGTTCCCGCTGGCGATGCTCGGCGCGCTGCTGGCCGTCGTCGCCGTCTCGCTGGCGCGCAACGTCACCGACTCCGACAACTGCGCGCTTTCGGTCGGAATCGGCCTCCTCGCGGTGGCGACGAACCTCGGCGTCGCGTTCCTCGTCGGCATCGTCGTCCACCTCGCGTGGGGGCGGATCGGCGGATAACGCGCCGTGAATGTGGTGATTTCCGTGCCCGGTGGCGCGTGCCGACGAGCGCCCGCAGGGCGCGAGTCGCACGCGCGAGGGAGTCGCTGGCGGCTGGCGCCGCCAGCGACGAGGTTGGGGAGGCGTGTGGTGCGGTTGCCGTGCGGTGCGGGGCGGACTCAAAGGGGCAGCAGCGGGGCGACGTAGGCGACGCAAGCACTGGAACGAGGAAGCGAACGCAGTGAGCGACCGAGTGAAGCGCGCAGCGAGCGTACGTCGCCCTCGCGGCTGGGGCTTTGGCGGTGTCCGTCGCCGATTCGCACTCGACCATCGATAAGTAAGCGGCCGGGGCTCTCGGAGAGGCGACGACGATGGCAGTTCCTGATACGTCGACTCCGAATTCGGTGCCGAGGGTCACTGACAAGATCTCTTCGGTCCACTCGTCCTCGTCTCGGCCGCACCCACCGGACCTATACCGCTCGATCCCCTGTCTCTCGCGTATATGCAGTTCTGTGACGACTGCGGTTCGATGATGGTCTCTCGCGACGGGGAGATGGTGTGTCAGAACGACGACTGCGGCGCCACGACCGAGCGCGACGAGGCGCTCGCCGCCGAGTTCGAGTCGACGACCGAACAGACCGGCGACGAGGTGATCGAGACGGAGGAGGGCGCGAACTTCGAGGGGAAGCCGACCGCGAACGACGTCGTCTGCGACGAGTGCGGCCACGGCGAGGCGTGGTACACGATCAAACAGACCGGCGCCGCCGACGAGCCGCCGACGCGCTTCTTCAAATGTAAGGAGTGCGGCCACCGCTGGCGCGGGTACAGCTGACCGCGATGGACGCGGCCCCGTCGCGGCGACGGCCCTTCCGCGCGTCCGCCGTCCGCGCGTTCGCGGCGCTCGCGGTCGTCGCCCCCGCGGCGTTCCTCCTCGGCCGCGCGGTCGGATTCTGGCGCGTGCGGCTCGTCGTCGGCAGGTTGCTTGCGCTGCTGCCGGACGAGGGGGCTCCGGACCACGTTCGGGTGCTGCCGCCGCCCGCGGACGAGTACGCCGGGACGGTCCCGACGAGCCCCGCGGAGACCCGCGCGATGCTCCCCAACCGGGGCTTCTCGGAGCTGATCCGGGCGTACTTCCACGCCTACGAGCGCGACGGGGAGACGGTCCACGAGGTGGGAAGCTTCGTCCACCGCCCGGAGGGGATCACCGGCGACTGGCAGGTCCACGTCCGGCTGTTCCCCGCGCCCGACGGCTCGACGGAGGTGTGGGCCCACTGGGAGCGGAACCCCTACGTCGCGCCGCTGGCGCACCTGCGGATGGAGGGGTACGACCCCGCCCGCGGCGAGCGGATCGCGGCCGAGTTGATCGACGACCTACGTTAGCCGACTGACCCGCCCCTGCCGCCCGCTCACGGCTCGTCGCGAAGCCGCTCCCCGAGGAACGCCGCGGCCGCCTCGCCCACCGTTCCGCTCCGCCCGACGAAGAAGTGGTCCGACTCGAACGCGACCGTCTCGATCCCCAGTTCTCCCGCGCGCTCGACCACGGGCGCCCAGTCGGCCGTCGAGTCCCGGGTCGCGTACAGCACGCGCGTCGGCACGCCGCGCTCGGCGAGGTCATCGAGCGCCGCGACCGCGTCGACGTCGGGGTTCAGACGGGCCGTCGGCGCGAGCGCGCAGACGCCCGCGAGGCCGGGTCGCGAGGCGGCCGCGACGAGCGCGACCGTGCCGCCGAACGAGAAGCCGAAGAGGCCGACGCGGTCGTAGCGCTCGCGCGCCCAGCCGACCGCCGCGTCCGCGTCGGTGGTCTCGCCGTACCCCTCGTCCCAGTCGCCGTAGTCGAACCGGAGGCAGTCGACCCCGCGGTCGGTCAGGGCGTCGCTCACGGCGCGCAGCCGCTCGTCGCCGCGGTGGCCGCGCTGCTGCGGGTGCGGCGGACAGGCGACGACGACCGCGTCGGCGCGCGTCGCGTCGTCGGGCCCGTCCCGGGCGCCGTCGTCCGCGGCGGCGTCGAGCGTGGCGCGCACGTCGCGGCTGCCGGGGATCAGGACGGTGTCGCTCACCGGGTCCGGACTCCGCGGTCGCTTCCGGTCACGGGACCTGCGTCACGCGGTCGACGTGCTCCATGTCGGCGAGGTCGGCTGCGAGCGCCTCCTGGTCGACGCCCGCCTCGTAGTAGAACACGATGTCGAAGGCGCCGCCGCGGAGGAGCTGCTGGCACTCCCAGACGAACTCCTCGCCGTCGAGCGTCAGCCCCTGGAACTGGTTCGACGAGAAGCTCGTGTCGTCGTTGCCCGCCTCGATGTACGTCTCGCCTTTCCCCGCGTGGTCGGCGATGACGTCGTTGGCGGCGACCGTCAGCTCGTGCATCTCTAAGTCCTCCTGGCCGTCGAGGTCCGTGTGGACGATACAGCCCACCAGCTCGATGTCGCCGGGCTCTAAGAGCGCCTTCGTACGGGTGTATAGGTCGGCGTCGACGGTTTCGCTCATGCGCGATCCTTCCGGCTCCCGTAATAAACGGGTGACGGTTCACCGGGCGGAGGGCGCCGGACGCCGACGCGGCTCAGCGTCGGAGCGACACGACGACCCCGTCCCCGCTCGCGTCGGACTCGACCAGGCCGTCGTCCGCGAGGTCGTCGACGAGCCCGCGGAGCCACTCTCGACCGTGGTCGCCCTCGGGCGCGTAGTCGACGCGGATCCGGTGGCCGAGCGCGTCTAGGTCCATCTCGTCGTGCTCGCCGAGCAGGCGGACGATCCGGCCGCGGAACTGCCTCCTGCTCCCCTCGAAGCTCGGCTGCTCCGGCACGTCCGGCGCGGTGAAGTCGCCCGTCTGGTAGGCGTGACACCACTCGCGCCACGGGCAGCCCGCCTCGTCGCAGCGCGGCCTCTTTCCGCAGGCGACGCCGCCGAGCTCCATGACCGCGTTGTTCCACACTCGGGACTCGCCCGCGGGCATGAGCGCCGAGGCGATCCGCCCGAAGGCGTCGTCGTCGTCAGGGGCGTCGAACGCGCGGTACAGCACCCGCTTGACGTTGGTGTCGACGACGGCGTCGCCGTTGTCGAACGCGAACGAGGCCACCGCGTTGGCCGTGTACGGGCCGACGCCCATCAGCTCGCGCAGCCCCTCCGGGTCCTCCGGGAACGACCCGTCGTAGTCGTCCTCGACCTGCCCGGCCGCCTCGTGGAGGTACTTCGCGCGGTTGTTGTACCCCAGCGAGTGGTCCGACCAGAAGGCGACCACGTCGGCGCGGTCGGCCGCGGCGAGGGCGGCGGTCGTCGGCCACTCGTCGAGGAAGTCCTCCCACGCCGGCACGACCCGGTCGAGCTGGGTCTGCTGGCTCATCACCTCGCTGACGAGGACCTCGTAGGGGTCCTCCGTGCGGCGCCACGGGAAGTCCCGGTGGTCCGCCTCGTACCAGTCGACGAGCGCCCCGCGGACCGCGTCGAGGTCGGCCGGGAGCTCGGGGACGCCCTCCGCGTCGGTCATGCGGATCCCTCCGGCCGGCGGCGGTTTATCGGTGCTGGTCCCCGTCGGCGACGACGGGCCCCATCGTCCGCGGGTCCCGGTCGGGACCCGGGTACTCTCCCCCGACGGCGTCGGGGTACAGCCTCGCGGGGTCGAACACCGTCGCGAACGCCCGCGGCTCCCGGACGCTCACGGGGAGGCGGTCGCGGAGCCCGGCGGCGGCCCCGGGCCCGGTCAGCGACGGGTCGAGTGTCACGACCTGCATCGCGCCGCCCCGGTACGCGGACGCCAGCGCGGGGTGGTCGCCCGGGGGCTGCGTCGCCGGCTCGCGCCACTCCTCGGCCGCCGCGCGCCAGTCCGCCGCCAGGTCGGGGTCCGACAGCGACGCGATCACCGCCTCGGCGTCGTCGAGGAGCGGGTCGCTGGCGACGAGCGTCGTCCACGCGTGCGACCGCAGCGCGTCGAGCGCCTCGCGCGCGGCCCCGCCGAGGAGGAGGTCGGCCGCGAGCGCGTCGGCGTCGGCGACGACGCGCGCCGGGCTGGGCTCGGGAGGCTCGGGGACCGCGTCGTCGCCGGAGGAGTCCCCGGCCTCCCGCGCCCCTCGCGCGTCGTCGAGGGCGCTCCGCACGTCCGCTTCGTCGCGGTCGCCGTCGAGCGCGGCCGCGCGCTCGAACAGGTCGCCGAAGGTCATGTACCACGGTCGGCGCCGCGGGCGTATCGTCCTTGCGGCCGCGGTCGGGTGCCGGGAGCGAACGCGCGGTCTCGGTCCGCGAGCCCGGACTTATTGGTCGCCCGGACCGAACCCGGCCCCGTGAGCGACCGATCCGCTATCGACCCGACAGTCGCCGTCCCGCAGGTCCCGGTCGAGGACCTCCGCGTCGACGCGAACGCCGACCGGCTCCGGCGCCGAGCGGCCGACCTGCTGAGCGGGGTCGACCTCGCCGTCTTCCCCGAGTACGCGCTCACGGGGTTCGCGGCCGACGAGCGACTCCGCGGGGCCGCGCTCTCCCGCGGCGCCGCGCGCGAACGGCTCGAGTCCGTCGCGCGGGCGGCGGAGGCGGCGGTGATCGCGGGCTACGCCGAGCGCGACGGGGGGAGCGTCTACAACGCGACCGCGTACGTTCCCCCGCCGGACCGCGGCGCGGGCGGCGGGCCGACGGGCGAGACCCGCGACGGCCCGGGCCGGTTCGCCGTCTACCGCAAGCGACACCTGTGGGACGACGAGGCCGCGCGGGTCGAGCCCGGCGAGGAGCGCGTCGTCGTCGAGACGGCCGCCGGACCGACCGGCCTGCTGACCTGCTACGACCTCAACTTCGTCGCGGAGAGCGCGTGGTTCGCGGAGCGCGCGGTCGACGCGCTCGTCGTCGTCGGCGCGTGGCCCGCCGACCACGTCGCCAACTGGCGGCTCCTCTGCCGCGCCCGCGCGCTCGACGGCGTCAGGTGGGTCGTCGGGGCGGGCCGAACCGGGAGTTCCGGGGGCGGGCGCGCGCCCGACGAGGCGGCGTACGCCGGCAACTCCCTCGTCGCGCGCCCGGACGGCGCGGTCGCGACCGAGCTCGACCGAGCGCCGACGACGCTGACCGCGACGCTCGACCGCGACACGCTCGCCGCGCAGCGAGACCTCGTCGGCGCTATCGGCAAATACTAAATATAATTTTCTAATCTCGAAAAAGTACTTTTCTTAGTAGGAACTATTAAGTGGATCGCGCGTGTACATTGGGATGAAATGAGTACCCAGAAGCAGGCCCGTCAGCGATACGGCGACGTTCACGAGAGCGAAGCGCTCCGCGTCCCCGAGGAGAAGGCCGAACAGCTCGTCGACGCGCTCAACAGCGACCTCGCGGCGACGTACGTGCTCTACCACCAGATCAAAAAGCACCACTGGCTCGTCGAGGGCGCCGAGTTCCTCGACATCCACGAGTACCTCGGCGAGGTCGCGGCCGACCTCGAGGAGGGCGCCGACGTGCTCGCCGAGCGCGCGCAGGCGCTCGGCGGCGTGCCGCTCTCGGGCGGCGCGAACTACGAGGAGCACGCGCCGGTGACCCCCGAGGACGCCGACGCCTACGACATCCGGACGTCGCTCGCACACGACCTCGAGATGTTCGGCGACATCACCGAGCAGCTCCGCGAGCACATCCAGCTCGCCAACAACCTCGGCGACTACAACACCGAAGAGCAGCTCCGCGACATCCTCGAAGACGTCGAGGAACACGGCCACCACATCGAGCACTACCTCGAAGACGACACCCTCGTCACGAGCGAGACGCTCGAATAAGCCGGCCGCGGCGGACCGCTTTCGGGCCGTTCCAGGTCCCGATTCTTCGCTTTTTCCACACCGCCGAGCGGCGCCGCCGGCCGCACTCTCGCCGACCGCGCTTCCGGTCAGTCCAGATCCGGCGCCCGCTCGCCGGCCGGTATCACGATCTCCAGCCAGTTCTCCTCGGGCGGGAGCGGACAGGAGAACGTGTCGCTGTACGCGCAGAAGGGGCTGTACGCGAGGTTGAAGTCGATCGTGACGGCGTCGCCGTCGTCGAGGTCGCCCTCGGGCTCCAGCTCCATGTACCGCCCCTGGTAGTACGTCTGCTGGCCGGTCGTCTTGTCGCGGAAGGGGACGAAGATGGCGCCGTCGTCGCCCGCCTGTCGGTACCCCGCGAGCGTGTGCTCCTCGCCGTCGACGTCGAACGCGAACGTGACGACCCGGAGGTACCGGACCGGGTTGCTCGCGGTTGTCTCCATCTCGACCGGCTCGGGATCGTCGTGGACCGTGACGGTCGCCTCGACGCGGTAGTCCGGGTCCGGCGGGAAGTAGTCGAGCCCGTCGAACTCGCCGCGCCGCTCGGGCGGGATGGGCGACTGCGGGTGGTCGTCGAAGAACTCGTCTTTCTCCCGTCGGTTCGCGCGGAGCCGCTCGGCGTAGTCCTCGCTCATGGCCGGTCCGACGGGCGCCGGCGGTTTCAGGCCCGCGGTTCGGCCGCCCTCCCGCCCCGCGACGCCCTCACAGCGCCTGGAGGTCCGCGAGGCAGTCGTCGAGGTCGCGGTTCGACGTGGCCAGCGAGACCCCGTCGACGCGGGCGAGGTCGGCGGCGTGGTCCCACAGGTCGCCGTCCTCGATGCCGTGGAGCACGACCGCGTTCGGCGTCGGGCTCACGACCCGGAGCGCCACGAGCGGCGACTCGCCGCGCGTCACCCGCGTGAACACGAGCGCGCGGTTCGTCGACTGGCCGTACAGCCGGTAGAACTCCTCGCTGGAGAGGCGCGTGATCGCCTGGATCGAGTCGATGACGGTGTGGCCGTTCACGTGGTCGTGGTCGCCGCGGACGATCTCCGTCGCGCCCATCGCCTCGTAGAAGTCCTCCAAGGGGACCGCCGTCGAGTACTCGCGGAGGTCGTGGACGATGTCGCTCTCGAACCCGGCCGAGAGCACCCTGGCGTGCTGGCGGAGGCGACCGCCGCCCCGGCGCTCGTCGATGTCGAGTAGCCCCTCGACGGTGCGGCGGACGACGCCGATCCCCGGGCTCTCGCGGCGGCCGCTCTCGTAGTCGGAGATGACCGACGAGGAGACGCCGAGCTGGTCGGCCAGCTCCGTCTGCGAGACGTCGAAGTCGGTCCGCCACTTCCGGAGGGTCGCCCCCGGATCGTCGCTCAGCGTTATCTCGCCGGCGATCCGGCGGGAGAGCTCCTCGCGTGCGTCGCTCATGGCGTGAACGGACGGCCGAGCGCCGCAAAAGGGTACCGTTCGTCGCGCGTCGAACGCCCCCGGATCACTCCAGGTACAGCGAGTAGACGATGACCGCGAACCCGACCGCCGTGAGGAGGCCGTCGATGGCGATGCCGACGGTCAGGCTCGCGCCGATGATCTGGTGGGAGACGCCGCCCAGCAGCGCCCCGACCGTGACGATGCCGAAGCCGACGCCCAGCTCCCGCAGCGACCGGTCGCCGGTCCGGTCGTACGCGCGGAGCGCGTAGTAGGTGATGCTGCCACCGAGCACCAGGATGGCGGTCTTTGCGACGATGATAGTCAGGTCGATGTAGGGGTTCATGTTTCCTCTCGTAGCTCCGACCACAGGTCGGCCAGTCGCTCGTCTCGGGTCCGCTCGGGCCGAGAGAACTCCACGTCGAACTCGCGGCGGTCCGCGTCGCCGTCGCCGTCGACCGAGACGGTGACGGCGTCGAACGACACCGAGTACCGCGTCGTGTGCTGCCCGTCCCGCCGGATGTCAGTCGACTCCGAGAGCAGGGAGGCGTCCGTGAGCTTCTCCAGCTTCCGGTAGGTCGTCGACAGGGGGATGTCGCACTCCTCGGAGAGCTCGCTCGCGGTCTTCGGCTCGGTGAGCGCCGCGACGATCCGACGGGCCGCGTCGTCGGCCAGCGCGTCGAGCACCTCGTCGACCGACGGCGGCTCCGGCTCTCGCGACGGGTCCCGCACCATGCCTGACGGTTCGGCCCCCGGAACTTAAACCATCGAACTTCGGTCCGAGCGCCGACCGATCGCCTGAGGGCGCGGCCGGCGGTCGCCCGGAACCGGTCGCGGAAGTCGCCCCGCGCGAGGCCGCCCGTTTTTGTACGGCCGCGGCGTACCGCGGGCCGATGGACACGTGGAAGCGGCGGGTCGTGTTGTACACGGTCTTCCTCGGCGTCGTGCTCACGGTTACCGCCGTCGCCTACCGATGGGGGATGCGGGTCTACGAGGGCGACCCTCGGACCCTGATCGAGTCGTTCCAGTTCGCGATCGAGATGTTCACGACGACCGGCTTCGGCGGCGACGCCTCGGACTGGCAGAGCCAGCAGATGCACGCCTTCGTCGCCGTGATGGATCTGGTCGGGATGCTCCTTCTCATCGGCGCGCTCCCGGTGGTCGCGACCCCGCTCCTGGAATCCGCGTTCTCGACGACGGTCCCCCGGTCGCTGGAGGGCGACGTCGAGGGGCACGTCGTCGTGTGTTCCGACACCACGCGCTCCGACGCGCTGTTGAACGAGTTCGAGTCGGAGGCGGTCCCGTACGCCGTCGTCGAGCCCGACCCTGACCGGGCGCTGGCGCTGTACGAGGCGGGCCACACCGTGGTCCGCGCCGACCCGGAGACGACCGCGGGGCTCGAGAGCGCCCGCCTCGGGGCCGCCCGCGCCTTGGTCACGGACGTCTCCGACCGCGTGGACGCGAGCATCGTGCTCGCCGCGCGGGAGCTCTCGACGGACGTCCGCGCGATAAGCGTCGTCGAGGACCCGTCACGCGAACGCTACCACCGCCTCGCCGGCGCGGACGAGGTGCTGTCCCCGCGGTCGCTGCTCGGCGAGAGCCTCGCGTCGAAGGTGACGACGGCGGTGCGGACCGACCTCGACGAGGCGGTCGCGGTGGGCGACTCGCTCCGGATCGCCGAGGTGTCGGTCCACCACGGCAGCGGCCTCGCCGGGTCGACGCTCGCGGGCAGTCGGATCGGGGAGCGCACCGGCGTCGACGTGATCGGCGCGTGGTTCAACGGGTCGTTCGAGGCGGCGCCGCCGCCGGACGCGACGCTGTCGGCCGGGACGGTCCTCCTCGTCTCGGGCACCGAGGGACAGGTCGAGCGGCTCGTCGACCTGACGAACTCGGCCGCCCGCCGGTTCGGCGCCGGCGAGACGGTCGTCGTCGGACACGGACAGGTCGGACAGACGGTCGCGACCGCCCTCGAAGACGCCGACCTCCCGGTGACCGTCGTCGACCGCGAGGACGGCGAGGCGATCGACGTCGTCGGCGACGCGACCGATCCGGAGACGCTGCGGGAGGCGGGGGTCGACGACGCGCGGACCGTCGTCCTCGCGCTCCCGGACGACACGACGGCAGAGTTCGCGACGCTCGTGATCCGCGACCTGGCGCCGAACGTCGAGCTGCTCGCCCGGGTCGAGGACCCGGAGAGCGTGCCGAAGATGCACCGCGCGGGCGCCGACTACGTGCTCTCCCTCTCGACGGTGACGGGCCGCATGTCCGCGTCGGCGGTGCTCGCCGACCGTGACGTGCTCTCGCTCGACACGCACGTCGAGGTCGTCAGGAGCGAGGCGCCGGTCCTTTCCGGTCGAACCGTCGGGCAGGCGGCCGTCCGCGAGACCACCGGCTGTACCGTCATCGCCATCGAGCGCGGCGGCGACCTCATCACCGACGTGGGCCCCGAGACGCGGATCGAGCGCGGCGACGAGCTCGTCCTCGCCGGCACCGACGAGGGGGTCCGGTCGTTCGAGCGCGCGTTCGCCTGACCGGTTCGCGCCGCTGCCCCGCCCGCGCCGCCGCTTCCGCCGGGACGAGTCGAACGCTTCAAGTATTCGCTGGCTGTTCGTACCCGTATGAAAGACCAGGGACGCTCCGCGCGCAAGCGGACCGGCGGCCGACTCAAGCACGCCTCGAACAAGAAGCGCCACCAGCTCGGCCGCGAGCCCGCCGAGACCACGGTCGGCGAGACGCGACTCCAGTACATCGACTCCCGCGGCACGGACACGAAGGTCCGCGCGCTCTCGACGAACGTCGCGCAGGTCGCCGCCGACGGCGAGGTCAGCGAGGCCGAGATCGAGAACGTCGTCGACAACCCCGCGAACGTCAACTACGCCCGCCGGAACATCGTCACCAAGGGCGCCATCATCGAGACGTCCGCCGGCCGCGCCCGCGTCACCTCCCGTCCGGGACAGACCGGCCAGGTCAGCGCGGTCCTGCTCGACTGAGCCCGCGCCCTTTCTGAAGGTATTTCCCCCCGCACGCCCACTAACCACGCGTGTACCTCGGCGTCGACGAGGCCGGCAAGGGGCCCGCACTGGGCCCGATGGTGGCCGCGGCGGTGATCGCCGACCCCGCGAGCCTGCCGGCCGACGTGGACGACTCGAAGCGCGTCGCGCCGGCTCGGCGGGAGGAGCTGGCCGCGGCCCTCCGAGACGACCCGGCCGTCGCCGTCGGCGTCGCCCGCGTCGAGCCCGCCGAGATCGACCGGGCGGACACCGACATGAACACGCTCACCGTCCGCGGACAGGCGCGCGCGGTCCGGGCCGCGCTCGCCGGTCTCCCGGCGGGCGTCGCCGAACCGGTCCGCGCCGTCGCCGACGCGGGCGACACCAGCGAGGAGCGGTTCGCGGAGCGGCTCGCGCGCTTCGTCGCCGAGGGCGGCGAGGCGGACGCCGCCGCGGGGGCCGACCGCGTCCCACCGGTCGACGTGACGGCCGCCCACGGCGCCGACGAGGACGACCCCGTCGTCGGCGCGGCGAGCGTCGTCGCGAAGGTGGAGAGAGACGCCGCGATGGCCGAGATCGACGCCGCGTATCCGGACTACGACGACCTCGGTAGCGGTTACCCGAGCGACCCGGCCACTAGGGCGTTCCTCGCGGCGTACGTCGGCGACAACGGGACGCTACCGGACTGCGCGCGAGCGTCGTGGGCGACCTGCGAGGACGCGCTCGCCGCCGCCGAGCAGTCGGCGCTCGACGAGTTCTGACCGCTGCGTCAGGGAAGAAGCGCTTGAACGCGTTGATGACTGCCCACTTGGTCCGCTCGATCGGCTGGCCGCTCTCGCCGCTGATGACGATGTCGTCGTTCGCGACCGCGCCGCCGGTGGCGGCGACGAGGACCAGCAGCGCCACGGCGAGCGCGAACGGACCGCGTGTGAGCTTCATTGCTGCCGCGGGGCGCCGCGAGTATTTGATCAGCTCAGCGATGCGCCCGTCCCGGTCGCCGGACGCCGATTCCGCATCGCGCACGCGGAGGCGCGGGCTTCAGAACAGTCCGGCCGCGAAACCGCCGACCGCGCCGACGAACGTCTCCCACACCGAGAAGCCGGTCGCGATCGCCAACACGGTGTCCGCGCCGAAGAAGGCGAACAGCAGCGCGGAGCCCAGGTGCGCGAGCCGCATGTCGATCCGCCCCGCGAACGTGTGGAAGAAGTACGCGTTCGCGAGGCTCACCGGGACGATCGCGAGCATCTCGCCGACCCAGATGGCGGAGGTCGCGCCGTACTGGACGCTCAGCCCGATGGTCACCAGCTGGGTCTTGTCGCCGAACTCGCCCGTCGCGGTGAGCGCGAAGATAGGCAGGAAGCCGCCGAAGGACCCGGAGTACCTGTCGAGCGGTCCGGGGAGCGAGAGCTCCTCGAACGGGTCGCCCCCGTCACCGTCGCGCTCGGCCGCGGGGGACGCGCCGCGCGCCGGCGCGGAGCGGTACAGGGCCACCGCGAAGACGAAGAACAGCGTCGCGGTCACGGCGTCGAGCGCGACCGGCGGGAGCGCCGACTGGAGCGCCCGGCCGAACGCGATCTCGACCGCGGTCCAGCCGGCGAACGCCGAGCTCGCGGCGGCGACGACGACCTTCGGGTCGTACTTCGTCGCGAGCCCGGCGATCATGAGTTGGACCTTCTCGCCGGGTAGCACCGCGAGCTGTGCCACGAGGGCGATGACGACGATCTCGGCGTAGCCGGTCATGCGTCACTCGCCTCCCGCCGGCCCGCGGGTCGGCGTGTAATCCCGGACGACATCGGCTCGGCTCACCTGACCGTCAGCAGGCGGCGCAGGATGTCGCCGTACGCTGGGCGGGTGATCAGGACGCCGACGAGGACGCCGAGGACGGTGAAGATGGCGAACCCGGAGAGGTCGCCGAGCGACAGCACCATCAGCGGCGACATCGCGATGATCGTCGTCGCCGCGGCCGCGCCGATGACCCAAAACGCTTGGCGGAACCGTGAGTTGAACACCGTCCGGGAGCTCACGTCGCCCTCGCTCATCACTTGGTCGGCGATGATGACGAGGTCGTCGACCCCGGTCCCGACCACCGCGATGAAGCCGGCGATCACCGCGAGTTCGAGCGGGTAGCCGAGCAGCGCCGCGAAGCCGAGGAGCGCGTACACCTCCGTCAGCGCGGTGACGATCATCGGGAGGGCGACGCGGGGCTCGCGGTAGCGGAGGAACACCATTCCGGAGACGGCGAACACCGAGAGGACGCCGATGATAAGCGAGTACGTCCGGAAGTTCTCTCCCTGCGAGGCCGAGATAGACGAGGAGGTCCCTTCGCCGCTGATGTCGAGGTCGGCCGGGAGCGCGCCGGCGCGGAGGTTCAGCGAGATGGTCTGCGCCTCCGCGAACTCGCCGGTCGTGAGGCGGAAGTTCCCGGTGTCGGCCCACGAGCCGGCCGCCATGCTGTCGGCGAGCCCGGGATCCATCCCGAAGGAGTTGACGACCTCCCCGTCGACGACGAGCAGGAGACACGGGTTCCGGTCCCCGTTCACCACCTCGATGCCGCCGGTCTCGGGGTTGTACCCGCACCGGTCCGCCTGGGTCTGGTACGCGTCCTGGAACCCCCGCTGCGCGACGGCGTCCTGGAAGCTGTGCGCGGGCGACTGGCCGTTCTCGGCGGTGTTCCGGACGGTGACCGGCACGTACGCACCCGTGCCGCGGTCGCTCTGTGCCGCGGTCCCGATCTCCTCGAAGTCGTCTTGGATCAGCGCGCCCTCCTGCACGGCGGTCCCGTTGCCGTCGGGATACGCGATGTCGATCCGCACGGTCCCGCGCTCTTCGAGGAGGTCGATCACCTCCTGGCGCCCCTGTCCGGGCACCTCGACGAGGATGAAGTACTCGCCGGTGATCGACTGGACCTGCTGGACGCTCCCGCCCGAGAGGCCCGCCTCGTTGATCTTCCCCTGAATGACCTCCATCGTCTCGTCGCGGGTCTCCTGGGTGACGCCCTCGCGGATGTCGCCGTACTCGTACCCGCTCGCGTCCATCGCCGCGCGGAACTGGGACTCGGTCACGGACGGCTCCGTGACCTCCACCGCGCCCTCCTCGGGGACGACGCCGACGTTCCGGACCGACGCGTTGTCGAGCTCGGCCGCCACCGCCTCGGCGACCGTCCCCGGTGTGTCACCCCCGAACGCAACGTCCGTCGCGGTGTATCCCGACAGCGGCGCGCGGACGCGCGTCCCGCCGGCCAGGTCGAGCCCGTACTGGAGGTTCGTGATCCCCTGGCGGGCCTCGCTCGCGTTCTCGCCGGGCGCCGGCTCCGGCCCGAACCCGGGGCCGAACAGCGTCACCGTCGACCCGACCACGACGAGGACGAGCAGCAGGATCCGCCAGTTCTCCTTGATCGGTTCGAGCATTACCGGGCCACCCCCTCGAACTTGTACCAGCGAAGCAGCGAGACGTTCAGCAGGTACGTGTTCATCAGATCGGCGCAGAGCCCCACCGAGAGGATGATCCCGATGTCACGGAGGAGCCCGACCCCGAACACCGAGGCGACGACGGCCATCACGACCATCGCGGCGATGGAGGTGAGCGTCATCGTCACCCCGGTCCGCATCGCGCGGCTGACCGACTCGTAGAACTCGCCGGTCCGGCGCAGCACGGAGTCGTTCAACAGGATGTCCGAGTCAACGCTGTACCCGATGATCATAAGCAGCGCCGCGATCGTTCCGAGCGTCATCTGGATGCCGAGGAGGTTCATCGCCGCGATCGGTATCACGAGGTCCGAGAACGCGGACGCGACGACCGCCAGCGAGGGAACGAACGTCCGGAACAGCGCGAACACCAGCACGCTCATCCCGAGGAACGCGAGCGCCACGCCGAACAGCGCGGTCCGCGCGGTGTCGCTCGCGAAGCTCGGCGACACCTGGTCGACCGCGGTCGTCGTCAGGCCAGCCGCCTCCGCCTGGTCCTGGAGGTCGTCCGCGAGCCCCTCCGGGTCGTCCTCGGCCGCCTGGAACGTGACGACGACCACGTCGTCGCCAGGGATCGTCCGGACCGAGTCGGGCTGGCGGTCGAAGGCCGTCCGGATCTGCTGTTCGACGTCCCCGTTCGCCTCGTCCGCGACTCGCAGCTCGACGCCGCCGGTGAACTCCAGTCCGAGGTTCGCCGGCGCACCGGTGGCCACGACCCAGCCGCCGATGATCGCCAGCGCGAGGACCAGAAAGGCGAGCGGCACCGCCGCGAGCTGCCGGTTCGAGTAGTCGGTGTAGTCGACTTCCGGCACCTCGATCGCTACCATAAATACCGCTTCCTCTGCGGGCGCGAATAAGCCTTCTTATCTGGGTGGCTGCGGCCTCTCGTCCGACCGTCCACGGCCTCGATAACGCGGCCGCTCGGCGCCTTCGAACGGCCTACCCGCTCGGCGGTAACGGTCAGTCAGGTCCGACGACGAGCCAGTCGGGTCCGACGACGACTGAGCGACCGGCGCGCTCGCGGGGCCTACGGGAGGTACCGCACGGCGACGACGCCGGGCTCCGACCGGATTTCGACGCGGTTCACGCCGAGCCGGGCCGCGCGCGAGAGCGTCCCCTCGCGGTCGTCGATCACGTCCCCGACCGCCGCCTCCGTCTCCGATTCCGGCGGCGTCAACACGTGGACCTCGCCGACGCCCGCTCGCTCCTCGCGGGAGAGCTCCCCCGTCGCGGTCTCCGCGGCGAGCTCCCGCTCGTGGACGGTCGGCGGCTCCGGGCTCTCCTCGATCGACAGCGACCGGCGCTCCGCGACCTCGATCACCTGATAGGTCACCTCCATCGGCGGGTCCGGCGCGACGGTCGCCTCGACGGCGTCGTCGACGTCGAGGCCGGGGTTCGAACTCAGCGTGTGGACCTGTCCGTCGTGGACGTCCTTCAGCACGGCCGAGTCGCTCTCGACGTGCGTGACGAGGAACGTGCTCTCCTTCTCGTCGGTCATTGCGTCCGGGTAGTCGGTCCGGCGCCTTCGGGCTTTCGAGCCGCGGCCGGCGGGGGGCGGCTCACGCCGAGCCGCCGCCCCCGGTCGACTCGGCGCGGTCGGGGGACCCGTCGTCGGCGCCGCCGCGGAGCCGGAAGTGCGTCGCGAAGACGGCGAGCCCGGCCGCGACCGGCGGGACGAACCCGGCGAGCTGCGGGAGGTCGTACAGCGCGTTGACGATCACGGAGTCGCTCGGGTCCCGGAGCCCCTCGGGCGCCGAGACGATCATCCCGAGGTACAGAGAGAGCAGGAAGAGGAAGCCGGCGACGCCCATCCACCGGTCGTACGTCGCCGCGACGCGGTCGCCGCGGCGGTGGCGCCGGGCGACGAACAGGATCGGCGCGAGCAGCGGCCCGACGGCCGCGAGGCCGGCGACCACGTACAGCGACCGCGAGAAGAGGAACGTCCCCCCCTGCGCCGAGGCGGTCTCGCCCATCCAGACGACCAAGGCGAGGGTGACGACGAGCGCGACGAACCCGGCCGCCAGCGCGCCGAGCGCGGCGTACGCGCGCATCGTCCACGACTCGGTCGCGCGGAACGCGTAGGGGATCGCGCCGAACACCCCGCGGTAGCTGTCTGCCATCACCCGTGGTATGCGCGTCGGCGAATTAAACCCCTCGTCGGCGGGAAGCCATTTATACGCGCGGCCGGATCGACCTGACGTGGGTCTCTACGACGCGTACCTCGCGACGCGCCACCGCCTCCACGACGCCGAGCCGCCGGCGCACGTCGCCCTCGTGCTCACCGAGCGGGACCTCCTCGCCGACGGTGCCTTCGACACGCTGTCGTCGGCGATCCGTTGGGCGTTCGAGTACGGCGCGGAGCGCGTCACCGTCTCGGTCTCCGTTCTCGACCGCGCGGTCGCCCCGACGCTCGTCCGGGAGTTACGTCGGCTCGACGCGCCGGAGCAGACCGTGGTCCGCGGGCCACAGGCCGACGAGTTCGACGGCGGCAGTTCGGGCGCGGCGACGGACCGGGGCGCGGACGCGGCGCCGGAATCCATCGACGCGCCGGTGAGGATCCTGGTCGGGCTCGGCGGGAAGGCGGAGTTCGCCGGCGCGGTCCGCGAACTGGCCGGCGACGTCGCCGACGGCGAGGTGAGCCCCGAGGCGATCGACGAGACGGACATCGCCGAGCGGCTGCTGTTCCCCGAGGAGCCGGACCTCGTGATCAAGACCGGCGCCGAGCGCCTCTCCGATTTCGCCATCTGGCAGTCGGTGTACGCGGAGCTCTACTTCACCGACGTGAACTGGCGCGACTTCCGCCGGCGCGAGTACCTTCGCGCGGTGCTGGACTTCCAGGACCGCCAGCGCCGTTTCGGCAGGTGACCGACCCCGCGGGGCGCCGACCCCGCCCTACCAGACGAGCCTGAAGAGCACGGCGAACGTCACCAGCGCGCCGACCGTCGAGAGGATCGGCACGACGTTCTGCATCAGCACGACGCGCGCGCTCGTCCCGGGGTTGAACAGGTCGGACGCGGAGGGCACGTCGCTCGCGTCGCCCTCGCCGATCTCCGGCATCTCGTCGGCCGCCAGCGCGCCGACGGAGACCGCCGGCTCCTTCTCGCCGCTTATTCCCTGTCGCACGGTCACCGTGCGCGTCGCGCGGCCCCAGCCGAGCCCGACGATCGACATCGTCGCGATGATGACGAACGAGGCGGGGATGCCGACCGCCGAGAGGCTGATCACGATCCCCGAGGAGACGACCGCGACGACGATGGCGGCCGTCAGCGGGAGGTCGGTGATGTCGTTACCGAGCGTGTCCAGCGTCCGCCGGGCGATGGTGAACGCGCCGACCGCGACCGCCGCGCTCCCGAGGAGGATCATCGGCGTCATCTCCACGCCGTCGAGCGCGACGAGCGGCGCGATGGCGTTCGCGATGTTCGAGGTGCCGGAGGAGAACGCCATCAGACAGCCGATGGAGATGACGACGACCCCCCCCGTCAGCTCGCGTCGCGTCGTGTTCGGGCCGAGGACCGGCCGCGGTATCAGCCCCGACCGGTCGAGTTCGAACAGCGCGCCCTCGGTGCTCTCGATCGCCACCCAGCGGTCGATCGCCGAGTAGAAGTAGCGGCCGACGACGCCCGACACCCAGAACCCGATGATCGGCGCGACGAGCCACCAGATCGCGATCTCGCCCATCACGGCCCAGTCGAGGGTGTTCGTCGCGATCCCGAGTCCGGCGATGGCGCCGACCGCCGTCATCGACGTCGACGCCGGGACGCCGGCGAAGTTGCCGACGAACAGCGCGCCGCCGATGAAGAAGAGCACGATGATGCTCGTCTCCAGCGTGAACACGTTCGCGCCGGTGACGAGGTCCTCGCCCAGCGTGGTCACCACGCGCTGCCCCAGCGTCCCCGCCCCGACGAAGAAGAACAGCGACATCAGCGCCGCCGCGCCCGCCTTCGATATCACGTCCGCGCCGACCGCCGGCCCGAACGCCGGTCCGGTCGTCGCCCCACCGATGTTGTATCCGACGAACGCCGCGACCGCGACGCCGACGAGAAGAAGCGGCTCAACCATATACCCGAACAGAACACACACGCGCTGTTAAACGGACGGGGTCTGCCGCTGCCCGGCCCGTCGATCGGCGACGGCGCCCGCGCGATTCGGTCGAGGAGGCGCGCTGCCCGCGCACAGATATCTCTCGGTGATTTTGCTCACTTCGTTCGCAAAATGCACCGGCCGAGATTTGAACTCGGGTTGCAACCATGGCAAGGTTGCGTGATACCACTACACTACCGGTGCGTGCTTCGCATCTCGTAGTTAGACGGAGACTCACTTAAGTCTGTCACATCGGGACGGCGGGCGGACGCGGCCGGCGCCCGCCCGGTCGATCACCGGTCGCGCCGTCGGGCGATGTCCTCCGCGTGCGCGTCGTGAAGTTCAGCGAACGCCGCGGCCTCCGCCCGTTCCTGCGCCTCGCCCTCGCGGCGGTCGCGGATCCGACGCTTGATCGCCGCGAGCGCGTCGGCCTCGCCCGCCGCGATCTCGTCGGCCACCGAGCGGGGGTCGTCGACGACGCGGGAGACGAGCCCGGTCCGCAGGGCCGCCTCGGCGTCGAGGACTCGCCCCGAGAGCGCGAAGTCGAGCGCCTCGCCCTCGCCCATGACGCGCGGGAGCCTCACCGTGCCGCCCCAGGCGCCGAACAGCCCGAGGGAGACGCCGGGCTCGCCGAGCGTTGCCCGCGGGGTGGCGACCCGGACGTCCGCCGCCAGGGCCAGTTCGACGCCGCCGCCCCGAGCCGGGCCGTCCACCCCGCAGACGACGATCGACGGCGACTCCTCGACGGCGGCGACCGCGCGCTGCCCCCGCCGCGCGAACGCGTCCGGGTCGTCGAGCGCGGCGACAGCGTCGAGGTCGGCGCCCGCGCAGAAGGCGTCGCCCGCGCCGCGGAGGTACGTCACGGGCGGGGCGTCTCCGTCCGCGGGCGCTTCGAACGCCTCGCGCAGGACGGTCAGGTCGGCGGGCCGAAGCGCGTTGCGCGCCTCGGGGCGGTCGAGCGTGACGACGCGCACGTCGCCGTCGGTTCGGGTTCGGATCACGAGACGGAATCCCGTTCGTTTCCAAAGGTCTTTGCCCTTCGCTCGTCTACGAAACGACAATGGACGATGCCGCGCGAGCGCGTGACGCCGCGCGCGAGGCGCTCGCGGACGTCGAACCCGAACAGCTCCGCGAGGCCCTCGACGCCCGAATCGGCGACGCGGCGGTGACCCCCGGCGTGCTGGCGCTGGTCACCGCCCGCGCGCTGGAACCGGCCGTCGACCTCGGGGACGTGGCCGACCGCGCCGCGGGCGTGCAGCTCATCTACGAGGGGTTGCGCCTCACCCGGACGGTCGCTCACGACGAGCCGTGGGTGACGGCGGCGACCGCCGCCGCCGACATCGACGCGGACATGGACATCCTCGCCGCCGACGTGCTCGTCTCCCGCGGCTTCTCGCTTCTGGCGTGTACCGACGCCGCCCGGCCAGCCGTCGACGTGGTGCGCGCGTTCGGCCGCGACCAGACGCTCCGCGACCGCGAGGGCACGGACGCCGAAACGGCGGCCGAACTCGACCGCAACCTGGAGGTGGACGCGATGGAGCTCGCCGTCGTCGCGGGCACCACCGCCGTCGGCGGCGACCCGCCCGCGGAGTTGCTCGAATACGCCCGCGACCTCGCGGCCGACTGCGACGGCGAGTTCCCGCCCGCGGGCCGCGCGCTGCCGGAGGCGACCGCGAACCGCATCGCCGACATCTCGGAGCGGGCCGTCAGCGCGACCGACCGGTGATCCGCGCGGCGACCCTCCGAGACGGCGCGGGATCCCCCGACGCCGCGTCGCCGGATCGAAACCCATAAAGTCGAATCCGGTCAACAACTGATTGCGTGCCTGGGTAGCTTAGCGGTAAAGCGCGTCCTTGGTAAGGACTTCGCCGATATTAGGGACGCGCGGTTCCATTTCGGGGGACTCAGGCCTTCACACTCCACTTTGCGTCTTCTCTAAAAGTGAAATAAGGTGTGAGCAAATGGTCGAAAACGCTAAGCGACGAACAGGCCGCAGTATTGCGATTCTGAGTGTAACTCAGGAACAGAGTGTAACCACCCGGAATGTACCCGAAGGGGAGTGTGTATCCTTCGGTGGGGGGCTTGAATGACCTACCAAGGCGACCCCCTCGACAACCTTCCCTCGGATGTTGGTGAGGAGGAGGCTATCCTTCCAGCGCCCGAACCCATCGAGTTCCCGTTCCCTCTCGTGAGCAAACGGACGAAGGAGGACTTGGAGAAGTTCGGCGTCAACGTCGCGGAGGACTACCGTGACTTCAAAGAGGAGGTACTGACGTGGCTCGCCACCTACGGGAAGAACCCTGAGAAGGGCGAGGGACTGGCCGATACCACGCTGAAGTCCACCCACTACAAGCTGGAAACGGTCTTCCGCTGGCTGTGGGACTACGAGGAGCGGTACACGACGGAACTCACCCCGGCGGAGGCAGACCGATTCATCCGCCTCCTGAATATGTCCGACTCGATGATTGATTCCAGCGTCCTCCACCACCTCAAGGTCATCAAGCGGTATTTCAAGTACCACAACCACACGCACGGGACGGATTGGGAGTGGGAACCCGACCTCGACCTCAGCCAAGCGAACGGCGAGGAGCGTGATTACTTACATCGAGGGGCGTTCAAACAGCTATACAGCGCCGCGCTCGAATACGGGTCGGTCAAGAGCTACCACTCAGTAACTCCCGAAGAACGCGACCGAATCAAGACCTACCTCGCTCGGCTTGAGGGCGTTCCGAAGGAGAAAATCGGCCCCGAGGAGTTCAAAGAGGCCAACTCGTGGAAAGTCCCGTCGCTCATCGCGGTCACGCTCGACACCGGACTTCGACCCATCGAGGTGGGGCGGGCGTCGGTGGATTGGGTTAATCTGGAATCCCACGAGCTGAACATTCCAAAAGAGGAATCCACGAAGAACGAGGCGTACTGGAACTGTACCCTCAAGAACCGGACGGTCAACGTCTTGAGTCGCTGGCTCGATGAGCGGGCGACTTACGAGAAGTACCAAGACCGAGACGAGCTGTGGCTCACGAAGAAAGGCACGCGATACAGCTCGAAGTCGTGCAACTACCTCCTGCGCCGACTCATCGAGGAGGGGAACGTCTCGATTCCAAAGAACAAGGACGTGACGTGGTACTCCATCCGGCACGGCGTGGCGACTCATTGGGCGAACCACGTCGGGCCACACCACGCGAAGGAGCAACTTCGCCACAAGAGCGTGACGACGACGATGAAGTATCTCCACTCGGACTCGGAAACGCGGTCGTCAGCGGTGGAGCAAATCTGGTAGCACTACAAATCAGTCTACCTGTCGTTTTACAGTTATTACTCTTCTGCCGAATTTTATTGTAGTGGGGGTGAGTCAACCCCATAGTATGAGCTACGAAAAACCTCCATACGATGCGACAATTGATAATATCAAACTACTCTGTGAGGAGTTGCGTGATGTTTCAGAGACGGATAAGGACGAATTAGAAGAAGGTGTTGAAGACCTACAGGGTAGCACCTTCAGTAGAACTCTGGAAGCCGCTGTTCGACTTGGACTATTTGAGACGCTCTTCTGTAGCACATTGTTGATTTCAGAGAGTGGCTTTGACGGCGTGTTTGAGCGCTTTTCGTCCGGGTTTGCGGTAGAGTTCTCGTCTAAGTTGGAACGCTCGGAGATACTGTGTGAGGCGATCTTTTGAGATGCCTCGATGCGGCGAGAGCCACCGTCGCGCCAGCGACGCGTGGCTCTCGCAGGTGTTCACGTGGACCTCCTCGTCGGCGTACTCACCGTCTCCGTGAACGACGTATTCGCGGTCGAATTTCTCGTCTTCAATAAGCGGATCGTACGCACGAAATCCGTCGGTATAGACAGTGAGAGGCTCCTGCTGGCGGTCAGCCAGCAGGAGCCGGATCGTCGATTCGTCTGCGGATTTCGCCGGCACAACGTACCGTTGCTCGGTGCCGCGATCCACGAGGACGAACACGGGTGGTTTGTCTTGGTCATACGTTCCGCGTCCACGTCGTGAGAGGCCGCGAGAGCGCGACCAGCGGTCGCGCTCGCGGCCTTTCAAGCCGGCAGAGACGTAGAACTCGTCAATTTCAACCGGGCCACGGAGATCGAGTGACGGCGCGTCGAGCGCTTCGGTGAAGCGCTCGACACGCCTGTGGATCGTTTTGTAGGTGACATCGATTTCGCACTGTAGTTGCCTGAGACTGGTGTTAAACCGCAAAAACGCGTAGATCGAGAACAACCATCTGCGGAGTGCGATCTTCGAGTGAGCGAAGATTGTGCCGGTCTTATCGTTGAACGTGCGGTCGCAATCCTTACAGAGATACCGCTGAAAGTGCCCGTAGCTGCCGTTTCTGACCGTTCGGTCAGAACGGCAGCGAGGACAGGAAACGCCGTCACGCCAGCGAACCTGCTGTAACAGGTCCGCTGCGACCGATTCCGACCCAAACGCATCTAGCGGAATCATCCGTGTCGGACACCGCTGACGCGGTGTCCTTGTCCTCTTCGACACGACAGCGACAGCTCGCCAGTATCAACAATCTCCTACAGAAGAGCGATTTGAGAAAACAGAAAACGGCTACAAACCGACGACAGAAGGCAAGCGAATTGGTTATGGAAGGCTTTCTGATGAGGAAGAAAAAGAACTGTTCAGAAGTCTGGTTAAGAAATATGATTTCTACAACGCACTCCTCGATATTGTTGGGGGAAGTCTGACGAGTGACGATGGAGAACAGTATCTTGAGAGAGAAGTCGTTCAAAGCGAGATGGGCATTAATTTCGACTTTGGAGTGAGTGATAGAACACTTGAGTCTGCCGCAGGTACGTTCTTGCAAGTCTTGGATGAATGTGGGGTTGGAGAATATAAGCGAGGACAGAGTGGCTACCCGACTCGTCTGGTTGTGAACGAAGAATATTCTGAATTTCTCTCTGATTCAGCCTCGGAAGAGCCGAAAGAGGCAGAAGAAGACGAAGAACCTGCTCAGGAAGAACTTCCCATTGAGGAGGATGACGAAGAAGAAGAAGACAATAGTGAAGGAGAAGATGAAGATTTGGAATCTCCTGATACGACTACGCCTTCCCCTTCCACAGATTCTCAGGATGAGAATGTCGAGGTGTCCCAAACCATCGAGGAGAGTGTAGAATCGGGCTTCGATGTTACGGTCAATATCGAGGTCTCATCGGAGGATTGGGAGAGTGAGGAAGTTATTGCTTTGATAGACTCGCTCAAGAATAAAGACTCAGAGTGAATGTTTCCCGCATACGTAGTCCCACCAGAGGACATAACGGAGATATTGTTCGCACTTTCAGAGTTGGAGGAGCGGGCTGATGAGAAGACCGTAGCCCAATTCGCTGATGAATCCGAACGCAAGGTACGGGAATCAGTCAAGGTGCTACAAGAGTTGGAGATTGTTGTTGTAGATGGTGGTTATACCGTTGATATTGAATACAGCGACCTGATACAACAATTGCCACCCGGTGACAGAAACGCCGTTATCGAGAAAGCACTATTGAGGCATCAGCCATTCATAGATTATGCGACTTATCTGAATCGCGGCTATTCATCTGAGCAAGCCTCGAAGATGGTCTACGCCGCATATGAGGACTTAGCAAGTGGACAAGAGTATATGCAGACCTATTTTGAGCGATTAGGTCAGTATGCGGGAATATTGACCGAAGAAGGAGACGTTTCTATTGAGGTTCGGGAGATACCAACGGACTCTACCCACTCAATCGAGCAACTTCGAGAGTCTCTTGATTCGGAGCTGGAGGTGAGGATATATCTGGATGAGATATTAGGAGAAGAACTGATGTCTTTCTTGGATGAAGACACAAAAACGGACTTATCAAACGGCTATTTGAAGCACACACAAAGTCCGCGAGATTCAATTAGTGCCACGGGGAGGGCGTTTGAGGACTTTCTTAGAAATGTTGGGGATAAGTACGGTAGCGACGACCGAGACTATGGAAGTGCCTCTGGCATAGTCCCTGTCGTCAACCATCTACAAGGAGATGATTTGGTAAAGCGCATTCACAAGCGTAGAGTCTTCGCGTTAGCCGAGATTAGAAATAAAGGTGGCGCACACGGAGATGATACTGAGGTTCTTGAACGATGGGATACCTCACCAGAAGTGGCACTTGACTCTGCGCTTACTGCTACGTTGTTAGTTCGGAGTGTCTATTGCTATGCTTCCGAAGAGAGGTTGATTCTGTAGCTTCTCGTCTTGTGCTATGCCTCATCGAGGGGGCTTGCTCACCGAGTTACGATTTGGGCACGTCACGGTACGGCACGCCCGGTGGCTTTCATCACATTCTTATACGGCTGTGTAATAGAATCGAGTGCAGAAGGCGGAAAAGCGGGGTGTACGCACCCTGAGTGCCTGGGTAGCTTAGCGGTAAAGCGCGTCCTTGGTAAGGACGAGACCCCGAGTTCAAATCTCGGCCTAGGCTCTTTCTGCCGTCCACTCCTTGTACGCACACTTTTCTGACTACGCTCGTCTGAACGAAACCCGTTCAAGATTCGCGTCTCTCGCTAAACAGGGCATCCCTCGCCGTCATGCGATTCGCTAAAATGTCAGGGCACACAAACTAAGTCACAGACAGCGGCAGGATTGCCCCGAAATCGACCGGGAGCGCGTCCCCTCAAGTGACACCCCGGATTTCGCTAATCGACGCTCACAGAGGAATGACTGAAGCTTAGTCAGCAATGTGATAGAACACCCCCTCGATGCGGCTATCCACGTCGGTTACGCGGTGAGTGAGGCTCCGCCGAAACGACTATTGGTAAGACCAGCGTATTACGTCTATATGTCTGAAGCGGCCACAGACGACGACGGTGGAGACGACATCGCCACGGTGAACTTCAAACTCACCGAGTCGTTCCTCGAACAGATAGACGATACGTGGCAGGGACGCGGGTTCAACAGTCGGAGCGAGTTCATCCGGTACACGCTTCGGGACGCCGTCGAGTTCCCGACGTTCGACCGCGACGAACTCGTCGCCCTGCTCGAAGCCGAAGAGGACGTCCGCGAGGGACGAACGACGAGCGCCGAGGCAGCCCGCGAGCGGTTCGGCACGAGCGATGAGTGACGACGGGTGGACGTGGGAACTCTCCTCGACGGCCGAAGACGACCTCGACGGACTGTCCCCCGCCGACCAAGACCGGATACTCGACAAGCTCGATGAGATCGTCTCCTCGCCGTGGCGCGACCCGCCGGACTACGGTGAGCCGCTCCAGAACAGCCCGTACAAGAAAATACGCGTCGGGGAGTTCCGGCTCTCCGTAAGTTTCCGGCAGGACGACGGGCGACTCGTCGTCGCACGTGTCAAGCGTCGTGGCGGGGCGTACACCGCCGACGATGACTAAGTTATGACACACCCTCGATGCGGCGAGATACGGTAGAGGTTTCACCGGATTTGGCCCGGTTGTCGTCGGTCGTGAGCCACATCATCGAAGGGGCTGTTCCCTCTGTACCTCGATGTGGTGAGTCGCTTCGGTCAGTACAGGAGACCTCCGGAACGGTTCCCAGAGTTTACTGGGTGGAGGAGTCGTTATATTTCTATTTTGTCTCTGCTACAGCCGATTGGGTAGGGAAAAATCGCCGTAAAGCAAACGCAACAGTAGATGATACAATCCCTATTGGGACGCCATACAAAATTGCTGACCCCACGCCGGTTAAAATCCCATAGTGAGGTTGGGGGTGATTAAGCGAGATGACAGTATACAGGGTAGAGCCGCTCATGATGATGACGGCGACGGCGATACTCACGAGTATTCCGTCGTTTCGGTGTGTATGTACCCCTGCCAGAATAATCGCAGATACCGTGACTCCAAGCGGGCTCATAAGCAAATCAAATGAGTTTCCCATACCGGAATTTCCAACAAGATAGAGTTGACCGAAGAACAAGGCCATGAGGATGACCGAGTAGCCGAGATACCGAAGCGATAGGTTCAACGACTTCCCGAGAAGAAGCGATTCTAACCGTGAGTCCATACACCGCGGTGATTCTCTGGTTGTATATGATTTTTCACTGAGAATCTCGTGGGAAACTAGACATATAGATAGTATCCAAAACGAGCAGGTACTCTATGACCAGGTTCAATACGCACCCTCTCCTTTCCAGCTAATTCACCACGGCATTTCTGAAACGAATGGGGATACTCCCCCCGATGAAGTGGGGCCACACGTATGAACCGCACAGCACCTCTCACAATTATGATGTGTCGAGTAGGACAGCGCTCATCCGAACACGTTTGTCGTTTTCTGGTGTCCACAGACGGCACACGGGGCCGAATACCCAATTCATTCATAAGTAGAGTTGTTAATAGAGTGATAAGAAGCACGCAAAGTGGAGTGTTACGGCAACGGTAGCCGCTTTCAGGGCCGAAGGACTCCTCGGTAAAGCGCGTCCTTGGGAAGGACGAGACCCCGAGTTCAACTCTCGGCCTAGCCTCTTCTTCCCGTCGGCCGCGTTCTCCCGGTAGTGGCCGCACCGCACTGCCGCCAGTGACCCGCCGCGACTTCCGAAACCCGGTATGCGACCCCCGCCGACCCGCACCCTTTTGCGCTCGGACGCCAAGGGTCGACCATGCAACGCGGCCGCCGAAAGCCGGACTGGCTGAAGTCGCGCCCGCCGTCCGGGAGTCGGTTCACCGAGATCAAGTCCACCCTCCGCGACCACGACCTCCACACGGTCTGCGAGGAGGCGAACTGCCCGAACATGGGCGAGTGCTGGTCGGGGCAGGACGGCCCCGGCACGGCGACGTTCATGCTGCTCGGCGACCGCTGCTCGCGCGGGTGTAACTTCTGTGACGTCGAGACGGGCGGGATGGAGCCGCTCGACCCCGACGAGCCCGCGAACGTCGCGGACGCGGTCGCCGAGATCGGGCTCGACTACGTCGTCTTGACCTCCGTCGACCGTGACGACCTCGCGGACGGCGGGTCGGCGCAGTTCGCCGAGACGATCCGGGCGATTAAGCGTCGCGACCCGGAGGTGCTGGTCGAGACACTCATCCCGGACTTCCAGGGCGACCCGGAGGCGATCCGGCGGATCATCGACGCGGAGCCGGACGTGATCGCGCACAACGTCGAGACGGTCGAGCGGCTCCAGTGGCCGGTCCGGGACCGGCGCGCGAACTACGAGCAGTCCCTCTCGGTCCTCGATCAGGTCGACCGCGAGTCCGACATCCACACGAAGACGAGCCTCATGCTCGGCGTCGGCGAGTACGACCACGAGGTGTACCGGACGCTCGGTGACCTCCGCGAGGTCGGCGTCGACGTGGTCACCTTCGGCCAGTACCTCCAGCCCTCGCGCTCGCACCTCGACGTGTTCGAGTACGTTCACCCGGACGTCTTCGAGACGTGGCGCCGGGTCGCCGAGGAGGAGTTCGACTTCCTCTACTGCGCGTCGGGCGCCATGGTCCGGTCGTCGTACAAGGCGGGCGAGCTGTTCGTCGAGGCGCTGCTGCGCGAGGGGCGGTCGCCGGAGGCCGCGCGGCGCCACGCGCGGGCGGCGGGCGGCGACTGACGCTCCGGCCCCGTCAGAGCTGTCAGGCGGTTTCGAGGATTCTTGTCCGAACAGCGAGTTATTTACCGCTCGGTGTCTCACCCTGTGACAGTGAGACGTACACATGGGAACAACTGACTCGTCGATCGTCGACTCGGCGCGGGCCCGGCCGGGGCTTCTCCTCGTCACCCTCCTCGGCGGCCTGCTCCTCGTCGACCTCGCGGCGAAGCTCGCGGGGGTCGGCCTCGGCCCGGTCGGTGGGTCGATCTCGGTCGACCGGCTCGGCTCGAACCTCTGGAACGGCGTCGTCATCGGCCTCGTGATCGGGCTCGCGGGAATCGGGCTCTCGATGACGTACAGCATCCTCTCGTTCGCGAACTTCTCGCACGGGGACCTCGTCAGCGTCGGCGCGTTCTCCGGGTGGGGCGTGGCGTTCCTGATCGCGGGGTTCGGCGACGTGCCGGTCCGCGCGCTCCTGACCGTCCGCGACGCGGGGAGCGCCTCGCCGGGGGACATCGGCGCGCACATCCTCACGACGCCCGCCGCCATCCTCGTCGGGCTGGTGGCGGCGTTTGTCGTCACCGCGCTGCTCGCGGTGGCGCTCGACCGGGGGTTCTACAAGCCGATGCGCGACCGCGACGGGATCGCGCTGCTCATCGCCTCCATCGGCGCGGCGCTCATCGTCCGGTACCTGCTCCAGTTCGGCTACGGCTCCGACCGGCGCGGTGTCACCGCCAGCGTCGAGCAGTCGAACCTCGCGTTCGATCCGCTCGGACTGTCGGTGAACGCGCACGAGCTCACCATCCTCGTCGCCGCGGTGGGGCTGATGCTCGCGATGCACGCCATGCTCCAGCACACGAAGCTCGGGACCGCGATGCGGGCGATGGCCGACAACAAGGACCTCGCGCTCATCACCGGCATCCCGGCCGAACGCGTCGTCACCGCGACGTGGGTCATCGGCGGCGGGCTCGCGGGCGCGTCCGGCTACCTCTACGTCCTGCTCCGCGGGACGATCCAGTTCGACTTCGGCTGGCTCCTGCTCCTGTTGATCTTCGCGGCCGTGATCTTAGGCGGGATCGGCTCCGTCTACGGCGCCATCGCCGGCGGCCTCGTCATCGGGGTCGTGTTCACCACGTCGACGATCTGGATCCCGTCCGACTTCAACCAGGCCGCGGCCTTCGGCGTGATGATCCTCATGCTGCTGTTGCGCCCCGAGGGGCTCTTCGGCGGGGTGACGACAACATGAGCGACGCCGACGCCCCCGGCGACTCCGGGTCCGTATCCTCCGGGAGCGCGCCCGAGGCGCCCGAGAGCGCGACGGCGGCGCTGGTCAAGGCCGCCCGAGAGAGCGACCTCGGCCTCGTCGTCGGGACGCTGCTCGCGATCTACGCGGCCGCGACGCTGCTGACGTTCACCGACGGGCTCAACAGCGTCGTCGGGCTCATGGAGACGCTGACGTTCCTCGGTCTCGTCTACGCGCTCACCGCGCTCGCCCTGAACCTCCAGTGGGGGTACACCGGCCTCTTCAACATCGGCGTCGCCGGCTTCATGGCCGTCGGCGTCTACACGATGGGGATGGTCGTCCGCTCGCCGGACCCCGCGTTCGGCCCGCCCGGACTCGGCCTGCCGCTCCCGGTGGGGATCGCCGCGGGCGTCGCGATGGCGGCCGTGCTCGGCGCCGTCGCCGCCCTGCCCGCGCTGCGGCTCAAGGCCGACTACCTCGCCATCGTCACGCTCGGGCTCTCGGAGATCGTCCGCCTGTCGCTCCAGTCGAGCGCCTTCGACAACTTCCTGCGCGACACGGTCGGCGCCGGAACGGGCGGCGGTCGCGGGATGGGCATGCCGGACAATCCGGTCCGAGAGCTGTTCCTCGTCGACGGGCAGGCGGGGACGCCGACCGCGTTCGGCGAGTTCGTCTTCGGCGTCTTCGGCGCAGACGGCCTCGGGATCTCCAACCCGATCCTCATCGGGTGGGGGTACATCGCCGTCCTCGCCGCCTTCCTGATCGGGTTCTACCTCCTGGTGGAACGCCTCGGCCGCTCGCCGTTCGGCCGGACGATGAAGGCGATCCGGGAGGACGAACTCGTCGCCGACTCGCTCGGCAAGGACGTGAACCTCGTGAAGATCAAGGTGTTCGTCATCGGCTGCGCGCTGATGGGGCTCGCGGGCATCCTCTGGTTCGGCAGCCAGGGCAACGTCTCGCCGACCCCGCAGTTCCGCCCCCTGCTCACGTTCTACGTGTTCATCGCGGTGATCATCGGCGGGTCGGGGTCGAACACCGGCTCGGTCCTCGGCGGCATCGTCTTCGCCGCGGTCCTGTTCGAGGGGCCGCGCCGCGTCGGCGGGGTCGTCCGCGGGCTCATCGACGCGGAGACGCCGCCGTCGTTCGCCGACGCGCTCGTCTCGCTCGACCCGGTGACGTTCCTCGCGTACGCGACCGACAACATCGCACCGCTCCAGTTCGTCTTCCTCGGGCTGGTCTTGGTGTTCATCATCCACCGGCGCCCGGAGGGGATCCTCGGCGACCGGATCGAGACGGCCGCGGCCGTCGACCTCTCGGAGCGGCCCGGCGGGGGTGAGACCGATGAGTAGCGACGCGCCCGACGCGGCCGACGTCGCAGACGCGACCGGGGTCGCCGACGCGGTCGACGCGGCGGACGCCCCAGAGGACGAGCCCGAGGCGAACGACAGCGCGGTCGAGGAGGCCGCGAAGCACGTCCCGTCCGGGGCGCCCCCGCTCCGCGTGGAGGGGCTCGTCAAGCGGTTCGGCGGCGTCACCGCCGTCGACGGCGCCTCCTTCGAGGTCGAGGCCGGGTCGCTGACCGGCCTCATCGGACCGAACGGCGCCGGCAAGTCGACCACGTTCAACTGCATCACCGGCGTCCACGAGCCGACCGCGGGATCGGTGACCTTCGAGGGCGAGGACATCACCGGGCTCAGGCCACACGAGATCGCGCGGAAGGGCCTGGTTCGGACCTTCCAGATCGCCCGGGAGCTCTCCGAGATGACCGTCTTGGAGAACCTCATGCTCGCGCCGCAGGGCCAGGTCGGCGAGTCCGCGATCCGGGCCGTGACGCCCGGGCTCCGCGGCGCGGTGATCGGTGAGGAGGTCGACATCCGCGAGCGGGCCTGGGAGACGCTGGAGTTCTTCGAGATCGACCACCTCGCGCACGAGCACGCGGGGAACCTCTCCGGCGGCCAGCGGAAGCTGCTGGAGATGGCCCGCGCGCTGATGACCGACCCCGAGATGGTGCTGCTCGACGAGCCGCTCGCCGGGGTCAACCCGACCCTCCAAGAGAAGCTCTTGGACCGGGTCCACGACCTGCGCGCGGACGGCTACACCTTCCTGCTCGTCGAACACGACATGGACGTCATCATGAACAACTGCGAACGCGTCATCGTCATGCATCAGGGCAGCGTGCTCGCCGAGGGGACCGGCGACGAGATACGGAACGACGAGCGGGTCATCGAGGCGTACCTGGGGGAGGACCTATGACCGCCGACGGCGCGGCGGGCGAGGCGGCGGCCGACGCCGCCGACGCGGTCGACGTCGACGCCGAGGCGGTCGCGGCCGGCGCCGACGCCGGAGCGACACACGCGATCGACGGCGACGCGATCCTCCGGATCCGGGACCTCGACGCGGGCTACGGCGACCTCCAGATCCTCTCGGACGTGGTCTTAGACGTCGCCGACGAGGAGTACGTCACCATCGTCGGCCCCAACGGGGCCGGCAAGTCGACGGTGATGAAGACCGTCTTCGGGCTCACGACGCACATGGGCGGCACCGTCGAGTTCGAGGGGTCGCAGATTCAGGGGCTCGCGCCCGAGCAGATCATCCGCGAGGGGATCGGCTTCGTCCCGCAGACGGACAACGTGTTCCCCGGGCTCAGCGTCCGGGAGAACCTCGAGATGGGGGCGTACATCCTCGACGAGGTGCCCGAAGACCAGATCGAGACGATATACGACCGGTTCCCGATCCTCCGGGAGCGCAGCGAGCAGAAGGCGGGGACGCTCTCCGGCGGCCAGCGGCAGATGGTCGCGATGGGCCGGGCGCTCATGCTCGACCCGGACCTGCTGCTGCTCGACGAGCCCTCTGCGGGGCTCGCCCCCGACCTCGTCGCCGACATGTTCGACCGGATCGACCGGATCAACGAGAGCGGGACGGCCGTGCTGATGGTCGAGCAGAACGCGAAGGAGGCGCTGCGCCGCTGCGACCGCGGCTACGTGCTGGTGAACGGCGCGAACCGCTACACCGACCGCGGCGACGTCCTGCTCGCCGACGAGGACGTGCGGCGCGACTTCCTCGGCGGGTGAACCGCGGTCGTCCGCCGCTCGCGCGGCTCGCGCGGGACGGAAAAAATCGGAGAAGAGCCGGCCGACTCCCTACTGGTTCAGCACGCTCGACCACTGACTGGTGTACGTCGCCTGGTTCGGCTCGAAGGAGACGCGCTGGGTGATCGTCCCGTCGCGCTCCTGGAAGGCGCTCACGTACGCCTCCTCCAGCGACTGCCCGTAGGCGTCGTTGAGGTACAGCGTTCCGGACGACTCGGCGCCGACGGTGTCGCCGACTGCGAGGTCGGCCATCGCCGGCCCCTGGAGCAGGTCCGAGGGCGCGGTCCGGAAGATGTAGCCGTTGTCCTCTAAGTCCGTCACGTTCGGGTCGGTCGAGGACGGCGAGATCCCCACGACGCCGTTCGGGATGAACACCTGATCCGAGACCTGGAGGTTGACGTTCGACGACGCCGGGCCGACGACCGCGCCGAAGCCGGCGTTGACGAGGGCGTTCGCGCCGGAGATCCCCGCCTGCGGGTCGGTCTGCGTGTCCTCGACTCTCGTCTCAACGTCGACGTTGATGCCGGCGTCGTTGACCTGGGTGGCCGCGAGCAGCGCGCCGTCGCGGATCGGGACGCCGAGCGGCCCGAGGTCCCCCGTCTCCGGCATCAACACGCCGATTCGGGCGGTGAACGAGTCGACGCCCACGGGGTCGGCCGCGGTCGCGTTCCGGTCCTCCTCGCTGAGTTCGTTCCCGAACTCGACGGTGTCGAGCGTGACGAGGCTGCCGTCTTGGAAGTCGATGATGTCGTAGGCGGCGGTCGCGATGTCGCCGTTGGCGTCGAAGTTGACGCTCGACGACGCCCCCACGTAGTGGACGGGGTCGCCGCCGGCGACCGTCTCGACGGCCTCGGGCAGGTCAGCGGGGCCGAACTCCTCGCCGCCGGGGTTGGCGACGGTCCGGACGCGGTCGCGGATCGCCTGGCCGCTGTTCTCGCCCGCGGCGGTCGCCGCGAGGATCTCGACCGCCATCGCGTCGTACGCCTGTGCGGTGAACACGCCCGGTTCCTCGCCGTACGCCTCCTGATACGACTCGGTGAAGAACTCCGCGCCGGGGCCGCCCGCGGAGGGCGCGGTGCCGATGACGTTGTTCATGTCGTTGTCGACCTCGCTCGGCAGGTCGCTGTCGATCAGCCCGTCGGGGACGATGATGTCGAGGTCGGGCGCGCTGTCGGCGAACTCCGAGTAGAAGTCGCGGAACAGCTGGATCCCGGACTGCGGGAAGCCGACGACCATCACGGCGTCGGGGACGTTGTTCTGGTCCCCGCCGTCGCCGCCGTCGGACCCGTCGCTTCCGTCGCCGCCGTCCATCCCGTCGCCGCCGTCGGACCCGTCGGATCCGTCCCCGCCGTCGCCGCCGTCACCGCTCTCCGTCGAGCAGCCGGCGAGCCCCGCAATACCGACCGCGCCGGCGCCCTTGAGTACGTCGCGTCGCTGGATTCTTCGCTTCATTCTGTGACCGTATACCATACGAGCCGTTATAAGTGTATCCACGGTCACAAATACCACAGCACCGGGATTCGGACGCGTCAGGCCGGTCTCGTCGCGTCCGCGCGCGCTCTACCGACAGACTCGCCGATCGGCGGCCGGCCGCGAACGGCGCGTCGTACCCGCTCGCTGATAGGAGACTGGTCGTCGCCGCCGGAGGCGGTCGCGCCCGCCTCAGTACCCCTGCGCGTTCCCGTCCTTCCGGGGCTCCGTGGCGGCCGAGAGGACCCCGTCCCGGCTCCGCGCGATCTGGGCGCCGCCGAACATGACGGGCGAGAGCGTCCGCACGTCGTGGTCCCTGCGGACCAGCTTCGCCGCGGCGTCGTCGTCGAAGTGCGGCTCCAGCGCCAGTTCGCCGCTCTCGCGGTAGCGCCACCGCGGCTCGTCGAGCGCGCGCTGGAGCGGCATCCCGTAGTCGACGAGGTTGGAGACCACCTGGACGTGGCCCTGCGGCTGCATGTACCCGCCCATCACGCCGAACGCCGCCCAGTCGTCCTCGTCGAACCGGACGACGCCCGGGATGAGCGTGTGGAAGGGGCGCTTGCCGGGTTCGAGGCTGTTCGGGTGGTCCGGGTCGAGCGAGAAGGACGCGCCGCGGTTCTGTAAGGCGATGCCGGTGTCGCCGGCGACGAGCCCGGAGCCGAAGCCGGCGAACCGGGAGTTGATGTACGAGACGACGTTGCCCGCCTCGTCCGCGACGGTGAGGAGGACGGTGTCGGCGTCCTCGGCGTTCGCGTTCGGCACGCCGAAGGAGACGTCGTGCGAGGCCGTCTCGCCGACGCCGGCGGCGCGCTCGCTCGCCCACTCGCTCGACGCGAGCGGCGGGATCTCCTCGTACTCGGGGTCGGTGATGTAGCGGTGGCCGTCGTGGAACGCCCGCTTCATGGCCTCGGCGAAGTAGTGGACGCGCTCGGGCGAGTCGTAGTCGTACTCGCCGGCGCCGAGCTCGCTCGCGACGTTGAGCGCCTCCAGGGCGATCAGTCCCTGGTTGTTCGGCGGGAGCTCGTACACCTCCGCGCCGTTGTAGGTCGTCGACACCGGCTCGGGCCACTCGACCTCGAAGTCGGCGAGGTCGTCGACGGTCATGAACCCCCCCTGCGACTGGACCTCGTCGGCGATGGCCTCCGCGATCTCGCCCTCGTAGACGACGTCGGCGCCCTCCTCGGCGATCCGCCGCATCGACTCGCCGAGCCGCGGGAGCGTCACCGTCTGCCCGACGCCCGGCGGCTCGCCCTCGAAGAGGAACGCCTCGCGGGCGTGGTCGTCGGTGAAGAGCGCGTCGGCGCTCGCCCAGTGGGAGGCGATGACCTCCGACACCGGGTACCCCTCGGTCGCGTAGCGGACGGCGGGCGCGAGCGCGTCCGCGAGGGTGAGCCGGCCCAGCTCCTCGACGGTGGCCTCCCAGCCGCGGGCCGTCCCGGGCACCGTGACCGCGTGCGGGCCGTAGAACGGCATCCCGGCCTCGCCGGCGTCGTCGACCGCGTAGCCGCCGTCGTCGGGGTAGTACGAGTCGGCGTCGTCGTCCTCTGCGAGCGCCGCCTCGACGTTCTCTATCGTCGCGTCCGCTGGGGCGCCGCCGCACGAGCGCATCGCGCCGACCTCGCCGTCCGCGGTCCGGTACAGCGCGAACACGTCGCCGCCGAGCCCGGTCGAGGTGGGCTCGACGACGTTCAGCGCGGCCGCGGTCGCGACCGCCGCGTCGAACGCGTTCCCGCCCTCGCGGAGGACTTCGATCCCCGCCTCGCTGGCGAGCGGCTGACTGGTCGCCACCACGCCGCGCTGGCCGTACACGGTCGATCGGCGCGACGTGAACCGGTCTAAGTCTGGCTCCATACGACCTCGTCCGGCGCGCGGGAGAATAAAGCACCGACCGGATCTATCCGGTGTCTACGGCCCAGATCGGGCGGCTCAGAGGCGTCTCGCCGCGACCGGTCGCGCCGGCGCGTCACTCGTCGAACTCGGCGTAGTGCCGGACCAGCCCGCACTCGGGACACATCACCGTCGTCAGCTCCTTGCGTTCGTTCATGCCGAGCTTCCCGAGCAGCCCGGACCGCTTCTCGCCGGTCTTGACGTGCGCGTTCCAGGCGTCGCCCATGCTGAACTCGACCTCTTCCATCGTCACGGCGCAATCGGGACAGCGGTGGTCCATGAACTCGGAATCACGCGGCGGCCTGAAAACGATTGCCTCGACCGTTCTTCAGCGAGCGGGAGCCGTCAAACCGCCCGGCGCGACAGTCCAGAGCGGACGACGTCTCCGCGCGTGGGCCGGAGCGGTCGATGTCACCTCGAGACGCGGCGGGACTGCGGGGTCGCTCGGACGACGCCGTCCTCTCAGCGGGCGACAGACGCGATTCGCAGGCGTCGCTGGCCGTCTCGGCACGCTGTGATCGAAAGTCGGCCTCGGTACTCATAGGGCTCGTCGTCGCCGGGTGCCGAGTCCGGCTCGGAGCGGTGGTTCGTCATCGGCCGCTCGCCGGTAGTCGCGCCGTCGAATAAAAGGATCCGGCCGCGCCGTCAGTGCGACGAGCCGGCGTACTCGTTCCAGCGGTCGGTGCCGTTCGCGATCCGCCGGGTGTCGGACGGGTCGAACGTCGCCGCCGCGTTCGCGACCGCCTCGGCGGCGGTCGGGAGATCCTCGGTGTCGGTGGTCGCGCCGCCTTCGGTCGGACTGGTCGATGGACCCGATCGGTCGGTCGCCGGTTCGGTCTGCGTCGCCTCGCGCGTGCTCGGACCGCCGGGACCGGTCGTCGTCCCCGCCGTCGAGCGTGCGTCAGTCGTGTACTACGGGTGGCACGGATCCGACAAGGGGCGTATCCTTCATAATTGTTTATGTTAGTGTGAGGATCGCCGGACGGGGCGGACGGGGCGGGCGGACCGCGCCGAGCGCGTCGCGCCACCGGGCCGCCCTACCAGGCCGACCACGCGGTGAGCGTCTCGTCGCGGGCGTACACCCGCTTGAGGTCCTTCGCGTAGGCGAGGTCGCCGGCGTGGTCGAGCTTCTCGTGGCGGTACTCGGGGGCGTCCTCGCGGATCTGGAGCCCCTCGACGGTGAACTCCTCGTCGCCGAACTCCGTCGTCTCGCCGACGGTGAACTCGTAGTCGCCGGGGACGTTCACCCGCAGCGAGCGCGTCTGGTCCGCGTCGCCGTCCTTCGGGTGGAGCGTGACCGGGACCGCGACGTTGTCGACCGCCCGGGTCCACAGCGTCTCCACGTCGGTGATGTCGGCCTCCTCGACGCGGTTCTCGGGGCCGAGTTCGATCCCCGTTATCCGCACCTGCATCAGCGCGTCGTCGGTGTCGACGACGAACTCCTCGCCGGTGGCCACGTCGCCCTCGGCGGGCACGTCCATCGCCGTCGTGAACGAGTCGCCGTCCTGCGAGACGACGATGGTCACGGAGACGGTCTCCTCCTCCGGAATCTCGGCTTTGTGGGTATGGTCGCACTCGGTACAGCGGACGGTGGCCTGCCCGCCCGGGCTCAGGACCTCGTGGACGGTCGGCTCGGCGGGCGAACACGACGGACAGGGGAGCCCGACGCGCGCGCCGGCTTCGGTGTCGCTCATTGGGCGCTCGTACCCGCCGCGCCCGTAAATATCCGCCCCTGTGGGGGCGGTGTGGGTCGCGCTCGCGTGGCGCGCGGCGGCGCCGTTGCGGTTCCGCGGCCGCGGGCCCCGCAGCCGCCGCGCGGTAAGGAAACTGGTTTACCGGTGTCCGGAAAACGGTCGCCCATGATCGTACCCGGATCCAGCTCGCAGCAGCTCGCGGCCGCGCTCGCGGCGGAGACGGACCGGGCGCTCGCGACCCCGACATACGACCGGTTCCCGGACGGAGAGGGGCTCGCCGCGGTGCCCGACTTCGACGCCGACGAGGCCGTGATCGTCGCCGCGACCGACTCAGACGAGGCGTGGGTCGAACTGCTCCAGCTCCAGGACGCCGTCCGCGAGGCCGGCGCGACGGACGTGACCACCGTCGTCCCCTACATGGGCTACGCCCGACAGGACGCCTCGTTCGGCGACGGGGAGCCGGTCTCGGCCCGCGCGATGGCCCGCGCGATCTCTACCGGGACCGACCGCGTCGTCCTCGTCAACCCCCACGAGGCGACCGTCGCCGACTTCTTCGAGGTCCCGGTCGAGGCGGTCGACGCCGCGGGCGTCCTCGCGGCGCCGCTCCCGGCCGACCTCGGCGACCCCCTGTTCCTCGCGCCCGACGAGGGAGCGATCGACGTGGCCGCCACCGTCCGCAACGCCTACGGCGCCGGCGAGACGGACTACTTCGAGAAGCGCCGCGACCGCGAGACGGGCGCCGTCGCGGTGTCGCCCTCCGACGCCCCCGTCGCCGACCGGGACGTGGTCGTCGTCGACGACATCATCGCGACCGGGTCGACGATGAGCGAGTCGGTCGCCGTCCTCACCGACCGCGGCGCCGCGCGCGTGCTGACGGCCTGCGTCCACCCGGTCCTCGCGGCCAACGCGGTGACGAAGCTCCGCGCCGCCGGCGTCGACCGGATCGTCGGCAGCGACACCGTCGAGCGGGGCTGTAGCGTCGTCAGCGCCGCGCCCGCCGTGGCCGACGCGCTCGACTCCCTGTAACGGATCACCCGCCGCCGATCTCGCGGATCTCCTCGGCCGGATTCCCGCCCACCACCGTCCGCGCCGGCACGTCGTCGACCACGACGGCGCCCGCGGCGACGACCGCGCCGTCGCCGATCTCGACCCCCGGCGTGATCACCGCTCGCCCGCCGATCCAGACGTCGTCGCCGACCGCGACGGGGTCGCCGAACTCCAGCCCGGCCGCCCGCTCGTCGGGGTCGATCGGGTGGGTCGCGGTGTACGCGTGGACGCCCGGACCGAGCAGGCAGTTCTCGCCGAACGCGACCGGCGCCACGTCGAGGAAGACGCAGCCGTAGTTCGCGAAGAAGCCGTCGCCGACGCCGACGTTGTACCCGTAGTCGCAGCGGAACGGCGGGACGACGGTCGCGTCGCCGCGCACCTCGCCGAACAGCTCCCCGAGCAGCCGCTCGCGGCGGTCGGTCTCCGTCGGGGCCGTGGCGTTGTACCGGCGGCAGCGCTCCTGCGCCCGCCGCCGGTCGGCGACCAGTTCGGGGGCCGACGGGTCGTAGGCCTCGCCGGCGAGCATCCGCTCCTTCTCGCGTCCCATACGCCTCCCGGCGCGGCGAGCGACAAAAGGACTGTCAGTCGCCGCGCCCGGGAGCGGCGCGAGGGATGAGCGGTGGCCGAGCGGCGGCCGGGCGGCGGCCCCCCGCCTCAGACGATCTTCATCATCCGCGTCTCGAACTTCCCGACGCGGACGCGGACCCAGCCCGCGAGCCCGTCGTCGAGGTCGGGGTCGTCGGTGTCGACGCGCAGCGCGCGCACGTCGTCCAGCTTCGCCCGCGACGCGACGATTCGGAGGTCGCAACGCCGGATCACGGCCGGCGATATCTGGGGGTTGCCGCGGCCGAAGACGAACCCCTGGCCGCCGATGGGGGAGACGACGATGACGTTCTCCTCGCCGAGCGCGTCGAGGATCTCTGTCTCCGTCGCGTCGCGGGCGATCACCTCGCCGTCGCGCCACACGTCGACGCCGATCGGCGACGGCTCGAACCCCAGTTCGTCCTTGATCGCGCCCACGGTCGACCCCGGCCCGAGGACGAAGGTGACGCCCTCCCCGTCGCGCTCGCGAATGTCCGCCGCGACGCCCTCCGCCAGCGACTCGACGGTCCCGCTCGCGGTCTGTTTCGACGACTGGAGGTCCTCGGCGACGGGGACATGCGCGACGCCGCGCAGCGTCGGGCTCACCTCCCCCTCCCGGTAGGCGTCCTCGTCGATGTCCATCACCTCGCGGCGCTCCGTCCGCGAGAACGAGGCGGCCACCTCGGCGGCGTCCTCCGGCGAGACCGCGAACACCGACGAGTACACCTTCACGCCGGCGGGGACGCCGAGCATCGGCACGTCGGTCCCCTCCAGCGCGCCAGCGACGTCCGCGGCCGTGCCGTCGCCGCCGACGAACAAGACGAGGTCGACGGGGTCGGCGGGCCCGTCGCCGTCGGCCGCGTCGTCCCCGTCGAGCCCGGCGAACGCCCGCACGACGGCGGCCGTGTGCGCCGCGGTCGTGTCGGTCGGTCCCGGCGCGTCGCCCTCGAAGGGGTCGACGACCCGCGCCGGCTCGAAGCCGGCCGCGCGGACGACGGACTCGCCCATCGGGTCCGCGGCCACCGACACGACGGCGTCGGGCGCGACCGCGGCCAGCCGGTCCAGCGCGCGGCGCGCTCGCTCGGGCGCGCGCCGTTCCGCGCCACGCTCGACCGCCTCCACCACCTTCCCGTCGGTGCCCTTCAGCCCGACGCGGCCGCCCATGCCGGCGACAGGATTCACCGCGATCCCCACGTGCATGCCCGACGTTCACCGCGCCGGCCTCTTAAGCGAGCCGCGTCCGGCCGCGGCGCGCGGGCGTCCGCCCCCGGTGACTCACTCGAACGGTTCATAAAGCCCCTCAACACGCGGACACGGGAACCAACAGGCGTCCGCTCATCACAGCAGACGCCGATGGAACGAGCCCGCCATCGGCGACGTCAGCCGCTCGTCTCACCGGGACTGGATCCCTCCCTCGGTAGCTGCCACACGCCCACGCCTTCCGGTCCCGTTTTCGAACCCCTGTGACGCAGTTTCGGGACCGTCCTCGGTCCCGCGTCGACGGACTCCGTCGGAGAATCAATACTTAAGACGCCCCCAGAACAACCGCGAGACATGATCCTCGAAGCCGCCGTGACGGAGCCGTTGCCGATCAGCGCGACCGCGGGCGTGGTCCTGCTCGCGAGCCTCGCGCTCGTCGCCGTGTGGGTCGCGTACCTGTACCGCTAGGCCGCCCCTTCGCCGGCCGTCCTCCCGTCGCACCGACCGCTCCTGCCGATCGCTTCTCGGCCGCTCAGGCGGACCGCTCCTCGACCGCGTCCGCGTGCTCGCGGATCCACGCCGCCGCTCGCTCGGCCTCCCCCTCGCTCTCGGCGGTGATCTTCACCGTCACGACCTCGCCCGGGTAGGAGCCGACGCGCACGTCGAACCGCTCGCGCAGCGACGCGAACCGGTCGAGCAGCTCGCTCTCCGGCTCGTCGACGTCGACCGTGAGCACGTGGGTGAGCGTCCCCGCGAACTCCGCTTCGACCCGCTCGAACATCGCCTTCATCTCGCCGGGTACCCCGGGGAGGACGTAGACGGACTCGACGACGGCGCCCGGCGCGACCCCCGCCTCGTTCGGCAGCGGGCGGCAGTCCGCCGGGAGGTGCGTCGTCTCCGCCGCGAGGTCGCTGCCGCTGTACCCCCGCTCGGCGAGCCACGCGGCCGCCTCCTCGTTCGCCGCGAGGTCGCGGCCGAACGCGGCCGCGACCGCCTCCATCGTCACGTCGTCGTGCGTCGGCCCGAGGCCGCCGGTGACGATCACCGCGTCGTACTCGGCGTGGTACTCGTTCACGACGCGCGCGATCTCGCTCACCTCGTCCGGCACGACTGTCACCCGTCGGACGGCGACGCCTCGCGCGTCGAGCCGGTCGCAGAGCCAGGTCGCGTTCGTGTTCTCGGTGTCCCCGACGAGGAGCTCGTCCCCGACGGTGACGACGGCGGCGTTCATACCCAGTCCAAGCGGCGCGCGGTAGAAAAGGACCGCGGCGGGGGCGACCGGACGGCGCTCGACGCGACGCGAGCGTCAGAGCCAGCCGTCCTCGTCCTCGTCGTCGTAGACGCCCAGGCCGAGGTCGCGGCGGCGCTGGCGGAGCGCCTCCAGCTGTCGCCTGAAGTAGAGCGTCCCCGCCGCCGCGGCGATCACGCCCACGAGGAGGATGACGCCGAACACCAGCAGGTCCCCCTCGCGGTACGACTGGACGACGATCGAGCCGCGGGACACCTCCTCCCAGACGATCCGGTCGCGGTCGCCGACCGTCTCGACCGCGTGGTCGCGCGGCGACACGTGGCCGACGACCGGGAACTCGGTGGTGAAGCCCGGCGGGAGCGTCACGGCGTACGACCCCTCGACGTACGCGCGCATGGTGAACCGGCGCGGCGACCCGGCGCCCGAGAACGCCACCCGGCCGCCGCTCATGTCGTCCGCGAAGCGGATCCACGTCTCGTCGGTCGTCCGCTCTATCTCGCCGCCGCGGGCGCGGAACTCGCTGCCCGTGATCACCTCGCCGTCGGGGTACCGGTACCGGAACGCCTCGAACTCGAGCGGCTGGTCGCCCGCGTACGGCGTCTGCTCGTACAGCCGGATCTCCTCCCTGTCGCCGACCGCGTACACGACGGTGTAGCGCGCGTCGGTCGAGAGCTCGAACGCGGCGTCGCGGTCCGTGTCGAAGTCGTACTCGCGGGGCGGCTCGGCGTCCAGCGTCTCGTTCGTCACCTCGCCGCCGCCGGTCGCGTAGCCGAGGCAGCCGGCGCTGACCGCGAGGAGGGCGACCGCCGCCGCCGCGAGCGCGAAGCGTCTGTTCACGTGTTACCTCCGGTTAGACCACACAGCGCATCTCGGCCGGGAGGTACGAGCCGATGGCGGCCAGCAGCCCCGGCGGGTCGGTCCCTTCGCCGCAGACGATGCTCTGTTCCAGCAGTCCGAGCCGCTCGACGGTGACGATGTCCTGCGCGTGGCCCGCGCGGTTCACCGTCGCGCGCGTCTCGCCGCGCGTCGCCGAGTTGACGTTCACCCGGCCGTCGCCGCGCCGCCAGTCGTACAGGCGGTCGCGCTCGGCGTCGGCCAGCCGGGACGGCTCCGCGTCCGGGTCGCCGGCGTCGCCCCCGTAGACGAACCGCATGGGTAGGTGCTGGACGAGGCCGAAGCGCTCGACGACCTGCTCCGGCGAGCCGACGCCGAGGCCGAGTTCGTCGGCGGGCACGAACACGTCGACCCCGGCGTCGAGGGTGACCCCAACGTCGTCCCACGACTCGAGGGTGCCGACGTACTCCTCGCCGGCGTCGAGTCCGCCGTCGTGGGCGACTATCTCGCCCCACGTCTCCGCGAGGACGTTGCGCGCGACCGGCGCGTCCTCGCCGGTCACGTCGACCTGGACGAAGTCGTCGTCGCGCACGCCCACCTGCCAGTCGACGTCGAGCTCGTCGAGGTCGTTCGCCACGAGCGAGTTCATCCCGTCGAGCGCGCGGTCGCGAGCGTCGCCCTCGACGTAGCACTTGGTTGCGAGGACGACCATCAGCCGGTCACGTCCACGTTGAGCTCGTTGCGGAGCTCGTCGATGCGCTGGTCCATCGCGTCGCGGAGCCGGTCGTTGTCCATCGCGTCGAGGGGGGAGCCGCACTCGGGGCACTCGAAGCCGAAGTCCATCGCCTCGCCGAACTCGAAGCGGATCGAACACACCTCACAGAGGTAGAACTCGTGGGTGCGCTCGTACTCCTCGCGCTCCTCTAAGGCCTCGAGCAGCCGGTACATCTCCTCCTGGAGGTTCTCCGGGATGTTGTCGTAGTGGAACGTCCAGAGGTACGTGAGCCACCCGGAGTCCTCGTCGCGGACGCGCCGGTACGTCGCGAGGTCGTTCTCGTACAGGATGAACAGCGCGCGCCGCACGTCGTTGAGCTCCAAGCCGAGCTCCTCGGCCAGCTCCTCGTCAGTGACCTCGCCGTCGGGCGGCGCGGCCGCGACCGGCATCCCCGTCGGCCCCACCAGCTCGTGGAGGTACTTCTGGATGACGGGGTCGTTCAGTAGATCCTCAAAAGCCATTACGGGAAACTGGTGGTGGAATCCGGTTAAAACCTCCGAAAGGCGCGGTCGCGACGCTCCCGATCCGCCCCGCCGAGCGGCGTCCGATCCGCCGCCGACCGACCCGCCGGTCCGGCAGAGCTTTAGGGGCCGTGACTCACACTCGCCCGTATGGCTGACTCGGTGGACGGACGGGGGCGACGCGCGCTCGGCGCCCTCGCGCTCCTCGCCGTCCCGACGGTGTTGGCGGCGGTCCCGCTGGCCGCGCTCGCCGCGCTGCTCGGCCCCGGCGGGCTCGGCGCGCTCCCGTTCGGCGCGGCCGGCGGCCTGCTCGCGGCGGCCGTCGTCGGACCGGCCGCGTCCGCGCTGCTCGGCCCGGTCCTCGTCGACAGGCGGATCGCGCGGCTCCCCGACGCCGACCTCGACGAGCGCCGCGCCGACTTCGTCGCCGACCGCGTCGCGTCGCTCGCGGCCGAGGTCGGCGTCGACCCGCCCGAGGTGACCGCGGTCCGCGCCGACGCCGCGAACGTCGCCGTCGCGGACGGCCACCGCGGGTCCCGGCTGGTGGTCTCGACGCGGCTGCTCGCCCTCCCGAAGGCCGACCGGGACGCCGCGCTGCGCCACGCGCTCGTCAGGCTCCGGACGCGGCAGGCGCTGCTCGCGACCGCGACGCTCCCGGCGCTGGCGGCCGTCGAGACCGCGGCGCTGCTCGCGACGCTGCTCGTCGGGCGCCGGGGGGACCGCACCGCCGCGGACCGGCGCGTCAACCGGATCCACGGGTACGAGCCGGACCGCGAGCGCGTCCCGTCGTGGGCGTACGCCGCCGCCGGCGCGCTCTGCTGGCTGCTGCTCCTCCCGGCGTGGATCCCGGCGACGGTCGGCGACCGGTTCGCCGTCGCCGGCGGGCGCCGCGCCGCGGACGCGCTGGTCGCGCGCGCCGGCGCCGCGGAGCGCGAGGGGCTCGGCAACGCCGTCGCGTTCGCCGGCGACGCCGCGGGCGCCGGCGACTGGCCGCCGCTCCTCGACCGCCTCTCGCTCGTCTCCATGGCCGACGCCGAGACGGGCCGCGTCCGCGGGACGAGCCGGCAGGAGGCGCGGACGCGGCTCGCGCGGCTCCGCTCGAAGCGGACGCTGTAAGAGGGGCCCGCCGGTCCTGGCCCGACTCGGGGCCGCGCCGGGACCCGGAGCTGGACCGTCGTCCCGTCCTCGCCGGTCTCGACGTCGAACTCGCCGCCCGCCTCGGCCACGACCCAGTACACGAGCCGGATGCCGAGGCGGTCGGCGTGGGTCAGCGAGGTCTCGCCCGCCTCCAACACCTGCGTCCCGTGGTCCGGGATCCCGGGGGCGTCGTCGTCGACCTCGACGGTGACCGGGCTCCGCGACATCTTGAGCGGCACGCCGGAGGTCGTCGAGGAGGACCTGCGCCGGTCGGAGCGGGACGACGCCGACGAGTAGCGGAGCGCCGACTCAGTCGCGGTCGTCGGCCTCGGCGCTCTCGCCGGCCGCGTCGGCGCTCGCGTCCGCCGAGTCCCGGTCGGCGTCGACCACCGTCTTCCCGGTCGCCTCCGGCACCACGCGGCGGTCGGCGTCCGCCCACTCGCGGTCGAGCTCAGCGCCTGCGAACAGCCGGTCGAGGAACACCGCGAGCCCGGCGACCTCGGAGTGCGGCTGGTTCGTCACGCCCACGTTGAAGTCGGCGCGCTCGTACAGCGCCCACGGCACCTTCTCGCCGCCGACGACGACGAGGAGGTCGCGCGGCGGCGACGCCTCCCCCACCACCGCTGGCTCGTCGAGGCCGACCGCCTCCCGGACCGCCGCCTCCACGTCCTGGACGCGCTCGCCGTACATCGTCAGGTGGACGACCACGCCCTCGAAGTCGCGGACGATCGCCTTCTGGTCGTCGCGGAGTTCGACCGCGAACGGCCCGCCGAACCGGTCGGTGATGTCGCGGACCGTCTCCGCGGACTGCCCCGCGTTGTCGGGGAGGACCACCCGGTCAGCGCCGAGCGCCCGCGCCGTGAGCCCGACGTGCGTCGTCATGCGGTCGTCGCGCCCCGGCCGGTGGCCGTACCGGAGGACGACGACCTCGCGCGCATCGTTCATGCCACGGGCTGGGCGGGCGAGCGGGGTGTCGCTTTCGATGCGAGCGCGCCGGCGACGAGCCTCGTCGCGCTCGGTCCGATCCGCAGACGTGGATCGAAACGAGGTAAAACGGGTCGAGGTGACCACGTAACTGGAACCTTCTTGTGGGAGGCGGTCGCGGTATGCGCCATGACGAGCGTCAAGGAGTTCCGCGTCGACGAGCCGGCGACCGCCGACGGACTCGGCCGCGGTCGGTTCGTCTTCACGGACGCCTACTCGGTGTTCGACTGGGGGCAGATGCCCGACGCGATTCCGCACAAGGGCGCGAGCCTCTGCGCGATGGGCGCGTTCAACTTCGAACTGCTGGAGCGCGAGGGGGTCCCGACCCACTACCGAGGGGTCGCGGACCCCGACTCCGGTCGCGTCGTCCCGCTCGACGAGGCGACCGCCCCGCCGACGGAGATGGCCATCGACCTGACGCAGGTGCCCGACCTCCCGTACGAGGGCCCCCACGCCGGCTACGACTACGACGCCTTCCACGCCGCGGGCGGAGAGAACTACCTCGTCCCGCTCGAAGTGGTCTTCCGCAATCGCGTCCCCGTCGGGTCCAGCCTGCGGCGCCGCAGGGAGCCCGCCGACTTCGGCCTCGACGACCTCGCCGGCGCCGACGGCGAGTGGCCGGACGAGCCGGTCGACCTCCCGGAGCCCGTCGTGGAGTTCTCGACGAAGTACGAGCAGCAGGACCGCTACCTGACCCGCGCGCAGGCCGACGAGGTCGCGGGCGTCGCCGACGTCGAGGCCCTCGAATCGCTCGCGCGCGACGTGAACCGCGTCGTCACCGACCGCGCCGAGGCGGCGGGCTTCGTGCACGAGGACGGCAAGATCGAGTGCCTCTCCGTCGACGGCGAGCTGCGCGTCGCCGACGTGGTCGGCACCTTCGACGAGAACCGGTTCTCCTACGGCGGCCGCGGGATCTCGAAGGAGGTCGTCCGCCAGTGGTACAAGGCGAACGACCCAGACTGGGTCGCGGCCGTGAAGGAAGCGAAGGAGTCGGTGGCGGGCCGCGAGACGGACGACTGGCGCGAGCTCTGCGACGAGTCTCCCGACCCACTCCCTCCCGCGGTCGTCGAGGCGGTCTCCGACCTGTACGCGGCCGGGGCGAACGCCTACACCGGCCGCGAGTGGTTCGACGCGCCCGGCGTCGAGGCCGCGCTCGACGCGGCCGAGGGCCTGTAACGTCAGGGGGATCGCCGGGAAGCGGGGGGCGGACCGTCACCATCGATCGGACGCGAGGGAACCTCTTTATCGCCGACGCGCGTGGATGGAGACATGCCCACCGAGGCCGACTTCGGGGAGCGGTTGGAGACCCAGACCGCGGCGTACCTCGACCGGATCGACGACTGCGTCGTCCTCCTGCCGCGCGTCCTCGACGAGTACGCCGACGAGGGTGCCTACCGGGACACTGTCGACGAGATAGCCGCCGTCGAAAGCGAGTGCGACGACCTCGTCCGCGACGTTCGGGCGCTCATCACGGATGCGGGGCCGGACGACATCGGACTGTTGAACACGCGGATCAACTTCAACGAGTCCGCCCTGCTCGACTTCTACAACGAGCTGGACGTGGTCGCGAACCACACCGAACGGATCGCTCAGGAGGTGGCGATGATGCGCCCCGACGCGAGCGTCGAGCCGTTCGCCGACATGCGCGAGATGGCGGACCGGATCGCCGAGATGGTCGCGGTCCTCGGCGACGTGGTCGAGGGGTTCGTCAGGGGGCTCACGCGCGCCGACGGAACGGAGACGTTGGCCGACGGAATCGAGGCGATCCGCGGCTTGGAAAGCGAGTGCGACGACCTCCGTAACGACGCGATCGAGACCGCGTTCGCCGACGAGACGATCGATCAGCCCCTCGTCTACCGCGGGCTCGCGATCCTGCTGGACGAACTCGCCAACGCCGTCGAGGACCTCACCGATCGGATCGTCGTTATCGCGAGCAAGGAGCCGGGAATCGTGGCCGAGTCGGCGTCGGACGCGGACGGGAACTGAATACCTCCCGTCACCGCCGCGCCCAGTCGAGCATGCGTCCGTAGAAGGGGTCGGAGGCGAGCGCGTCCGCGTCGCCGACGATCGTCAGCTGCTTTTTCGCCCGAGTGAGGGCCACGTTGACGCGGCGGTGGTCCTCGAAGATGGGCCCGTCCAGGTCGCCGGTCGCGACGAAGGAGACGAGGATGACTTCCTTCGAGGAGCCCTGGAAGCGGTCGACGGTGTCGACCGTCACGTCGGTCCGGCGACCGATCTCGGCGACCTGCGCGCGGAACGGCGCGATCACGCCGACGTCGTCGGGGTCGACGCCGGCGGCGACGTAGGCGTCGACGACCGCGGCGACGCGCTCGGCCTCGCGGACGTTCCGGTTGCCGTCGCGCTCGCCGTCCGGGTCGACGAACCCCACGCCGCCGGTCAGGTCGGGCGCGAGCGCGTCGGGGTCGACGCCGAGGTCCGCGAGCGTCTGCCCGGCGACCTCGGGCGTGGCGGGCCGGAGCGCGCCGTCGTAGAACTCCGCGGAGGCGAACGCCTGGATGCGCTGGCTCATCCGGTACTGGCGGTCGAGCATGACGCTCGCGTCCGGGTACGTCTCGATGAGGCGCTGGAAGAGGGAGGTCTTGAGGTCGTTCTCCGCGCGGACGACCGGCGGGAGCTGCTCGTGGTCGCCGACGAGGACGAACCGGTCCGCGAGGGTGATCGCGGCGTGGGTGCCCGGCTCCGTGAGCTGGGAGGCCTCGTCGACGAGCGCCACGTCGAACTCGCACTCGCGCATGACCCGGGAGCCGCAGGCCGCGGTGGTGGCGGCGACGACCGGGGCGTCCCGCAGCTCTGCCGCCTTCGCGTTCGGCTCGCCGCGCTGGACCAGCCGCACGTCCTGCATGTCGCCCCGGACCCCCGTCTCCGTGCCCACCCTGAGCACGTCGTCGAACCCCTGGTCGCGGAGCGCCGCCAGCGCGTTGTCGACCGCGCGGTTCGTGAACGCGGAGAGCAGCACGCGGTTCCCCTCCGCGACGAGGGCGCGTATCGTCCGCGCGATGGTGTACGTCTTCCCGGTGCCCGGCGGGCCGTGGATCAGCGCCAGGTCCTCGGCGTCGACCGCGAGCTCGACCGCCTCGTTCTGGGCCGCGTTGTTGCCGATGTACGCGTCGGGCGCGTCCGGGTCGTCGGTCCCGGGGCTGCCCGGCGGCCGTTCGCTCGGCTCCCGGAACCCGGGCTCGCGGCGGCCGAACAGCACGTCCTTGCGTTCCGGGTCGCCCTTCAGGACCGCGTCGTGGAGCGCGGTGAGCGACCGGTCGACGGAGATCTCGGAGGGGTAGACATCGAGCCGGCGCAGCTCGACCGGTTCGTCCGTCTCGACGACGACCTCGTCTTTCCCGAGTTCGGTGATGCGGCCGAGCTCCGCGTGGCCGGAGACGGGGTCGCCGTCGCTCGCGAGCGCCACGTCGCCCTCGCGGAGCTTCGAGACGGCGTCGCCGGGCTTCCGGGCGCGGAGCGCCCAGCGGGCGTCGTCGATCTCCGTCCGCGCGACCGGTTCGAGGCCGATCAGCGCGCGGTCGTCCGCGGCGCGTTCTTCGGGGCTCTGCTCCCACAGCTTCCGGTACTCCGCGTGGGTCTCGCGGCGCTCCTCCGCTAAGGCGACGTAGAAGCGGTCGAAGTAGTCGCGCTCCGCGTCGGGGACCGGCGTCCCGATCTGCCCCGCCTTCGACTCCTGGTCGAGCCGGCCGGAGACCACCATACAGGCGTCCTGCTCGAAGCAGTAGCTGCACGTCGCGTCCGCCTCGTACCCCGTCGGCACCGTCGGGCGCTCGCCGGGGTCGTTGAGCGCGCGCCACTCCATCGCGGCGAGGGCGTTGCGCTCGCGCACGACGAACTCAAGGAAGCCGCGCCCGACCGTGAACTCCTTGGCGGGCGCGAGGTCGCCCGACGCCTCGCTGCGGTCGAGGGCGGTGTTCTTCGTGTACAGCAGCGTCCCGATGTCCGGGTCGACACCCCGCTCGTCGAGCATGAGCGCGTAGCAGGCCGCCTGGACCTTGTCGTGGAAGCGCGGCTCCCGCTTGGTGTTCTTCCCCGTCTTCAGCTCGACGGGCGTGCCGCGCCGGAGCGCGTCCGCCCGCCCCTTCAGCCCGAAGGTGGGCGAGATGAGGCTGAACTCCGAGCGCCACGTGTCGTCGTCGGAGAGCGTCCCCTGCGCGAGCCACCCCTCGATCGCGGCGGCGTTGCGGCGCACCTCCTCTTCGACCTCCTCGGTCTCGTAGCCGAGGAGGCCGAGTTCGAGCCCCGCCTCCGCGACGCGGTCCTCGACGGACGCCTCCAGCTCCACCCCGCGGAGCAGGTCGCCGAACACCTCGTGGACGATGGTCCCCTTGACCACCGGGTAGTTGAGCGGGATCCCGGAGAGCTTGTTCAGGTAGTACATCCGCGGGCACTGGACCCACGACCGGATCCCCGTCACGTCGACGAGGAAGTCGGGCTGGAGGACGACCCACGACTCGCCGGTCGTGGCGTACCCCGTCTCGCCGCGGTACTCGTCCTCCTCCGCGTCGGTGACGAGCAGCTCCATCCCCGGCTCCGCGTGCTCGGCCGTCTCCGTCCACTTCCCCCACAGCGTCACGTCGACCGGGTCGCCCGCGCCGCGGTCGGGCCGGACCCGCACCTCGCGGAGGTCGCGCTCGCCGTGCGACGTCGACACCGTCCGCGCCTCCCCGACGGAGACGATCGGCCCCCGAACGTTCACGTCCCCGCTCGGCGGCGGCACCGAAAAACGCTGTCGGTGAGCGCGGTCGTCGCGGCCGGCGCTCCTCTGCTCGCCGTCGCCCCCGCGTTCGCCCCGCACCGACACGCTCTTGCGCTCGCGACCCCCACGCATCCACCAGCATGCGCGTACGAGACTGGGACGACATCCTCGCGGACGTCGCGAGCGACTCGACCGACCCCGACGGCTGGCGCGCGGTCGCCGGCACCCGCCGCGGCGGCCTCGGCGAGGACCTCTACTTCGGCCACCCGAGCGTCGGCCTCTACCACCTGAAGACGTACGCCAAGAACCCCCGCGACCTCCGCGGCGTCGGCGCGCAGGTCGCCCGCAGCGTCGACGACGAGCTCGACCCGCTCCTCCCGGACGCCGACAGCGACGGGCGGTTCGCCGTTCGGTCGGCCCCGGAGGACGAGGAGCACGCCGAGGAGATGGCGACCCGGCTCACGGAGACGCTGCGGGTCCACGCGGAGGCGCCGACCGACCCCGACCACCTCTTCGAGGACGTGATGGAGGCCGTCGAGTCGCCCGCGTTCGGCCCGATGGAGTACGAGTTCGACGGCCGCCCGGACGAGCTCGACGAGCTCTCCGACACCTTCGAGCAGGCCGAGGAGCTGCTCACCAGCGAGCTCGACGACCTGATCGAAGACGACGACGTGGACCGCGGGTTCCACTGACGGGAGCGACCGCTCGGTCCGCGCGGACCGAGCCTGCCGACCACCGCCGCATCGGTTTTGTCGCTCCGCGGTCAACGTCTGGTATGGGACTCAAAGAAGACACCGCGAACGGCGTAATCTCGCTCGGCATCGGCGTCATCGTCACCTGGCTCACCGCCGGCGACGGCGACCACAGCACGGCTGACCTCCTCGTCGCGGTCGCGATCAGCTCGTTCCTCTCGGGCTTCTTCACGAGCTACTTCGCGAAGTGACGCGCGGAGCGGCGAGGGGGAGCCGGAACCGTCGCCCTCAGATCGCCGTCACCTACGCCCTCAGATCGCCGTCACCCACGCCCGGTACTCGGCGTCGAGCTCGTACACCTCGCGGAACGCGCGCTCGACGAACCCCGCGACGCGGTTCGCGTCCGAGCGCGCGGTGACGACGGCGTTCGTCCCCTCGGCCTCCTCGGGGCTGACGAGCTCGTCGATCCGGAACTCGGGGAACTCCGAGAGCAGGTCCTTCAGGCGCTCTAGCTCCTCGTCGGTACAGTCCATGATGAGCTCGGTCCCCACGAGCTGGATCCACGGCGGCACCTCGCCGCCCTCGGTGTCGTCGCTGGCGGGGTCGACGTCGACGGTCATCACGTCGCCGGAGCGCGCGCGGTGCGCGGCCGCGGCGTCGGCGAACAGCCTCAGCCGCTCGTCCTCGCCCGCGGCGTCGAATCTGGTCATACCCACGCTCGGCCGCGACGGGGCTTAAAAATCCGCACTCCGCGGCCGCGGGAGACTCCGCCCGTCCCCGGTCACTCTCGCTCCGTCTCCGCCAGCACGTCCTCGACGGTCGACAGCGTCCGCTCGGCCTCGGCGAGCCGCGCCTCGGCCTCCCCCTCCTCGATCAGCGCCAGGTCCTCGTCGTCGAGTTCGTGTCGAACCTCGGCCGCGCGGCGGAGCCGCTCGTACTCGTCGCTCCGCGCCAGCTCCCGGACGGAGCGCAGGGTCGCGACCGCCTCGTCGTCCGCGATCCGTCCGACGAGCGGGACCAGCTCGTCGATCTCGTAGGCCAGCTCGTCGCCGGACTTCGGCGGCCAGTCGAGCGTCAGCGGCTCGCCGTCGAGCCGTTCTAGGTACGTCCGGTGGACCGCGACCGCGGTGCGGAGCGCGCCCGGGTCGTCGACGTAGTGCTCCAGCTTGGAGTTCGTGTAGTCGGCGTACTCCAGCAGCGTCGCGGGCGGCTCCTCGCCGGCCGCGTGCGTCTCGACGTACTCCGCGAGGTCCGTCGGCGGCACGTCGACGTCGACGAAGGGCGTCCCGTCGGCGCGGTCGAGGAAGTCGAACACCTCGCGGGCCGACGCCGACTTGAAGAACTCCTCGAACGCCGCCCGGACCGCCTCGTCGTACGCCTCGATCGGCTCGCGGACGCGGTCGAGGTCCGCGTCGAGGTCGGCGTCGGCCATCTCGGCGACCTCGCGGAGCCCGTCGAGCCGCGCGTCGAGGCGCTTGCGGGCCTCGCGGGCCGCCTTCCGGGCCGCCCGGTAGTCGTCGACCGCGTCGTCGTACGCCTCGAGGAGGTCGACGAACTCCCCGGCCGGCTCCAGCGCCTCGCGGGCGGCCGCGAAGTCCTCCTCGGAGAGCCGGCGCTTGTCGACCGCCTCGTCGGCGGCGTCGAACGCCGCCGCGGCCGGGAGGTCGTCGTCGACGTCGACCGCGTCGTCGAACTCGCCGCGGAACCGGACGTACGACTCGAAGTCGCCGGAGCCGACCGCGTCCTCCTCGAACCGGTCGAGGATCCGGTGCGCGTGCCGGTACGCGTCGGCCGCCGCCTCGACGCGCTCGCGGCCGTAACCGTCGATCCGCGACTCGATCCGACGCAGTTCGTCGTAGCGCTCGCGGAGGCGCGCGGCCGCCTCGCCCGCCTCGGCGACCGGGTCGTCCCCCTCGCCCTCGGCCCGTCCCGCGGTCCCGCCGGCGCTCTCGGACATCGGTCAGTACACCTCGTCCGGGTCGAAGACGCGCTCGCCGACGTGCTCGCCGTCTATCGTCCGGTGGAAGCACGACCGGTGGCCGGTGTGGCAGGCGCCGCCCGCCTGGTCAACGAGGTACAGCAGGGCGTCCGCGTCGCAGTCGACCCGGACCTCCCGGACCGACTGGGTGTGGCCGGAGGTGGCTCCCTTGTGCCACAGCTCCTCGCGGGACCGGGAGTAGTAGTGGGCCTCGCCGGTCTCGCGGGTGCGCGCCAGCGCCTCGGGCGAGACGTACGCGAGCATCAGCACCTCGCCGGAGTCGGCGTCCTGGGCGACCGCCGGCACCAGCCCGTCCTCGCCGAAGTCGACGTCGATCGGCTCGGCCTCCGCGTCGGCGTCACTCATGTCCGTCCGGAGGCGTGGCGCTCGAATAGTCCTTGTGCCTGCGGTCACCGCGCGGAGGCCGTCGTCCGGCGGTCGGGGCGCTATCTCCGCCGCAGCACGAGCGCGTCGCCGTCGGCGTACGCGTCCGGCCGCCGCTCGACGACCTCGAAGCCGAGCGAGTCGTACAGCGCGAGCGCGGCGTCGTTGTCCGGGTGCGCCTGGAGCGTCACCGGCCCGTCGGCGTCCGCTATCGCCGCCCGCAGGAGCCCGCGGGCGCGCCCCTCCCGGCGGAACCCGGGCGCGACGACGAGCTCGGCGAGGTGGACGCCGGGCCGGTTCGGCGCGTCGACCGGGAGCAGGTAGCCGACGACGCGCCCGTCCGCGACGGTCACCCGGGCGGCGCCGACCGCCAGCCCGTACTCCAGCAGGTCCGGGCTCGGCTGCCGAAGGTGCGACTGGAGCTCGCGGATCCGGTCGGCGTCCGCGGTCCACCCCGGCCGAACCCTCGGGTCCGGGCCGTCGCGGTCGCCGTCGTCGGCAGCGGCCGCGTCGTCGCCGCCGCGCTCGTCTCGGTCGGGGCCGGCGGCGTTCTCGCCCGCCATCTCACGCGACCCCCCAGAGCGCGACGGCGACGGCCGCGCCGGCCAGCGTCGCGAGGAAGTTCACGGTCTGGTTCCCGATCCGGTCGCCCTCTATCAGGGCGCCGAGGAGGCTGTCGACGGTCATGCCGGCGACGCCCGCCGCGACGACCGCGCCGCCCGCCGCGACCCCGCCCGGGGTCACCGGGTCGAGGACCGGCGCCCCGGCGGCGGCGAGGAGGCCGACGAGCAGCGCGCCGGCGAGGCCCGCCAGCTCGCCCTGCCAGGTGATCGCGCCGTCGGTGCCGGGCTCGACGCGGCGGAGCGTCGTCACCAGCCGCGGGCCGTCGAAGAGGCCGCCGATCTCAGAGGAGAGCGTGTCGGCCATCGCGGTCGCCGTCGCGCCCGCGAAGGCGAAGCCGAGCGGCGCGGCCGGGACAGCGAGGTGCGGCGCGGCCGCGTAGCCCACCACCGCCGCGAGCGCGACCGCGGAGTTCGCCAGCACGTTGCCGGTGCCGCGGGCGCCCTCGTTCTCCTGAGCGACGCCCCGGGCGGCCTTCTCGTCGAACCGGTACTTCGAGGCGAGGCCGCCGATAGCGTAGAAGGCCATCAGCGTCGCGAACCATCCCACGCCGCCGAGGACGGCCGCGAGCAACGCCGAGACGACGCCGGTGAGCATCCCCGCCACCGAGGCGGTGCCGATGGCGAACGAGACGTAGCCGAGCGCGCCGGTCACCGGGAGGGCGACGAGGATGAGCGCGACGCCGACGGTCGGCTCCAGCGCGAGGAACCCCCACGTCACGAACGCGACGAGGATCGTCGTGATGTGTGCGTCGCGGGAGAACACGAGCGACCGGACCAGCGCCGCCGTGAGCGCGGCCGCCGCCGCGAGGAAGACGAGGAGGGGGACCGTCGCGCCGTCGACGGGGGCGCCGGTCTGGAGCCGCACCCCCGCCTGCCCGACGAGGGCGGCGGCCGTTCCGGCGACGACGTAGCCGGCGACGAGCGGGAACTCGTCGGTCGTCCGCCGTGAGACGACCGTCCGTCCGAGGCGGCCGACGCCGACCGCGAGCGTCGCGGCCGCGAACGCCTCGTACGGCAGCGGGGCGCGCGGCAGCGACGCGAACAGCGCGAGGCCCGCGCCGGCGAGCGCGAAGGAGACGAGCCCGTAGAGCCGCTCCGCCTCGCGGTCGCCGGGCAGCGCGAGCGTCTCGAACCACTCGCCGTCGCGGACGCCGAAGAAGGCCGCGCCGGCGACGGCGAAGAAGGGGACGGCGGCGGCGGTGTCGAGCGCCGGTGCGAGGACCGCAATGGCGGCCACCGCGGCGAAGATACTCGCGCGTCGGAGCCTCCGTATCACACCATCGGCTACCCCCGACGACCACTTAACGGTCCCGACAGCCGTCGGGCGGTCGCTCGGCGCCGCCTCCCGCCCGACGCCGCGCTCAGTACCGGTACTCGTTGAACTGGACCGCGTGTCCCTCCAGCACGCGGACGGACTCCTCGGGGTCCTCCTCGTCGTCGGCGGTCCGGTCCTCGTGTGAGTCAACCACTCCCATGTGCGAGCGGTACGCTCGCCGGTACATAACTGTTTCCCACGCGGTGAACGTTATCGCCCTCCGCGACGCGGCGCTCAGCCGAGTACGCGGTCGATCTCTCCGAGGTGGTCGATCACGTGGTCCGGGTCGATGTCCGAGGCCGCGAGGGCGGCCTCGTCGGTGACGCCCGACCGGACGAGGACGGACGTCATCCCGGCGCGCTCGCCGAGCGCGATGTCCGTGTCGAGCCGGTCGCCGACGACGAGACACTCCTCGGGCGGATACGGGAGTCGCTCGCGGACCATCTCGATGGCGGTGTCGGAGGGCTTGCCGAGGACGGCGTCGGGCTCCCGCTCCGCGACGCCCGCTATCGCGTTGATCACGGCCCCGGAGCCGGGCACGTCGCGCTCGGGCGCCGGGATAACCACGTCGGGGTCGGTGCCGATGAACGGGATGTCGCGCTCCAAGGCCCACAGCGCGGTACAGAGGTCGTCGTAGTCGAACTCGCGGTCGATGGAGGCGACCAGGGCGTCGGCGGCCTCGGCCGAGTCGGTCGTCGAGAGGCCGGCGGCCGCGAACTGGTCGAGCAGCCCCGACTCGCCGATACAGAGGAGGTCGTCGTCGGCGTGGCGCTCTCGGAGGTACCGCGTGGTCACGCTGCCGGCGGTGAACACCCGGTCGGCGCCCACGTCGTACCCCGCCGCGCCGAGGCGGTCGACGTACGCCGGGGGCGCCTTCGTCGGGTTGTTCGAGACGAACAGCGTCTCGACCCCCGCCTCCCGGAGCCGGCGGTACCCCGTCGGGGCGCCCGGGATCGGATCGTCGCCGCGCACGACCGTGCCGTCGACGTCGACGACGGCGCCGCTGAATTCCATGTCGGGAGTGGGAGCGCCACGGCCGTAGGGGTTGCGCCCGGATCAGCGGTGCCTCCCAGCCACCCGCCGCAGAGATCACGAACTCGGTACCGGTCCCACCTTCGGGATAACGGAAGGGTAAAGCGGCCGCGTTCCATATCGGTGGTCACTGTGACGACGACCCAGGTGACCCTCGTCCAGATCGACAACTACGGGCCGTGGACGACGACGCCGGAGCCCCGTCGCGAGATGGATCTCCAGACGCTCCAGTCGCGGCTCTACGCCGACGTCGCCCAGTTCCTCGGGCACCGCGACGCCTACGTCTTCTTCACTCGCTTCGACAACATGATCGCCGTGACCAACGGGGTCGACGGCGCCGCCCACGCGACGCTCCAGGAGTCGATCGGCAACCGCTACCCGGTCACCGTGAGCCTCGGAACCGCCGTCGCCGAGCGCCCCGTCGACGCGCTCGAGGCGGCGAACCGACGGCTCCAGACCGCGGGCAGCGCCCAGGACGAGAGCCGGACCGAGGTGCTCGCCGGCGAGTACCTCTCGGAGACGAACCGGTCCGACCTCCAGGTCGCGCACTTCGACGTGATCAACGCGACCGGCAAGTACACCGACCGGCTCAACGAGTTCGACACGTTCATCAACATCGAACGGGCGTACGGCTCGCTGATGCGCCACCTCCGCGAGGCGCACGGCGCGCTCTCCTTCTTCGTCGGCGGCGACAACGTCGTCGCGGTCTGCCCCGACCTCCCCGAGTCGGCGTTCTCGTCGGCGGTCGCCCACGTCGAGGACGACGTCGACATCGAGCTCCAGGTCGGCGTGGGCCGGGGGGCCTCCGCTCACGAGGCCGGCTTCGCGGCCAAGCACGCCCTCGAAGACTGCCGGCACGACGGGACGAACGTCGAGCTGTTCGGCGTGCCCGCCGTCAGCGACTGACTGGCTCGCCGGTCGGTCGAGCTCGCCGCCCCTTCGCCGAATCAATTCTGATAATTTCGGTGCGAGGTTTTTATACACCGCTCCGATACCTCCGGATAGCATGTCAGAGGAGATAGTGTTCGTCTGTACGGCGGACGGCTGTGACGAGGGCCCGTGGGAGGGCTCGCACGACGCGATGGCGCACTGCTCCGAGCACCCGGACCACGGGTACACGGGGATGCCGCGGTCCGAGCTCGACCCGAGCCGCGAGGTGATCCCCGCGACCGCGACGCGGGAGCGCGACAACCGCAACCTCCAGCACAAAGGGCACCCGAAGGGTGCGTACGCGCAGAACGACTGACACGTCCCGACGGACGGGCCGCGGTCCCGGCGTCCGTCCCAGACCCTGGCAGCGGCTCCCCGTCGTCGACGCGGCGCGCGAGGAATCGCCTCTCTGACGGACCTTTCTCCTTCCGATTCGGCGCCGTTTATGAGCGCCCCGGACGTACGGGCTCGCATGGTCTCGGAGATATTCGATCCCGACGCGTGGGAGCCCGTCACCGACGAGTTCGACGACATCACCTACCACCGCGCCGTCGACGTCCCCGCGGTCCGGATCGCCTTCGACCGCCCCGCGGTCCGCAACGCCTTCCGGCCCGGGACGGTCGACGAGCTGTACGCCGCGCTCGACCACGCCCGCAAGCAGGCCGACGTGGGCACCGTCCTCCTCACCGGGAACGGCCCCTCCGAGAAGGACGGCGGCTGGGCGTTCTGTTCCGGCGGCGACCAGTCCGTCCGGGGCGGCTCCGGCTACGAGTACCGCGACGACGACGAGGCGGGCGACGACGACGACGACCTCGTCCGGGAGGCGCGCGCGGGCCGGCTCCACATCCTCGAAGTCCAGCGGCTGATCCGATTCATGCCGAAGCCCGTGGTCGCGGTCGTCCCCGGCTGGGCGGTCGGCGGGGGCCACTCGCTGCACGTCGTCTGCGACATGACCCTCGCCAGCGCGGAGCACGCGCAGTTCCTCCAGACCGACCCCGACGTGGGATCGTTCGACGGCGGGTTCGGCTCCGCGTACCTCGCGAAGCAGATCGGGCAAAAGAAGGCCCGAGAGGTGTTCTTCCGAGGCAAGACCTACTCCGCCGAGGAGGCCGCGGACATGGGGATGGTCAACGAGGTCGTCCCGCACGAGGAGCTGGAGGACGTGGCCGTAGAGTGGGCCGACGAGATGACCCGGAAGTCGCCGACCGCGATGCGGATGCTGAAGTACGCGTTCAACATGGCCGACGACGGCATGGTCGGCCAGCAGGTGTTCGCGGGCGAGGCGACGCGGCTCGCCTATATGACCGAAGAGGCGCAGGAGGGCCGCGACGCCTTCTTGGAGGGCCGCGAGCCGCAGTTCCGCGACTACCCCTGGCACTACTGACGAATGGACAGAGACGCGGCCGCTCGCGCGATGACCCTCGGGGCGGCCGCCCCAGTCACCTACAAGTACCCCGCCGCGGTACCGCTACCCATGCTGGTCGAGGAAGTGATGACGACGGACCTCGTGACCTGTGACGTCGGCGCCACGGTCCGGGACGCCACGGAGTCGATGCTCCGCAACCGGATCGGCAGCGTCGTCGTCACGGACGGCGGGACGCCCGCCGGGATCCTCACCGAAAGCGACGTCCTCCACGCCGGGTACGTCACCGACGACCCCCTGTCTTCGATCCCGGTTCGGGAGGCCGCGAGCGCCCCGCTCGTCACCGTTCGGCCGAGCGCGACCCTCCGGAGCGCGACCGAGCGCATGCGCTCGGAGGGCGTCAAGAAGCTCGTCGTCGTCGACGGCGTGACGCCCGAGGGGATCGTCACCACGCAGGACATCGTCGACAACTACGCCGGGATCCGCCGGGAGGTCCGCGACCTCGCGACGGACGCGACCGGGTGGTCGGAGCGGTCCGACCGGCTCCGCGACTGAGGACCGCCGGTTAGGTGCCCTCAGTCGTCGTCGCCGACGATCCCCTCCGCGACCGCCATGTCCTCGACCGCGTCGCTCTGGTGTACCCGTTCATGTTCTGCTGTTAGCTCGCCGCCCCGGCCGCCGTCGGTGCGCTTTTTCCGCCGCCGCCGGTATCCGGACCTATGTACGCGGCCCTCTACCGACTCGGAATCGGTGCGTACCTGCTGTGGCTCCTGTTGACCGTCCTGCTAATTCTCGGGCGGTACACCCCGGTGCCGTCGTTTCAGGTCGTTCACCTCGGCGTCGTCGTCGGCGCCGCCGTCCTGACGTTGATCGGCGCCGCCCGACTGCTTCGGAAGGGGTACGGCCGCGCGACGCGACTGCTCAACGAGCGGTCGTGAGTCGGCGTCGCGCTCTCGCCGCAGGAATGCGTGGGACGGGATTCGAACCTCACTCACTCCGCTCGCTGCGCTCGCTCCGTTCCCTGATTAGCTCTGTTGAAATCCTTAAGAATTGATAGGATCGGTGTGCGGGACCCAGAGGATAACCTCAGCGAGCGATCCAATAGCTTCTCAGAGAACTGCCGATTCGAACGCACATATGAAGCACCGACGTGTGAGAGAAACTATAGTTAGGGGGGTCGGTTCCTGCTTCTGTCAGCAGGCGTCTTGTGTATCCACGCCGATTGAGAGTTCACCCATAATATCGATTTCGACCAAAATACTCAGACAGTCCGCGTTGGTCTGTAACTGAGTAGATGTTACCTGCTTCTCACCAGTTTCGTCATCCGGCTCAACACGAGCGTGGAGCGCATAATTCCCGGGTGACTGAACAGGGTTTTCCCACGAGTGTATGTCAATTTCCTCGTCCCCGTCCTCGTCTCGGTCGGCCATTGGTCGCGTTGGATGTGTTTCCCAGAATACGACCTCGTTATCGGTTACATCCTCGATAACGACATCGAATACGGCAGGGCTGTCGCCGAGGTTCTTTACCCACACCTCCGTAATAGAGATTGGGCTCGATTTCCGGGTGAACTCCGAGACAGACGAACACCCAGAAAGCGGGATCGAGAGGGCGGCTCCGGCGGCCATCAGTAGTCTCCGGCGTGACTCTGTGGAGGGCACGGTTGTATGTTCTTTTCGATTTAATATGAATACTGGGTCAGAACAAGCCTGCCCGACCATCGCCATCAAGGGGAGAGAGGGTGGACCGAATCCAGTTCCACGTGAGACGGGGGAGACGCTCTGTTTTGGGCAACGGCTGTATCAACTACTCGATTGCTATCAGCAATGCCGTGACCGATACGCGCCCTGTATTTAGCATGGCTCCAAGAACATATCCCCTGTTAAGGATTTCAACAAAGCCCCCTGATCCGTATCCCCTCTCGTCCGATTACTGCTGCTCGCGGGTTGCTCGCAGCAGCAATGCGGGGGAAGGGATTCGAACCACGTTCGCTCGCCGCGACGCGGCTCGCTCACTTCTCGCTCCCTAGTTCGAATCCCTTCTGCTCCTAGTGCTGTCGCTCACGTATTGTTCGTGACAGCATGCGGGGGAAGGGATTCGAACCCTCGAACCTCTACAGGAGCGGATCTTAAGTCCGCCGCTTTTGGCCAGGCTCAGCCACCCCCGCGCGGGTCCCGCTATCCGCGGCGAGGTGAAACCCCTTTCGGAAGTCCTACCAGTCGACCGACAGCGTCCCGTCGCCGTGCGGGTCCGGCGCGATCTCCTCGTCGGTGCGGCGGTCGACGACGTGGATCACGCCCGCGTCCTTCTTCGCGGGACACGCCTCGGCCGCGCGGACGTTCTCTTCGAGGTCCTCCTCGCCGATGTAGTACGCCTCGGGCTTCGCCATCCCGCTCACCACGTCCATCACCCAGTTGTCCGCGACCTCGGCGCACTTGCCCGCCCCGAAACACTTGTTCGCCTCGAAGACGATCTTGTACGGCTTCTCGTCGATCGGCGGTCCCTCGCCGCCGATGTCGCTGGCGCGGAGCACCTCGTCGCCGCCGTCGGTCTCGGCCTCGTCGCTCATGTCGCTTCTTCGGCGGTCGCGGGCCTTTCGTCTGTCGGTCGTTCCCGCTCGTTCGGATCGAGGCGACGGGCGTCAGCCGTCCGTGTGCTCCGCGAGCAGGCGCTCGGTGTGCTCGAGCGAGTCGGCCAGCTCCCACCGGACCTTCGCGGCGTCGCCGTACGCCAGCGCCTCCTTCAGCTCGTCGCGGAGGACGCCGGTGCCGAACCCGACCGTGTCGCCGTCGGCGTCGCCGAGCTCGTACAGCGCGTAGCGGCTCGGCGCGCTCCCGACGGTCGAGCGGTCGAGGTCGCGCCAGGGCTTCGCGAGGCTCACGGCGTCGCCCTCGCTCCCGTCATCGGTGCGCGTCGAGGCCGTCCTCTGGGGCTTCGACGATCTCGTAGCTCCCCTCGGTCCAGCCGTCCTCGACGAAGACGAACACGCGCCCGCCGGCGACCTCGGGGTCGGCGATCACCTCGTTGCGCTGCCCCTCGCGGCCGACGATCACGCCGGGGAACACCTCGTCGCGCTCGCCGTCCTCAACGATGACGCGGCCGACGCCGGACTCCTCCAATATCTCGTCGTCGGTCTTGTAGTCGTTGACGTACGTCATCACGCCCTCCGTCTCCGTGGGGTCGGTGACGAGGACGTGGGTCTCCTTGCCGGGGCCGGCGGTCACCGACCCCTCGGCGGACTCGGGGACGCCCCGGTAGAGGGTCGTTCGGCCGTCGAGGTACTCGACGACGACGCCCTCCTCGCGGAGGTCGACGCCGATCGAGGTCGGCGGCACGTCGCTGCGTGATGGCGCGGACATACGCGACGCTCGGAGTGCCGGCCTCAAAAGGGACGCGCTCGGGCCTCGCGCCGACGCGCGCCCGTCGACGAACCGCCCCGAACGCCGCGCGGTGGGGCGGCCTCAGCCGCGAGAATCGGCGTACCACATTTAAGTTCCTGCCGCGGGGAGTGCGTGGCATGCAACGGACGCGACGGGCGCTTCTCGGGGTCGGCGTCGCCCTCGCCGGGACCGCCGGGTGTCTCGGCGTCGAGGGCGTCCAGTACCCCGACGCCGCCGCGGGCGACGGGGGCGACCCCGTCGGCGACCCGCCCGAAGACGGCCCTCCCGACGACCCGCCCGAGCAGACCGACGGCGGCCCGCCGGACGCCAACGCCGCGCTGGCGACGGCGACGCGCGCGGTCGTCGACGACGCGGTGTGGTTCGCGACCGAGTACCCGGCGGCGGTCGCGACCTACCGCGACGCGATAGCCGACGCGGTCGCGACGGTCCGCTCGGTCCGCGCGACCGTCGACGAGGAGGCGGCGATCGCGACCGAACAAGTCGACGCGGTCGCGGCCGCGGGCGAGACCGCCGCCGACCGCGCGGCCGCGGCGCTCGAACCCCACTTCTCGCCCGGCCCGCGGATCCGCGCCCGCGTCGACCGCCACGTCGCGGTCCTGCGGGAGTTCGCCCCGCGCAACGACGTCGACCGCGCGCTGGAGGAGCTCGACCGCATGCGCCGCGACCTCGCGAGCGTCGGGACCTCCATCTACGTCGAGGAGGAGTTCTCTCGGGACCCGATCTACAACCGGCTGTTCCGCCGACTGCTGGCGCCGCTCCCGCCCGAGGACCCCGAGCGCGGCCGCGTCACGGGCGGCACGCTCGTCGAGCTCGCTGTCGCGAGCCGCGACTTCTCGACGTACGCGCACCGACCCTACGACCGCGACGGGGTCGACCGCGACCGGATCCCGCGCATCTACGGCGACGCGTTCGACTCCGAGCGGCAGCGGGAGCTCCGCGCTCGTCTCGGCCCGATCCCCCAGCCGGAGGACCGCGTCGAGGAGCTGTTCGTCGCGTACGCGCGGCGGCCGCCGCTGGGGACCCGCCGCCGGGAGGCGTTCGAAGGCTGGCCCCGCGAACTCGACGGCGTCCCGGTCCACGTCCAGCGCTACCCGGACGCCGAGACCGCCGAGGCGCGGCTCTCGACGGCCCTCGACGAGGGAGCGACGGAGGGCCGCGCGCCGGTCGATCCCGAGGCGACGCTCGCCGGGTCCGACTTCAGCGGGAACGCGTCCGCGGACGGAAACGCCACCGAGAGCGGAAACGCCTCCGACGCGGACGGCGAGACCGACGACGGCCCGACGGCCTGGCACCGCTTCTACCACCGCGAGGCGGAGGGCGAGCGGTACGGCTTCGACGAGCATGCCGGCGTCCAGTACGGCTACCTCGTCCGGGCGGGCGAGTTCCTGCTCGCGACCGGCTTCTCGGGCGACGCGTGGGAGGAGCGGACCGGGTGGCACGGTCGCCTGCGGCACGGGTGGGTGACCGGCGCGTGAACGCGAAACAGATCGGTCTCGTCGCCGCCGTGTTCGGCCTGGTCGGCGTCGGCGTCGGCATCGTCGGCGCGGCCGCGACGGGCTGGGCGGAGGCGGCGCTCGCGACCGCCGCGACCGGCGAGACGGCGCGGTTCGGCCCCGTGTTCGTCGCGCAGTCCTACCTCGCCGCGACCGCGACCGTCCTCGTTTCCGCCGTCCCGCTGGCCGGCGTCCTCGGCGTCCTCATCGGGTCCCGCGCCCGCGGCGTCGGCTCCGCGGCGACGACCTGCGGGCTCGGGACGGGCCTCGGTGCGCTGGCGTACGGGCTGATCGCGGTCACGGTGATCGTGGTCTCGCAGGGCGACGCCGCCGCACAGGCGCACGGCCTCGTCGACGCCGTCGTCCCGACGCTCGCGACCGCGTTCGTCGCCGGCGCCGTCGGCGCGTCGACCGGCGTCCTCGGGACGGTGATGCGATGACCGCCGACTTCGGTCGGCCCGGCTCCGGCGACGACGGCCGGCCGGACAGACCGATCCGACGCGCGTCGCGGCGAGGCGTCCTCGCGGTCGGCGCCGCCGGACTCCTGGCCGGCTGCCTCGTCACGTCGGAGGAGGAGGGCTCGGACGCCCGGCAGACGGGCGACGGTGCGAACGGGAGCGACGCAGACGGCGACGGGGACGAAAGCGGGTCCGGCGGCGACGCTGGAAGCGACGGGGACGCGTCCGAAGACGCGTCGACCCCGGACGAGGTCGGTCCCGACGGCTCCGGGCTCGTCGTGACCGACGCGACCGTCCGCGAGGTGACGGAAGGCGGCGGGTGGACCAGAGTTCGGGCCCGCCTGACCGTCCGGAACGCCGGCCGGTTCGAGTACGGGACCGTCGAGTTCCGCGCCGACGCGTACGCCGTCAGACCGGGCACGGACGAGCGCGAGGCGGTCGGCTTCGGCTACGTCACGCGCCGCTTCTCCCCGGACGACCGGTTCGGGGAGGGCCGCTCGCGGTCGTTCGACGTGACGATCCGCTTCGAGAGCGACGAGACGCCGGTCCGTCCCGAGCGCGACCGGTACGCCGTCGACGCGGCGGTGCGGCGCGCGGAGCCGCTCTGACGCGACCCCGATCGTGGCCGCTGTTTCCGGTCCGCTCTCGGCAGAGAGACTCGCCGTGATCGCTACCTCTTTGTCCGCGGTCGCGAGCCGTGAACCCATGGAGGGACAGGCGGCGGCGCTCGGCGCCGGGACCGTGTTGAACGCGCTCGCGACCGGCACGGGCGCGGCGTTCGGCCTCGACGTCGAGACGCGCGCGACGGTCGAGCTGGACCCCGCGGCCGACGGCGTGGAGGGCGAGATAGCCGAGGACGCCGCCGCCGACACCGACCTGATCGAGCGCTGCGTCGCGCTCGCGACCGACCGCTGGGGCGACGGCGAGGGCGGCCGCGTCCGGACCGACAGCGACGTGCCGCTGGCGGCGGGTCTAAAGAGCTCCAGCGCGGCCGCCAACGCGGCCGTCCTCGCGACCTGCGACGCGCTCGGGCTCGCGGTCGGCGACGATCCGGACGACCCCGCGGTCGACGTCACCCGCCTCGCGGCCTGCCGGCTCGGCGTGCGCGCGGCCCGCGAGGCCGGCGTCACGGTCACGGGCGCGTTCGATGACGCGACCGCGTCGATGCTCGGCGGCGTCACCGTCACCGACAACGGCGCCGACGAGCTGCGCCGTCGCGAGGCGGTCGACTGGGACGCCCTCGTCTGGACCCCGCCCGAGCGGGCCTACTCGGCCGACGCCGACGTGGCGCGCTGCGAGGCCGTCGCGCCGATGGCGGACCTCGTCGCCGACCTCGCGCTCGACGGCCGGTACGGCGAGGCGATGACGGTGAACGGGCTGGCGTTCTCGGCCGCACTCGGCTTCGACGCCGACCCCGCGGTCGAGGCGATGCCCCACGCGACCGCGGTGTCGCTGTCGGGGACCGGCCCGAGCGTCGTCGCCGTCGCGGCCCCCGACGACCCCGAGACCGACCTCGACGCGGTCGCCGACGCTTGGGGCGACCGCCCCGGAACGCTGCGACGATCGGCGACCAGAAACGACGGCGCGGCCGTCGAGTGACCACACCACTACCCCACTACCAATGAGCGACACACCCAACGCGGAGGACCGGAGCCTCGACGAACTGCGACACGAGATCGAGGACATCGACCGCGAGATAGTCGAGCTGATCGCCCGCCGGACGTACGTCGCCGACACCGTGGCGGCCGTGAAGGAGGAGCGCGACCTGCCGACGACCGACGAGGGGCAGGAGGAGCGGGTGATGGAGCGCGCCGGCGAGAACGCCGAGCGCTTCGACGTGGACGCCAACCTGGTGAAGGCCATCTTCCGGCTACTGATCGAGTTGAACAAAGTTGAGCAAAGAGAGAGTCGGTGAGGCCGAATACACGCACCTCAGGCGCTCTAACTTCTAATTAGTCATCTGAAGTTCGGTTCTGAGGCGTTCTTCGCGTTCGATCAGAGTCGGTGAGCAGCCGGAAGACCGGATACTGATCCGTATCGCATACGTTCCAATAACACTCCGTTCAGTCTCGATAAGACGAACACCGCGAAGCTATCGGTCAGTTCTTACTGCGTCTCGACCCAAAGACACAATATTCTGTGTACGCATAGTTTCCTGTATGCCGAGTATCACCGTCAACGTCGATGACGATCTGAAAGACCGAATGGAGCAACATCCAGAGATCAACTGGAGCGAGGTCACCCGACAGGCTATTCAGGACAAGATCGAGACGCTCGACGTGATGGACGAACTCACGTCCGGGAGTGAACTCACCGAGAGCGATGTCGCGGAGATCGCCAATAAAATCAACGCGAGCGCACGCGACCGCGTGGAAGAGGAATCGGAGTAGCCTCGACGAATGAAGCTGGTCGTCGATGCCAACGTCGTCATCTCCGCACTCATCGCTGACTCGAAAACCCGTGAACATATTGTCACACTCGAACCCGACCTACTGACACCCGAATTCGTCTACGACGAGATCGAGAACTACACAGAGTTGATCGTCCAGAAGTCCGGCATGAGTCCAGAGCGAGTCGCCCAGTTTATCGACCTCCTGTTTCAGTACATAGAGGTCGTTCCCGCCCAAGAGTTCTATCCGCACATCGAAGAGGCCGAAGCAGCGATCGGTGAAACAGATCCCGACGACGTGCTATATGTCGCGTGCGCCCTGGCAGAGGACGCGGCAGTCTGGAGTGATGATACTGATTTCGACGAACAGACTCACGTCGAGACGTATTCGACGAGCGACGTGATCGACTCGTTCGACACACGTTAGCCGATCGGAACGCCCTAAAACAGCGGAGACCTATTTATATACGACACCAATACACACCCTCTGTATTCCGATTTCTGTGGTATTGGGCGCGTGATTAGACACTATTTTCACGAGAATCTATCATGAATTTCAGCCACCTGAACAAAGTTGAACAAAGAGAGAGCCGGTAGCTCAGTCGAGGCCGAGACTCAGCTGTAACGCCTCGTCGACTTCAGCCATCGTGGGTCCGTCGAGTGAACCGACGACCGAGTGAACCCGTTCCGGAACCGAGACGGTTCGAAGCTGGTCGAGCCGGACTGACGAATTCTTTTCGAGCGGTGACCCGTCCGCTTCGACGAACACCTCGAACGGATAGTCGCGGTAGGTCCCCGTGACGGGCGCGACAATGGTCGTACTGGAGTTCCGGTTTCCGATATCGTTTTGAACGACCACGGCCGGGCGCGTCTTCTTCATCCCCTGTCCCTCGGCGGGGTCGAGTCGAACGATTACCACATCGCCCCGTCGCACGTCCGTGCCGTCACTCATCGAGGCGTTCCCACGCTTCGTCGGACGTTTCGCTCCACTCCGCGGCGAGCGCCTCCGCGCTCTCGGAGGCCTCCCGATAGGCGGCTGCCAGCTCGTCGTCGTCCGGCTTGTCGGACTCGACCTCGACGACGGCGACGGTGACGCGCTTGTTCGCGTACTCGGTGCCGAGGTAGACTCGACCCCGGTCGTCCGTCTCCTTCGTTTTGAGGTCTGTCGCGTCGACTTTCATCGACGAATGGTACGGACCCACCGCTGATATGTGTTGCCCACTATTACCCACGAATTTCCCCGTAGCGGGTATAGGTGTATTATGGATTTCAGCTACCTGAGCGAGGCGGAGCGGCGGGAGAATCGGGAAGCGGCTCGGCGTGTCGGACCGGTGTCGGGGTTAGTCGTCGCCGAGCGCGCGCGTGAGCGTCCTGACGCCGACGAACCGGCGGACGCGCTCGCAGTACTCGTCGTAGGCGTCCCCGTAGACCTCGCGGAGCCAGGCTTCCTCGGCGAGCACCTGGAGCACGGTGACGACGGCGAATTCGACGGTCAACACACCGACGAGCGGGGAGTTCGCGAGGACGGCGTACGTCGCGAACAGAAGGACGTAGCCGACGTTCTGGGGGTTGCGGGTGTACCGATAGAGGCCGTCGGTCCGGAGCTCGTCTTTGCGCCCTTCGGTCGCCTCCTGCCCGAGGTCGACGGCGGACCTGCCGAGAACCCCGAACGCGACCAGCACGCCGACGGCGCCGACGCCGAGGTGCCACGGGGCCGCGAGCGGGCCGGCGTTCCAGTTGAGGACGCCAGTCGCGAACACCGCGGGCAACAGCGGGCGGCTGAACGCGAGGTAGACCCGGCGCTTCCGGTCGTCGTCGCCCGCGGGCCAGAGCCGACGCTCGGGCGCGAGCAGGGAGGCGACCATCAGCGCCGACAGCCCGAGGAGGCAGCCCGCCGCGGCGGCGAACGCGACGAGTACGAGCATCGAGTCTGATTGACGAACCGACAGGTATCAAATCCACGGTCCGGCCGGTTCCGCGCTGGAGGTCCGGAAACTCCGAAGTCAATCGCCGTCCCGGATCATCATCACCTTCACGCGGCGAACGGCGTCGAAGTCGCGCAGCCGGTACGTCAGTTCCCGGACGCGGGCGGCGTCGCCGCGGCAGAACAGGGACTCGAGACACCACTCTCCTTGGTGCGTGTGACTCGTGTTGAGGATGACGTCCTGGTACTCGTGTTGGACGCCGTGGAGCTCCCGGATCACCTCGTGGTGACGGTAGTCGAAGCCGAGGAGCGCGACGACCTCGCCCGCCGTGTCTTCGAGCCGCGCGTGCGACTCGACGTACTCCCGCATCGCCTCCCGGACCGCCCGCGACCGGTTCTCGATCCCTTCATCCCGCCACGTCCGGTCGAACTCCTCGATCAACCCCTCGGGGACGTTGAAACTCGTTCGCATCACCTCGTCGTCGGGCCCGCGGGCACAAGAGGGTCGGTATGCCGGTCCGCTTACTGATACGCCTGGATCCCGGTGAGGTCCTCGCCGAGGATCAGGGTGTGGATGTCGTGGGTGCCCTCGTAGGTGTACACCGTCTCCATGTTCGCCATGTGGCGCATCGGCGAGTAGTCGGCTGTGATCCCGTTGCCGCCGAGCATCTCCCGGGCGATCCGCGACTGGTCGCGGGCCATCCGAACGTTGTTACGCTTGGCCATCGAGACGTGCTGCGGCCGCATCTCGCCGGCCTCCTTGAGGTCCGCGAGCCGGTGAGCGAGCAGCTGGGCGAGCGTGATCTGCGTCGCCATCTCCGCGAGCTTCTCCTGTTGCATCTGGAAGCCGCCGATCGGCTTCCCGAACTGCTCGCGGTCGGTGGCGTACTCGCGCGCGACCTCGAAGCAGTCCCGCGCGGCGCCGACCGCGCCCCACGCGATGCCGTAGCGGGCCTGCGTCAGACACGACAGCGGGCCCTTCATGCCCTCAACGCCGGGGAGGCGGTTCTCGGCCGGGACGCGGACGTTCTGGAGGCTGATCTCGCCCGTGATCGACGCCCGGAGGCTGAGCTTCTCGTCGATCTCGTTCGTCGTGACGCCGTCGCGGTCGGTCTCGACGAGGAAGCCGCGGACCGGCGTCCCCTCCTCGCCGTGGTCCTTCGCCCACACGACCGCGACGTCGGCGATCGGGGAGTTCGTGATCCACGTCTTCGAGCCGTTCAGGACGTACCCGTCGCCGTCCGGCTCGGCCATCGTCTCCATCGCGGAGGGGTTCGACCCGTGCTCCGGCTCCGTGAGCCCGAAGCAGCCGACCGCGTCGCCGGTGCCGAGCCGCGGGAGCCACTCCTCCTTCTGCTCGTCGCTGCCGAAGGCGTGGATCGGGTACATTACCAGCGCCCCCTGGACGCTCGCCATCGAGCGGAGCCCGGAGTCGCACGCCTCGAGTTCGCGCATCAGCAGGCCGTACGCCGTCTCGCTGACGCCCGGCAGGCCGTCTCCGTCGAGGTTCGGCGCGTAAAAGCCCATCTCGCCCATCTTCGGGATCAGTTCCGTGGGGAACGTGCCCTCGATCCAGTGGTCTCCCATGTCCGGGACCTCCCCCTCGACGAACGACCGCGCGGAGTCGACGAGCAGCCGCTCCTCCTCTGACAGCGTCGACTCCATGTCGAAGTAATCAAGCATACGATCGCTTGCGATCCCACGGATAAATAAGTATAGTTGTGTCCGCTCAGGGACCAAAACCGCCGATTTCGCCGTCGAGTGAGCCGGGCGCGACGCCGAAACCGCCGCCGGGCGGAGCCCCCGGAAGCGGGCCGGCGATCACCCGGGACCCCAGTCGGCGAGCGCCCCCTCGCGGCGCCTCAGTCCCAGCCGTCCGTCCCGTCGAGCAGGTGCTCCTCGACGACGGCCTCGTCGAGCTCGATCCCGAGCCCGGGCGCCTCCGGCACCGCGATGCGGCCGTCCTCGATCAGCGGCTCGTCGCGCGCCAGTAGGTCGTCCCACCAGTCGACCTCCAGCGCGTGGTACTCCAGCAGGTCGAAGTTCGGCGTGGCGGCGCCGAGGTGGACGCAGGCCATCGTCCCGACCGGGCTACAGACGTTGTGCGGGGACAGCGGCACGTAGTTCTCCTCGGCGCGGTCGGCGATCCGCATCGTCTCCGTGAGCCCGCCGACGGTCGTCGGGTCGGGGGTAACGATGTCGACGCCGTGGTCGTAGATCAGGTCCGACAGCTCGAACACGCGGAAGCGGTTCTCGCCGGTCGCGACCGGCGTCCGCGTCGCCTTCGTCACCTCCTTTTGCGCCTCCATGTTCTCGGGCGGGACGAGGTCTTCGAGCCACATCAGGTCGAACTCCTCCAACTCGTGGGCGAGCCGCTTCGCGCTCTCGACGGAGTAGTCCCAGTGGCAGTCGAACGCGAGGTCGACGTCGTACCCGATCTCGTCGCGCACGGCCGCGACGATCTCCTTTTTCTCCCGGATCGCCGCGTTCGTCAGGCGCCCGTTGTACGGGTCGTTCTCGTTGTCCGCGGGGAGGTCGAGGTCGAACTTCAGCGCGGAGAAGCCCATGTCGGTGACGCGCGCGGCCTCGGCGGCGTACGCCTCGGGCGAGTACGCCTCCGCGTCGGCGTAGGCGGTCGCGCCGTCCTCGACCGCGTACGCCTCGCCGGCGTGGCAGTCGCAGTAGAGCCGAACCTCGTCGCGGTACTTCGAGCCGAGCAGCTGGTAGACCGGGAGCCCGAGGATCTTCCCGGCGGCGTCCAGGAGCGCGATCTCGATGCCCGACGCCGCGGTGACGACCTTCCCGGTCGTACCGCCGTGGCCCGACATCTCCTGGAAGATGTACCGCACGAGCCGCCCCGCGTCGAGCGGATTCTCGCCGACGAGGAACCGGTTCGTGTAGTCGACGAGCTCCGGGATCCCGCCGCCGCGGTACGCCTCACCGATCCCGGTGACGCCGGCGTCGGTCTCGACTTTGATCAGGTTCCACTCGAAGTTCCCCTCGACGACGCAGGCGTCGAGGCCGGTGATCCGTACGTCTCGGTCCGGGTCGCGGGTGTCGATCTGGTCTGAGTAGTCTCGCATGTGTGGTGGTGGTAGCGGTCTCGAACGCGGGGCGGCGGAAGCTCGCTGGCGCCTCGGGGTCGGCCGTCCGCACGTGTGCTGCGGAGTCACACGGCTACAAGTAGAACGCTGTATCGGCAATGCTCTCGGTCGAGACGGCCCGGGCGGAACCGGATACCGTCCCGGGCGATCCGGCGGCGATCCGCCACCGGCAGCTTTTGTATCGGCGCCGCGAGGGGCCCCGTATGGAGTTCCCCGAGCGAGCCGACGTCGACGGACTCATCGACCCGCAGCCGCTTCCGGAGTTCGCGCGGGTGCGGTACGAGCCGCGGACGGAGCGCCTCGACGACCCCGTCGGGGCCGCGCGCGAGTCGCTCGGCGCGCTCGACCTCGACGGTCTCTCCGCGGGCGCGACCGTGGCGGTCGGGGTGGGCAGCCGCGGGATCGACCGCATCGACGAGGTCGCGGCGGGGGTCGTCGACCGCCTCGACGAGCGGGGCTTCGACCCGGTCGTCGTGCCCGCGATGGGCAGTCACGGCGGCGCGACGCCCGAGGGACAGCGCGAGGTGCTGGCGGCGCTCGGCGTCACCGAGGAGTCCGTCGGCGCGCCGATCGACGCGCGCATGGCGGCGGCGGAGCTGGCGACCGTGTCCGTCGGCGACGCCGAGACGCCGGTGTACTTCGCCGAGGCGGCGCTCGAAGCGGACGCGGCCCTGGTGGTGAACCGCGTGAAGGCCCACACCAATTTCACCGGGCCGATCGAGAGCGGGCTCGCGAAGATGACCGTCGTCGGGCTCGGCAAGCAGCGCGGCGCGAAGACGTTCCACTCGACGGCGATCGCCGAGGGGTACGTCGAGACGCTGGCGGCGGCGCTCGACGTCATCGAGGAGGAGACTCCGATCGTCGGCGGCGTCGCCCTCGTCGAGAACTTCGAGGAGGAGATCGGCCACGTCGAGGGCGTCCCGGCGGGCTCGTTCCTTGACCGCGAGCCGGCGCTGCTGGAGCGCGCCTACGAGGAGATGCCGACGCTGCCGGTCGACGACGTCGACCTCCTGGTCGTCGACGAGATCGGCAAGGAGATCTCGGGCGCCGGCATGGACACGAACGTCATCGGTCGGTACCGCGTCCTCAACGCGCCCGACCCCGAGACGCCCGACATCGACCTCATCTACGTCCGGGGACTCACCGAGGCGACGAAGGGGAACGGCAACGGGATCGGGCTGGCGGACCTCACCCGGCGGGCCGCGGTCGACCAGCTGGACCTGACGAAGTCGTACGCGAACGCGCTCACGAGCGGCTCGCTCGCGAAGTCGAAGCTCCCCGTGGTCGCGCCCGACGACGAGTTCGCGCTCCGGACCGCGGCGGCCGCGCTGGGGGCGTACGACCCGGAGAGCGCCCGGATCGTGTGGATCCGGAACACGCAGGAGCTCGGCGAGTTCCGCGTCTCCGACGCCCTGATCGAGGACCTCCCCGAAGCCGCGGTCGTGACCGGCCGCGAGACGGTGACGTTCGACGCGGGGACGGCGGGATTCGAGCCGGCGAGCGACGGCGACGCGGACCCGTAGCGCTCGCGTCGACCGGTCGAACCCGCCGCGTCGCCGCCTGAGACCGCCCGGTTGCCTGTAGGCAAACGTTTTCACGCCGTACTCGGGATCGGTGAGACATGGACCTACAGATCGACGGCAACGCGGCGCTCGTCACCGCATCGTCCAGCGGGCTCGGCAAGGCATCGGCGAAGGCGCTCGCACGCGAGGGCGTCGACGTCGTCATCAACGGCCGCGACGAGGGGCGGCTGGGGGACGCGAAAGCCGAGGTCGAGGCCGTCGCGACCGGCGAGGTCGTCGCCCACTCGGCGGACCTGACCGACGCCGACGAGGTCGCGGCGCTCGTGGAAGCGACCGTCGACGAGTTCGGCACGATCGACCACCTCGTGACGAGCGCCGGCGGCCCGCCCTCCGGCGCGTTCCTCGACACCGACGACGAGGACTGGCAGCACGCCTACGACCTGCTCGTGATGAGCGTCGTCCGACTGGCGCGGGAGTCGTATCCGTACCTCAAGGAGGGCGACGGCGGCACTATCGTCAACGTGACCTCCCGCAGCGTCAAGGAGGCCATCGACAGCCTCGTGCTGTCGAACTCCGTGCGGATGAGCGTCATCGGTCTGGAGAAGACGCTCTCGAAGGAGTTCGCCCCGGAGGTACGCGCGAACGCGGTCCTGCCGGGCCCCCACGAGACGAGCCGAATCCGGGACCTCGTCGAGGCCGCCGTCGAGCGCGGCGACTACGACTCCTACGAGGAGGGGCTCGACGACTGGGCACAGAACCCGCTCGAACGCATCGGCGACCCGATGGAGCTCGGCAACACCGTCGCCTTCCTCTCGTCGCCGAAGTCGGGGTACGTCAACGGCACCGCCCTCCCGATCGACGGCGGCTCCACCGGAGCGAACCTATGAAGCCGGTGGCGTTCGACGAGGCGGAGACGTACGAGCCCGACGAGGGCTGGCGCCGCGTCTCGATGGCGGGCAGCGACCGGTTCTCCTTCGAGTGGTTCGAGAAGCCGCCGGGCCACAGCTCCCCGATGCACGACCACGAGAACGAGCAGGTGTGCCTCTGCCTGGAGGGCGAGCTCACTGTCGTCTCCGAGGACGACGAGGTCACGCTTCAGAAGAACGACTCGGTCCTCTTAGAGGCCAACGAGCCCCACAGGGTCGAGAACACCGGCGACGAGCGCGCGGTCGGCCTCGACGTGTTCGCGCCCGGGCGCTCGTTCGACTTCTGGACGGACCGGGAGGAGTGAGATGAACGGAGCCACCCCGCGATGAAGTACCTCGCGCGCACGGCGACCGGCGAGCCGCTGCTCGGCGACGACGAGGGGTACGTCCCGCTCGACGCCGTCGAGCCCGACCTGAGGAGTGTCCGCGACGCGCTTCCCCGGGCGGCCGCGGGCGACCTGGGAGACCCGGCCGACGCGCCGGCGGACCCCGTCCCGGCAGCGGACGTGTCGTTCGGCGCGCCCCTGGAGTCGTTCGGGAAGCTCTGGGGGGTCGGCCTGAACTACGAGGCGCACGCCGGGGACCTCGACGAGCAGCGCCCCGACGAGCCGGCGAGCTTCATGAAGCCGCGGTCGGTCTTGGCGGGCCCCGGCGGCCCGATCCGGCTGCCCCCGGAGTCGCAGAGCGAGCGGGTGACCGCCGAGGCCGAACTGGCGGTCGTGATGGGACGGACGTGTCGGAACGTCGCCGAGGGCGACGTCGACGACGTGATCGCGGGCTTCCTCCCCGTGATCGACATGACCGCCGAGGACGTGCTCCGGCGGAACCCGCGCTTCCTCACGCGGGCGAAGAGCTACGACACGTTCCTCGTCCCCGGCGCCGCGCTCGCGGTGCCCGACGGCCCGGTCGACCTCGACGGGCTCTCCGTGCGGACGGAGGTCAACGGAGAGGTGCGGGCCGAAAACGAGGTCCGGAACATGCTGTTCCCGCCGGCGGAGATCGTCTCGTTCCACTCCGACGTGATGACGCTGGAGCCCGGCGACCTGTTCAGCACCGGGACGCCCGGCGCGGCGCCCATCGACCCCGGCGACGAGGTGCGGGCGGTCGTCGAGTCCGTCGGGTCCGTCACCGCGCCGGTGACGCGGTAGGCCGGCGAGCCGGCGGCTACTTTTATTACCTGCATTCGGGTAGTGGCGGATATGTACCGAGTACTGCTACCGGTCGGCGGAGAGACCGAACACGCGCCGGCCGCCGCGGACGCGGTCGCGTCGCTTCCGAACGCCGCCGAGGAGGTCGAGGCGGTGCTGCTCAACGTCTACGAGGGGTTCGAGGTCAGCGGCGAGGGCGGCCGCGTCGACTCCGAGGACGTGTGGAACGAGGAGAACTTCCCCGAGGCCGTCGCGGCCGTCGAGGCGCGCTTGGAGGCGGCCGAGGTGGCGACGTCGAAGCGGCGCGAGCACGGCGAGCCCGCGGAGACGATCATCGAGGTCGCCGAGGAACTCGACGTCGACAACATCACGATGAGCGGGCGTCGGCGGAGCCCGACCGGCAAGATGCTGTTCGGGAGCACGACGCAGTCGGTGCTGCTCGCGGCCGACCGACCGGTGACGGTCATCCTCGACGAGTAACCGGCGCCGGCACCGGGGTCCCGACCAGTGATCGGATCCGATGTCGCCGGCCTCGAATAATAACCTGTTCCGGTGACGTGTTTGCTGACGACCATTATAATGAATATTCATTTGAGTTGAACTGAAATAAACAGACACATTGTTAATGATCGACTGGGAGTACTCGGTTGAGTATGTCCGAGAACTCAATCGATCGGCGGAAGTTCCTGTACGGTACCGGCGCGGTAGGCATCACCGGACTCGCCGGCTGTTCCGGCGGCGGGGACGGCGGCGACGGGGGAGACGGCTCCGACGGCGGCGACGGGGGCGACGGCGGCAGCCAGGACCTCTCGCTGCGCGTCGGCACGTCGGCCGGCGGGACGCAGGACGTCGGCCTCGCGGTCGAGCGCGCGGTGAGCCAGGAGAGCGACACGCTGAGCTACTCGACCATCGAGAGCCCGGGATACATCGGGACGATTCGCCGGATGGCGAACAACCAGTTCAACGCCGGCATCACCGACAACAACTCGCTGTCGAAGGCGCTCAGCGAGACGGGCGCGTTCGCGGAACAGCCCGTCGAGCGCATCCCGCAGTACGGCTTCTACGCGTTCCCGTACAGCATCTACGTCATCGCCCGCGACGGCACGGGGATCGAGACGTTCGACGACCTGGCCGGCGCGAACGTCTATCCGGCCGAGCCGGGGTACTCGACGCGCGCGACGACGCTCGACGTCTGGTCGCAGGACCCGACGGCCGACGTCTTCGACCAGATGAACATCCAGAACATGGGCGTCGACTCCGCGCCCGGGGCGATGGAGGAGGGGACCATCGACGCCAGCATCGCGTACGGGACGCCCGGCGTGCGGTACACCGGCTTCGTCCAGGAGATCGCCTCCCGGGTCGACATCCACTACGTCGAGCCGACCGACGCGCTCATTGAGTCCGCCGAGTCGTACGACGGGGCCGGCACCGGCACCACGAGCTACGACGACTGGTCCATCGCGGGCACCGACATCGGCACGGACGAGGTGTTCCACTGGAACCTGGAGGTGAACTACACGTTCAACCCCGAGGCGAACCCCGACGCCGTCTACGAGCTGTGCCGCGTCGTCGACGAGCACAACGACACCGTCAACGAGGGCGAGGCGCAGTTCAACGACTTCGAGTCGACCGCCGACATGCTCGCCTCCGCCCGCGAGAACATCCCGGTCCACCGCGGCGCCGTCCAGTACTACCGGGACAACGACGCCTGGGACGACAGCCTGACCGAAGGCGAAAGCCCTTAATCGGTCGGTAACCGGGCTTTCGCTCCGTTCGCCGCGGTGTACCGATCAGTAATTTAAAATCATCAAATACGCAACCGACAACTCAGACACCAACTATGACACTATCACTCACGTCCGGGCGACCGACCATCCGCTCCGCGGTACATCCGCGCCAATGAGTACGGAAACGGCCTCGGCGGACTCCGAGTCCGGACTCCTTCAGGGGCTCGACATCACCGTCACGGGGGCGGCGCTGCTGTTCTGGGCCGGCGTCCTCTACTGGGCGCAGACGCAGGCGATCTCGCAGGTGCGGTTCGCGACCGCGTTCGTCGGCGGCATCCTGACCGTGTACGCGCTCAACGAGACGCGGCTCGCCATCTCGGACGGCGACTGGATCGACGGCGCCGTGCTGATCCCCGCGTCGCTCGCGCTGATGACCGCGTCGGCGTTCTTCGCGATCAACTTCCAGGACGTGTACCTCCAGCGGCAGGGGTACGCGCTCGAACACGAGTACATGCTCGCGCGGCTGGTGATCCTCTCGCTGATGTACCTCACGTGGCGCGAGTTCGGCAACGTGTTCCTCGGGCTCGTCTTCGCCGTGTTCGGGTACGCGATGTTCGGGAACCTCGTGCCCGGCGTGTTGGGCCACGCGGGGATGAACCAGGCGACGCTGCTCCAGGCGACGGTCACCGACCTGTACGGGTTCTACGGGAGCCTCACGCAGATCACGGCCTCGTGGATCGCGCCGTTCCTGCTGTACGCCGGGCTGCTGTTCGCGTACGGCGCGTTCGACCTGATCCTGCGCGTCGCCATCGTGGCCGCGAAGTACATCGAGTCCGGGATCGCCCAGACCGCCGTGCTCTCCTCGGCGGTCATCGGCTCCATCAACGGATCGTACACCGCCAACGCCGCGATGACGGGGTCGTTCACCATCCCGACGATGCAGGAGGCCGGGATGAAGGGCCACCGGGCGGCGGGCATCGAGGCGGTCGCCTCCACCTCCGGGCAGGTGCTGCCGCCCGTGATGGGGGCGTCCGCGTTCGTGATGGCCTCGTACCTCGGCGTCCCGTACCTCGACATCGTCGTCGCCGGCCTCGTCCCGGCCGCCATCTTGGTCGTCTCCATCTCCATCGCGGTCCACTACCTCGCCATCGCGGACTCCAGCAGCCAGGACATGGAGTTCTCCGAGTTCTTCGACGAGACGCTCTCGACCGAGAAGAAGGTGTTCGAGGCGGTCCGGTTCGGCGTCCCGTTCGGGATCCTCATCTACCTGCTCGGCATCGCGCAGTACACCGTGATGACCTCCGCGCTGTACACCGTGGTCGCGATGATGATCACGGGGACGCTCATGCCGCCGCTCCAGCGTGTCGTCGACAGTTCGGGCGTCAGTCCGGTCAGCGAACTCGTCACGCAGGTGAAAAACACCGTTCACGGGATCCGGCGCGGCGCGATCATCCTCGCGCCCATCGCGATCATCCTCGTCGTCATCAGCGGCGTCGTGAACCTCTTCAGCACGACCGGGATCCCGGCGAAGATCGCGCTGCTGCTCATCAACATCTCGGGCGGCGTGCTGCTGTTCGCGGTGCTGCTCGGGATGGGGGTCGCGATCCTGATGGGGGTCGGCATGCCGACCGTGGCCGCCTACGTCATCGTGGCCATCCTCATCGTGCCGACCTTCGTCTCCGAGTTCAACGTCCCGGCCATCACCGCCCACTACACGATGTTCTACGCGGCGATCCTCGCGGGGATCACGCCGCCGGTGGCCACCGCGGCGGTGATAGCCGCGGGGATCGCGGAGGCCAACTTCTGGCGGACCTGCGGGGCGGCGATCCGGATCGCCGCGCCGCTTTTCATCCTGCCGGTCGCGTTCGTCTACAACCCGGGTCTGATCTCGATGGACGTCGGGATGAACACGCTGTACGTCGGGCTGCTCGTCCTGCTCGGCGCGGTCACGATCATCTACGGGCTGAACTACCCGTTCAAGATGCGCCCCGGTCGGAAGCTCGGCGCGCGCGCGCTGCTCGCGACGCTCGGCGTGCTGATCATGGTGTACCCGTCGAACGTCGCGAAAATCGCCGGCATCGCGGTCTTCGCGGCCGTGTTCGTCGCGGAGAAGGTGATGATCCGCGGTCTCACGCTGCCGTTCGGCAGGGGGGCGAGCCAATGAGCGACGACGACTCCCCCGAGGCGGTCGCCGAGCAGTCGGCACAGCAGGCCGGCGGGCTCGACGAGATCATTCCGGAGCCGCTGCTGCCGGTGTGGAACCAGGTGGAGAAGGTCCAGGCGTTCCGCCGGACGCACGGCTCGAAGTACGTCGGCGCGCTCGAACTGCTCACCGCCCTCGCGCTCACCGGCGGCTACGTCTGGTGGTTGCTCATCTACCTCGAACTGCTGTGAGGCCGCGGGCGGCCCCCGGCCGCCGCGACTATCCTTCTTCGCTCTCGTTCGACCGCCCGCCGCGATGTTGCCCTTGACCCGTCGACAGTGACTGCCTCCGCTCGTCGAACGGGCGTCCGCCTCGTCCGTGAACCGTCCGCTCGCTCGCACGGACGGGACGATTCCGAGCGTGCGCGAGAAACGGGCGACCGTCGAGCAACGTGAGGGCGAGAATGTTCCGCGAGGAAAACGCCGCGAGCGCGGACCGCGTCAGCGACCGCCGTCGGTCATCGCGACCGGCTCGTCGGCCGTCGCCTCCGCCGCCGCGTCGTCGCTCGACGCGGGGTCGGTCGCGGTGTCGGTGACGCCGAACTCCGTCCAGAGCGTGGCGACGACGACCGCGTACGCGACGAGGTCGTAGTGGACCGCGCCCTCGACGCCGGCGAACGCGACCAGCGTGCTGTACCCGTAGAGGGCGGCGACGCCCCCGACGAACGCAGCCTCGTTGGTGAACCGTCCGTCGCGCGCCGCGGCGACCGCGCGGCGGATCGCGGGCGCGCAAGCGACGAGGAACGCGAGCCCGGACAGCGCGCCGAGGTTGATGAAGAAGTGCGTCGTCATCGCCGAGTCGAGGATCGACTGAAGGTACTGGACAGTCACGGGGTCGTAGAACAGCCACTCCACCCGGGTCGGGTACAGCACCGCGATGTACGGCGTCGCGACCATCAGCCCGAAGAGGACCGCGACCGCCACGCGGGCCGACGCGAACTGCGCGGCCCGCCGCGCCTCGAACGCCTCGTCGCCGGGCGCGACGACGAGCCCGCACTCCGCCAACACCTCGCGGAGCGCCTCGCGCGACACCGACGGGTCGTGGTGGACGCCGACCGTCCCGTTGCGCCGGGTCGCCGAGGCGGCGCTGACGCCGTCGACGTCGCGGAGGACCGCCTCCACCAGCCCCTCGCGCCGGTCGGTGTCGATCCCCTCGACGGAGAACGTGTCGTGGTCGTGGTCCGCCGGCACGCGGGCGACCCGCGGGCCCGATACGGCGGCGTCGCCCGCGGGCGCCTCGCCTCCGGGCGGGCCGCGCTCCCCGGCCGCGTCGGGGGCGTCGATTCCGCGTTCGCGGACCACGGCGTCGAGCGGCGTCTCGCCGCCGCGGTGGTCGTCGTCTCGCATGAGAGGTACCTACGGTTACACAAGCATGAAACTTCCCCCGCGGCGGCGGCGCGTTCGGCGGCCGACGCGCCGGCGACGCGCGTCAGGCGTTCACCGATTCGAGGTAGGAGCTCACGATCATCTGCCCCTTCCGGGTGAGCGCGGCCCCGCTCTCGCCGTCGGCGACGAGGTCGGCCTCCCGGAGCGTGTCGAGGATCATCGAGGTCTGGGTGACGTCGCCCGTGACCACGTCGGCGATGTTCGCCTCGCCGCCGGCGGAGTAGATCGACACGAGAATCTCCAGTTGCTCTTCGGTCGGGTCGAACGAGTCGAGGTCCTCCATGGCCTCGTCGTACTCGATCTTGATGTATCGGCCGAGGATGTTGAGCGCCCGCTCGTTCGGGACGGTCGCGATCGACGTGACCGTCTGTCCGTCGGTGACGTGGCGGAAGACGAGCGCCGGGCGCTTCGTGCCCCCGAGGGTGCGGTCGGTCCGCTCGTAGTCGATCACGGCGGAGAGGTCGACGACGAACGGCTCCGGGCAGTCCCTGAACCGTATCTCGCCGGGCGACACCGACACCGAAGCGCGGTGGTCGCCGGCGTCGGTGACGCGCCCGCCGACCTTCGCGGGGTGCCGAACGGTGACGGCGACGTTCCGCAACAGCACCTTGAACAGGAGCCGGGTGAACCGGTCCATGTCCTCGGCCTCGCCCTCCACGAGCGCCGAGCGCCGCGACCCGTCGCGGTCGTACGCGACGGTGACGCTGTCGTTGAAGAACGAGCGCAGGTCGCCCGGGACGCTCCCGACGACGACGTCGAACACCCGCGAGAGCGGGACCGTCTCCTTCCCGTCGTCCGTCGCGAGGACCATTCGCCGCTGGCTCAACAGGACGCGACCCGTCACCGGTTCGTCGGTCCCGAAACTCGCCGCGTGGACGCGGCCGACGAAGTCGGCGACGACGGACTCCTCCATCGGTGTCACCTGAGCGCTGTACGCTATTTATTGTTACTCACCCCGTATCAGTCGTGATAACGAGATGTCACCCGAGCGCCGCGGGCCGCCGGTCGAGCGGGACGGGTCGGGGGATCGGAGCGGCGGGACTCGCCGAACAGGACCGAATTTGTTCGGTCGACGGCGCCCGGTGCCGGGGTGGTCGGCTGGGGAACAGCAAAGCCTAATGACGTGGGCACCAAACCGTCAGGTGATGCCCACAGTAGAATACCTCAACTACGAAGTGCTCGACGACCACGGCTGGTCGATGGACGACGACAACCTCTTCGAGGAGGCCGCCGACGCGGGCCTCGACGAGGAGGACTACGGCACCCTCGAAGTGAACCAGGGCGAGTACATCCTCGAATCGGCCGAGGCGCAGGGCTACGACTGGCCCTTCTCGTGCCGCGCCGGCGCCTGCGCGAACTGCGCGTCCATCGTCAAGGAGGGCGACATCGAGATGGACATGCAGCAGATCCTCTCCGACGAGGAGGTCGAGGAGAAGAACGTCCGCCTCACCTGTATCGGCAGCCCGGCCACCGACGAGGTCAAGATCGTCTACAACGCGAAACACCTCGACTACCTGCAGAACCGCGTCATCTAAACAACAGCGTTCAACGCTCGTTAAACAGACGCGGCCCCTTCCAGGGGTGGCGACAGTTCAGACCAGCCGTTTCCGGCCTGAAATTGCTCTCTACTAACCGTTTTCTCTTGCAGCACTAACTGCGTTCAGAACAGATTCGCGTTTTCCGCTTTCGTTCTGACAACGTGGCTGCAAAATAGTCGTACTGATAGCACGCGGGTCGTGCTGTCAGTAGGTGTGGGGCTCCCACGCTTTCTCTCGCACTCGTACCGATGACTCCTGCTCAGCCACACTCCACCGACGACGCAGCGTTCGTGTTCTCGCTCGTTCCCCTTTGCCCCTCGCTGCACACGAAGGGAAGCGATTCTTGGGAACAGCTATTCGGACAGGTTCTCAACGACATCGTCAACTGTGAACAGACCGAGATCGTCCCGCTCCTCGGCCGCTTCCTCCACTGAGGATGCGAACCCGCTTCGGCTGAACAGTACGTACTCGTAGTTCACGTCGCTGTCAGCTGGTGACCACTCGATTTCGGGTGCCTCCCGTTCGAGCTGAGCGAGAACGTCGTACCCCGTCGGTTGTTGCTGGAACTTCGCTTCCCCGACCAGTAGCGTGTCGCCGTTCGTCGGGGCCACGATATCGATTTCACGGCCGTCGGTGTCCCACCACCGACCTGGGGATTCCGTGAACGTGTACGCGTCCCCGTACTCGTAGAGAACTGCCCGCTGGCAGAGTCGCTCGAACGACGAACTGACGAAGTCCGGAAGATGCGGTTCGACCAGTTCGTCGTACGCGTCCGCTCCGAACACTTCGTACCGAGACGAACGGCCGTGCACGAACCGGAACCAGAACGCGAACAGTTGGTCTCGGATTCGATACCGGCTATTCCGACTCCGGGACGGGTCAACGGTTACTGGGTACTCCTGCTCGATTATCTGGAGTTCCCGCAGGCGGGAGAGGTAGTAACTCGCGCTGTTGGCGTTGATGCCCGCCGCCTGGATGATCTCGTTTCTCTTGTGGTTCCCCTCCGCCATCGCTTTCAGGACGGCGAAATACCGATCGACCTCGTCCAGTTCCCGGTACAGGACGTCCTCGGGCTCCTCGTGGAGGCCGCCATCCCTGAGCAGCAAGGTCTCCGTGATGTTCCCTTGGAGTGACTGCGTATCGTCCATTGCTCGGAGGTACTCCGGTGTCCCCCCGAACACACCGTATGCGATCACCTGTTCGGCTGGCGCGTAGTTCGGGAAGAACTCCATCGCGGCCGCGAACGGGAGCGGACCGATTTCGAGTTTCCCGTTCGGCCGTTTCGATATCCGCCCGTACAGCGGTGAACTCCCGTCGAGTGCGATCCTGTGTATCATCCCGATCGCCGAGCCAGTCAACACGAAGGTCACAGCCGTATCAGCGACTTCGTGGTCCCAGATTCGCTGGACGAGGGAGGGGAGCGCTTCGTTTTCGTCAACGAGATACGGGAACTCGTCGAGGATGACGACTGCGTCCTGCTCAGCAAGGTACGTGAGAACGTTCTCCCAGTCTTTCCGAATCCGATTGACTCCCGGGAACACCGTTGCGGCATCAGCGATGAAGGAGTCGAGTTGTTGCTCCGTCGTCCCGTGTGCAGCCTGATGGTACACCGCGTCGTCACGGTCTTCGATGGATTTGACGACGAGCGCTGTCTTCCCCATCCGCCGACGTCCGTAGACGACGCTCAACTCCGCGGACCCACTCTCGTATAACTCGTGGAGTCTGTCGAGTTCCTGTTCTCGGTTGACGAACGCGGGCATACCTCCACCTTTGACTCACCAGCACATAAAACGCGCGGATAGCGTAGTCTAAACTATCGTAGTTCAAACTACAGTAGTTGAGGCAACAGTAAAGGGAACCGCGTCATCTGACCGGCTCTCACCTGTGGTGACAGGCCGTTCTCACGCGGGGCCGCGCCGCTCGCGGTCCTCGCATCTCCCGCCGCTCCGTCAGCGACGGCGCCGCCGGTCGCGGGCGGCTCCGCCCCGGTGACCGAGCCGCCGCTCTCGCCGCCCGAACCTGTTCGGGCGAATTTCGCGGCCCTGAGAACGCGCGAAACCCCGTTCGGGGGACCGTCCGTACGGGGGGTATGGTCGAGAAGACGGACCGAACCGAAGACGCGAACGGGCCGCGGTCGGCCGACGGTCGCCGGTTCGAGGTGTTCGTCCGCGAGGCGGAGTCGGACCCGCTCCGCCACGTCGGCACCGTCGCCGCGCCGACGCCGGACGTCGCTCACGAGGAGGCGAGCAAGCTCTTCGCGTGGTACGCCCGCGACGTGTGGGTGTGTCCGGCCGCGGAGGTGTCCCGGTACTCCGCGGAATCGCTCGCGGTCGACGCGGACGGACCGGACGACGAGGCCGCCGACGCGGACGAACCGCGCGTCTACGAGGAGACCGAGGGGACGCCGACCGCCTCCCGCGCCGGCGCGCCCACGGTCGACGCCGACGAGGAGGGGTCGCGATGATCTCCGTCAGCAAGCTCCTCTGCGGGCTCGACGCCGAGAGCGACGGACTCCGATACGACGCGGCCGACGACTCCGAGGAGTCGCAGATCACGGAGGAGAAACAGCGGCGGCCGGTCGTCGTCTGGAACACCACGAAGCGGTGTAACCTCTACTGCGAGCACTGCTACGCGGGCGCCGACGCCGAGGGCGCCCCGAACGAGCTCTCCACCGCGGAGGGGAAGGCGCTCATCGACGACCTCGCCGAGTTCGGCGTCCCCGTCGTCCTGTTCTCCGGCGGCGAGCCCCTCGTCCGGGAGGACCTGCCCGAGCTGATCGCGTACGCCGACGACAGCGGGATCCGGCCGGTCCTCTCGACGAACGGCACGCTCCTCACCCGTGACCGCGCCCGGGAGCTGAAGGAGGCGGGGCTCAAGTACGCCGGCGTCTCCGTCGACGGGCTCCCCGAGCGCAACGACCGCATCCGCGGCGAGGAGGGCGCGTTCGACGCCGCGGTCCGCGGCATCGAGGCCTGCCTCGACGTGGGGCTCAAGACGGGCCTGCGGTACACGATCACCGAGCACAACGTCGACGACCTCGCGGGCGTCGTCGACCTGCTCGTCGACGTGGGCGTCGACCGCTTCTGCTTCTATCACCTCGACTACGGCGGCCGCGGCGCCGACATCTCCGACGTCGACCTCTCCCCGGAGGCGACTCGGCAGGCCGTCACCGACCTCTGTGACCTCACCCGCGAGTACCACGCGGCCGGCGAGGAGATAGAGACGCTGCTCGTCGGCAACTACGCCGACGCCGGCCACCTCGTCGAGTACGCCGACCGCGAGGTCGGGTCCGACCGCGCCCGCCTGATCTACCGCTACCTCGAACGCAACGGCGGCGACCCGACCGGCGAGCGCGTCGCGGACGTCGACCCCGTCGGCAACGTCCACCTCACGCAGTTCTGGCAGGGGTACTCGCCCGGCAACGTCCGCGACCGCTCGTTCGGCGCGATCTGGTCCGACGAGTCGAACCCGCTCCTCGCCGGCCTCCGCGAGCGCGAGGACCGCCTCGCCGGCCGCTGCGCCGACTGCGCGTACCAGTCGATCTGTCGGGGCGGGTCGCGGCTCCGCGCGCTCTCGGCGCACGGCGACCCGTTCGCCCCCGACCCGAAGTGCTACCTCACCGAGGCCGAGCGCGCCGGCGAGGAGGCGCTCGCCCGGATCGACGCCGCCGACCGATCCGCACCCGCCGACGACTGAGGCGCTCGCCCGGCCGCGCTCACTCCCGTTCCTCGCCCGCGCCCTCGGCGTCTCTCCCCGTCCCGTACTTCGCCGAGAAGCGCTCCGCGGGCACTTCGCCGCGGGCGACGCCGATGGCGTCGCGCACGAGTTCGAGCGTGACGCCGTCTCGGACCGGCTCGACGGCCGGCGGGTCCTCGTCGTCCATGTTCGGACCGAGGGGCCGGCGACGCCTCCGCCTCCCGCTTTACCGGTGTACCGCTTCAAGAGGAACCGCTCACCGCTCGGCGCCGTCGAAGACGTCCGTCACTAGCTTCGCCTGCGCCGTGCGGAGCCGCTGGGAGAGCGCGGACTTGCTGATCGCTAGCTCGTCGGCCAACTCGCTCAGGCGCACGTCGCGGTCGTCGTCGAAGTAGCCGCGGACGACCGCGAGTTCGAGCCCGCGCCGCTGTTTCGGCGTCAGCGAGGAGAGGTCGAAGGTGACCTGTTCGGTCGCGTCCGGTCCCTCCACGACCGCGAGCCGCACGAGCCGCACGCGGTCGACGACCTCCCGGAGCTCCCCGACCAACCGGCGGACCGCGTCGCGGTCGTCGACGTATGTCGTGACGAGGACCGTCCCGTCCTCGACGCGGCGGAAGTGCGGGACGTAGCCGAGCCGCCCGAACGCGTGACAGAGGCAGTCCTCGTCGACTTCGCCGGTCCCGCGGCGGACGTCCCCGTCCGGCGTCGTCACGTCGACCACGCACTCGTCGCCGACCGCGTTGACCGCCACCTCGGCGGCCTCGTCGGCCTCGTCGACGATCGGACAGCCGCGGTCGCCCCTCGGGTCGACGTCGAGGTCGACCCGCAGGCGGCGGTCACCCTCGGCGCCGGCGGCGTCGGACATGTCAGTCGCTACGGACGGCGTCGGTTTCATCTTTCGGCGGATTCCCGGGATCCGGCGCCGCGCCGGTCGGGTGTAAAAATGGTCGGAATCGGGGTCGAGGTCGCGTCGGAGGCGCGGGTCGGTCGCGCCTCAGTCCTCGGACTCGGGGGCGGCCTCCTCGGCGGCCGGCTCGCTCCCGCCGGCCGACTCCTCGTCGCCCTCCTCGGAGCGCGCGGCGACGAGCGCCCCGCTGGCGACGCTGTACATCGGCTCCTCGGCGGAGCGCACGCCGCTGATCGAGAACGGGATGTTCGCGTCCGCGAGGTGGTCGGCGAACAGGTCTTCGAAGCCGTTCGGGCTGGAGGTGCCGCCGGTGACGACGACGGGCACGTCGAGGCCCTCCTCGACGTCCTCCTCGTCGACCTCGCGCGTGATGTTCTCGATGACGTAATCGAGCAGGTTCTCGTAGTAGATGGCGAGCGCGCCCTCGACGCCGCCGACGTCGGTGCGGAAGTCGAGCTCGAAGTCGTCCTCCTTGATGCTCGTCACCTTGTCGACGGGCGTGCCCGTCGCCTGCGCGGTCTGCTCGTCGACCCAGTCGCCCCCGCGGGCGATGGAGAACTTCATCACGGGCACCGCGTAGTAGGCGAGACAGACGTTGGTCATCCCCGCGCCGAAGCTGATCCCGAGGCCGGTGAAGTTGTTGTCGGCCAGCTCGGAGTAGATGACCGCCATCCCCTCGTTGATCGGCTCGGGGTCGTACCCCATGTCGCCGAGCATCGACTCGAGCGTCTTCTCGTGGTACAGCGTCGTGAGCGGCGAGTCGATGGGGTCCGCCGGGCTGGAGTAGAACAGGCGCTCGTTCGGCTTCGAGGGCTCGCCGACCACTTGTTCGGTGATCAGCTTGATCATCGGGATGGCCGAGGCCTCCTCGCTGGAGAGGATGCCGTGTTGCATCGGCCGTCGGGTCTCCTTGTTGAAGATGTTCGCGAAGTTGAGGGCGTCGTCGCCGACGACGTACACCTTGTCGTCCTTGCGGATGTGGAGGACCTCGCTGCGCGAGAGCATCTGCTCGGCCATGTCGCTGTACTCGATCTCGACGAACGAGTTCCGCTGCTGTACGAACACCGTCTCCGCGCCTTCCTGTCGTCCGGAGAGGATGTTCATCGTACCGACGTCTAAGCCCTTGGCCATATTTGGGTATTTCATTTCGGACCTGATAAACGTTCGTGGCGGGTCGATCCGACCTCGCTCCCGGCCGGGCGAACGCCTTCGGGACGGGGGGTCCCCGACGGATCCCGCACCGTTTATTCCTCGCGGGCGGGAGTACGCGGACGACGTGCGAGACACCCTCCGCGGCCTCGTCCAGCTCGCCCGCCTCGGCAACTGCGTCGCGGCCGGAGTGCTCACGGCCACCGGCGCGTTCGTCGCCGGCGCGAGCGGCGCCGCCGTCCCGACCGCGCTCGCGGCCGCGACGACCGTCTTCGCGGTCGCCGCGGGCAACGCGATCAACGACTACTTCGACCGCGAGATAGACGCCGTCAACCGCCCGGACCGTCCGATCCCGCGCGGCGCCGTCCCGCCGCGGCTCGCGCTCGCGACGGCCGCGACCTGGTTCGCCGTCGCCGTCGCGGTCGCGGTCGCGCTCCCCCCGGCGGCAATCGCCATCGCCGCGGTGAACCTCGTCGCTCTGCTCACCTACACGAGCCTGTTCAAGGGGACGCCCGGCCTCGGCAACGCCCTGGTCGCCTACCTCGTCGGCTCGACGTTCCTGTTCGGCGGCGCCGCGGTCGGGAACCCGCGGGCGGTCCTCGTCCTCGCGGCGCTCGCGGGGCTCTCGACGTTCACGCGCGAGGTGATCAAAGACGTCGAGGACGTGGCCGGCGACCGCGAGGAGGGGCTCGCGACGCTCCCCATCGCGGTCGGCGAGCGCACCGCGCTGTGGATCGGCGCGGCCGCGCTCGTCGCCGCCGTCGCCGTCAGCCCCCTGCCGTACCTCTCCGGGACCCTCGGCGCGGCGTACCTCGCGGTCGTCGCGGTCGCCGACGCGGTCATGCTGTACGCCACATACGAGGGGTTCGATGACCCCGCGGCGGCGCAGCGCCGGTTCAAGTACGGCACCTTCCTCGCGGCGGCCGCCTTCGTCGTCGGGCGAGCCGCCGTGGTCGCATGAGGGAGGTCACGCAGTCGTGGTCGCGTGAGACGGGTCGCACGGCCGCTAATAGGAGAGTGGCGCGGCGAAAAAACGGTCTCGCTCGAAGCGATGCTCGACGGCGGACGGTCAGGTGACGGTCACGCGACGTTGAAGCCCTTGTCGCGGAGGAAGTCCTCCACGCGACCCGAGTGGTTCCCCTGGAGCTCGATGGCGCCGTCCTCGACGGTGCCCCCGCAGGCGAACTTCGACTTGAGATCCGACGAGAGGGAGCTCAGATCCACGTCCTTCGGGTCGAATCCTTCGATGACCGTTACCTCCTTACCGTACCTGCGCTCGTCGATGCGGATGCTGATCTGCTGGGACTCCTTCGCGACGTCCTCGCAGACGCAGAGTTCCTGGGGCAGTCCGCACGTCGAGCAGACTTCCGACATTACAGCCCGAATCTACAGGGCGCCCGTATTAAATAGTGTCGGGAAGCCCCCCGATCAGCGGACGAACCGCCCGATGAGCGGCAGTCGCTCCAGCGCGAGCCCGCGGACGGCCCGCCGGGCGGCGTCGGCCTCGGACCGCGTCACCGACCCGGCGTAGGCGGCGCGCTCGTACGCGGTCGCGACGGTCTCGACGCGCTCGTCGGCGCCGAGCGCCCGCATCGTCTCGACGTAGCGCCGCGGGGTCTCTCCCGGCCGCCGCTCGCGGTATGGCTCGGCGAGCAGCCGTTCGAGGTCGGCGAACGCCCGCTCGGCGTCCGCGGTCGGGTCGCCGCGCCGCCGCGGGAGCAACGGACCGATCCGCAGGCCCGCGCGGCTCGCGAGGCCGGTCCGCCGGACCCCCGCGACGCCGAGGCCGGCGACGAGCAGCCAGTAGAGCGCGGTCTCCGGGTCGGGGAGCGACCCGAGCGGGCCGCCGTCGCTCCCGCTCGCCTCGGCACCCGTCGCCGGGCCGGTCGCCGTCTGCGGCGCGGTCCCCGTCTGGGTCCCGTCGAGCCGCGCGATGGCTCCGGGCCCGAGCGATCCGCCGTCGCTCGCGTTCGCCGTCGCCGAGCCGTTCGTCCCGTTGGCCGACGCCCCCGCGTCGTCGGTCGCCTCCGCGTCGGTCTCGTTCGGCTCGGTCTCCGGCGTCGCGTCCGGGGCGGACGCCTCGGTGTCGACGTTCTCCGCCCCGTCGGCGCGCGCCTCCGCGAGCCGGGTGTCGCGCGCCGCGTCGCGCGGCTCCGAGGGGGTCGGGTCGAACGTCACCCAGCCGTGGTCCGGCACGTAGATAGACACCCACGCGTGGGCGTTCTGTCCGCGGACGACGTACTCGTCGTCGCCGACGCGTTCGCCGGGAGTGTAGCCCGTCTCCATCCGCGTGGGGATCCCCTGCGTCCGGAGCATCGCCGCCATCGTCGTCGCGAAGTACACGCAGTAGCCGGCGTCCATCTCGAAGAGGAACGCGTCGGCCACGTCGCCCTCGGGCCGCTCGACGGTCAGCGAGTAGTCGTACTCCGAGCGCAGGTACGCCTCGACCGCGGCCGCCCGCTCGTACGGCGACTCGGCGTCCGCGGCCGCGAGTATCTCCTCGGTCCGCTCGCCGACCCGGTCGGGCGTGCTCTCGGGCAGCTGGGTGTACCGCTCCTCGATCGCCTCGGGGTAGTCGGTGCTGGCGTTCCGGAGCGTCGCGGGGTCGGCGTCGAGGACGCGGCTCGTCACCGTCACGTCCTCGCCCGGTTCGAGCGGCGCCGCGAGCCGGAGGCCGCCGCGTTCGTCGACCTCGACCGCCCCGCCGCCCGAGACCGAGACGGGCTTCCAGGGCGCGGGCAGCGCGCCCGACACCGTTTCCGCGGTGACCGTCACGTCGACCGTCTCCGCCTCTCCCGGCGGCCCCGCCAGCGTGCCGTTCAGCGCGGAGCGCTCGCCGGTCCGCACCCAGCCGTCGCCGGTGTAGGTGTCGTACGCCCCGGTGTGCCAGTTCCGCTCGACGGGGCTCTCGATCGTGTACCGCACCTCGGGGGAGAGCCGCGTGGTGCCGATCACGTCGAGTTCGTCCTCGCCGCTCAGGCTCGACTCCAGCGTCGTCGTGCCGCGGTCGAGGCCCAGCGGCGCCGCCGCGCCCGCCGGGATCACGGTGATCGTCGCGCTCGCGACGACCATGGCGGCGACCACCAGCGCGAACGTGCCCGCGTGGCCGCGGCGCCGGCCCGGCGTCGAGAGCGTCGAGAGGCCGACGGCGAGCGCGAGCCCGACCACGCCGGCGACCGCCGCCCCCGTCTCCGCGTCGCCCGTGAGCACGAGGAAGCCGAGGGTCCCGCCGCCGACGCTCGCGGCCGCGACGTGGCGCCCGCGCCCGGCGAAGTAGCCGACGAGGAACGTCGGTACCGGCGCCACGGCGAGCACCCACACGTCCGCGAGCGCCAGCCGCAGCACGGAGAGCCCCGTCGACAGCGCGAGGAGGTCCAAGGCGACGCTCCGGACCGTGAACAGCGCGCGCTGGCTCGCGGGGATCGCGAGGAAGTACCCCGCGAGCCCCGCGGCGAACAGCACTCCGGCCAGCCACAGCGCCGTTCGCTCGCCGACGGCCCGCGCCAGCGCGACCCCGCCGAGCCCCGCGACCGCGACGACCGCCGCGGTCCGCCCCGTTCCGCCGACGACGTTCGTCACCTCGAAGAACACGGCGAGGTACGCCGCGGCGACGACCGCGACGCCGATGACCGCCGGGTCGGCCAGCCGCCGCTCGTCCCCGGCGGGACCGCCCGAGGCGAGCCGCTCCCGGACGGACGCCCCGCGGCTCACGGCGACGCCACCTCCCGTCCGTCCGGCGCCGCGTCGGCCCGGCCAGCCCCGGCGCCGTCCCCGGTCGCGCGCTCCGCCTCGGCCTCGCGGCGCAGGTCGGCGAAGGACTCGGACCGGTCGCCCGCGCGGAACCGGGCGTCGTCCGCGCCGGCGACGACCGTCACGTCGGCCTCGTCGTCGGCGACCGCGCCCGGGCCGGTCCGCGCCGCCAGCTCCAGTACCTCGCGCCGCCCGCGGCCGCCGGGGGCCGCCGAGACCCGCCCGCCGGGCAGCCGCACGTCGACGGGGACGCCGTCTTCGAGCAGCGCCAGCGCGAGGCTCACGGTCGCCCGCGCGAGCTCGTCGGCCGCGGCCGCGCTCGCGGTGCGGTCGGCGTCCGCGTCGCCGTCGCGGCCCACGCCGCCGAACGGGTCGCCGTCGCGGCCGGCGCGCCCGCCGCCGCTGACCTCCGTCCCGCCCGCGATCGTCACCCGGTTCCGCGCGGTCTCGGCCGCGAACTCCTTGACGACGATCTCGTCGCGCTTGGCGGTCGTCGCCCAGTGGACGTCGCGGACCGCGTCGCCGCGGGTGTACTCCCGCAGGCGGTCGAACTCCTCGCGCTGACGGCTCACGTCGACCGCGTCGGCCGCGTACAGCGCCCGTCGGAACCGCGCCGGGATCGGGTCGCGCGGCGGGTACACGGTCACCGCGTCGGTCTCGTCGACGAGCAGCGAGCGCTCGAAGAGGCCGAACACGTCGGTCGCGGTGAGCTCGACCGGGCCGAGCGTCCGCTCGCCGCGCTCGCGGTACGTGACGGCGTACGACACGGGCTCCGTGCCGACGGCCGCGCGGATCGGCGCCGTCGGTCCGTCGAGCCCCTCGTCGACCCGGACCCGAACGTCGGCGAGGAACGAGGACGCGCCGCCGCCGTCCCGCGCCGCCGGGCCGAACTCCAGGCGGACCTCGCGCGTCTCCCCGACGAACCCGTCGGCGGGCGTCACGTGCCGGACGGTCGGGGCGTCGACGCGCGACACCTGGACGTAGCCCGCCGCGAGCGCGATGGCGACGGGGATGACGATGGCGTCGAGCGCGCGGCCGCCGGCGGCGAGCGCGCTCGTGGCCGCGACGAGGCCGACGGCGCCGGCGACGCGCCCCCGGCGGGTGAGTTCGGGCGTCATCCGATCGAGGGCGGTGTCGGCGTCATCTCGTCACTCCACGCGGATCCGGTCGAGCGCGTCCTGAACCACGTCGGCGCCGTCGGTTCCGCCCGACTCGGTCCGGATCCGGTGCGAGAGCACGGTCGGGGCCTCCGCCTGAACGTCGTCGGGGATCACGTACCCGCGGCCCTCCAGCGCGGCGCGGGCCTGCGACGCGCGGACCAGCGCGAGGCTCCCGCGCGGGCTCGCCCCGAGCCTGGCGTTTCGGCGGGTGAACACCGCGAGCCGGGCCACGTACTCCCGGACCGCCTCCGAGGCCTCGATCTCGCCGACGATCCGGCGGGCCCGGCGCACGTCGGCGACCGTCGCCACCGGCTCCACCGCGTCGACCGGGTGGTCGCCGGTGAGCCGCCCGAGGATCGCGGCCTCCTCGTCGGTGTCCGGGTAGCCGAGCCGGATCTTCTTCGTGAAGCGGTCGACCTCCGCGACGGGCAGTTCGTAGGTCTGTCCCGGCTCGACGTCGTTCTGGGTCGCGATCACGCAGAACGGGTCCGGCAGGGCGCGGGTCGTCCCGTCGGTCGTCACCTGGTTCTCCTCCATCGCCTCCAGCAGCGCCGACTGCGTCTTCGGCGGGGCGCGGTTGATCTCGTCGCCGAGGACGACGTTCGCGAACACCGGGCCGGGCTGGAAGTCGAACTCGTCGGTGCGGCGGTTGAACACGTTGACGCCGGTCACGTCGGAGGGCAGCAGGTCGGGGGTGAACTGGACGCGCTTGAACGAGCCGTCGATCGATCGCGCGACCGACTTCGCGAGCGTCGTCTTCCCGACGCCGGGCACGTCCTCGACGAGGAGGTGCCCGCGCGCCAGCACGGTGACGAGGACGTGCTCGACGGCGTCGCGCTTGCCGACGATCACGTCCTCGACCTCCCCGACGATGCGGTCAGCGAGCGCGGCCACGTCCGCGGGGGTCTCGGGGTCGACGCCCGCGGCGGCGGCCGCCCCGCCGACCTCGCCGCCGGTCGATTCCGCCTCGCCGTCCACCGGCTCCGCGGGACCGGCGCCGAACGGCCCCGACTCTCCGGGGTCCGTCATGTTCGGCCGGCCTCGTTCGGGTCGGGCTCCCGTCCGAAGGCGACCGTGCGAATGCTCCCCGTGATCATCGATATACCACGGGTAAGGCGAGCAACGGCATATGCGTTCCGCCGGCGGCGGTCCGCTCGTCTCGGCCGATTTCGCCCCTTCGGCGCCGACGGTCGCGGGCGACGATTCGCGCCTCGCGACCGGGCCGTTCGCCGCGGACCTACGACTCCCGGACGTTCCGACCGACCGGGTCGCCGAACGACGCCGCGCCGGTCGCCGGGTCGCGCTCGTAGACGACCTCGCCCCGGACGAGGGTGACCTCCGGGAAGACGCCGCGGAGCCCCTCGAAGGGGGTCCACCCGCAGGCGCTGTGGAGCGCGGCGGCCGCTATCTCCCGCGGGTCGGCGGTGTCGACGAGGACGAGGTCGGCGTCGCGCCCCTCCGCGACCCGTCCCTTCCGGCCGAGGCCGAACGTCTCGGCGGGGTTCGCGGCGACCACGTCGCGGACGCGTTCGAGCGACAGCTCCCCGGTCCGGGCCGATTCGAGGAGGAGCGGGTACAGCGTCTCGACGCCGGGGACGCCGCTCGGCGCGTCGACGAGCCCGCGGCGCTTCTCCGCGACGGTGTGGGGCGCGTGGTCGGTCGCCACCACGTCGACCGCGCCCTGGGCGAGCCGCGCGAACAGGGCCTCGCGGCGCTCCTCCGAGCGGAGCGGCGGGTTCATCCGCCCGAACGTCCCGAGCGACCGCGCCCGCTCGCGGGAGAGGAACAGGTGGTGCGGCGTGACCTCGCAGGTCGCGTCCGCCCCGTCGTCGCGGGCCTCGACGACGGCGTCGACGGCCTCCGGCGTCGAGGTGTGCGCGACGTGGACCTGCGCGTCGCGGTCCGCGGCCGCCGCGAGCGCGCGCTCGACCGCGGCGACCTCGGCGTCGGCCGTCCGGTAGGCCGACCACGCGTCGGCGGTCGCGGCCGTGCCGACGCCCCCGAGGTCGCCGTCGAGCGCCCCCTCGTCGAACAGCGTCGCGTCCTCGGCGTGAACGGTGACGGGGGCGTCGCGCCGGGCCGCCGCGTCGAGCGCGTCGGCGAACAGGTCAGCGTCGATGCCCATGTCGCCCGTCGAGTCCGCGAGGAACACCTCGCCGAGCGCGAACAGCGGGCGGTCGAAGAGGCCCTCGGGGTCCCACTCCTCCGTGACGCCGCCGTTGATCCCGTAGTCGACGAGCGAGTCGGCCGCGAGCGCGGCCTTCTCGTCGAACGCCGCGCCGTCGACGGTGGGCGGCGAGGTGTTCGGCTGGTCGACGACGGTCGTGACGCCGCCCGCGGCCGCGCTCCGTGACCCCGAAGTCCACGTCTCCTTGTGGCTCCCGCCCGGCTCGCGGAAGTGGACGTGGACGTCGACCGCGCCCGGCAGGAGGTGCCTCCCGCGGGCCTCGATGACGCGCTCGCCGGCGTCGGCCCCGAGCCCTCCGGCGACAGCGTCGATCCGTCCGTCGTCGCCGATCCGCACGTCTCGAACCCGGCCGTCGGCCAGCGTCGCGCCCGTGATGAGCATCGTTGTCGGCCGGTCGCGGCGAGCGGGATAAACGCTGGTGGTTCCCGGTCGCGGGGTCCGCGGCGGCCCGCCACGAGGCACCGCAAGACGTTTGTCGCCGGCGCGGGCTCCCTCGCGCATGGTCGCTGCCCTCTCCGCCCTCTCGGGCGCCGCCCCTCCGCTCTCGGGTGCCCTCTCCCCGCTCTCGGGCGCGGCCGCGCCCCTCGCGGCCCCCGCCGTCGCGGACGCGGTCGTCGGCTGGCTGTGGACGGTCGCGCTGTTCCTCTTCCCCGGTATCGTCGCCGCGGGGCTGTGCGCGCCGTTCCTCGCCGCCGAGCGCCTCCGCGCGCTGTTCCGCGCCCTGCCGCCGACGGGGCGGCTCCTCCCCTCCTACCTCGGCGTCTCGGTCGGGCTCTCGGTGCCGTACCTCGCCGGGGTCGTCCTCACCGTCGCGCGCGCTGCCGAGGCGGGCCCCGCCTGGAGCTCCGGGTTCCTGCTCACGGCGCTGCTCGGCGCGGTCGCGGTCGGCCTCGTCGCGCCGGCGGTCGCCGTGTTCGGGCTCCCGCGGCTCGGGCTCAACTGGGACCCGACCGGTTACGGCGTCTCGACGTACCTCCTCCTCGGCGGCGCTGGGCTGTGGTACGCGGCCGTCGCCGCGGTCCCGCTCGTCGCGCTCGCGGTCGGGATGGCGCTGCCGGGCGGGTACTGACGGCGGCCGCCGTCGCCGCACCGCCCCGTGCCAACCGCTGCCGACGCTCCGATACGGTTTTGGGTCGTCCCGCGGAATCCCCGCCAAATGCTGTCTCGACAGTTCGTCCGGGAGAACCCCGAGGTCGTCCGCGAGGCGCTCGACAACAAGGGCGTCGACGTGGACCTCGACCGGATACTCGACGTCGACGAGGAGTGGCGGGAGCTGAAACAGCGCGGCGACGACCTGCGCCACGAGCGCAACGAGGTCTCCTCGACGATCGGCGAGCTGAAGGCGGCCGGGAAGGAGGAAGCGGCCGAAGAGGCGATCGAGCGCTCGCAGGACCTCAAGGCCGAGCTCCAGGCGATCGAGGAGCGCGCCGACGAGCTGGAGGCCGAGTTGGAGGCGTCGCTGCTCGAACTGCCCCAGATCCCGCAGGAGTCGGTCCCGGTCGGCGCCGACGAGTCCGAGAACGTCGAGCGCCGCCGCGAGGGGTTCGACGACCGCCGCGACCTCCCGGCCGACGTCGAGCCGCACTACGACATCGGCGAGGAGCTGCAGATCCTCGACTTCGAGCGCGGCGCGAAGGTCGCGGGCGGCGGCTTCTACGTCGCGAAGGGCGACGGCGCCCGCCTCGAACACGCGCTGATCCAGTTCATGCTCGACGTCCACCGCGAGCAGGGGTACGAGGACGTGTTCCCGCCGATCCCTGTCAACTCCGCGTCGATGCGCGGCACCGGCCAGCTGCCGAAGTTCACCGAGGACGCCTACCGCGTCGAGGGGACGAACGAGGAGGCGTACGACGACGACGACCTCTGGCTGCTCCCGACCGCGGAGGTGCCCGTCACGAACCTCCACCGCGACGAGATCCTCCTCGGCGAGGACCTCCCGCTGAAGTACCAGGCGTACACGCCGAACTTCCGGCAGGAGGCGGGCGAACACGGCACCGAGACTCGCGGGATCGTCCGCGTCCACCAGTTCAACAAGGTGGAGATGGTGAACTTCGTCCGGCCCGAGGAGAGCGACGAGCGCTTCGAGGGGCTCGTCGACGAGGCCGAGGAGGTCCTGCGCCGCCTCGAACTCCCCTACCGCATCCTGGAGATGTGTACCGGTGACCTCGGGTTCACGCAGGCGAAGAAGTACGACATCGAGGTGTGGGCGCCGGCCGACGACATGGACGAGGGCCCCGAGCAGGGCGGCCGCTGGCTGGAGGTCTCGTCCGTCTCGAACTTCGAGGACTTCCAGGCGCGCCGCGCCGGCATCCGGTACCGCGAGGAGCACCACGAGTCCGCGGAGTACCTCCACACCCTGAACGGCTCGGGGCTCGCGGTCCCGCGGATCGTCGTCGCCATCCTGGAGTACTACCAGAACGACGACGGCACCGTCACCGTCCCCGAGGCGCTGCGCCCGTACATGGGCGGCACCGAGGTCATCGAGGGCGGCGACGCGGTCGGCGAGTCGAAGCTGGGCGGGGAGTAGGGCACGCCCTCCGACCGCTCGCGCCCCGAAGCGGCGTCGGCGCTTCCACCTACTTCACGTCCGAACTCGACGCGCGGGAGAGCAGCACGACGGCGACTGCGCCCAACACGAGGTCGAGCCCGACGAGCACGGCGACGCCGGGCGCGACGCCGTCGAGCGTCCCGCCGAACCACGCGACGTCGATGACCGTCATCACGTCCTGGTCGATCATGAGCGAGCGAGCGGCGTCGACGCCGTAGGTCACGGGGTTGACGCGGGCGAACGTCTGGATCCACCCCGGGAGCGCTTCGAGCGGGAGGAACGCGCTCGACAGGAACAGCAGCGGGAACTGCAGCAGGTTCGCGCTGATGATCGTCGACTCCTGGTCTCGCGTGAGGATCGCGACGGCGTTCGAGAACGCGACGAACCAGAGCGAGAACAGGATCCCGACCGCGACGATCCCCGCCGCCCCGGCGACGCCGGTGACGATGTCGGCGCCGAGGAGGACGCCGAGCCCGAGAATGATCGCGATCTGGACCGCGATCCGGAACACCTCCGCGGCGGTCTTGCCGACGAAGACGGCCGTGCGGCTCATCGGCGTGACGAGCACCTTCTCGAACATGCCGTTCTCGATGTCGTTCACGAGCCCGACGCCGGAGGTGATCGCCGCCGCGAGCGCCACCTGAATGGTGATCGCCGGCACGAGATACGTCTCGTAGCTGATCCCCGGCAGCCCCCGGTTAACCGCGCCGCCCGCGACGTTTCCGAACACCTCCGTGAACAGCACGAGGAAGATGATCGGCTGGACGAGCGAGACGACGAGGACGAACGGGTTCCGCACGGCCTTGCGGTTCCACCGCTTGAAGTTCACCCACGCGTCGCCGACGAACGTGTTCCCGGAGCGCGCGCTCGACCCCGAGCGGTCGTTCGCGGGCGCGCTCATCGCGCCACCTCCTCGTCGTCGATGTCGAGCTCTTCACCGGTGATCGCGAGGAAGACGTCGTCGAGCGTCGGCGCGCGGATGTTGAACCCGGTCACCGTTACGTCCGCGTCCCGGAGCGCGACGAGGAGGTCGGTGCCGTGCTCCCGGGCCGTCTCCGCGGTGACGCTGATTCCCTCCTCGGTCTCGGCGACCGAGGCGTCCGCGAAGGCGTCGAACTCCCGCGCTATCGCCGCGGCCCGCTCGGTTGCCGTCCCGTCGCCCTCCAGTTCCACGTCGAGGACCTCACCCCCGACCTCGCGTTTGAGCTCGCTCGGGCTCCCGTCGGCGACGATCTCGCCGTCGAGGATGACCGCCAGGCGGTCGCAGAGCTGGTCCGCCTCCTCCAGGTACTGCGTCGTCAGGAAGATCGTCGTCCCGAGGTCGTTGATGCGTCGGAAGTACTCCCACAGTCGGTTGCGGGCCTTCGGGTCGAGCCCCGTCGTCGGCTCGTCCAGGAAGACGAGCGGCGGTCGATGGACCAGCGCCGTCGCGGCGTCGAGCCGCTTTTTCATCCCGCCCGAGAACTCCTCGGCCCGCTTGTCGGCCACGTCCGCCAGGTCGACGAGGTCGAGCAGTTCGTCGACCCGCTCGGACTGCTCGTCCCGCGGGACTCCGTACGCCTCGCAGGCGAACCGGATGTTCTCCGCGGCGGTGAGCTCGGGGTCGATGCTCGTCTCCTGAGCCATGTACCCGATCGACTCGCGGACCTTCCGGGAGTCGGAGCGCACGTCGAAGCCGCTGACCCGGACCGTTCCGCCGGTCGGGGACAGAAGCGTCGCGAAGACCTTGATCGTCGTCGTCTTGCCGGCCCCGTTCGGCCCCAGAAAGCCGAAGAACTCCCCCTCGGGAACGGTCATGTCGATCCCGTCGACGGCGACGGTCCCGTCCGCGTAGGTGAGTTCGAGCCCGTCGACGTCGATCGCGGCGGCGGACGCCGGCTCGCCGGCGCTGCCGTCTCGGGACCGGTCGCTCGGCCCCGCCGTGTCCTGTGTAGGCATATCCGTAGTACCGGATCCGGCGGCATATACTCCCGACTTCGAACGTCCGACGTTACTATGAAAAATGAAGTCGGCGAGCGGGGTCGACCGCTCGGTACGTCAGAGTTCGTGTTCGATCGCCCAGTGGTGGAGGTGCGCGAAGGCGGGGAACAGCGACTCCGCCTTCTCCGTCGGCGTGTACTCCACCCGGGGCGGCACCTCGTCGTACGCCTCGCGGTCGAGCAGCCCCGCCTCGGTCAGCTCCTTCAACCGCGCCGAGAGCGTGTTCGGGGCGGCGTCGAGTTCGCTCTCCAAGTCGCTGAACCGCAGCGAGTCCTCGGCGAACGCGAACGCGCTCAACACCGCCATCGTGCGCGTCTTTCCGAGGAGATCCAGGAGCTCGGCCACCGTCCGACCGATGCGCTCCTGCTCCTCCGGGGCGAACGACTCGCGGAGGGCGGTCGCCTCCGCGCGAGTCAACCCCCCGCTCAGTCCGGGCACGTCCGGCACATCGCTCTGTCCGTTCATCGAGCGATCACTGCACGCTATTGCTATTGTATCTTTGGGATACAGGCCGAATGCGGGCTAATACTTCGAAGCTTCGAAGTCACAAGTATATGTCCTCGGCGCGCTGCTCTCGGGTATGCGAATCGCAGTACTCGGTGCGTCGGGACGAACCGGCCGGCCGCTCGTCGAACAGGCGCTCGACCGCGGGCACGAGGTGGTCGCGTTCGTCCGGGACCCCGCGAGCCTCTCGTCGTCGGTCCGGGACGACGACCGGGTCGCCGTCGTCGCGGGCGACGCGTACACCGGCGACGGCGTCGACCGCGCCGTCGGCGGGGACGGGACCCCGGTCGACGCCGTCGTCAGCGTCCTCGGACAGACCGACGGGAGCCCGGACGACCTCCTCACGGCGGCCGGCGAGCACGTGCTCGCGGCGATGGACGAGCACGGCGTCGATCGCTTCGTGACGCTCGTCGGCGCGGGTGTCAGGGAGGCGGGCGAGTCGGTGAGTCTCGGCGGGAGGGTGATGGAGTCGCTCCTGAAGCTGCTGGCGCGGGCGGCCCTCGAAGACGCCCGCGACCACGTCGAGACCGTCCGGACCAGCGACGCGCGCTGGACGGTCGTTCGCGCCCCGCGCCTCACCGAGGCCGCGCACGCGGGCGCGTTCCGACACGGGACGGACCTCACGCTCGGGGTGCGCGACGCCGCCGCGCGGGCGAACGTCGCCGCGTTCGTCCTCGACTGCCTCGAAGGGGTCGAATACGTCGGCGAGATGCCGAAGGTCGCGGACGAGCGATGACCGAACGGTTACTGGTCACCGGTGCGACGGGGACCGTCGGCGATCCGCTCGTCAGAGCGCTCGCGGACCGGGACGCGTCCGTCCGCGTGGCGACCCGGAGCCCGGAGCACGCGCGGGACGCGTTCGGCGACGGCCCGGAGCCCGTGGCGTTCGACCTCGGTCGCCCCGAGACGTGGGGGGCGGCGCTGGCTGGCGTCGACCGACTTTTCCTCCTGTACCCGCCGGGGAGCGCGGTGAGCGACGTCCGCGAGTTCGCCGACGCCGCCGACCGCGTGGGCGTCGAGCACGTGGTCTTCCTCTCGATCCTCGGCGCGGAGAAGTTCCCGGTCCTCCCCCATCGTCGGATCGAGCGCCACCTCGCCGGGACCGGCATGGACCACACGTTCCTCCGCGCCTCGTGGTTCGCCCAGAACCTGAGCGAGATCCACCGCCGAGAGATCGTCGAGCGCGACGAGATATTCGTCCCGGCCGGCGACGGCGTCCTGAGCTTCACCGACGCGCGGGACGTCGCGGCGGTCGCCGCGCGGGCGCTCACCGAGTCGGGTCACGCGGACCGGGCGTACGACCTCACCGGCCCGGCCGCGCTCGACTTCGAGGAGGTGGCCGAGATATTCGCGGCGGTGCTCGACAGACCGATCGCGTACGCCGACCCGTCGCGACTGACGTTCGCGCGGCAGATGTACGAACGCGGCTTCTCCCCGGGGTTCGTCGCGTTCATGACCGCCGAGTACTCGGTCGTGCGGCTGGGTCGCTCCGGCCGGACGACGGGCGACGTCGAGGCGGTCCTCGGGCGCCCGCCGCGGACGGTCCGCGAGTTCGTCGCGGACTACGCGGACGAGTTCCGACCGTAGCGCGGCCGCGGTTTCCACCGGGGCGCCGCGAGCGCCGCTACTGGTTCTCCAGGGCGTCGAGGATACAGGCGGCGGCGATCACCGCCTCCTTGGGCACGTCGCTCGCGTCGTCGACGGTGACCGTGTAGGCGTCCCGCATCGAGAACTGCCCCTCGATGTCGCCGACGTGGCCGCCGTCGGCGTCGAATATCTCGTACTTGTTCGGGATCAGGTTCGCGGCGCCGACGAGGTGCCGGAGCGCCGACAGCAGCTTGTTCTTGGACTCGATCGTCGCCAGCGCCTCTCCCGTGTCGGGGTCGCGGACCGTCCAGTTCTCGACGAACAGCGAGTAGTCCTCGTCGAGCACGACCACCTCCTCGCCGGTGCCCGCGTCGACGATGGCGTAGTTGCCGCCGATGTCGACGATCCCGCCCGCCTTCACCGAGAAGGCGTCCTCGTCGTCCCCGGTGACGAACGGGAACTCCTCTTTCAGCTTGAACATCTTCTGTTTCCCGCGGAGGACGACGTTTCCGGCGCTGTCCCGGACGGCGTACTTGTTCCGGACCAGCGACTGTTTCACCTCGTAGCGGTCGTCGCTGAGGTCGACGGTCGAGATGTCGTACGTGCCCGACTCGGCGTCGGACGCGGAGGGAAACGGCATGGACGCGACGACGGCGAGCGGTCAAAAAAGCCTTCTGTTCGCGCCGACCCGGGCGTCAGGGCGTCAGCCGGTCGACGGCGAGCCACTCCACGTCGGCGTCGGCGGCGGGGTGGCCGCCGCCGACCTCGGTCAGGGCGAACACCATCTCCTTGCGGACGCCGCCCGCGAGCCGCACGTCGAGCGAGAGCTCTCGGGGCGAGAACTCGTGGCCCGGCCCCACCACGCGCACGAGGTGCTCGGAGTGCGGGAGGTCCTCGACGGTCTCCACGTCGAGGTACGTCCGGAAGTCGGCGCCGAACTTGAAGCCGGTCTTCGGCACCGCGTCGGCCGCGCGGAGGCGCCGGTAGACGGCGAGCCGGCGATCGAACCGCTCGCCCTCCACGTCGCGGCCGCGGGCGACGATCCGGGCGGCGACGTCCCTCGATTCCGCGTCCGCAGCCTCGGGATTCCCGACCGACGCCGACAGCGACAGGCGTCCGTCGGCGGCCAGCGACGCGGCCTCGACGAGGGAGAGCTGGAGCGCGCCCTCGACGTCGGCGGCGCGGCCGGTGAGCGGGCGCCCGTAGAAGCCGCGCTCGTACAGGTCCTCGGGGGCGTCCCAGACGACGACGCGGTCCGCGAGGAGGACGCCGCTCAGGGCCGCCGGCGGCTCGTACCCCGTCGCGCCGTCGATCGCGCCCTTCTCGGCCGCGAAGTAGGTGATGTCCGACTCCTCGTCGACGACCGCGAGCGTGCGTCCCGCGAGCCCGGCGGCCGCGACCGACTCGCGCTCGCCGACGACCTGGATCGGGTACTTCACGTTCCCCGTGTCGGGGGTCGCGCCGCGCTCGTAGGCGACGAAGTCGACCGCGTCGCTCGCCGCGTCTCGCCCGCCGGGCCACGGCTCGCGGGCGGGCGAGAGGTAGAAGCCGCGGTCGCGGAGGTCCGAGTAGACGAGGAACCGCACCGCGAAGCGGTCGGCCGCGGCGGCGCTCGCGACGAAGAAGCGCTCGAAGCCGACCGGGTCGGCGTCGGTCTCGGCGCTCCCGTCGCCGCCGAGTTCTATCCCCGAGAGGTCGCCGCGGAACAGCAGGTGGGCGGCCTCAACCCGCGAGAGCGCGATCTCGTTACCGTCGAGCGGTCGCCCGTACCCCCGGGCGTCGTAGAAGCGCTGGCGGGCGTCCCCGCCGACGCGGACCGCGTCGCCCCGCAGGTGTCCCGTCGGTTGCATACCAGCTATCGCGGCCGGCCGAGGGAAGGGGGTTGCGGTCGGTGCTCGCGGGACCGGGGCGGATCGGATCGGGCGGTGGTACACTCATAAACGAGCGGGGACGCTGCGGAGAACACCTCCAAAGCCCCAGTCGCGAGGCGGGCGCACGCTCGCCGCGCTCCTCAGTCGCTCACTTCGTTCGCTCCCTGCGGTGCTCGCGTCACCTGCGCCCGCCTCGCGACTGCCCCTTTGAGCCCCACCCCGCACCGCACCGCAACCGCACCTCACGCCTCCCCAACCTCGTCGCTGGCGCCGTCGGCGCCAGCGACTCCCTCGCGCGTGCTGGCTCGCGGTCGCCGAGGGCGACCGCTCGCAGGCACGCGCCGACCGTATCCTCTTTTATACATAATCGCCGTTCCCGCACGGCTGTTTCAATCCCACAGCTATGGTCGGGAACCGGTTCACGACGGTGTCGGACAACTGTAAAGAGCCGCCGGCGAGAACGAGTGGTATGAACGACACCGCAGGGCTCCGGCTCACGGTGCGTGCCGCCGAGAAGCGGGACGCGGGCCGGGGCATCGCCAGGCTCCCCGAGTCGGCCCGCAAGCGGCTCGCCCTCCTCAGCGGCGACACGGTCGAGGTGCGCGGCGAGCGCACCGCCGTCGCGAAGGTGTGGCCGGGCGGTCCCGACGCGCCGGACGGCTCCGTCCTCATCGACGCCGACACCCGCGCGAACGCCGGCGTGAAGGTCGGCGACACCGTGACGATAGCCCCGGTCGACGTGTCCGACGCCGACCGCGCGACGCTGACCGCTCCCGGCCGCCTCGCGGAGGTGGACGTGAGCCGCGAAGTGGTCGAGCGGGCGCTCTCTCGGGAGCTCCGCGACCGCCCCGTCACCGAGGGCGAGGCCGTCCACGTCGAGCGGCTCGGCGGCCTCCGCTTCGTGGTGGCGCGGACGTCGCCCGCGGGGACCGTCCGCATCACGGCGGCGACGGACGTGTCGGTCGAGTACGCCGGCGACGGGGCGGACGCGGGCGGCCGCGGAGGCGCGTCGGCCGACGACCGGTCCGGGTCCGCCGCCGGCTCGGGGACCGACCGCCCGGGCGACGACGCCCGTCCGAAGGGCGGCGACGCCCCGCCGGCCGAGCACACCGCGGGCGCGACCTACGAGGACATCGGGGGGTTAGACGAGGAGTTGGAGCTGGTCCGGGAGACGATCGAACTGCCGCTCTCCGAGCCGGAGGTGTTCACCCGGCTCGGCATCGACCCGCCGAAGGGCGTCCTCCTCCACGGGCCGCCGGGGACCGGGAAGACGCTCATCGCCCGCGCCGTCGCCAACGAGGTCGACGCGACGTTCATCACCGTCGACGGCCCGGAGATCATGTCGAAGTACAAGGGGGAGTCGGAGGAGCGGCTCCGCGAGGTGTTCGAGCGCGCGAGCGAGGACGCCCCGGCCATCGTCTTCTTCGACGAGATCGACTCGATCGCGGGCAAGCGCGACGACGGCGGCGACGTCGAGAACCGCGTCGTCGGCCAGCTGCTCTCGCTGATGGACGGGCTCGACGCGCGCGGCGACGTGATCGTCATCGGCGCGACGAACCGCGTCGACACCATCGACCCCGCCCTCCGGCGGGGCGGCCGGTTCGACCGCGAGATCGAGATCGGCGTCCCCGGCGAGTCCGGTCGCCGACAGATCCTCGACGTCCACACCCGCCGGATGCCGCTCGCGGACGACGTGGACTTAGACCGGATCGCGAGCCGGACGCACGGGTTCGTCGGCGCCGACATCGAGGGGCTCGCGCAGGAGGCGGCGATGACCGCGCTCCGCCGCGCCCGGGAGTCCGACTCCCGCGCGCTGAACGAGGTGACGGTCGGGAAGGCGGACTTCGAGGCCGCGCACGCGAACGTCGAGCCGAGCGCGATGCGCGAGTACGTCGCCGAGCAGCCGACGACCGACTTCGCCGACGTGGGGGGCTTAGACGACGCGAAGGCGGAGCTCGACCGCGCCGTGACGTGGCCGCTGTCGTACGGCCCGCTGTTCGACGCGGCGGGCGCGGACCCGCCGACCGGCGTCCTGCTGTACGGCCCGCCGGGGACCGGGAAGACGCTGCTCGCGCGCGCCATCGCGGGCGAGAGCGGCGTCAACTTCATCCAGGTCGCGGGGCCGGAGCTGCTCGACCGGTACGTCGGCGAGTCGGAGAAGGCGGTCCGCGAGCTGTTCGACCGGGCCCGACAGGCCGCGCCGGCCATCGTCTTCTTCGACGAGATCGACGCGGTCGCGACCGACCGCGACGCGGCCGGCGGCGACGGCTCCGGCGTGAGCGAGCGCGTCGTCTCACAGCTCCTGACCGAGCTCGACCGCGCCAGCGACAACCCGAACCTCGTCGTCCTCGCGGCGACGAACCGGCGGAACGCGCTCGACCCGGCGCTGCTCCGCCCCGGGCGCCTGGAGACCCACGTCGAGGTGCCGGAGCCGGACCGCGAGGCCCGGCGCAAGATTCTGGAGGTTCACACCCGCGACAAGCCGCTGACCGACGGGGTGGACCTGGAGCGCGTCGCCGACGAGACCGAGGGGTACTCCGGCGCGGAGATCGCCTCGCTGTCGCGGGCGGCCGCGATGCGCGCCATCGAGCGCGTCGCCGACGAGCACGGCGAGGCGGCCAACGACCACGCAGACGAGGTCGGGATCACCGGGGAGGACTTCGACGCGGCGATAGAGTCCGTCCGCCCCGAGACCGCCTGAGGCGGGCGAGCGGCCGGGTCCGTCCTCCCGGGCCGCGGCCCGCTCAGTCGTCCTCGTTCGCCTCGGCGGCCGCGTCCGCCTGCCCCTCCGCCTCCTCGGACGCCCCGTGCCCGTGCCCGCCGTGGGCGTGGCCGTCGCCGAGCGCGCCGGCGCCGAACTCGTCCACCGGCGTGACGCTGTAATCGACCGTGAGCGTGTCCTTCGTCGCGCGGACCTTCCCGACGAACGCCGATATCTCCTCTAAGCCCCCCTCCAGCACGAACAGCTCCATACAGTACTGCGAGCCGACGTGGCTGTGGAAGTTCGAGGCGACGATCCCCTCGTCCTCGTGTCGCAGCCGCATCATCCGCTCCTCGACGCTCGTCGTCTCGTAGTTGAACAGGACGGTCACCACGGCCATCAGGGCCCGGTCCTCCAGCTTGGCGTCCTCGAACTCCCCGAGGAGGTTCCGCGAGGCCTCGCGGACGACCTCGCTCCGGCCGGTGTACCCGTGCTCGTCCGCGAACCGGTCGATCCGTTCGAGCAACTCCTCCGGCATGGACACGCTGACGACTGTCATATGTTAATTCACGCCCACGGAGTTGTTAATCCTTGAGGTCCGGCCCGCGGCCCTCCGCCCCCCGCCCGCCGCCTCGCTACCTTCCGTCGTCGCCGTCGTCCCCGTCGCCGTCGTCCCCGTCGCCGCCCTCGATCCGCTCGCCGAGCCAGTCGTAGTGGGCGAGCAGCGCGGCCTCGCCCGCGTCGGTGAGCGCGTACACGTCGGCGATCCCCTCGGCCCGGCGGTCGAGGTATCCGGCCTCGACGAGCGCGGAGAGCGTGCCGTAGAAGGACCCGGGGTCGATCCGCTCGTCGTAATGCGATTCCAGCCGGCTCTTCGCCGACTGCGCGCGCAGCTCGCCGTGGTCGTACAGGAGCGCGCAGAGGTCGCGGCGCCGGCCGCTGTGGAACCACTTCGTCATGGTCGGCGCCTCGCCCCGCGGGCGGATAAATCGCTCACGACGCGTCGACCGGCTCGCCGGCGCCGAGCGGGTCGTCGCCGCTCCGGCCGGCGTCGGTCCGGCCCTCGCCGCCGACCAGTTCGTCGAGGCGGCGCACGCGCCGGTCCCCGAGGATACAGCGGCCGCGCTCGTCGTGGCTGACGCGCTCGACGTGGACCGCGTCGAGGCCGGCGTTCCAGGCGGCCGCCACGTCGCTCTCGCCGTCGCCGACGTAGTAGCCGCGGTGGCGGGCGGGGTCGACGCCGAGTTCGCTCGTCGCGGCCTCTATCGGGTCCGGCGCCGGCTTCCAGCCCGTCTCGTCGGTACAGCAGACGACCGCGTCGAAGCGGCCGCCGAGGTCGAGGCGGTCGAGGACCGGCTCGGCGAGGAACTCCTGGCAGTGGGTGACGAGGCCGGTCGGCCCGCCGACCTCGCCCACGCGGTCGAGCAGTCGCGCGGCGTCGTCGTGGAGGTACGTCGCCTCCGCGCGGGCGACCGGGTCCTCCACGGCGTGGAACGCGGGCCAGAACGCGTCGGGGTCGACCCCCATTCCGCGGAGCGTCTCGGCGCGCGACCCGCCGAGCCCGTGCCAGAGGACGCGCGCCTCGCGGTCCGAGAACTCGCGGTCGAGCCGGTCGCCGACGCGGTCGAACACCGTCCGGGTGTACTCCCACTCGGCGTCGACGAGCGTCCCGTCGAGGTCGAAGAGGTGGAAATCGTAGTCGGCGATCCGCATTCCACGTCCTTTCGCCGCCACCGGGTAAGTGCGTTGTGAAGCTCCGGCGACGGTTCGAGCGCTCAGTCGGCGCTCACGAACGGGAGTCGCACGTCGAGCGCGACGGCGACGTTGCCGACGCCGAGACCGACCAGGGCGACGCCGACGAGAACCGAGATCCGCGAGCCACCGTTTTCGAGCACCGCGAGCGCGCCGCCGGCCAGCAGCGCGAGGCCGAACCCCAACAGGGCGAGCGTCCAGAACACGTTCATCAGCGCGTCCTCGACCGCCTCCCTGACGACCCAGTAGCGGTCGGCGGCGTCGTACTCGGGGGCGTCCCCGGAAGCGCCGCGACCGGCCGCGTCGCCGGCGGTCTCGTCGCCGGCGGTCCCGCCCGCGCGGCCTGACCCGTCCGAACCTGTTTCGGTCGTCTCGTCGAGGGGAGGGCGCATACCGAACGCGTCGCCGCGAGCGGGAATAAATCTGGGCTGCGTCCCGCTGGATCAGCCCCGGACGTGGACCGACGAGCCGAGGTACTTGCGGAGGACCTCGTCGACCGAGTCGGCGTTGAACCGGCTGAGGTCGTCGGCGATCGCCGCCTTCAGCGCGTCGAGGTACGGCCCGTCGGTGCGCAGCTCCCGAAAGTCGGCGGCGACGACCTCGACGCTCCCGGCGTCCGCCAGCCCCAGCCGCTCCTCCGCCAACCGCCGGAACGACGGCTCGTCGCCGATCTCGCCGCGCCACAGGCGGTCGCGGAAGAACAGCCAGCCGTCGGTTCCGGGCTCGCTCGCGGGGAGTTCCACCGTCGTCTCGAAGCGGTCGGGGTCGACGGCGGCGGCCGGCGGGTCGAGCCGGATCGCGACGCTGACGACGTAGGCGGCCTCCATCTGCGGGCCGAAGGACCGGCGGGAGGATAAAAGTACATACCGCTCGGCCGTCTGAGTCATGGAAGATGCTGAACCGACTCCGCGGCCTCGCCGGGCGCGCGTACCGGCGACACCTCCGCCGCGAGATCGACGACGTCCCCGCCCACGTCGCCGTCATCCAGGACGGGAACCGGCGGTACGCCCGCGAGCGCGGCGACGACGCCCCGGACGGGCACCGCGCCGGCGCGGACACCACCGAGCGCGTCCTCGACTGGTGCGCCGACCTCGGCGTCTCTGAGCTCACCCTCTACGCCTTCTCCACGGAGAACTTCGAGCGCCCCGACGAGGAGCTAGAGCCCCTCTTCGACCTGTTGGAACGCAAGCTGCGCGAGTTCGCCGACGCCGACCGCGTCCACGAGCAGGGCGTCCGCGTCCGGGCTATCGGCGACGTGCCCCGCCTCCCGCCGCGGGTCCGCGACGCGGTCGCGTACGCGGAGCGGCGCACCGCCGGTAACGACCGCTTCACGCTCAACGTCGCGCTCGCGTACGGCGGCCGGACCGAGCTGCTCGACGCCGCGCGCGCCATCGCCCGGGACGTCGACGCCGGCGAGATGGCCCCCGAGGACGTCGACGTCGAGACCGTCGAGGAGCGGCTGTACGACCGGCCGATCCGCGACGTGGACCTGATCGTCCGCACCGGCGGCGACGAGCGAACGTCCAACTTCCTCCCGTGGCACGCGAACGGCAACGAGGCGGCCGTCTACTTCTGTGCGCCGTACTGGCCGGAGTTCTCCGAGGCCGACTTCCTGCGCGCGATCCGCACCTACGAGTCGCGCGAGGAGTCGTGGCAGCGCGCCCGGGCGGAGCGGGCCGCCGCGCTGGTGCGCGCGCTCGCCGAGGTCGAGTTCGCGGAGGCGCGGGCCGCCGCCGCCCGGCTCCGGGAGCGCGTCCCCCGGCTCGACGGGAGCGACCTCTCGGACGACGCCCTCGGCATCGCGGAGGGCGAGGCCGTCGGGTCGACCGACGGCGACTCGGTCGGTCGGACCGACGGCGGGACCGGCGACGCGCGCGACCCGTCGGGAGCCGACTAAGCGGCGCCGGGCGCGATCCCGGCCTCGTTCCGCGTCAGCAGGTACAGCGCGAACGACGAGAGCCAGTGCGACCCCGCGTAGTCGTCGGTGCGCACGTCCGCGGCCCCCGCCTCGGCGTGGCGGCGCGCCGCGGCGTCGAGGGGCTCTCGGAGCCGGGCCGCCACGGGGCCGGTCCGATCCGCCAGCGCGTCGCTCAGCCCGGCGAGACACCACGCGCGGGAGACGTTGAGCCCGATCAGGTGCATCGCGGCGCCGTCGCCCTCCTCCGGCTCGACGTCGACGGGCGCGAGCAGCGCGTCGTGCGGGGGCGCGCTGAGGTCGGGCAGGAACCGGCCGAGCCACGCCGCGAACGGGTCGGGGCCGAGGACGCGGCGCATGAGGTCCGCCTCGACGAGCGCCGGGGAGAGGAAGTCCCAGCCGACCGGCTCCGCGCCGACGACCGCGGCGGTGTCGTCGGCGTACAGCCGCCGCGCCGCCGCTTCGGCCTCGCGTTCGAAGGCGGCGTCGCCGACGACCCGCGCGTAGTCGAGGACGGCGGCGAGCGCGAATGCGCTGTTGCCGTGGGTCCCGACGCGCTGCGGGCGGTCGACCCCGAGGAACGACTCGCGGGTTCCGCGGCTGATCCGGTCTTCGAGCGGGCGGAGCGTCTCGCGCCACGCGTCGGCGCGGGGGTCGTCCCACAGGTCGAGCTCCGCGGCGAGGCGCAGCAGCCAGGACCAGCCGTACGGCTCCTCGAATCCGGGGTTCTCGTCGAGGTAGTCGACCTCGCGGGCGACGTTCTCGGGCGTCAATCGCTCGTCGACGCCAGCCGCGATCTCGGCCTCGTTCGGGTGGTCGGGGGCGAGCCGCAGCGCGCGGACGAGCGCCCAGTGGCTGTGGACGGCGGAGTGCCAGTCGAAGCAGCCGTAGAAGACGGGGTGCGTCTCCGAGGGGCGCGGGGGCGCCTCCGGGCCCTCCACGGTCCCCCGGTAGTGCGGGTACTCGGTCTCGACACCGTCGAGCGGGTGCGCTGCCAGCGCGGCGGCGACGGCGTCGTCGAGCGCGTCCGCGCGGCCGGCCCGGAGCGCGTCCGGCGACAGCTCCTCGAAGGCGTTCATGGCGGCGGGTCGGCGGCGCGCCTGTTCAATCGGTCGGTCGCGTGCGGCGGGGCGGCGCGGGCGTCAGGTCGGGCCGCGTCACCCCGTCGGCCCGCACCCTCCCGCCGGGCCGCGTCACCTCCCCCGCCCGCTCACGCCGGGTTCTTCCGCGTGAGGTCGCTGCCGCAGATCGGACACCGCTCTCTGTTCTCGTCGAAGGTGCGGTTACAGCCGACGCACTGGAAGCGCCACTCCCGCTCCTCGGTGATCCCCTCCCTGTCGATGGGCTCGACCGGGAGGTCGAGCCGCTCTGCGACGTTCTGCATCGCGTAGTCGTCGCTGACGAGCGTCGCGTGAAGCTCCAGGGCGGTCGCAATGAGCCGGACGTCGGTGTCCGACAGCTCCGCGGCGTCGCCCGAGCCCTTCGCGGCCCGGCGGACCCGGTCGACCGCCTCGGGCGCGGGCACGTGGACGGTCATGCCGGAGCCCTCCATCGCGTCGAACCGAAGCGCGACCTCGCCGGTGAGCTCCTCGTGGACCGCCGGGATGGAGACCACGTCCTCGTCGGTCGTGTACTCGTGGATGAACGCGGACGAGTCGAGGACCTGCATCAGCGGGCGACGACGATGTAGTCTTTCACCGCCTGCACGTTCGCGACCGGGACTCGGAGCCGCCCCATCTCGTCGAACTCGAAGTCGACGCGCTCCTGTCTGAGCTGTTCGTGCGGGCTGACGAGGAGGTGGTTCAGCTCCCCGGACTCGAGGTTCATCGTGATGTTGTACAGGTCCCCGAGTTCCGTGCCGTCGGAGCTCATCACCGCCTTCCCGGAGAGGTTCTCCGCGAGGATGTCGACCATATCCCCACGGTTCCGGGCGACGGTATTAAACGCCACGGGGCGTCGGACGGGCGACGGACGCGGATCGCGCCCTCGCCGCCGCCGTTCGTCGCGGCGTTTTGAAAGGCTTAACTGACGGCCGGGCGCATGAAACGGTATAACCTTCTCGGGGCGATCACATATGACCGACCACACACACGCGGACACCCTGCGAACCCCCATCGTCGCCGTGCTGGGCCACGTCGACCACGGCAAGACGAGCCTGCTCGACACGATCCGCGGCTCCGCCGTCAGCGAGGGCGAGGCCGGCGCGATCACCCAACACATCGGGGCGACGGACATCCCGCTCGACACCATCTCCGGGATGGCGGGCGAGCTGATCGACCCGTCGGACTTCGATCTACCCGGCCTGCTGTTCATCGACACGCCGGGGCACCACTCCTTCTCGACGCTGCGCGCCCGCGGGGGCGCGCTCGCCGACATCGCGGTGCTCGTCGTCGACGTCAACGACGGCTTCCAGCCGCAGACTGAGGAGGCGATCGACATCCTCCGGCGGACGGGGACGCCCTTCGTCGTCGCCGCCAACAAGGTCGACACGACGCCCGGGTGGAACCCGCAGGACGGCGACCCGATCCAGAAGAGCATGGACGCGCAGTCCGAGCGCGCGAAGTCGATGCTCGACGAGAACCTCTACGAGATCATCGGCCAGCTGTCGGACGCCGGCTTCTCCGCCGACCTCTACTGGCGCGTCCAGGACTTCCAGAAGAACATCGGCGTCGTCCCGCTGTCGGCGCTCACCGGCGAGGGCGTCCCGGACCTCCTGACCGTCCTGATGGGCCTCTCCCAGCGGTTCATGAAAGAGGAGATGGCCATCGACGTCACCGGCCCGGGCGAGGGGACGGTGCTCGAAGTGAAAGACGAGCGCGGGTTCGGCGCCACCGTCGACACCGTCGTCTACGACGGCGTGATCCGCAACGGGGACACCGTCGTCGTCGGCGGGCAGGACGAGCCGATCGTCACCGAGATCCGCGCGCTGCTCCGCCCGCGGCCGCTCGCGGAGATCCGCACCGAAAAGGAGTTCGAGAAGGTCGGCGAGGTCGGCGCCGCGGCCGGCGTGAAGATCGCCGCCCCCGACCTCGATCAGGCGATGGCCGGCGCGCCGGTCCGCGTCGTCCGCGACCGCACCGTCGATCAGGTCGTCGACGAAGTGAAGGCCGAACTGGCCGAGATCGAGGTCGAGACGGCCGACAACGGCGTCGTCGTCAAGGCGGACACCCTCGGCTCGCTGGAGGCGATGGCGAACGCCCTCCGGGAGGCCGAGGTCCCCATCCTTCGCGCCGAGGTCGGCGACATCGCGCCCCGCGACATCGCGGTCGCGGAGACGGCGAACCAGGACGAGCACAAGGCCATCCTCGGGTTCAACGTCGACCTCCTCCAGAACGCGGAGTCGGACTTGGAGAACGCCGACGTGAAGCTGTTCAAGAACGAGGTCATCTACCAGCTGGTCGAGGACTACGAGCGCTACGTCGAGGAGAAGCAGCGCGCCCAACAGGAGACCGTGCTCGACAAGGTGGTGCGCCCGGCCCGATTCCGCATCCTCCCCGACCACACCTTCCGGCAGAACGACCCCGCGGTCGTCGGCGTCGAGGTCATCTCGGGCACGCTCCAGAACAACCGCAACGTCGGCTACTTCGAGGGCAACGAGTTCGAGCGCGTCGGCGGCCTCTCCGGGATTCAGAAGCAGGGCGAGGACGTCGACGAGGCGCGCTCGGGCGAGCGCGTCAGCATCGCCATCGACGGGCCGACCGTCGGCCGCGGCATCGAGGAGGGCGACACGCTCTGGACCGAGGTGCCGGAGAAGCACGCGAAGATCTTAGAACAGGAGCTGAAAAAGGAGATCACCGCCGACGAGCGCGAGGCGCTCCAGGGCTACCTGGAGACGCGCCGTAAGCGCGACCCCTTCTGGGGGAAGTGACGAGCGCATTCGGGGCCCCACCGCGCAGCTTATTCGCGTGCGCCGGCAACTGACGGGAGATGACGGAGACGGATACCGACTCGCGAGATGAGTCCGAAGACGACCTGACCCTCATCAGAGAGGGCCGCGACTTCGAACAGGAGTACCGCCTGACCGCCGCCGAGGCCGGCCGGTTCCTGGTCGAAGTCGGCGAACAGCTTCAGGCGGGCGACGAGCTGACCCTTACCGGCGACGAGTGGACGCTACCGTTCGCGTTCGGCGAGCCCGTCGAACTCGAGATCGATTACGAGGGGTACGGCGAACAGGAGCTCGAGATCGAACTCGAGATCCCGGGGACGACCGACGAGACGGCGCCGACCGTCGACTGAGGGGCGCAGCGTCGAGTAACGCCCGAAGAGTATTTGCCGTTCGATCGGCCAGTCACGCGTATGGTCTCCCGAGAGAACGCGGTCATCCTCCTGTTCATGGCGGTCGGGTTGGCGTTGGCGTACGGCGGTCGCGTCGCGACGAGCCTGAGCGACACCGTCCTGATCGGCGTCCTGCTATTCGTCGGCGTCGTGGCGCCGCAGTTGGTCAACGGCTACCTGGACGCCGAGGACGCGGCCTGACGCCGTCCCGTCGCGCCCGCGTGCGACACGAGCGCGTGCCGCCGTTATATGCGTCGAGCCCGTAGCGAGGGTATGGAGACCACTGTGGTCGAGCACGACGGCGCGATCCTCGCGCGGCTGGAGAGCGACGACCGGGTGTTCGAGGTGCGCTTCGACGCGCTCGAACCCACCGACGTGACGCTGCGGTTCCGCCGCGACGGCGAGCGCGTGGGGAGCATCTACAACGACGACGGCACGAAGCGAACGATGGCGCGGCTCACGACGGCGCGCGAGGGGACCGACTTCATCGGCGTCGAGGTGCCGAAGGAGTTCGTCGTCGAGATTCTCGACGCGGCGCTGGAAACGGGCCGCGTCACCGACGAGACCGCCGCCGGGGGATACCGGCTCCGCATGCTCTGAGCCGCGGCGCGTCGCGTCCGCGGCTCAGGCGTACACGAGGATGATCACGGCGACGAAGGCGAGCTCGCCGCCGACGAGCAGCGCCGCGAGCAGCCACGCCCGGTAGGTCCACAGCCACTCGCGGGCGTCGGCGAGCCGCCCCGACTCCTCGGCGTCGTCGTCGCCACGGTACGCGGCGTCGACCCGCCAGCCCGTCTCCGGGTCGTACGTCGCCGGCACGCGGCTGCCGACGAGCTCGTCGACGTCGAGCGGCGAGACGCCCGCGGCCTCCAAGAACCCCAGGAACGCCTCGGACTCCTGAAGCGACCCGTCGCGGGGCGCGTCGAACCGCTCGGTGTGCGTGGCGTCGCCGTGGGGCGGGCGCATCTCGACGGCGACGCGGTCGCCGACGGAGCGCACCCGCGTGACGATCAGCGCGTTCTCCTCGTCGTTGAGGTACGCCTCGCGGAGCCGGCGCTTCACCGCCTCGTCGACGCCCGCGTCGTCGAGGTCGTCGGGGAGGGCCTCGGCGTCCGAGAGGACGTCTGTGTCGGAGCGGGCGTCGGTGTCGGAGCGGGCATCGGTGTCGGAGCGGGCGTCGGTGTCGGGGAGCGCGTCGGCGTCCACGTCGTCGGCGCTTTCGCGGTCGGCGGTCGTCGAGACGCTCTCGTCACCGCCGGGTCGGTCCGCCATCGATCCGGAGTTGGCGGCCCGCTCTCATAAGGTCACGGCCGCGTACGTGACCGGTTTCGTTGTGGACGGTCCGCGGGCCGAGCGCGCCGAAGCCCCGGTCGCTCGGCCGTACGAAGGTGACACTTGTAAACTGGCGATCGACACGGACGCCACCGAAGCCCCAGCCGCGAGGCGGGCGCACGTTCGCTGCGGTCCTCACTCGGTCGCCTCGCTCCCTCGTTGCGGTCCTTGCGTCACCTGCGCCCGCCCCGCGACTGCCCCTTCGATTCCCGCCCCGCACGGCACCTCGCACCTCCCCAGCCTCGTCGGTGGCGGTCTTCACTTCGCTCGACCGCCACCGACTCCCTCGCGCGTGCTCCTCGCGACCGCCGGTGGCGGCCGCTCGCAGGCACGCGCCGCCGCACTTCGACCGTCAGCCGTTCACTGGAGCCGGTAGCGTAAGATCGCGGCGATGCCGCCGAGGTTGGCGAGCTGCTCGCCGGGCGCGAACTCCGAGGAGAAGACGACCACGTCGCCGCCCTGCCGCTCGACCGACTCGATCACCGCGTTCACGTCGATGTCCCAGTCGCCGTCGCCCTGTCGCTCGGTGCGGAGGCGCTCGTCGACGACGAGCAGCGTCTCGACCGCGCCGAACTCGGCGGCCTCGGCGGTGTCGTCCGGGCCGTACGTCGCCTTCTCGCCTTTCGCGATGTTCTCGGTCAGGTCGTCGATGAGGCTCGCCTCCTTCGAGATGCGGGTCTCCTTCTGGACCTCGTCGACCGCGCCGCGCTTGAGGACCTCGTGGACGCCGCGGTCGCCCGCCGCGGAGGTGTCGACCGTTGTGAGCCGGTCTGCGAGGTCGCGGTACTCCTCCTCGATGTAGTCGCGCGCGTCCTGCTTGGTGAACCCCGGCCCGGCCAGGATCACGGCGTCGGCGTCGAGGTGCGCGAGCGCCTCGCCGAGTTCCGCGAACAGCTCCTCGCGCGGCCGCGAGAACTCGCCTTTCCCCGTCGGCTTCGTGAACGAGGCGTACTCCTCCGTGCCGTACTGCTGGACGGTGTGGACGTAGGCGGCGCCCTCCTCGACGGTGGCGATGGCCACGTCGGGGTTCTCCGCGGCCTCGGTCGCCTCCTCCAACCGCTCCGTCTGGTCCGGCTTGAAGTGCTTCTCGACGGTTATCTCGTCGTGCTCTTCGACGTTGAGCGTGTGGTGGGCGTTGAGCTGGTCCTCGCGCGAGCAGCCGACGATGACGCCGCCGACGCGGAGCCGGTTGGCGAACCGCGCGAACTCCACGTCCTCGACCTCCAGCGTGACGAAGATGTGCTCGCGCTGCCCGCCGGTGTCCCGCATCTGGTCGTCGTTCCGCTGGATCCGCCGGGTGGTGTCGCCCTCGACCAGGTCCCCGGGTTCGAGGACGTGCGCGAGGTGCCAGAGGTCGTCCACGTTCTCGGGGACCAGCGTGAGCCGTTCCCGGCCCTCCTCGCCGTACCCCCGCTCGGAGATGCGCATGTCCGGGCGTTCGCTCGCGCCCGTATCAACTCTTGTCTTCCGCGTCGGACAGCGCCGGCCCCCACTCGAAGCCGCCGGTCGGATCGGCGTCCGCGCCGCCCGCCTCGTCCGCGCGGGTCGGGTCGGTGTCGGCGGACTCGTCGCTCTCGTCAGCGACAGAAACGCCGCGGCCGACCTGAACCGCGGCCGGCGGCTCGCTCCGCATCGGTCGTCCGCCGTCCCCCGACACCACGGGAGCCGGCGGCCCGTCGCCGGCCGGACCGACGCTCGGGCCCGATCCGCTGCCGGCTCCCGCTTCGTCGCCCGAGCGCGCGGCGTCGGGCGCCGCGTCGACCGGCCGCCGCGTCGCGGTCGCCGCCGTCGTCGCCTCCGTCTCCTCGGTCAGGCTCTCGGCCGCGCCCCGGCCGTAGAGGTCGTGCGCGACGATCCGAGCGAGGAAGGCGACCGCGACGCCGACGACGAGCGGAACCGTCGGCGCCGCGACGGCGTACCCGACCGCGAGCGCCCCGACGGCCAGCGTCCAGCCGGTCGCGTACGGCCCCGTCGCGGCGACGCCGGCTACCGTTCGCGGGTCGAGCCCGTCCCGGAGGCGGCCGGACGCGGCGAACGCGGCGAGCGCCGCGGGGCGGACGTACGCGAACGCGACCAGGTACGCGCCGACGAGCGCGAGGACGCCGGCGGCGGCGACGACGGCGACTGCGGCCGGCCCGTTCGGTCCGAGCGCCGACTCGACGGCCGTCGCGGTCGCCCCCGGCTCGACGGGGCCCGCGACGAGTGCGGCGACGGCGCCGCCCGCGACCGCGAGCCCGCCCGCGAGGGGCGCGAGCAGCGCCGCGGACAGCAGCGCCGACTTGAGGCCGTCCCTGGCCAGTTCTCCCCAGGCGACGAGCGACGGCGCGCCGGCGGCGTCGCCGGGCTGGATCGCCGCCCGCGTCACCCGGACGAGGTAGCCGCGCGCCACGAGCGACGGCGCGAGCGCGACCGGGGCCGCGACGGCGACGGCGGGGCTGACGAAGAGGACGCCGGCGAGCCACAGGGGCGTGAGGATCCACCCCAACAGCGTCACGGACCCGCCGACGAGGACGACGCCCGCGGTGTCGTCGGTTCGCGTCAGCGCCGTCGCGGCCGCGGTGAGCATGTGACCGGACACAGGGACGGGAGCCGCATAAATGGTACCCGGCCCGAGCGTTTATATCGCTTCGCGGAGTATTGCCGTCTGGCCGCGCGGGACAATCGTGTGCCTCTGACAACCCACCCGCGGCCGCCACTCGGCGGCCGTCCCCCCGTCCGCGGCTTTCTGCCGACGCCGTTCGCCCAGACGCGTCGCCGCCGCGTGCCGGTACCGATTTATCCCGTCCCGCCGACGGGTCGGGTATGACCGGCGACGAGGGGACGACCGATCTGGAGCCGGAGCTCAGGAGCTACGGCGTCAGCGTCGAATCGATCGACGGGGGCGATCCGCTGGAGCTGACGTACATGACCGCGTTCCCCGGCCGCGAGGTCCACCGCGGCGAGATCGGGCGCGCGCTCAACGCGCTCATCGACGAGGCCGAAGCCGACGAGTGGGACCCCGTCCGGGTCGAGGGAACGGTGGTCCGCTCGCCCGGCGACGTCCTCGGGACGTGGCACGCGGAGGCCGAGTGGTTCGAGGCGCTCATCGGCTACGAGATATCCGAGACCGAGTTCTCGTCGCGCGTGCTGGAGACGCTCAGCCACGAGCCCGGTGACGGGGGCGAGGGCTCGTCGGACGCGGTGGACGCCGACGCGGACGGGCAGGAGGCGGACCGGTGACCCGACGCAGGCCGGTCAACCGCGCGCAGCGCCGCCTCGCGCGCCCGGCCCGCGAGCGGTTCGCCACCCGCGCGGTCGCGTTCGACGTCGACGGCGCGACCTGCCGCGGGACGCTGTACCTGCCGGGCGGCGACGCGGACGACCCCCCGGTCGTCGTGATGGCCCCGGGGCTCGGCGCGGAGCGGAGCTTCGGCTACCCCGCCGTCGCGGAGCGGTTCGCGGACGCGGGCTACGCCGCGCTCCTCTTCGACCACCCCGAGTTCGGCGCGTCCGACGGCGACTCCCAGCTCGTCGACCTGGACCGCCAGCGCGACGCGTACGCGGCCGCGCTCGACCGCGCGAAGCGCGTCGACGACGCGGGCGACGACCTCGTGCTCTGGGGGGCGTCGCTGTCGGCCGCGCACGTCCTCACGCTCGCCGCGGAGCGCCGCGACGTCGACGCCGTGGTCGGCCTCGTCCCGATGCTCGACGGGCGCGCAATCGCCCTGCGGCGCGGCGGGCGCTACCTCCTCCGGTCCGGCGCCGCCGGGCTCCGCGACCTGCTCGGCCACCGGGTCGGTCGCGGCCGCACCGTGCCGATCGTCGGCGACCCGGAGGAGCGCGCCGCGATCACCGAGCCGGGAGCGGAGCGCAAGTACATCGACCTCGTCGACCGCGAGTCGGCGTGGCGCAACGAGACGCCCGCGCGGTCGCTGCTCGGCCTCGTCGGCTACCGACCCGTGACGCGGCTCAACGAGGTCGACGCCCCTGCGCTGCTGCTCGCGGGGACCGACGACGCGATCGTCGACGCCGACGCGGTCGCGGCCGCCGGCGAGCGCCTCTCGCGCGGGACCGTCGTCACGATGCCCGCCGACCACTTCTCGGTGCTCGGCGACGACTTCGAGGGCGCGGTCGGCCACCAGCTCTCCTTCCTGCGCGACGCGCTCGAATAGGCGGGCGGTCGGGCTCGCCCGCGACCGCGGGCCGGCCCGCGCGACTACTTAAGTGGCCCCGCGACGCACGCACTGTCATGACAGCGATCGCGATGCTGAGCGTCGCGCCGGTGATCGAGGAGAGCATGGCCGCGGAGGTGGCGGCGGCCGTCGCCGCGCTCGACGACTTCGACGTGAGCTACGAGACGAACCCGATGGGCACGGTGATCGAGGCCGACGACGCGGAGACGCTCTTTGTGGCCGCGGCGGCCGCCCACGACGCGGTCGACGGCGACCGCGTGTCGACGTTCCTCAAGGTCGACGACAAGCGGGCGGGCGACGGGACCGCCGCGGAGAAGGTCGACGCCGTCGAGGAACACCTCGGCCGGGAGGCGAGGCGGGAGCGCTGACTCGCCGGCAGCCGCCGGGCCGACGGGCGGGTCGGTTACCCCTTGATGTTACACACGGGGAACGTCCGCGCAACCTTGTCGCCGATCCCCAGCTCGTCGCTGACGCGGATCACCTCGTCGATGTCCTTGTACACGCCCGGGGCCTCCTCCGCGATGGTGGCGCCGGACTGGGCCTTCACGTAGATCCGCTGGCCGTCTTCGAGGTCGTCTTGGACGTCGCCGCCCCAGAACTCCTGTTTCGCCTGCGTCCGGCTCATCAGGCGCCCGGCGCCGTGGGCGGTCGAGCCGAACGACACCGACATCGACTCGTCGCCGCCGCGGAGCACGTACGACCCGGCGCCCATGCTGCCGGGGATGATGACGGGCTGGCCCACGCCGCGGTACGCCTCGGGCACGTCCTCGTTGCCCGCGGGGAACGCCCGCGTCGCGCCCTTGCGGTGGACGTACAGCTGGCGCTCCGCGCGGTCGACGGCCGCGTCGCCGACGGCGGGGCGCCCCTCGGCGTCGACGCCGACCTCGTGGGTCTCCTTCTTCGCGATGTTGTGCGCCACGTCGTACAGCAGTTCCATCCCGAGGTCGTCGATCGGGTCCGCGTCGAACACCTCGCCGAACGTCTCGCGCGTCTGGTGGGTGATCAGCTGGCGGTTCACCCACGCGAAGTTGATGCACGCGCCCATCGCGCCGTAGTACTCGTCGGCCAGCTCGGACCCGGCGGGCGCGGCCGCCAGCTCCTTGTCCGGGAGCTCGTCGAGGAGGTCGCCGTGCTCCTGCTCGATCCGGCGCAGGTAGTCGTTACACGTCTGGTGGCCGAGCCCGCGGCTCCCGCAGTGGATCAGGACGACGATCCCGTCCTCTGTCAGCCCGTAGGACTCGGCCACGTCCGCGCGGAACACGTCGGTGACGCGCTGGACCTCCAGGAAGTGGTTGCCCGAGCCGAGCGACCCCATCTGGTTGCGCCCGCGGTCCATCGCCTTCTGGGAGACGTACTCCGGGCGCGCGTCGGGACGCCGTCCCTCGTCCTCGCAGCACGCGAGGTCGCTCTCGATCCCGTACCCCGCCTCGACCGCCCACTCGACGCCGCGTTCGAGCGCGCCCTCGACGGCGTCGGCGGTGCCGTCGATCACGCCGCCCCCGCCGAGCCCCGAGGGGATCGCCTCGAACAGCGCGTCGACCAGCTCCTCCTCGCGGCCGCGCACGTCGTCGTAGGCGAGGTTCGTCCGCACCATCCGGACGCCGCAGTTGATGTCGTAGCCGACCGCTCCGGGCGAGATACAGCCGGTCCGGGCGTCGATCGCGCCGACGCCGCCGACGGGGAAGCCGTACCCCTGGTGGCCGTCGGGCATACAGATCGCGGGCTCGACGACGCCGGGCAGGTGCGTCGCGTTCTTCAGCTGCCGGAGCGAGTCGTCGTCGCCGATCGCCTCCAGCAGCGACTCGCTGGCGAGGACCCGCGCGGGGACGTTCATCCCGCCCTCGCGAGGGATCTCCCAGACGTGCTCGCGCACCTTCTCAAGCCGGATCCCGTCGAACTCGCGCGCTGTCATGCGCGCCACTTCGACGCGGGGCGCCAAGGGCGTTGCGTCAGGCGGTCGCCGGCGGGCCGCCGCGACGTCGCCCGGGCGCTGACGAGCCGGCTACCGGTTCGCGGGGTCGGTCGGGAGCCAGTCGATCGCGCCCTCCGCGAGGGTGAACGCGGCGAACGCCCGCCCCAGGACGACCCCGTACACGAGGTGCGCGACCGCGATGACGACGCCGAACTCGAAGCTCGCGGTGAGGCCGGGGACCGGCAGGGTCGGCACCGGCAGCGACGTGGCCCCCTCGATGGCGATGGCGGCCGGCAACAGGAGCCCGCCGGTGATCACGCCGAGCAGCGCCGAGTGGATGACGCCGAGCGACAGGCACCCGCCCACGTCTCCGCGGAGGTCGGCGAAGAACGACCGGTCGAAGACGGCGACGAACAGCGCGCCGAACAGCGTGCTGTTGAACAGGTGGACGGCCCACCCGCCGACGACCGTCTCGACGCCGACCAGCGCGCCGATCGTCGGCATGAGCCCGAGGCCGGCGTGTAACACGGCCCCCATCGCCGCGCCGGCGACGAGCCCCGAACTCGCCCCCGCGCGCCAGCGTCGGCCAGTGCCGTCCGGTCCCGTCCCGTCGCGCAGCCCTGTGCGTGACATACGATAACAATGTACTCGACAGACATAACGGTTTGTCACGCCCCACGGGGCGGCTTCACACGTCGAACACGACGTACGCGTACCACCCGTCGCCGCGCCGTTCGAGCGCCATCTCGGAGTAGGTGACCGCCTTAATCTCGCGGGCCGCCACCGCGTCGAGGGGGACGCCGCGCGCGCTCCCCGTGAGCCGCCACTCGTCCGCGTTCGCGGCGTCGTCGTCCGCAGCGTCGACGGACTCCGGCTCGATCACCGTACACCGGTGGTCGGCCGGTAAAACGAGCCGCACGTCCCGCTCGTAGATCAGGCGGTCGAGGTAGTCGAACAGCAGGGCCTCGCGGCTCTCGGCGGCGACGTCGAGGTCGAACCGCTCGCCGGCGGCCGGGACCGACTCCGCGCTGGCGGCCGCGAGCCCGTCGGCGACCGCCGCGAACAGCCCCGAAAGCGTGTCGGCGGTCGCCTCCACGGCCACGTCGGCCGTGTGCTCGCGGAGGGCGTAGCTCATCGGCCGGAGCCGCGGTTGCGCCCGGCCGCGTCGCCGAGGTCGCTGTCGGCGGCGCTCGGGGCGTCGTCCTCGTCAGCGCTGAGGCCGTCGTCCTCACCGGCGCCGGGGCCGCTGCCCTCGACCGCCTCTCGCGACCCGTCTTCCGCCGGCCGGTACGTCTCGTCGCTGCCTTCGCCCTCCTCCTCGCGCGGCTCGTGGGCGGTGTCGGGGCGCTCGTCGGCCGGGAACCGGGCGTCGACGGTCCGCTCGGGCGCCCCGGCGTGGAGGTCGTCCGGATCCACGTCGTCGAGGTCGGCGGCGACCTCTTCCAAGGCGACGCCGCTCGTCACCAGTGCGCGGATCCCCTCGTCGACGGTCAGCTCGACGTCGACGATCCGGCGCTCCGGGACGAAGACGACGTGGCCGCCCATCACCGGGTTCGGCGCCATCGGCATGAACACGGTCCGCATCCCGTCGTCCTCCGTGTCGGCGTGGTCCGCGATGACGGCCGGGGTCTCGCTCGTGATGAACGCGAGGGTGTAGGTCTCCTCGGTCGGGAACTCGACGAGGACGACTTCGCGGAAGTTCCCGCCGTCCGACTCCAACATGGCGTCGCTCATCTGCCGGAACCCCTGGTAGACGGAACCGATCCCCGGCACCCGCTCGACGAGGTCGTCGACCTGGTCGACGGCGCGCTCTCCGTACCGCGACGACTCGACGCCGGCGCCGAGCAGGATGATCACGCCCACGAACACCACCGGCGCCGCGATCTCGATCGCGAGCTCCCGCGGGATGGACCCGATCAGCGGCAGCGGCACGTCGGGCGATACGGTGACGACCGCCGTCGAGAACAGGTCGAGGTAGTTGTACACCGCGTTGAACGCGAACGCCAGGACGACGAGCGTGATGACGGCGGGGACGACGACGGCGACGCCGGTCAGGAACGCCCGTCGGATGCGCTCCATGCCCGACGACTGCATAGCCATTACTACCGACCACGCGCGACCGCGACAAAGGTTTTCTGTCCCGACGCGGACACGTCGCGCCTGCGGTTCCGACGCGGCCCTGACGGTCGCTTACGGTCGGATCGCGGAGCGTTGGCCGGCCGTAGCCGCTCGCAACGGTCCCCGCTGGCGGTGGAGTTATATTCCGTCCACGTGTTAGGTCATTGCAGTGAGCGTCAACGTCGAAAAGCGGACCGACCCGCCCGGCGAGTCCGACTACGCGACCGCCGCGTGGGAGCTCAAGGAGCGAATTCGGTCCGCGGAGGGCGTCCTCCGACAGCGACGCGGCTTCTTCGTCGACGCCTACCGCCGGTCGACCGCCCACCTGCTCGTGGAGAACGACCGGCTCGTCGCGTTCGCCTCCGTCCGGCGCGACGGCTACATCCTCTTTCTCGCCGTTCACCCCGACCACCGCGGCCGCGGCCACGCCGAGCGGCTGATCGCCGACGTCGCGGCGAACCACCGGTCGGTCACCTGCCACGCCCGCACGACGAACCGGCGGGCGCTCGGCTTCTACGAGCACCTCGGCTTCGAGGTCATCCGCCGCATCGACGACTACTACGAGGACGGCGGCGACGCCTACTACCTCAAGCTCGGCGGCGAGTCGCTCCGGGAGCGCCTCTCCGGGTTCGTCGGCCGGTAGGCGGCCGCGTTCCGCCCGCCGTCTCTCCCCCTCGAAGCCGGCCGAACCGACAGTAATTAGCGCCCGCCGCGAGGAGTGGCCGCCATGTCGCAACCGACTCCCGCGGACCTCGCGGCCCGGGTCCGCGACGGCGACCTCCGCTTCCACGAGCTGGAAGACCACGCCGACGCCGACGTCGCGACCGCCGCGCGCCGGCTGCTCGTCGCGGAGGCGACCGACGCCGACCTCGACCCGCTCGGCGAGTACGCCTTCGACGCCGACGCGGTCCACGGCTCGAACATCGAGAACACGCTCGGGGGCGTCCAGGTCCCCGTCGGCGTCGCCGGCCCGGTGACGATCGACGGCGGCGCCGCCTCGGGCGAGCGCTACCTCCCCCTCGCGACCACCGAGGGTGCCTTGGTCGCGTCGATCAACCGCGGCTGCTCCGTGATCGAGGACGCCGGCGGCGCGACGGCGCGGGTGACGAAGAGCGGGATGACCCGCGCGCCCGTCTTCCGGGTCGCGGACGTCGCCGAGGCCGAGGCGCTCGTCGACTGGGTCCGCGACAACGAGCCCGCGCTCGCCGAGGCCGCGGAGGCGACGACGAGCCACGGCGAGCTGCTCGACGTGACGCCGTACGTCGTCGGCAACAGCGTCTTCTGCCGGTTCCGCTACGACACGAAGGACGCGATGGGGATGAACATGGTCACCATCGCGACGCGGGAGGCCTGCGACGTGATCGAGGCGGAGACGGACGCCTCGCTCGTCGCGCTCTCGGGGAACCTCTGTTCCGACAAGAAGCCGGCCGCGATCAACGCCGTCGAGGGGCGCGGGCGGTCGGTCGTCGCGGACGCGACGATCCCGCGCGCGGTCGTCGAGGAGCGGCTCCGCACGACGCCGGAGTCGATCGAGGAGATCAACACGCGGAAGAACCTCGTCGGCTCCGCGAAGGCGGGCGCGCTCGGCTTCAACGCGCACGTCGCCAACGCGGTCGCGGCGATGTTCCTCGCCACCGGGCAGGACGAGGCGCAGGTCGTCGAGGGGGCGAACGCGATCACGACCGCCGAGACGACCGCCGACGGCGACCTCTACGTCTCCGTCTCGCTGGCGAGCCTCGAAGTGGGGACGGTCGGCGGCGGGACGAAGCTGCCGACGCAGCAGGCCAGCCTGGAGATCCTCGGGGTCGCGGGCGGCGGCGACCCGGCCGGGAGCAACGCCGACGCGCTCGCGGAGTCGATCGCGGCCTGCGCGCTCGCCGGCGAGCTCAACCTGCTCGCGGCGCTCGGGTCGCGCCACCTCTCGTCGGCCCACGAGGAGCTCGGGCGGTAGACGGGCGCGGCGCCGCGCGGGAACCTCGTCGCTCTCTCAGTCCGACCAGCGCGGGCAGTCCTCGCGGAGGGCTTCCCGCCCCGCGTCGGTGACGCGGTACACCGCCTCGCCGGAGACGCGCTCGACGAGCCCGGCGTCCGCCAGCGCGGTCAGCCGCGACTCGACGTGGTCGGCGTACAGGCCCGTGTTCCCGGCGATGAACGCTTGGTAGTCTGCGCCCACGTCGGCGAGGTACGAGAGCAGCCGTTCGTCGGAGCGCGTGAGCGACGGGCGGTCCGGGTCGATCCGCTCGTCGCCGCTCCCGTCTTCGGCGGCGTTCTCCGGACGGTCGACGGACTGCGCGTCGGGTCGGGCCATCTCACACGTGGTGGCGTGTACCACGGTAAAGGGGATACCGCGGGTTCCCACTCGCTGGGAGTCGCCGGCGGTCGGGGGAACACGTTCGGCGAGGAACTAGTCGGGCGGGGTCGCTCCGGGCGCTCAGTCGTCGGCGTCGGCGGGCGGCGTCCCGGTCGCGTCGGCGCCGCTCTCGCCGCCGGACGGCCCGTCCGGGAGCATCGGCGTCCCGTCGGCGCGCGGGCCGAGCCGCGGGCCGTGCGGGCCGTCGTCGGGATCGATCCGGCGGCGGGTGCGGTAGTCCGTCGAGCGCTCGACGGGCGTCCGACCGATCGCCGTTATCATCTCGACGTAGTCGTCGAACGAGCGGTACTCGCCGTACTCGCCGCCCGCACGGCTGGTGATCTCCTCCGAGAGGATGGTGCCCATGAAGTCGTCGGCGCCGCAGTTGAGCAGCTTCAGCCCGTGGGCGTCGCCCGACTTCACCCACGAGGCCTGTACGTGGTCGACGTTGTCGAGGAAGAGCCGCGCGACCGCGACCACCAGCTCGTCCTCGGCGCGCGAGGGCCCGGAGTCGACGACGCCGCGCCGGTAGAGCGGGGTGTTCCGGTGGATGAAGGACAGCGGGACGAACTCGGTGATCGCGCCCGTCCGGTCCTGGAGGTCGCGGATCACCTCCAGGTGCTGCGCGCGGTGCGCGACCGTCTCGACGTGGCCGTACATCATCGTCGAGGTGACGTCGAGGCCGGCGGCGGCCGCGCCCTCCATCGCGGCCACCCAGTCGTCCGTGCGGATCTTCCCCGGGCAGATCACGTCGCGGACCTCGTCGACGAGAATCTCGGCGGCGGTGCCCGGCGCGGAGTCGAGGCCGGCGTCGGCCAACTCGCGGTAGACGGACTCGTACGCCCAGTCGGTGCCGCGCTTGGCGTGGTACGCCTCCTCCGGGGTCATCGAGTGGAGGTGGACGCCGCCGACCGACATCGCCGCCATCTGTTCGACGTAGGTGCCCGGGTCGGTCGCGTACGCCTCGGGCGGCTTGTAGTTCGCCTCGCTCGCGGGGTCGTCGTGCGCGGCGAGTACCTCGTGGTGCTCCTCGTTCAGCGCGAACGCCGGGTGGAGCCCCGAAACGGAGCACACCTCGTAGACCCCCATGTCGAGGGCGTCCTCGACGACCGCGCGCGACTCCGCGGGCGGCTTGGTGAACCCCGCGTGTTCGACGTCGCTGTCGGCCTCGAAGGCGTGCGCGGTGTCCTTGAAGTTACAGAACAGACAGCCCGTGTTACACGCCGTGGTGACGTTGTTGTTGAGGTTGGCGACGAAGGTGACCTCGTCGCCGACCTCCTCGGCCCGGCGCCGGTCGGCCACCTCCAGCACGGCCTCCTTGCGGACGGGGTCGATCCCCTCGCGGTCCGTGCCCGTGGCGAGCAGTTCCGTCGCGTCGTCGACCGTCAGTCGGGCGCAGTCGCGGGCCTTCGCGAGCGCGTTCTCGAACGACTGGTCAGTCGCGGGCGCCGCGAAGTCGAACTCGTTCGCGCCGCTCTCGCCGTCGCCGCCCCCGCGACCGTTCGACCCGCTCGCGTCGGAACTGCCCCCCGAACTCATCCCTTAACGCTCCCGGTTCCACCCTGATAAACGGGCGGGTCGAGACAGTCGACGGCTGATAATCGAGCGCCGAAGTCCAGTGCGGTGGCGCGCGCCTCCGAGCGGCCGCCGCGGGCGGCCGCGAGGAGCGCGTGCGAGGGAGTCGCTGGGGGCCGAAGCGGAGCGAGGCCGGCAGCGACGAGGCTGGGGAGGCGCGAGGCCGCGGTTGCGGTACGGGTCGAGAATCGGTTGGGGCTTCGACGGCCTTCGTCGCCGACCAGCCACCGATAATCGATAGATAAGCGACCGTCTCGTCAGGGCGCGTTCACGCCGGGTCCCGGTAGTCTCGGTCCTCGTCGGCGTGCGCGCGGACCCACAGCTCCCCGATCCGCGAGAGGCTCGTCCGGTAGGACTTCCCGTGCTCCTCGCGCTCGATGTACCCCTTCCCGCCGGGGCCGAGCCGGTCGACGTTGTAGATCACCTTCGAGCGGAACGACTCCGTGTACTCCTCGTTGAGTTCGGCCGCGAGCGTCTCCGCCAGCTCCGAGACCGACTCGAACTCGCCGTGCTCGCCGAGCGTGAACAGCACCAGCTCCTCGAACGGCTTGACGTTCTGGAAGGAGGCGACCGGCAGCTCGATCACGTGGCGGTCGCCGATGCGCTTTGCGCCGATGGTGGTGCCGCGCTCGTCGAACTCCGCGAGGAGATCGGTGGTGCTCGCCAGGCGGTCGGCGACGCGGTCGGGGTCGACGCCCGCCTCCGTCGGCGCCTCGCTCCCGGCGTCGAGGTCCCGCAGGAGCTCCCGCGTCTCGCGCAGCTCCTCCGCCAGCTCGGTCTCTAAGTACTTCTCGGGGGCCGTGTAGTAGGTGTGGATGCGGTCGCGGTCCGCCTGCCGCTCGACCATGATCGAGTGCGCGGCGGTCGCGAACGCGAACGAGACCGGCCGAGGCATCGAACAGAGGTTCACCCACACCTCGCGGTCGCCGGCGGGCGGGTCGTCCGCGTCCCCCACGTCCTCTGCGCCCGCCTCGTCGCCCGCCGCGTCGCCGCCGTCGTCGCGGTCCAGCTCCGCGTTGATCAGGTCGAAGGCGCGCTCGAAGGCGGCGTCGTAGTCGTACACGTCGTCCAACCGCTCGCGGACGGTCTCGGCGCCGAGGAGGTTCCGGAAGTCCTGTTCGAGCTTGCGCGCGATGTTCCGCGAGTACTCGACGTTGGCCTCGCTGCCGACGGCGCCCTCCAAGAGGATCACGCGGTCGACGTCGAACTGGTCCCGGATGAGGGGGGCGATCATCCGGTCGTAGTCGAACCCGACGGGCACGACGTGGGTCTGCATACCCTGACCGTGGGTGTGGGATTTATAAAAACCACCAGATCACTCCGCGACGCCAACGCTCGCGGACGGAGCCGACCCCGCCGCCGGCGCCCGCCCCGACACCGGCGCGCTACCCGTCGCCTCCCGTCCGGAACGACAGGTCGAGCGCCGGCGCGGAGTGCGTGAGCCCGCCCATCGAGATCACGTCGACGCCGGTCGCGGCGTAGTCCGGGACGACCTCCACCGTGATACCGCCTGACGCCTCGGTCAGCGCGTCGCCGTCCGCGGCGGCCACGCGCTCGACCGCGGCCGCCGTTTCCGCGGGCGTCATGTTGTCGAGCAGGACCACGTCGGCGCCGGCCGCGGCGGCGCGCGCGGCTGCGTCGGGCCCCTCGACCTCGACCTCGACGTTCGTCGCGAAGGAGGCGCGCTCGCGGAAGCGCTCGATCGCCTCCGTCAGCCCCAGCTCCGCGACGTGGTTGTCCTTGACCATGACCATGTGCGAGAGGCCGAGCCGATGGGTGTCGCCGCCGCCGGCCGCGACCGCGCGCTTCTCTACTCCCCGGAGCCCGGGCGTCGTCTTGCGCGTGGCGGCGACCCGGACGTCCGGATCGACTTCGCGGGCGGCCTCAACCGCGGCGTCGGTCCGCGTCGCCACTCCCGAGGCGTGGGCCGCGACGTTCACGGCGACGCGCTCGCCGCGGAGGACCGCCCTCGCCGGGCCCGCGACCCGCAGCAGCGCGTCGCCCGGGTCGACGGCGGTCCCGTCCGCGACGCGCTCGGTCACAGTCGCGTCGAGGTAGTCGAACACGGCGCTCGCGGCGTCGACGCCGGCCGCGACGCCGGGCTCTTTCGCGACGAGCCGGCCGCTCGTCTCGCCCGGCACGTCGTTGGTCACGTCGTGGTGGCCCACGTCCTCGCGGAGCCAGCGCTCCACGTCGGCGTCGGTGAGCATCAGTCGTCCGCCGCCGGCCCGGGCTCGGCGGGCTCGGCGTCGTCCGCGACGTAGTGCGTCCCGACGCTCTCGCCGTTCGCGAGCGCCTGCCGGGTCACGAGCAGCGCCGTCACGGTGGCGTTTCGCAGCTCGTAGAGCGACCGCGACGTCCGAGTCCGGACGTACGCGTCGACCTCCCCCTTCAGGCGCCGGAGCACGCCGAGCGCTCGGCGGAGTTCGGCCGGATCGCGCTCGATCCCGACGTGCTCGCCGAGCACCCTGCGGAGTCGCCGGAACTTCTCGCGGGCGAACGCCGGCGGGAGGTCGGGGTCGCGGTCCAGCAGGTCCGGGGGCGCGACCCGCTCGGGGTCCGCCGGCGTCCCGTCGGACCCGACAGTTCTGGCCGCGTCGGCGCCCGCCCGGAGCCCCCACACGAGCCCTTCGAGGAGGCTCGTGGAGGCGAGGCGGTTCGCGCCGTGGACGCCGGTCCGCGCGCACTCGCCGACCGCGTAGAGCCGGTCGAGGCTCGTCCGCCCCCGGTCGTCGACCGCGACGCCGCCGCAGAGGAAGTGCTCGGCGGGCGCAACGGGGATCCCCTGCGCGGAGTCGACGCCGCGGTCGGCGCACTTCTCGGCGAGGCCGGGGAACGCGCCCGCGAAGTCGAGCGGGCCGACGTCGAGGCGGACCTCGCCCGTGGCGTCGCGCTCGGCGGCCACGGCCCGCGAGACCACGTCCCGCGGCGCCAGCTCGGCGTCGTCGTGGTACCCGGGCATGAACCGCTCGCCGTCGCCGTTGCGCAGTAGCGCGCCCTCGCCGCGGACCGCCTCGCTGACGAGGAACCCCTCCTCGTCCGGGCCCGCGTCGTACGCCGTCGGGTGGAACTGGACGAACTCCATGTCCGTCACGTCGGCGCCCGCGAGCGCGGCCATCGCGACCCCGTCACCGGTGGCCCCGCGGGGGTTCGTCGACCGCGGGAACAGGTCGCCGATCCCGCCGGTCGCGAGCACGGTCGCGTTCGCGTACACCGGCACGCGCCCGTCGGCCGACGCCACGACGGCGCCGTGGACGCGCCCCTCGCTCGCGATCAGGTCGAGCGCGGCCGCGTCGTCGACGATCTCGACGCCGTCGCGTCCGTCGAGGTGGTTCAACAGGGGGACGTGGACGTGCTCGCCCGTCGCCGCGCCGACGTGGAGGATCCGGTCCTCGCTGTGGGCGGCCTCGCGGCCGTAGTCGAACGTCCCGGCGTCCGCCTCGCGGTCGAACTCGACGCCGAGCGTGTCGACGAGCACGTCCCGGACCGCGTCGTCGGCGTTCTCGACGAGCACGTCGACAGCGTCCGGGTCGGCGGTGCCGTCCGAGGCCGCCAGCACGTCCCGCTTGAACCGCACCGGCCGGTCGCGGGCGACTGCGATCCCGCCCTGCGCCCACCACGACGCGGCGTCCGCGGGGCGCGTGGCCTTCGTCGCCACCGTCACCTCGCGGCCCTCGCGCGCGGCGGCGAGCGCGGTCGTCAGCCCGGCGACCCCCGAGCCGACGACGAGCACGTCCGCGGTCTCGTGGCCCGTCATCTCACACCTCCAGCATGCGGTCGAGGGCGACGCGCGCGAGGTCCTTCTCCTCGGGCGCGACCTCGACGACGTTGCGCTCGCGTCCGGCGGCCAACTCTTCGAGCACCCACGCGAGGTAGTTCGGGTCGATCTGGCGCATCGCGTTACAGTCCATACACGCCTCGCCGCACAGCGGGACGACGTCCACCTCCGGGTGCCACCGCTGGAGGTGGCGGGTCAGGTGGACCTCGGTCCCGATGGCCCACGTCTCGCCGGGGTCGGCCTCGGCGACGGTCTCGCGGATCGTCGCGGTGGAGCCGACCACGTCCGCCGCCTCGACGACCTCCCGGCGGCACTCGGGGTGGACGACCACCCGCGCGTCCTCGTGGTCCGCCCGGACCCGCTCGACGTGCGACGGGCTGAACCGCTCGTGGACCTGACAGTAGCCGTCCCAGAGGATCACGTCCTTGTCGACGACCCCTGCCGCGTCGGCCGACGCGGCGTCCCAGGGGTCCCACTCGGCGATCTCGTCTTCGAGCCCGAGCCGGTGAGCGGTGTTCTCCCCGAGGTGCTTGTCGGGGAGGAACAGCACTTTGTCGCCCTCGTCGAGCGCGTACTCGAAGGCGCGGTGGGCGTTCGAGGAGGTACACACCAAGCCGCCGTGCTCGGCGCAGAACGCCTTGAGGTCGGCGTAGCTGTTCATGTAGGTGACCGGCACGACGTCCGCGTCGGTCGCGGCCGTCAGCTCCGCCCACGCCGCGTCGACCTGGAGCGCCTCCGCCATCCCCGCCATCGGGCACGACGCCTCCATGCTCGGGAGAACGACCGTCTGGTCGTCGTCGGTGATGATGTCGGCGGACTCGGCCATGAACGTGACCCCGCCGAAGACGACGTACGCCGCGTCGGCCGCCGCGGCCTCCTTGCTCAGCTGGTAGGAGTCGCCGACGAAGTCGGCGTGCTCGACGATCTCCCGCCGCTGGTAGTTGTGACCGAGGATCACCACGTCGTCGCCGAGCGCGTCCAGCGCCCCCTCGATCCGTCGCGTTCGCTCGCTCTCGTCGAGGTCGCGGTATTCAGACGGAAGCTGTTCGAGATTATCGTATTTGAAGAGACTGAGTTCGGTATCGAACTCGGCGGTTTCCATTGCTGGCATTCTGAGTCTCCGTCGCGTATTCGCTCACAGAACTGTGTCGTGAAAAGATTTTGTCTTCAATAGTTCGGTTTGGCTAGTCGTATGCTCTCCGAGTCCGTTCAGAATCGCGATCTTCGAACGATACGTACGGTCTCGCAGGCGAACTCCGGATCGTGGGTCGGTGACCCCTTTGCGGGGTCGCGGACCGAGGGCCGAAATTCGCGGACTGCGAGCCGGGCGGACCGCGAGCCGGGCGGACCGCGAGCGCGCGGTTGGCTCTCGCCCCGGACGGCCCGTCGAGCGAGCGCGCCTCGTGGTCCTCGGGCTTGGCGGCCCTCGCGGTTCCCGGTCTGAGTGCCGCCTCCCCTACGGTTATGATGTGCCATGCCGTACCACTACACGGTATGGCGCAGACAGAGGTCGAAGAGGAGCTGTACGTCGACCAGTACACGCTCGGGCTCGTCGGGCCCGACCAGGAGTGGGCCGGGACGGTCGCGGACGGCGGGACGGTGACGACGTACACGCCGCCGGGCTGTTGGGGACCGATGGTGACGCCCTCGTTCCGCGGCGGCCACGAGGTGACGCGGCCGATCCGCGTCGAGGGCGCCGAGGTCGGCGACGCCGTCGCGATCCACATCCGCGACGTGGAGGTGACGAGCATGGCCACCAGCACGGGGTCGATGGCGGAACGCGACGAGGCGTTCGGCGACGACCCGTTCGTCGACCACCGCTGCCCGGAGTGCGGGACGACGTGGCCCGAGTCCGTCGTCGAGGGCACCGGCGAGGACGCGATCCGCTGCGCGGAGTGCGGCGCCAACGCCTCCTCGTTCGGGTTCGAGTACGGCTACACCGTCGCCTTCGACCACGAGAACGCGGTCGGGATCACGCTCGACGATGAGGGCGCCCACGCGCTCGCGACCGACGCCGAGCGCGTGATGGACATCCCCGAGAACGCCCGCCAGCACCCGATCCTGCTGTACGAGCCCGACGAGATGCCAGGCACGCTCGGCCGCCTCCGCCCGTTCATCGGCAACATCGGCACGACCCCGCCGGTGACGATGCCCGACTCGCACAACGCCGGCGACTTCGGCCAGAACCTGATCGGCGCCGACCACGACTACGGCGTCGAGACCGAGGACGACCTCGAACTGCGCACCGACGGCCACATGGACGTGCCCGAGGTCCGGGCGGGCGCGACGCTGATCTGTCCGGTCGTCGTCGACGGCGGCGGGATCTACGTCGGCGACCTCCACGCGAACCAGGGCGACGGCGAGCTCTCCCTCCACACCACCGACGTGAGCGGGACCGTCACGATGGACGTCGAGGTGATCGAAGACGTCGATCTCGACGGGCCCGTCCTGCTGCCGAACGAGGAGGACCTCCCGTTCATCAGCGCGCCCTACAGCGACGAGGAGGTCGCGGCCGGCGACGCCCTCGGCGCGGAGCACGGCGTCGACGTCGACACCGACGCCGCGCCGATCCAGGTGATCGGCTCCGGCGCGACCGTCAACGACGCCACGCAGAACGCCTTCGACCGCGCCGGGACGCTGCTCGGCATGAGCGAGGGCGAGGTCCGCGCCCGGTGCACGTTCACCGGTGGCGTGCAGATCGGGCGGCTCCCCGGCGTCGTCCAGTTAGACATGCTCGTGCCCGCGGACGTGCTGGCGGAGTCGGGCCTCGACGACGTGACGCGCGAGCAGTACGGGCTGTAAGCCCTCACCGCCACGACGATCCGCGTCCGCTGCTCGCCCGCGACGGCCCCGCCGGGATCCGCCGCGTCGGCCCCTGCGACTCGGCCCGCTCCCGCAGGCGCTCGACCCGCTCGTCGGTCGAGGGGTGCGTCGAGAGCCAGCGCTCTGCGGTCTCGTCGGTCCGTTTCTGCGACGAGAACGGCGCGAGGGGCCACTCCGGGTCGGTCGCGCGCTCGATTCGGCGGAGCGCCCGCGCGAGCGCCGCGGGGTCGCCCGTCACCTCGGCCGCGCGGTCGTCGGCCGCGAACTCGCGCTTGCGCGACCGCGACCGGGCGACGAGCGTCGCGAGGACGAACGCGGCGAACAGGGCGCCGGCGAGCGCGCGGTGAAGCCGCGCGAACGGCCCCGACCGGTCGCCGGGTCGCCCGCGGATCCACGCCGAGGCGGCCGCGAGCCCCGACAGCGCGAGCAGCGCGGGCAGCGCGACCAGGGTGGCGACCCCGACCAGCGAGCGGCCGACCCCGTCCGCCATCGCGATCGCGAACCCGTCGTTGCCCTCTAAGTGCGCCAGCTCGTGCGCGAGGATCGCCTCGATCTCGCGGGCGGACAGTAGCCGGAACAGCGACCGGTCGATCACGAGCGCCCCGCTCCCCGACCCGCCGCCGACGGCGAACGCGTTCGGCGCGCGGGCGTCGGTGACGTACAGCGCCGGCCGCGGCAGGTCCATCCGCGCCGCGAGCGAGTCGATCCGGCGGTGGAGATCCGGCGCCCGCCTCCGCGGGACGCGGTCGCCCTCCAGGTTCGCGAGGATCTGGGCGGTGCCGAGCCGGTAGCTGAGGTACGCCGACCCGAGCGCGACCGCGGCAAGCAGCGCGACGAGGACCGGGAGGTCCGGTCGGGCCGCCCAGGCCGCGCGCAGCAGGTCGGCGACGAACAGCGCCGCGGTCAGGTAGCCGACGAGGAGGGCGACGCCGACGGCGGCGGCGGCCGCGCGGAACGCGAGCCGAGGCATGTCCGAGGCTACGCGACGGCGGGGCAAACGCGTTGCGGCCGGGAGGGCCGCGACGGGATCGGTCGCTCCCCCACCCGGCCCGCCGGAAGGAAAAGCGGTAATTCCCCGGCCGCGAAACCGGCTGTCATGGACGCACGCGTACGCGAACACGCGGAGATCATCGCCGACCACTCGACCGGCATCGAGTCGGGCGACGACGTGGTCATCCAGATGCCGAAGGAGGCCGAGGACCTCGCGGTCGCGCTCCACGAGGTCTGCGGCGACCGCGGGGCGAACCCCGTCTACCTCAATTACTCGAAGCGCGCCCAGCGCGCGTTCAAGCGCGCCTCCGAGGACTTCTCCGAGCCGAGCCACCGGCGCGCGCTCTACGAGGAGGCCGACGCCTTCGTCATCGCGCGCGGCGGCGCGAACGCCACCGAGGACGCCGACGTGGACCCCGAGACGAACGCCGCGTACAACCGCGCGATGGAGGAGGTCAAGCGCACGCGGCTCTCGAAGACGTGGTGTCTCACGCAGTACCCGACCGCGAGCCACGCCCAGCTCGCCGGGATGAGCACCGAGGCGTACGAGAACTTCGTGTGGGACGCCGTCTCGCTCGACTGGGACGAACAGCGCGAGTTCCAGGCGGAGATGGTCGAGATCCTCGACGCGGCCGACGAGGTGCGCATCAGGTCCGGCGACGAGACCGACCTCACGCTCGACGTGTCGGGCAACTCCACGCTCAACGACTACGGCGAGGCGAACCTCCCCGGCGGCGAGGTGTTCACGGCGCCGACGCGCGACGGCGTCGACGGCGAGGTCCACTTCGACCTCCCGCTGTACCGCTACGGGCGCGAGATCGACGGGGTCCGGCTCCGGTTCGAGGACGGCGAGGTCGTCTCGCACTCCGCCGAGCGCAACGAGGAGCTGCTCTCCGGCATCCTCGACACCGACGAGGGATCGCGGCGCCTCGGCGAGCTCGGAATCGGCATGAACCGCCAGATCGACCGGTTCACCTACAACATGCTGTTCGACGAGAAGATGGGCGACACCGTCCACATGGCGGTCGGCTCCGCGTATCCGGAGACCGTCGGCGAGGAGAACGCGGTCAACGAGTCCGCCGAGCACGTCGACATGATCGTCGACATGAGCGAGGACTCCGTCATCGAGGTCGACGGCGAGGTCGTCCAGCGGAACGGGACGTTCGTCTTCGAGGACGGGTTCTGAGGGCCTCGCGTCCACTCACTCGCCCGCGCCTCGCGCCGCGGTCCGGCGGGCGAACGCCGCGTACGCGACGAGGAGGACGCCGAACAGCCCGACCGTGCCGATCGCCGCGATCCCCGGGTAGCCGGCGAGCGGCGCGATCTCGCCCGCGGGCGGCGCGACGAGGTCGACGACGCCGGTGCCGACCGACAGCGCGAGCACGGCGAGCCACATCGTCCCCACCGCGTACCCGAGTTCGACGAGGCGGCCGGTGCGCGCCGCGTGGGCGACGACGGCGCCGCCGCCGAGGATCGGGACCGCGGCGAGCGGACTCGTCGGGTCCGGGAGGAGGACGCTCCCGCCGAGCGCGATCGCCGTCCAGTAGACGGCGACGGCGACGACCGTGCGGAGCGAGTCGGGGACGGACACGGGGTGCGGGTTCGGTCGGCGAACACAAAACGATCGGGGGCGAGGCCCCGCCGGCGCCGCGTCGGTGTTTATCACTCGTGGGCGCGTACGTCCACGCATGCCAGAAGAAGTCCTGTTCAAGTCTGAGAGCCGTCGGAGCCGCGAGGAAATCGCCGCGTACCTGCGGACGGTCGCGGACTCGCTCGACGCCGGGAACGCGATCACCCTCACGCGCGGCGCCGAGTCGACGACGCTGGAGCCGCCCGCGCGGCCCACCTTCGAAGTGAAGGCGGAGCGCGAGGGGCCGGCCGACGGGCCGGGCGAGCTGAGCGTCGAGTTCGAGTTGGAGTGGGACGAGAACGCCGGCGAGGAGGCGGCGGACGGCGAGCTGACGATCGAGTGACGGTCCGGAGGCGCCCTCCGCCTCGCTACGGTACTTCGCCCGGGACCTCGGCGAACGCGTCCCGCGCCGAGAGGTGGTCGAGCGTGTCGTCGACCTCGACGCGCACGGATTCCATCCGCTCGATGAGCTCCTCGTACTCCTCGGAGTTCGTCGTGCCGGCGGCCTCCAGCGCCGCCTTCTTCGAGGCGAGCGCGAAGAACTCCTGGCTCCGCTCGTCGAACGCGGCGCGGTGGAGGAGCACCTCGACGAGCGTGAGGAGGTCCTCCTTCGTGACCGGCTTCGTCTTGTAGTCGTCGAACGGCATCTCGACGATGTCGACGTCGGGCTCTACCGCGGTCAGCATCGCCACCCGGGCGTCGTACCCCTCGCCGCGGATCGCGTTCAGCACCTCGTGGCCCGACATGTCGGGCATCCGGCGGTCGAGGAGGACCACGTCGACCGTCTCGTCCATCGCGTCGATCGCTTCCTCGCCCCCGGTCGCGATGCGAACGTCGTACTCCGGGTCGAGGTACACCCGGTACAGCTCTGCGAGGTCCGGCTCGTCGTCGACCGCGAGGACGGTCGCGTCCGGAGTGCCGCTCATGGGCGGGCCCTCCCGGTCTCGCGGTTCGCGACCCCCGGACCGGCGCGTCCGCCCGCCGTTCGTACGTCCATACGGCCACGTTGCTCCCCTCCGCGTTAAAACGTTGACACCCGATTATCAGAGATGATTCCGGGGTTGCGGGCGGGGTCGACAGAGGGGTAACCGGAGCCGTGACGCCGGCGTCCTCTCGGCGGATCCAACGGTCTCTCCGTGACCCAAAGGCACATTTACGCCCGCATCTTAGTCAGGCTCAACGAATGTCTCACAGCCCCTCACTGCCCGACCGCCCGCGGTTGGAGCTCGACCCCGAGATGAGCGACGCGGAGCGGTTGGAGGCGATCCGCCAGCACTACCGGCGGATCGTTCAGGTGAACGAGGAACTGGAATCGCGGCTCGCCGACGCCGAGGGGCGCCGCGGCGAGCTGAAGGACGACGTCGAGCAGCTGAAGCGCGAGAACGAGGTGCTGAAGACCACCTCGCTGTACATCGCGTCCGTCGAGGAGATCACCGACGAGGGCGTCGTCATCAAACAGCACGGCAACAACCAGGAGGTGCTCACGCAGGCCGCCTCGCGGCTCGACGAGGACCTCCGCCCCGGCGACCGCGTCGCGATCAACGACTCCTTCGCCGTCCAGCAGGTGCTCGACGACGAGACCGACTCCCGGGCCCAGGCGATGGAGGTCACCGAGTCCCCCGACGTCACGTACGCCGACATCGGCGGCATCGACGACCAGATCCGGGAGGTGCGCGAGGCCGTCGAGGACCCGCTGGAGAACCCCGAGCAGTTCGAGACGGTCGGCGTCGAGCCGCCGAGCGGCGTCCTCCTCCACGGCCCGCCGGGCACCGGGAAGACGATGCTCGCGAAGGCCGTCGCCAACGAGTCCGACGCCACCTTCATCAAGATGGCCGGGTCCGAGCTCGTCCGGAAGTTCATCGGCGAGGGCGCGCGGCTCGTCCGCGACCTGTTCGAGCTGGCCGCCGAGCGCGAGCCGGCCGTCATCTTCATCGACGAGATCGACGCCGTCGCCGCCAAGCGGACGGACTCGAAGACCTCAGGCGACGCCGAGGTCCAGCGCACGATGATGCAGCTCCTCAGCGAGATGGACGGCTTCGACGACCGCGGCGAGGTCCGGATCATGGCCGCGACGAACCGCTTCGACATGCTCGACGAGGCGATCCTCCGCCCCGGTCGCTTCGACCGCCTCATCGAGGTGCCAGAGCCCGGCGCCGAGGGCCGCGAGCGCATCCTGGAGATCCACACCGACGACATGAACGTCGCCGACGGGGTCGACCTCGGCGTCGTCGCCCGCGACCTCGACGGGTACAGCGGCGCCGACATCGCGTCGCTGGCGACCGAGGCCGGGATGTTCGCCATCCGCGACGGCCGCACCGAGGTGACCCAGGAGGACTTCGAGCAGGCCCGCGACAAGCTTCAGGACGCGGACACCGAAGACGAGCGGGTCATCAACTACCAGTACTGAACCCTCGGTCCCCGTCCTCGCCGTGCGCGTTTCGGAGCGGTCAGTTCGTAACCCCTTAGCGCGCCCGCCGCCGACTCGCCCGTAATGAACACCATCCACGTCGCCGGCGGCGTCGGAATCGCCGACACGGCGATGGCCTCCTACGACGCCGCGCTCGCGGACGCGAACCTCCACAACTACAACCTCGTGGCGGTCTCCTCGGTCGTCCCCGCCGAGGCGACCGTCGAGGCGGTCGCGGCGGCGCCCGACCTCGGGCCCGCGGGGAACCGCCTCACCGTCGTCGAGGCGCGCCGGACGGTCGGGCCGGGCGACGAGGTCGACTTCCGCGAGGGCGGTCGCGCGGGCGCCGAGGGCGCCGAGTCGAAGCGCGCGCCTCGCCGTCGCCCCGACGCGGTCGCGGGGCTCGGCTGGGCGACCGGTCCGGGGCCGGGGCTCTTCTACGAGGTGACGGGCGAGGACCCCGACGACGTGCGCGAGCGGATCGAGGCGGGCCTCGACGCCGGCGGCGACCTCCGGGACTGGGAGCTCCCCGACCGGGAGACGCGCGTCGAGACGGTCGCGGCCGAGCCGGAGCGGTACGCGACCGCGGTCGTCATCGCCGCGTACGGGGAGTCCGAGCCGATCCTGTAACGGGCCGCGCGGAGAGAGGCCGGGCCGCGCCGGAGCCCCGGTCGCCGTCGCCGACGCCTTTTTGACTCGGCTCCGCGTACGGGTCGTGTCTTCGAATGAACGGCAACAACCCGTACGCCGGGGCGCCGGGTGTGACGGACGCGGGCTCGCCCGCGGCCGTCGACCTCTCTCCGGACCAAGAAAAACAGCTCCGGCGCGCGGTCGCCGGAATCGTATCGCGCACGGAATCGTACCTGCCCGACAGCTACGCCGTCGGCTCCGAGCTGTCCGTCGGCGCGGACGGCCCGCAGGCGACCGTCGCGGTGAACCCCCCGGCCGGCCACCCCGTCTCGGCCGGCTTCACGCCGGACCCGGAGGACTTGGACGCCGGCATCGCCGAGTCCGACACCGACGAGGTCGCCCGCGGGCTCGCCGCCAGCGCGGCGGTCCAAGTGATGGACGCCGTCGGCGACATCACGCCCACCGCGAAGTGACGGTCCCGGCCCGGCCGTAGACCGTTCGAGCGATCGGTCAGCCCCGTTCTCTCAGTCGTCCCCTTCCTCGTCGCGCGGGTACACCCGCAGGTCGCCCTCCCCCGGCGGCTTCAGCGTGCCCGTGACGCGGCCGTAGATGCCGAAGATGTCGTCGTACCCGTCCTCGCTCGCGAGGATCGGGACCACGCCCGGCTCCTCGACGCGGTGGGTGTACACATCATCCTCGGCGAACACCGCGCCCTCCGGGATCGGCTCGAAGTTCCGGAAGTGGACGTGCGGCGTCCCCTCGCCCTTCGGCACCTCCTCGCTGCCCGCGACCACGGTCGTCTCCGAGAACGTCGGCTGCTCGTCCGCGAGCGCGCCGTGGGCCCGGAGGAACGCGCGACACGCCTCGTGGCCGAACTCGACGGCCTCCTCGCTGCCCTGCCGGCCCACCTCGATCGAGACGGTGTGCGGGATGGTGGAGTCGAGCGTCGTCGACCGCAGCCCGCTCGCGTCGACGACGTGGTCGACGGGGAGGCCGGTGACGGTGCGGCGGACCGACTCCGTGAGGTCGCTGAAGATGGCGAACGGCGGCGGCGCGCTGTGCGACGTGTGGAGCGCGAGCACGGCGTCGAACCCCTCCAGTTCCGCGGCGAGCCGCGGCGCCAGCGCCCGCTCGTACTCGTCGCTGTCGGCGTCGCCCGGGAACGCCCGGTTCAGGTCCGCGTCGGTGTAGCGCGTTCCGGCCTCGATCGCCGGCTCGTTGGCGAGTATCAGCCGGACGAGCCCCGCGGACCCCTCCTCACCGTCGGAGGAGTCGAGGGGCGCGAGCTCCGCTGCGAGCCGCTCTACGATCCGCACGCCGGCGGGCTCGTCGCCGTGGATCCCGCCGACGATCGCGACGCGGGCCGACCCCGCCGACCCGCGGTCGAACGTTTGCATACCGTCAGTACGTCGCGGTCCGCCCATAAATCGTCGCGATCCGCGCCCGGCGGGATCAGCGGTCGACCCGGTCGGCGAGCGCGGCCCGGTACCGCCGCGCGACGAAGCGGTCGCGCGGGTCCACGCCGATGAGCCGGAGCGACGCCGCGTACGCCACGAGTCCGACCCCGCTTCCCGCGACGACCGCCGGGGCGCCCACCAGCGTCGCACGGACCGCGTACGTCAAGGCGACGGCGACGGCCTAAATGAATATAATTATCGTTCACAATAGATTTATCACGCTCATCCCGTCCACCTACCCCATGAACGGAGGAGGACTCGCCGGCGACGGCGGCTCGGGGGGATCGCGAGACGAGGCCGCCGACGACCGACCGCGGCGGGCCGCGTCCGACGGCGGAGTGGCCGCGGGATCGGCCGGGGCGGACCGATCGGGCGTCTCGGCGGCCGCGCTCGGCCACGACCGCCCGGACGTCGAGGCGTACCGGTCGCTCGCGGCCGACTTACGCGGCGCGGTCGCGGGCGGCGTCGAGTTCGACGAGTACGCGCAGGTGCTGTACGCGACCGACGGGAGCGTCTACCAGGCCCGCCCGGCGGGCGTCGTCTACCCCCGCGGCGTCGACGACGTGCGGGCCGCGACCCGGGTCGCGGCCGACCACGGCGTCCCCGTGCTACCGCGCGGCGCGGGGTCGTCGCTCGCGGGACAGACCGTCGGGCCGGGCTGCGTCGTGCTCGACTGCTCGCGTCACATGGACGCGATCCTGTCGGTCGACCCCGGCGCCCGCCGCGCCACGGTCCAGCCCGGCGTCGTCCAGGACGACCTCGACGACCGGCTCGCAGCGGACGGCCTGAAGTTCGCGCCCGACCCCGCCTCCTCGGCGCGCGCGACCGTGGGCGGCGGCATCGGCAACAACTCCACCGGCGCCCACTCCGTGCGGTACGGGATCACCGACGCCTACACCGAGGAGCTGCGCGTGGTGCTGGCGGACGGCTCGCTCGTTCACACCCGGGAGGTCGTCCTCGACTCCCCCGAGTACGAGGCCATCGTCGCGGGCGAGGCGGCCGGCGAGCGGGAGGCCGCGCTGTACGAGACGGTCCGCGCGCTCGTCGAGGGCAACGCCGACGAGATAGCCGAGCGATACCCGACGCTCAAGCGGTCGGTCTCGGGGTACAACCTCCACAAGGTGATCTACGAGAATGACGACGGCGAGGAGGTGATCAACCTCTCGAAGCTGTTCGTCGGCGCCGAGGGGACCTTGGGCGTCGTCGTCGAGGCCACCCTCTCGCTCGTCACCCGCCCCGAGGCGACCGCGCTGGCGCTGTACTCGTTCGACACGCTCGACGCCGCCATGCGCGCGGTCCCCGAGGCGCTGGCGCTCCCGGTGAGCGCGGTCGAGCTGATGGACGACGCGGTCGTGGAGCTGGCTGCGGGATCGCCGGAGTACGCCGAGTACGCGGACCCGATCCCGGACTGGGCCGCGGCCGCGCTCATGTTGGAGTGGGACTCCGAGCTGGTCGACGACTTCGAGGCGGCTGTCGCCGACGCGAACGACCGCTTCCGCGGCGACGGCGACCGCGACGCCTTCGACGTCATCGAGGCGTACGACGAGGGCGCGCAGGCGGACCTCTGGAACCTCCGGAAGGCCGCGATACCGCTCCTGATGAGCATGGACGGCGACGCGAAGCCGTACCCGTTCATCGAGGACGCCTCGGTGCCGCCCGCGGAGCTCGCCGACTACGTCGCCGCCTTCGAGGAGGTCCTCGACGACCACGGCACCTCGGCCGCGTACTTCGCGCACGCCGGCGTCGGGACGCTCCACATCCGCCCGATCCTCTCGCTGAAGGAGTCTGAGGGCGTCGAGACGATGCACGCCATCGCCGACGACGTCACCGACCTCGTCTTGGAGCACCACGGCGCCTTCTCCGGCGAGCACGGCGACGGGCTCGCGCGCACCGAGTTCAACCCGAAGATGTACGGCGAGGACCTCTGGGCCGCGTTCCAGGAGCTGAAGTCCGCGTTCGACCCCGAGTGGCGGATGAACCCCGGGAAGGTCGTCTACGTCGACGGCGAGACCGCGGCCGAGCGCGGCTACCCCGAGGCTGCCGCCGACACCGACGTGCGCGAAAACCTCCGGTACGGGCCGACGTACCGGTCGATCGAGCCGCAGACGAACCTCGACTTCTCCGACGAGGGCGGCTTCTCGGAGCTCGTCGAGCTGTGTAACGGCTGCGGTACCTGTCGCGAGACCGACTCCGGGACGATGTGTCCCACGTACCGCGCCTCCGGCGAGGAGGTCCAGACGACTCGCGGGCGGGCGAACATGCTCCGGGCCGCGATAAGCGGCGAGCTCGACGACGAGGAGATCCACTCCGACCGGTTCCAGGCGGAGGTGTTAGACCTCTGCGTCGGCTGTAAGGGCTGTCAGAGCGACTGTCCGACCGGGGTCGACCTCGCGAAGCTGAAGGCGGAGGTGAAACACGAGCACCACGAGCGGGAGGGCGCGGGGCTGCGCGAGCGGCTCTTCCGCGACGTCGACCGGCTCTCGGCGCTCGGGAGCCGGCTGGCGCCGCTGTCGAACGCGGCGGCGAGAGTTCCGGGCGCCCGCAGGGCGATGGACGCGCTCGTCGGGATCGCTCCCGAGCGCGCGCTGCCGACCTTCCGGTCCGAGAGCTTCGAGGCGTGGTTCGCGGCCCGCGGCGGCCCCGCGGTCGCCCGCTCCGAGGCGGTCGACACCGTCGTCCTGTTCCCCGACACCTACACCGACTACAGCTACCCGGCGGCCGGGAAGGCGGCGGTGCGCGTGCTGGAGGCCGCGGACGTCCGCGTCGAGGTCCCGGACGGCCTCGCGCCCTCGGGCCGCGCCGCCTTCTCGACCGGCTTCCTCGACGCGGCCCGGGAGCGCGCGGCCGAGAACGTCGCGGCGCTCGCGCCCCGCGTCCGCGAGGGGCAGTCGGTCCTCTTCGTCGAGCCCTCCGACGCGGTGATGTTCCAGGACGAGTACCGGGACCTGCTCGACGGCCCGGACGTCGAGGCGGTGTCCGCGGCCGCGGCCGGCGTCTGCGAGTACCTCGACGCGCGCCGGGTCGGCGAGCGGCTCTCGTTCGACGCGCCGGCGGAGACGCTCACCTACCACGGGCACTGTAACCAGAAGGCGGCGAACACGGACCACCACGCGGTCGGCGTCCTCCGGCGCGCCGGCTACGGCGTCGACCCCCTCGACTCCTCGTGTTGCGGCATGGCGGGCTCGTTCGGCTACGAGAGCGAGCACTACGACCTCTCGCAGGCGATCGGGCGCATCCTCTTCGGGCAGGTCGCCGACAGCGACGGCGACGCGGTGACGGCGCCCGGCGCCTCCTGCCGGTCGCAGCTCGGCGACCGCGAGGGCGCCGAGACGCCGCCCCATCCGATCGAGAAGCTGGCGGCGGCGCTCGACGAGTGAGGGGGCGGGGCGCGCCTCGGCACGGACCGTTCCGCGTCGCGCTCGCCGGCCCCCGGCGGCGCTCACCAGCGCTGGTGGACGTGCTCGCGGACGTGCTCGTCGTACACCTCGTTCGCGGCGTCGCGCTCGGCGTCGGAGAGCGGGGGCGCCTCGCTCGCGGCCGCGTTCGCCCGGACGTGCTCGGGCGTCGTCGACCCCGGGATCACCGTCGAGACGGCGTCGTGGTCGAGGATCCAGCGTAGCGCGAACTCGGGCAGCGGGCGGTCGTCCGGCAGGCGCTCGCCGAGCGCGTCGACCGCGTCGAGGCCCGCCCCGAAGGGGACGCCCGCGAACGTCTCGCCCACGTCGAAGGCGTCGCCCTCGCGGTTGTAGTTGCGGTGGTCGTCCTCGGGGAACTCGGCGTCGCGCGAGAGCGCGCCCGTGAGCAGCCCGGACGCGAGCGGCACCCGGCAGATGACGCCCACGTCGCGCGCGGCGGCCTCCTCCAAGAACAGCTCGGCCGGCCGCTGCCGGAAGGGATTGAAGATGATCTGGACGGTCTCGACGCCCGGGTACTCGATCGCCTTCAGCCCCTCCTCGACGCGCTCGACGCTGACGCCGTAGCTCGCGATCCGCCCCTCGTCCGCGAGCGCGTCGAGCGCGTCGAACGTCTCCGGCCGGTAGTACACGTCCGTGGGCGGGCAGTGAAGCTGGACCAGATCGAGCGTGTCCATCCCGAGGTTCTCCCGGGAGCGGTCGACGAACCGCCGGAGGTTCGCCTCCGCGTAGCCGTCCGCCTCGTGCGGGTCGAGCCGGCGGCCGGCCTTCGTCGCGACGGTCACGTCGCCCGCGGCGACCTCGTCCGCGAGCGTCTCGCCGACGATCCGCTCCGACCTGCCGTCGCCGTACACGTCGGCGGTGTCGAAGAAGTCGACCCCGGCGTCGCGGGCGGCCTCGACGGCCGCGACCGCCTCCGCCTCCGTGACCTCGCCCCAGTCGCCGCCGATCTGCCAGGCGCCGTAGCCGACCTCGCTGACCGCGCCGACATCGCCGAGTTCGCGGTGGTTCATGTCGCCCGAACGTTCCTCGGCCGGACGCAAGGGCGTTCCGGAGGCGGGCGATCGCCGTCATCGCCTGACATCACCCGTTGTAACGGGGACCCGAAACGACTCGGGCGCGTCATGAAGCGGCTCGGACCGGCGGTGAACGCGGTCGGTCTGCCGATCAGCGCGGCCGGCACCCTCGTGCGTTACGCACACGTGACCGACAGGTACCACTCGCAGATAGCTGATATCGGCTCCGTCGCGGTCGGATACCTCGGCGCGATCCTGTTCGGGGTGTCGGTGTCGCTCTCCGGGATCGCGCTGTCGCTGTGGGAACCCCGCGACTGTGCCCCTACTCGCCCGGGAACGGGAGGTGCGCCCGCCCCTCGTCCCACTCGGCGTTCATTACCCGCCAGCGAGGGTTGTCCAGCCACAGCGAGCGCTCGTCGCGCTCCGCGAGCTCGTGGGCCGTCGCCTTGTCGTGACCTGCGGCGCGGTGTTCGATCTCCCTGAGCTCGTGGTAGAGGATGAACCGGTCGTACTTCGCCCACTTCTCGGAGACCCAGATCTCGTTGCGCGGGATTCCGAGGTCGTCGGCCGCGGGCGGATAGATGAGCTCGCCGTCGAGAACGACGCGGTAGCAGGCGTTGTACTTCGCTATCTCTTCGTGGGGAACGTGTTCGACCGTCCAGCCCCGCTCCCGGATCGCCTCGCGTGGCGACGCCATGTGCGGACGCCCCGTCGCGCGACGGTTCAACGTTCCGGCGGCGTGCGACGTGTTCTCACCCCGCGCTCACAGCACCGCGGCGAGCGCGTCCATCGCCTCCTCGACCCGATCGACCCGCGCGTTGTGGCCCATGTGTCCCACGCGGAGGACGTCCTCCGACCCCTCGCCGAGCCCCGTCGCGAGGACCACGTCGTGCTCCTCGCGCAGCCGCTCTCGGAGCGCCTCGGCCCGCCCGGGCACCTCGAAGGCGGTCACCGTCGGAGAGCTGCGCTCGGGGTCCGGCACGGGCGCTAAGCCTAGCTCCGCGCCGCGCTCCCGGCACCGCGCGGCGGCCGCCGCGTGTCGCTCGCGGACGGCGTCGAGCCCCTCGTCGAGCAGGAGTCCGAGCGCGGCGTCGAGCGCGACGACCTCGGTCGTGAGGTGCGTGTACGGGAACCCGTCGCTCACGTCGCGGAACGGGAGGAAGTTCGCGTACAGCGAGTGCGGGTCTCGGGCCTCCATCGCGGCCCAGGCGCGGTCGCTCACCGCGGCGGTCGCCAGCCCCGGCGGCGCGCTGAAACACTTCTGGGACGCGCCGAGGCACACGTCGATCCGGTCGGTCGGGACTTCGACCCCGCCGAGCGAGGAGACGGCGTCGACGACCGTCAGGGCCGCCGGGGCCGCCGCCTCGATCCGGTCGAGCGCGGCCTCGACGTCGTTGAGCGTCCCCGTCGGCGTCTCGCAGTGGACCATCGTGACGAGGTCGACGTCGGCGTCGTCGGCCGCCAGCGCATCGTCGAGCGCGTCGAGCGGCAGCGGCTCGTCGTGCTCGGCGGCCACGAGCGTCGGGTCGCCGCCGTACGACCCGACGAAGTCGGCGAACCCCTCGCCGTAGAGCCCGTTCGACAGGCACAGGACCTCGGTGCCCGGCTCGACGAGCGACGCGACGGCCGCCTCCAGTCCGAGGATCCCCTCGCCGCCGAGGACGACCACGTCGCGCGACGCGCCGTTCCCCGCGGCGTCGGCCGCGTCGACGCCGTACACGGTCGCGAGCCGCTCCGTGAGGCGGTCGTATATCTCCCGGAACCGCGGGTCCACGTCGGGGTTGATCAGCTCGCGGGACATCGTCTCGCGCACGGGCTCTGGGACCGCGGTCGGCCCCGGCGTCATGAGCATACGCCCCGGTTCGCGCGACGAGGTATAAACGGACCGCGAAACGACGGCTGCGGCGGCCGAAGAGGCCGTCGACGCGGGTGCGGGCCCCCGACCGCCGCGCCGACACGCTCATATGTTTCTGTCGCCTGCGTTCCGGTACGATGATGCTTCCGACCCACGTGCTGGCGGGGATGCTGCTCGCGGCCCCGCTGGTGCGCGTCGCGCCGGAACTGGCGCCGGTGGGGCTGGTCGCCGGGTTCCTCGGCGGGCTCGTCCCCGACCTCGACATGTACACCGGTCACCGGCGGACCCTCCACTACCCCGTCTACTACTCGGTCCTCTCCGTCCCGGCGCTCGTCGCGGCCGCGGTCGCGCAGTCGGCGCTCACCGTCGCCGTCGCGCTCTTCCTCCTCGGCGCGGCGCTCCACAGCGTCGCCGACATGTACGGCGGCGGCTTGGAGCTCCGCCCGTGGGAGGGGAACTCCGACCGCGCCGTGTACGACCACCACCGCGAGACGTGGGTCGCCCCGCGGCGCGGCGTCCGGTACGACGGGGCCGTCGAGGACCTCGCCCTCTCGGTCGGGCTCTCGGTCCCGCTGCTCGTGCTGGTCGACCCCCCGCTCCGCGCGGTCGTGATCGGGACGCTGGCCGTCGCGGTCGTGTACAC